>NZ_JBNNSS010000001.1:0-693343 GCF_050277945.1 Lysinibacillus sp. NPDC097214
AGTATTTGGACGGTTATTTGGTATACACAAATTTAGTATAACATGATATTTTTATTATTTTTAATGAAAATTATTGACAACTATTAGCTGGTTTTGCGGTATAACTTCTATCTCATTTTTAAATCATTCAGCATCGTTCCCTTTATCATATAAATCTTTTATAGGTATTACATCGGTTTTATCTTTATATTGTATAGTTACCTTATCTTCATCCGTTAGTTTCTTCTTCTTCCCATTGTACAGTAATAGTGTGTTTTCATCTGCAAATGTGAAATAAATGCCACCCCCATCTTTTAGGAGTTTTGCTGGGGTAGAGAAATCGTTCCTTTTTTCATACACAAATATAGTATGTGCATACCCCTCATCTGTTAGTGCATTTGTTAAAATTATATAATGATTGTCCTTTTTTGCTTTGAATAAGAGCTTAGCCATCGTGCCCTGACTCTGAACGTTTGTTTCAACATTACTGGAACTTGCTTGCCACATATTTTCAAACACAAAGTAATAAGCAGTTATCAAAACAAGAAACATTGCTAGTAGTGATGATACGATAACTAAGATCTTTTTTCTATTTTTGGAGCGTACCTTTTTGAAATAATCAATGTTCCTTTTATCTTTTCTTCTCTCATTTTCATCATCTGAAAATAAATCTCCCTTCATTTTGTTTAAATAATTTCGGCATTCTTCACATTGATCCATATGTTTTTCTATCTGTTCGTTTGTTTCTTCACTTGTTAAATTATCAATATAAGCAGGAGCCAAATCCTTAAATACATTATGTTTCATAACCCTACTCACCCTTTCTGATTTCAAGTTTTGCTCTATAAAAAGTCACTCTTGCCCAGTTTTCTGTCCTTTCAAAAATTGAACCAATTTCTTTGAACGATAAGTCACCCAACAATCTTAAATAAAGTATTTCTCGTTTATCCTCACTGAGTTGATGAGCCTTTTTAAAAAACATAACTTTATCCTCGTTTTTTATATACTCATCTTCCAAGTCGTAAAATGTTGTGCTTTCACTTTTTAGTGAGTCCTTCAATTGTTGTTTTTTATTTGTATGGTTTAATTCTTGCAGCCATACGTTTTTAGCAATTGCACAGAGCCACGTGGAAAACTTGGCTTTACCATTATCGTGAAAGTTATTAATGGATTTAATCGCTTGATAAAATGTTTCTTGAGTTAGCTCCTCTGCTAAATCAAGGTTGTTTGTCAAAGTTAACAAGTATTTAAAAATAAAATCCCCATAATCTTGGTATATATTGTCCTTATCCACTGCCACCCTCCCTTTTCCGTCCGGCCATTCACCTATGTATCACAAAATTATTGATTTCGTTACAACATTTTTTAAAAAAAATGCATCTTTATAACAGATGCAGATATTCACTTATTCAATTAAATGGCCCGATTGTTGAACACAAGTTAAATACATTGTTGAACTAACCTTCCTCTATAAACATTGATGTATCAACTGCGCCGTTAGTTTAAGTAGAAAAAGGCTCTACTTCTTTTTGAAGTAAAGCACTCTGTTAGTTGAACAAAGACCTTTCTATTCAGTTATTTTTTGGCCTTAAGAATAGTGATTTATCAATAACATTAGATAAATCTATAGTTGGGTACTCACTTTGTATTAATTGATAAATTTCCTGTGTAATTACTTCTAATTCTCTTACACTATTTTTAGGTTGTCCCAATAAAATAGACGTAAGACGGTTCGATAAATTTTTGGGCGCAATTTTCATATTCTCTAGAGAATGTTTTTGCCATTTGAAAGCTGGATGATGAACATATAATCGATTTATTCCAAAAAGAATTCCCATTATATTTGTCTGTACTGAAACAATTACCTTATAGAGCATTAGCCAATCTTCGCGTGCAAGCAGAGCCTCACGATTATTCCACCGGTTACCCAAATTGAAATGATTTCTTATCATTGCCTCACTCAATTCTCGTGGATAAACCACTACTTTTTCCTTTAGTTGACTAATAACTTTCTCGCCACCAAGCGATATACCATCGTAAATTGAAGCTACAAGACATTGTTTATCTAAATTAGTATCAAAAGCCAAAGTTACGTCATTAATAATTTTTTGGATAGCAGATGTTAAAAAGTTACTTATTTCTAATTTAACCCCTTGAGTTATATATGTTTCAGACCATTCCTCTTCCTCATAAGGATGAAAATCAATAATACTTCCATTAACTGTATTAATAGAAGCTTGTCTATCCTCTTCCGTTGGACTATCTTTCCAAAATATAAATAACTCTATATCAGAATATTCATCGTGCCAATTACGAGAAATAGACCCCCCAAGCAGTACAGCCTCAACCTTAGAATTTTGCATATAAATTTTTGAAATTTCTGATGCCAATGACTTTAAATCCAAATTTATACCCCCTATATATCTTTGTATTTATAACAAATTCTAACAATTCTTTTCTTCAACTATCCTGCTCCGTTAGTTGAGTAAGACAAGATAAAACAACAATCGTTACGAACAGAATCATAAAAAATAGACCAAACATATTATATATATAAAATATGTTTGATCTATTTATTTACATACGTTCGAAGGTTGTCACCCTAAGATAACAATGCGATCGCACTTTTTTCATATATAGCTCTTAATAGCTTGTATAAATTCATAGATAAAATATCCGGCAAATCCAATTAGTAATACGCCCGCTACCATTGTAAGCGACTTAATGACCTTACGACTCATCGCTTTACGGGTAACCGAAATAATGGCCATCAAGCTTATATCATGTAACAATATGCCACTCAGAACCCCTGCAGCAATCACTAAAAAATTCGCTGACTCCCCTTGCCCATATGATTTAGCTAGCACAACACCGAAAACATTTACCCAAAATACTAGATTTCCAGGCGAAATTGCAACTAGTAAACCATTACGATAAGAAGTAAAAAATGATTTTGTCACTTTCTCTCCTGCAAGCGTAATATCATGATCAGCATTTTTAATAGAATCTAGTCCTAAAAGGAATAAAAAGCCAGCCCCTATAATCCACATAGGGATTTGAATGATAGGCATTGCTAAAATGGACGCTAGTCCCATATACAATGCAAAAACCAATACAATATCAATTGTCATACCACCAAGTCCGACAGCCCATCCATGCATAAACCCATTTTTTAGCCCTTGCTTTGTCATTTCTACTGTAATGGCCCCAACAGGCATGGCAATCGCAAGCCCTACCAGTACATACGCTACATATAAACTCAAATAAACACTTCTTTCATGCAATCAGATAAGTTTCATACGTCCGTTTATAGTTGTATTATAGCATAAAAATACAGAAATGTAACATTATACTAATATTTATTCATCCTCTTGCTATCATTTTATTAAATTATTTGTATGATATTTTTGGGAAACCTATTCCGATTGCTATTCATTTTTTTCTTATTAGAGCTTTTTTGTCTACTTAAAAGATTCCAAGTGAATATTTTTCTTTTTCACTAACAGCCTTAATATAAAGATGTTTCTTCGGTAATTTTTGGAAGCAAAAGTGCTGTTGATATCATCAAAAGAATATGGGAATGGGCGAAGTACGGTTCAAATATGGAAGAAGTTATAATCGATGAAGGACCAATAAATGATTACAAGTTGACTGGAAATATATAAAATTTGAAAATAAAATAGCTAGACAGATAGACCTTTGCCAGTTTGCGTAATAAAGGGAGAGTCGACCACAGATGATAAGGGTCGACTCCTTTTTGTTTTAGAGGAAGCTCAATTAACTGTCAAACTCAATAAATTTTTTCCCAAGAATACGATCTATATGGAGATGGCGTGACATAAAGAGAATTGTCCCTTTTAACAAATGTGATATATGCTTCACCCTTTTCTGAGGACGATACCCATTTGTATTCCTCTCGAAGAGTACCTTTACCTGATAATACTCCAGGACCACCCAATATTTTGACTACTTCATCATAGGTCATACCTTCTTTAATTGTAGCAGTACTCTCGGCTGTAACATCTGGGTAGCTTAAAATGGGTAAATCCTTTCCTTTATATATCATCATATTTAGATAATTTGTTTTAATGGGACCTGATATTATAATTTGATTGACGCCATCACGGAAAGCTTCTGGAGCCCCAAATAAGTCAACGCTCGGCTTTTTAGCAAAAAGATAATCAAGATCGATTGAATTAAAATGATCAGCATCAAGAGCTAGAAATTTTTCATAATTGACTGTAGGCTTACCAAAATCTCTCACCTTACGCAATTCTTTATCATAAACAGCCTTTTCAAAATCAGATGGGATTAAGTTCACACCTAAACTAGAAATATATATATCTGTGTTTTGATAATCCCAACGGACATCTATACCAAGCAATTCTCCTATAAATCTTAAAGGGACTACAGTTCTTCCATTAATAATCTGACTAGGTACATCTGATTGAATATGTTCTACATCTTCTGGACCGTGGTTATTCAAATAAGAACTGGAAGTTTTAGTAGCCGTTTTTTGGCCAATTGGTAAGGTAACCGTGTAGTTAGTGTTTTCGATAGAGTAAACAATAGTGACTACTTTCTTTTTCGAATCCCATTTCGTAACATTACCTAAATTTTCAGATACAAATCGAAGTGGCACAAGAGTTCGACCATTTTTTATTATAGGTTTTTGATCCAATACTACTTCTTTAGTGTTTACAAATACTTTAATAGTGTCGTTAGCACTAGCAGTATTATGAGATGTAAACAAAAGAGTTGTTGTAATGAAAGCTATTAAAACAAAATTTAATCTTTTTAACATCTTTCTCTCCTTATAAATCATAATTTATTATAAACACCTCTAAAAAGAGCTATTCAAAAATAATATCGGACTTTACCCAAAGGAGTCAACCAAATTCAACTATTTCTAATGTAACAAAGTTAGGGAGAAGTTTTAACACTTGCTCAAAGCTCGAAAATCTTCCCTCATTTGAATACAAATCTGTCCCTAAAAAATCATGACCTAACCAGAAGACAGTAGTCGGTTGATCAAATTGTAGGCAGACTGTATCTCTAATTTCGTCATATTCCCACGTTTTTTCTTCAAATTTGAAAGCTTGTTTATTGTTTGACCAAAATGTACTCATGATATGATTATGTTGCCAAATCATATTTGGGATAAAGTATGTCAATTCTTCACGATTGTTTATTGTTACAATAAAGAAATCGCTTGTTTGGGATGGGTGTATTTTTTCAAATATAATTTGTTTTTCTAAAAGTTCCTGCTGTAGCTCATCATAGATATCTACATCGTGATACATTTCTATCAAATAATAGATAGGATAATTTGATAGACTTTCTGTAAATTGTACAAGTTGTTCATTGGGTAATTCAGGAAAGTACATTGGCCCAATATTTAATGCATATTTGATATTTTTAGAAACATGAAATGGATTGCCGCCGTAAGATGGCGGTTTATTATAATATTTTTCAGGTAAATAGCCTACTTCTAATTTCATTAAATCCTACCTTTTGTATAATATTTTGTTTAATTGTAACTGTTCTTCATAAGAAATGTAATGTTAATAAAACCTCACTTTGGCATATCACGAAGAACCGTTTCGTAAGTACTATAGGTTCTTTCAGAAGAAAAAGTAAAATGCCAGTCCTGATGAGGGCTGGCACGGTTTTAGTTTAAAAGAACATTTCTTGCTTGAAGGCGTGTATTAATATACTAAAATCTTTTTAAATGTAAGACCGGCTAATATTAATTTCGACTTAGACTTTAAAATTTACTTTATTTAAACAATAACTACATAAGGTCGCCTTCTTTTTAAATCCAGCTTTATAATAAACGTGATTTGCCTGATCATTTTTATTATTTACATTTAGTGTGATTTGAGTGATTTCATCAAATCGAAACATTTCTGATAAAACCTCTTTCAGTAATATGGTGCCTATTCCCTTCCCTCTGTATTCAGGATTGATAGCTATATATTCTAAATGGGCTTCTTTTGCTGTTAAGTCCATCTCAAAATAAGCATATCCTTGAACGACCCCATCCATTTCCATAATTCTTAAAACATTGTCTTTATTTAATTGAACTCTATTTAAAATTGTATCTGCATCGTAATACGTTTTTGGAAATGCATTTGAATGAATCTTTTTAAATTGCTCATAATCGGATGCTTTATAATAACGACTAGTTATAGCCACTACAGTTTCAAAAGAATCTTTCGTAACTTCAAGTAATAAATGCTCACCTGTTTTATTGGCGTTTATTTGCTCCAGAAATGCTAATTGTCGAGTATTCAGCTCGTTAATGAAGAAATAAAAGGTCGAAATGAGTGGATACGTCTGCTGCAATGTGCAAAGTAATTTCTCTTGGATCGTTACATTTCCATTTATGGAGAATGGTCCCCACACTTCAGTTGAATCGTCGTCTATATCTAATCCAATAAGTGCTTGTATATTTTCATTATCGAAAGCAGCAACAATTGATGTAAATTCACCATCGATAAAATCTTCCTGTAATGTACGCAATAGTTCTTGTTCATTTTGACCACAATATCCAATGTTATGTTGTTCTTCGGTATTTAGCTGTGCAATAAAATGTGCAACTTCCTTTAATTCAGTTGGGTAAATTCTTTTGATTGTGTAACACATATTGTAATCTCCTTAAAGTGATTTTTCTTGATTTTGATGACATAAACGTAAAACATAATTTAGATCTATATCTTCTTGTAAATGTTGCGGTGTCCAAGGTATATAGATGTGTGGCTTTACGCCTGAATCATTGTAATGATATTTTTCATGCATTTTAGAAATGCTATAAACAAATTCGTAATCATCATAATCTACGGTTACGACATTAAAGAAGTCCATAATTCCCATCGTAGGGCGTCCAACTACGGTAACTTTTGCTGACTTCTTAACATTCTGGACAAATGTATCACCCGAACTTCCACAGGTTACATCCGTAAGAACATAAACATTTTTAGGGTTTATCTGACCTTGAATTGTATAATCCAATTCTTCTGGAACGACCATCAGCCCTTTCGCATAATTTGTTTCAAACGTTGTTATTTCTTCTTGAATCCATTTTTGCATTTCATCATCTAGTTCTTGTGTTAAATATTCTTTCAACTCTTTTATCCATAGAAGACAATTTCGGTCCGTGTAGTTTGTATACATCAATTCATCTTCATGAAATAGACTTCTAAATATTATTTCTCTATCAAATACGTAATTTAGGATTGGAAAATAAAAAAGGTCGTTCCCACCATAGTTCACTCGTACATCAATAATTAAATTATGTGAATGATCTAAATCGTTTTTATGATTGTTCAACAAGTTCAGAATAGGTTCAGCCTGGGAAAAATCCGTTATTTTTAGATACATCGTTTTGTTATCCAACTTTTTAAAGACATAACTCGGTTCATACGGAGACCGTTCATATGTGGCTAATGGTAAAATAAATTTATCATCATTTCGATTTACTAATACTCTTTTTGTTTGTCGTAATCCTACATTCCAATATTGTCTTTCTGGTACAGGATCCTCTAAAATTTTCGAATAGAGACTTTCAAATTTTTCAATCGTTAAGCCGTCCATCTCGAGTATTTCATCACCTATTTGTAATCGAGTTTCATATGTCACCTCTGTAACATATAAAGCATTTTGATAGCGTCGTACTTTAAATCCTCTATTCCGGATTACTGTCTTTTTCGCTTTAAATGATAAATGTCCATCTTTAAAATCGAGTAAATACGACTTTATTGTTTCAACAAAATCTTTATCCGTCATATCATTTGTAATGAGATAATTTTCAGGACAGTTAATATGCTTTTTATCTAAAAAGCCCGCATAATCTTTTTTCATTATTTGAGTTATATCTTCGAAGATTTGTCTTTTACTATGCATCGTATCATCCCATTCCTTTGAATTTGAATGTAAACGCAAAAACAAATAAAAAATCCCTCTGAAAATAGCTTCAGAAGGATTAGTAAATAAATTTATTGTGTACAAAAATAAGCCTCCAAAGAGGTAAGCTTTATAAAAGTATAATAAATGGACAGACTAATCCTATTTTTTATTTGAAAATGCATATACATTTTACGTGTAAAAATAGAATTATTTGTTCATCGTCCATTCATCATCCCTTCAAATATAGTACATTAATTATAACACACCCATGTTTAGAAAATTCAAAATCGTTTACCATTGTTGTAATCACTTTATATAAACATAGCACGAAGAACCGTATCGTAAGTAATAGACGTTTTTATAACAACATCTTATTAGAATGTCGTATATATTCGTAAACTAGCAAAAAGTAGGTACAAGAAAAAATCTTGCACCTACTTTTTTTATATTGTAGAAATTTCTGCAACCACTTCTGCACCTACATGTACGGCTGGTTTACGATCTTTCCATGGTGCAGATTCTTCTAATTGTTTTCCAAGCTGTAGAAGGGTTAACTCATCTGCGAAGCGTCCTGTAAATTGTAGCCCGATTGGTAAGCCAGACTTACTCATCGCAAGCGGCAATGATAACGATGGTTGACCTGTCGCATTAAACAAATTCGTAAACGGCGCGTATGTGAAAATTTGCTCTGTCCATTCAATCGCCGAGATATTTGGATTATCCGCATTAAGCTCGCCAATTTTCGCTGGTAATGTGCCGAGTGTTGGGCTTAAAAGCACATCATAATCTTCAAAGAATGTCGCTACTTGACGTGATACAAGTGCATTCGTATTAATGGCTTCTAATAGTGCGCTAGCTTTTAAGTTTTTGCCATATTCATAGCATTGCCAAATGGCTGCTTCAATATTATCACGTGAAGGTGTTTTACCTGTTAATTCTGCTGCCCCCACAATCATTTTATAAATATTTGCTGTCCATATATTTAGCGTTGCACGTGAAAATGGTGCTTCGTCGTAAACTGGTCGAGCTTCGACTACTTCATGCCCCAACTCTTCTAATAATTTTACGGCCTTATGTACGGCCTCGATACATTCCGGATCAACGAATGCACCAGAATTTGTTTCTGTAGTCCAGGCGATCTTTAATGGACGTACTTTTCGCTGAATTGCTTGACTGTAAGGCATTTCTGGGCTTTGAATAATCGAATAGCATCCTAAGTCCGGCCCAGCTACTTGGTCCAGTAATGTAGCGGTATCACGAATGGTTTTTGTCTGTGCAAATTCAATGGCTAGTCCATTTAATGCCTCACTATTATAAGGCCCCATTGGCACGCGACCACGTGAAGGCTTTAAGCCAACGATACCGCTGCATGAAGCAGGAATACGAATGGAGCCACCTCCATCATTACCATGGGCGATTGGGACGATGCCACTTGCGACGGAAGCAGCTGCACCTCCACTTGAACCACCAGGGCTATGGTCTAGATTCCATGGGTTACGTGTTGGACCATAAATGACAGCTTCCGTTGCGGCATTATAGCCGAACTCAGGTGTTGTGGTTGTACCGCTTAACACAAAACCAGCGTTTTTAAAACGTTTCATTAATTCGCTATCGACAGACATTACTGCATTTTCTGCAACACGACTGCCCATACTATGTGGCACTCCTTCGGCATGGAGTACAACTTCTTTAATTAAAAATGGGACACCTGCAAATGGTTGATTATCATTTAAAGTTGAAATCGCTTTTTCAGCCTGTTCCTCTAACACGCTGGCAACGGCATTAATCGAAGGGTTCACTTTTTCTATACCTTGTAGCGCTAATTTTGTAAGTTCTTGTGGTGTCACTTGCTTTGTTTTTACTAACTCCGCTAATCCAAGACCATCATATGATGCGTATTCCTGCAAATTCATCAGATCACCTCGTGAAAGTTTTGACTTACAAATTCATCTTAAATTGAAAAGAAAAAAATTGATATTACCCAAAAGGATAATTTGTTTTGAACGAGAATATATGAATCTAATAGAGAAAAGGAGGAATCGTTTTGTATGAACAAAAAGAGGTGGAGTATTTATTAGAAGCGACGTTTAAGATTTCAAATATGAATATGCAACAAACAAGCGAAGACTTTAAATTGAATATGTTGCAAGTATTGAGTGAATGTTTTCAATATGAGCATACGGTATTTTGGGAAGTGGCAGATGGGGAGTTAAATGAACAGCCTGTCTATTTCAACTTAGAGACTTATACGATACAAAATTATCTACATGAATTTAAATATTACGATCCTTTACACCCAGTAAATATGCGAAACCAACCCGAAATTCAACTAATGCAACGAAATGAAGTTATATCGATGAAGAAAAAGCAGTATTATGTTGAGCGCTTTTTACAAAAAAATGATTTTATAGATGAAATGGTTATGTATCTGTACAATCAGCAAAAGCCAACAGCGGCTATTGGCTTTTTGCGAAAAGAAGGAGAAATACCATTTACAGAGCAGGATAGTCAAAAGCTATTGTATATAAAAAGGATGATTGAAAATGTTTATTTTTTGCATCAATATGTTCAGCCAGGCGAATCATTGCGAATTACTCAACGCGAAAAAGAGCTGTTAATATATTTATGTAAAGGATTTAAAAATGCAGAAATAGCCAGTAATTTATATGTTAGTGAAAATACAGTAAAAAAGCATCTGCAAAATTTGTATCGAAAATTCCAAGTAACTTCCCGAACGCAGCTTGCATTAAAATATTCAGAAAGCTTTCGTGCATAAAAATAAGATATTGGATCGATAAAAACCGAGTGCTATTAAGATCTCTGTTGAGCAAAGAACTAAACTTTCATCCGAAGACATTTAGACTTAATTCGACACAATAATAATAAACAAGGCAAAGGTTTCATTATCAATCCCTACCTTGTTTATTATCTAATTACAACTTTTTGGGCAGCTTCTCATTCCTCTTATAGCATTTGCTTTTTCCATTTCGACAGCACGTCATTTGATTTCGCAATGTCCACTTTTAATGAAACCTGTTTATTAGAGCAACGTTTCTTAGCCTTTTCCCAAGCTTCTTCTAGAGCAGGTAAATAGCTTAAATTTTTTGTAGCTGCGACAAGCTGTAAAAAAATATTCCCTTGAATATAGTACCAACGAGGGTTCATACTATCTAGCTGAATTGCTTCTTCAATAAGACGTAGTGCCAAGTACGGACTGCCTTCATTGCGGCTCAAAAACTGCGCGAAGGCTCCCCAGTAAAGAGCTTTATTTGGTTGTAGTTTTATCGCTTCCGCATATTGCACAAGTGCTTTGTCATGCTCCTTCGCAAGTGCAAAATATTCAGCCATCGTATAATATGCATTCGCTTGTGCCTCGACCGATCCAGCTAATAATTCATCTACTACATGACCAAATTGCTTTTCATCCTCACTTCCTATATATGCAGCGAGGACATCTCGCTCTGGATAGGACCCATCTGTTCGTTCAACACTTTGCTTCATTTTTTCAGCAGTAGGAATAGGCATATTTGCATAACCGTTCGCTTCCAACATTGCGACGTGCTGTTGAATGGTTGGACATGATTCATGCTCTGTAAACGCAGTATTAGCTAAAAGTACTTTGGCTAATTGATAGCTTTCTTTCACATGACCATTTAAAAATAATTCATTTATCTGTTGGACTTGCTCATCAAACTGTTTGATCACTATATAAATCCTCACCTTCACCAAAAGAAAAGTCTTATAGGTATTTTACCATCTTTAAATCTAAAACAAACTAAATAGCAATAATTTTTCTATAATTCTCTTAATTTTTCAGCACTACCTCTATAGCAAAGAACTATACTAAATTACTTTTATTAAATTTCGATAATCACAATGATTTATCACCAAAAGGATGACATTTTTTAAACGTATGCTATGTAAATAAGTTGATTGGAGTGGAGACTGGGCGACTCCTCGGGGATCAGCGATGTAGAGGAACGAAGGCTAAAAGCATCACGTCCTGTGATAACGCCTTCGTGACCAACATCCTGTTGGCCCGAGACCCTGGAGCGAGCTCCGCGAGTGAAGCGACTCATCGGACGCCCCCAGGAAGCTCTGCTCTGCGCGAAAGCGAAGCGTCAGCGGCAAATGTTTTATCTGTGCGAAAGCGGAGCGGCAGCAACAAATGTTTTTCTGTAGCGAAAGCAAAGCGTCAGCTACAAATGTTTTACCTGTGCGAAAGCGCAGCGTCAGCAACAAAGCGCCCAGCCGGAACGGAAATCAACCCTACGTTATAGTGATAAGCCTCAAAATGAAAAAAGGTTGGATAAAGTTCTGAATTATGAGATAATTGAAGTGTATTTTCATTTTTGATATATAGGAGGGCTACTATGAATAAACGATTTCATTTTGTATCGCTTATTATTGGAAATTTATTAACACTAGGAGCTATTTTCATTTATGCTATGCAAAGTCAAGTGGATGTGGCCCTCAGCACATATGCCCTTGTGGTGGGGTTCTTAAGCACATCACTACTAATCTTTTTTTATTTATGGGGGGATGAAAAACAACAAATCTCTAATCGTTTTTCTAAATAACTCGGGTGACTTAAAATTACCACACTCATTGCACAAAAAAAGTTAATTTCCCCTTCTCTACATCAGTAGGTAAGGGATTTTTTTTCATGAAAAGCCTCTTTTTTCGTGGCATTCCCCTCTGAATACGACTAATTGTTGTTGAAAAATAAAAAATTTTGTAGAAAATTTAAAAAGAATGATTGAGTAGTAATTCAATTTTCTGTATAATCAGCTTGTTTGACAAAACTTATTTGAATTTGGGGGTAGACAATTGGGTAAAGCATTGATCATCGGAGCTGGCGGAGTAGCCAGTGTTGTGGTACACAAGTGTGTTCAAAATTCGGACGTATTTGAGGAGATTTGTATCGCAAGTAGAACTGTTTCAAAATGTGACGCTCTAAAAGAAAAACTAGACGGCGGAAAAACAAAGATTCATACTGCACAGGTAGACGCAGACAATACTGAAGAGGTTATTGAGCTTATTAAAGCCTTTGGACCAGAAGTTGTTATTAATGTGGCACTACCTTATCAAGACTTAACGATTATGGATGCTTGCTTAGCGACGGGTGTACACTATGTGGATACTGCAAACTACGAGCCACCTGAAACGGCAAAATTTGAATATAAATGGCAATGGGCTTATAAAGAGAAGTTCGAAAAAGCTGGCTTAACTGCTTTACTTGGTAGCGGTTTTGACCCAGGTGTAACGGGCGTTTTCACAGCTCATGCACAAAAACATGAATTTGATGAAATCCACTACATTGATATTGTGGATGCAAATGCTGGTGATCACGGCTACCATTTCGCAACAAACTTCAACCCAGAAATCAACATTCGTGAAATTACAGCGAATGGTCGCTACTGGAAAGAAGGCAAGTGGGTTGAAACTGCACCACTTGAGAAAAAAGAGGTTTATAACTTACCAGAAATCGGACCAAAAGATATTTACCTTTTATACCATGAAGAACTAGAATCACTTGCTAAAAACATTAAAGGTTTAAAGCAAATCCGTTTCTGGATGACATTCTCTGAAAAATACTTAACACACTTAAAAGTATTAGAGAATGTTGGTATGACTTCTATCGAGCCTATCGAATTTGAAGGACAAATGATTCAACCAATTCACTTCCTTAAAGCTGTACTGCCTGATCCAGCATCACTTGGACCACGTACAAAAGGAAAAACTAACATCGGTTGTATTATTCGCGGTCTAAAAGATGGTAAGGAAAAAACTTATTATGTGTACAATGTATGTGACCACGAAGAATGTTATAACGAGGTTGGCTCACAGGCAATTTCCTACACAACTGGTGTACCAGCAATGATTGGTGCAATGCTTGTGATGAACGGTCAATGGCGTAAACCAGGCGTTTGGAATGTCGAAGATTTTAATCCAGATCCATTCATGGATGCACTAAATAAATGGGGTCTACCATGGCAAGAAAGCCATAACCCAGAATTACTTGACCTAGAATTAGATGCAAAGGAATTCAGTCGATGAAGCCAATTGATTTCTCAAAAGTTCCGTCCCCTTCTTACGTAGTGGATGAACGATTATTAACAAAAAATCTAGAACTTTTAAAATCGATTCAAGATCGCACAGGCTGCCGTATTTTACTTGCCTTAAAAGGGTTTTCTATGCATTCAACGTTCCCATTAGTGGGTGAATTTTTAGCAGGGATTACATCTAGCTCATTATTTGAAGCTCAACTCGGCTATGAAAAAATGGGAAAAGAAGTTCATGTCTATGCACCAGCTTACGTGGAGCATGAAATGGACGAGCTACTTGGCTATGTTGATCATATTGTGTTTAATTCATTTAACCAATGGAACCAGTATAAGGACAAAGTAAAATCTGCTGGTAAAACAATTGAATGTGGTATTCGTATCAATCCTGAATACTCTGAAATTGAAACAGCACTTTACGACCCTTGCTACACGAATTCTCGTCTTGGCACAACTTTAGCCAACTTCGACAAGTCACAGCTTGACGGTATTGATGGCTTACACTTCCATGCTATGTGTGAGCAAAACTCAGATACGTTAGAGCGTATTATACAAGTTGTCGAAGAAAAATTTGGTGATGTTTTACATCAAATGAAATGGTTAAACTTTGGTGGAGGTCACCATATTACTCGTGAGGATTATGATGTAGAAAAGCTTGTGAATATCATTAATTACATTCAAGACAAGTATAACCTTCTCGTATATTTAGAGCCAGGTGAAGCTGTTGCACTTAATACAGGTTATTTAGTAGCAACTGTTCTTGATGTCCAGAAAAACGGTATGGACCTAGCAATTTTAGATACATCGGCAACTTGCCATATGCCAGACGTTCTAGAAATGCCATACCGCCCAATGATTATCGGTTCAGGTCAACCAAATGAGCTAGCTCACACATATCGTCTAGGCGGGCTTACTTGTCTTGCCGGTGATGTAATTGGTGATTATTCATTTGAACAACCTTTACAACCAGGCGATCGTCTAGTATTTACAGATATGGCCCATTACTCAATGGTGAAAAATCATATGTTTAATGGTGTAAACCTTCCATCCATCGTTTCTTATAACGATGAAGAAGGCATTAAAGTCATTCGTGAATTTAAATTTGAAGACTATAGCGGTCGACTTTCATAATACAAAGAAAATCCTCTCCAACTTATTGCTGGAGAGGATTTTTTTACGGCTTCATATTCATCCAACTATCAACATGATGAATGGCAAAACCATTATAGCTTGTTTTATTGGCATACTGTTTATGAACTTGTGCTAACTGTTTATTCATATAGGCCTCTCCATCATCATAGAAGGTAATATTATCTCCTTCATCAGAGGCTCCTGTTTCTACACCAATTACAATTGATTTATTTACTTTTTTTGCATAGTCTATTTCATGTTCAACAATTTTAATAATGTCTTTTGCAGCATCTCGATAAGCCATTATTGAAACACTTTCTACTTGGTCAATAACCCAGTCAGCTAATAATCCTTGACCAAATTGGTTATTATATGAAACTTCGTCAAACCAAAATGGCATATCTACTTCCAAAGGCAATTGTAATCGATCAGTATCCCCTTTCGCTCTAGTAAGGAGCTCTTGATAGGATTCAATCGTTTTTACTTGGTTCGAACTCCAGCCACTATTTAAGTAAGGCTCTACATCGAGATGAACTCCAGAAAATCGCTCTGTTGCAGCTGCATTTTCATTATATGTATGTAACCAATCAAACAGCTGATCCTGCATGTTATAACCTTCAGCTGATACCCAGCTTGCAGAACCATCCAACGCATATACTTTTATACCTTTTGACGTAGCTTTATCGATAAAACTTTTGTAATCATTACTTGCTATATCACTATTAATTTGTAAATATAATTTCTTTACTTGTTTGTCTTCTAAAAATGAGAGTACCCCTGATTCATCTTCGACAATCTTTGTCGTATCCCATAACCAAGTAGCCTTATCTTGCATGGACTTTGCGTCTACCTTTCCCATTGTTAATCCTAGCGTACTTACAATTGTTACTATAAAAACAATAATTGCTTTTGATAGTGAACGACTTACCATATGATAAACATCTCCATTCTATTTGCCGAGGCTCATAGAACGAACCTGGCAACCTGACGATCATGCACTAAAAAAATAGTGTTTAGACTCACGGCTTTGCGTCCTTCCCTTTCGGTGAAGTTTGCCTTTTACAGTAGTTTTCTTACCTTACATAATACGACGTTAGAAAGGAGATGTCTGTAGGTAAAACGCATAATTTTATTAACATCTTTTCGAATAAGATAATAAGAACACAGGTTATTTTTACTATATCAAAATAAAACAGTAGAAGTAATTATCTATAAAGATTGCTTTAACTGAAAAACAATTTGTACGTAATGTATCTTATAAATAACACTAAAATTAATACAAGCGCTTCTTTCCAACCCATACCATTTAAATTCCCACTACTCCCTCTATTGACTCCATCGTTTAGTGCACCAGTAGGATTGTTTTTTAATTCACTTTGTCTCAAACGCTCTCTTTTTTCTTCTGGTGTTTCCTTTTTCTTTGAATCCATGTGACAAATACCTCCCTAATAATAATTATTTACTTATTTATACTATAGATAGATATATTCGTAATTGCGTCCGAAATCAGCTTTGTGCTTAGGCCTGTAGATGTTTTTTTGCGAAAGAGAAGCGTCAGTAACAACTTGGTTTTGTCTGTGCGAAAGCGAAGAGACGGTAACAACATGAGGGCCGATACGATGTCAGTCATTTCGGTAATGCCACAGAACTTGGCGTTTTTTACCGATACATGTCAGTTAGCCGTTATCGCATTGAATGCGATGATTTTAGGCTAACATCCTATATTAACTCCTTTCCGAATTCCGTGGCACTCGCCGGATACTTTAACTCCCTTGTGAAAGTCTATATGCATTTTCCCTATCCTTTGATATTTTTTTTAATAAAATTTTTCTAAATACCAAAATAAAAGAATAATATTCATTTATTTTTAAAAACACAAAAATATAGATACTACAAATCAATTTAGTGTTAGTATTACTTACATGGAATGGCATTACATGTCATATAACCTAACACAGAGGAGGTAATCTACATGCTTACAATTGCAAATTATGAAAGTCAAGTTCAAGAAGTCAAGCGAATGATTAATGAACATATGGTTGAATTGTTACATTTACAATTCGTAGATATTGAAGGGACGCTTAAGCAAGTGACTGTTACAGTTGAACAATTAGAGGACGCAATAGAAGGAAGGATTATGTTTGACGGCTCTTCAGTTATTGGTTTTTCCCCTATCCATAAATCAGATTTATACCTTCAACCCGATTTAAATACTTTCGCAATTTTGCCTTGGTCTGTCGAAGCCAATTATTCCGAGGCTCGCTTCCTCTGTAGTGTTACAAATCCGGATGGTACTCTATATGAAGGAGACACACGGAACATATTAAAGAAAACTGTAGAAAGAGCTTCAAAACAGGGCTATACCATTTTTGCTGGTCCTGAACTTGAGTTTTTCTTATTCCAAAGAGATACGGATGGAAGGATTACGAATAAAACACATGATGAGGCAGGATACGCCGAACCCTCACCTAACGACCTAGGAGAACCTGTTCGTTTAGAAATTTATCGTGCTCTAAAAGCAATAGGGTTTACAATCGAAACAACTCATCACGAGAGGGCTATTGGCCAGCACGAAATCAATTTCAAATTCGCAGATGTACTTGAGGCTGCGGACAATGCAACCACTTACAAATGGGTCGTAAAAACAATTGCAAAGAAGTTTGGTTTGCACGCATCATTTATGCCCAAACCGATTTCTGGAGTCAATGGTTCTGGAATGCACGTTAATTTGTCTTTTTTTAAAGAAGGTCAAAATGCATTTTATGACGCATATGACGATCTTCAATTATCGGAGACAGCCTACCAGTTTATCGCAGGTTTAATGCAAAACGTGAAGAACTTTACAGCCATAACAAATCCACTTGTGAATTCTTACAAGCGCCTAGTCCCTGGCTATGAAGCACCTTGCTATATCGCTTGGTCCGCTTCCAATCGCTCTGCCTTAATCCGAATCCCAGCGAAAAGGGGCAATGCAACTCGTGTTGAACTTCGTTGCCCAGACCCATCTGCTAACCCTTATTTGGCGTTTGCGATAATTGCTTCTTCTGGTTTAGATGGTGTAGAAAAAGGACTGATTCCTGTAGATTCTATAAACGATGATATCTTCCATATGTCTAAAGAGGATCGAATGGATCGTGGCATTGAGGAATTGCCCGGAAGTCTGGAAGCTTCCATTGAAGCATTTGAAAATGGGGATATTGGCTTACATGTGCTAGGTGACCATGTTTTTAAAGAATACGTTGCTCTTAAGAAAGCAGAATGGAATCATTATCGCACAGTTGTTCACTCTTGGGAGCTCGAACAATACCAAGCTAAATTTTAGACTCTTCCTGCGAAGCATAACTCCCCTGTGAATATCTTGAATTCTGATTCCACCTTCATTCTATATAGACTAAAAAAAGAAAATTCATTTTACAACCTTAATTCGGTCACTCACTGGATTAAGGTTGTTCATTTTCCTCTGGATTAATTTGAAACCTCCTCTCAGATAATCTGAGATAGTTGCCTTGATAAGCCCAAAAGTCTACTTACTCTTTTCTTTGCCCGCCTTTGGATCTCATCAACTAAACGCGGAAAACATACGCTTAACAATCGCCATGAATAAAGCCGATTTTTCCTTCTTTAAGGAATCATCGGCTTTATTCTTTGGATTAAGGAACAGATTGACGAAGAAGTTAAAATAACCTCTATGACTTAAGAAATCGAAAGCCAGAATAAGGCATGTCGTCTTTCTATTATCATCGTAACCTCTGTTCGTTAAACGATAGGCAATATCGTAGTATGCTTGATTTCCCTGATTGAAACGATCGTTTGAATCCGCCCAACAAAGGTAAAATAATTTAATTTTCTGATAAATTTTTGCAGTTCGTCTTTATTTCTATTCGCTACTTTCAACATATAGTCGTACTCACCCGTTAGGCATTGAAACTCGAGTACCTCAGGCATTGATTTGATCTCCTGCTCAAACTCCTCAAGCTGTTCTACCTGATGAAGATTGGTGCTAAGAAAAATAAAGCATATTAGAGTAAAACCAAACATGCCTTGATCAAGGATAGCCACGTGCCGATTAATGAAACCCTCATTCTCAAGTCGTTTGACCCTTGCATGAGTGGCAGGAGGAGAAAGCTTGACCCGTCGAGCTAAATCTGCGTTACTCAACTGAGATTCTTTTTGAAGCAGATCCAGAATAAGCAAATCTAATTCATCCAAAGCCTTCTTAGCGGGTGTTGATTCTATCATAAAACCCCTCTTTTCTCGTATATTATTCCATATTATATATTTTCTACGGAATAAGGAAAAGAAAAAAATTATCGCTTATGCATAATTATTCGCCCCGATGCTTTGATTACTGTTCATTGACATCCTAGAAAAAAATCTCTCTGCATACTCAATATGGTCTAAGCTAGTTTAATATAGTTTTCCTTCGCAAACTTTGGTTATAACAGTCCCTCCTGTTCATTTGAGCTACTCGATTTTACTTTTACAGGGCTCTTCATAGTAACCGCACTAACAATAACCATAACAATTGTATTAATTAGTAAAGCGATGATACCTACATTTAGATCTTGGATAGGTTGTGGAAGTCCAGGAAACATGGTTGCCATTGTAGTACCCGAAATCGTAACAAATGCTACCACTGCTACTCCTGTCAAGATTCCAATGAACGCTCCCTGCTTCGTAACAAAATTTCTTTTAAATAAACTAAATATAAGGGATGGGAAAAGTTGAGTAACAAGGCTATATCCCATTAATAGCAATGAAACAATTGCAGTCCCGCCTTGGATCGTAAAATATACTGAGATTAGCGTCAGAACAGGAACCAAATACTTGGCTAATTTGGTTATTTGCTCATTTGTAGTGCTAGGGACAAATACCGAATAAATATTTTTGGCAATCAAAGTAGAAGCAGACATTATGATCATAGAGCCTGGTACAATTGCAGTTAATAATCCAGCCGCACCAACTACCCCAACAATCCACGGATCAAAGGTTTGAATAGCAAGCCTTAATAATGAGAGATCTCCTTTCGCCCCTTCTAATCCAGGAACTTGTAAAATGGCTGCAAATCCCACAAAGAAAACGAATAGTAAGACTAGTTGATAGATTGGCATTATGATCGCATTTTTTCGAAATACCTTTTCACTTTTAGCGGAAAAAGCTGAGCCAAAGGAATGAGGCCACATATAAAACCCAAGTACTGATAATATTACAGTGGAAATAAACCAGCTTATGCTCATTCCTTGTTCCGGTAGCACTAGAAATCCTGGTTTATTAGTATTAATCACTTCAAACATATTCTGGAATCCACCATAATAATGAATGGGTAGATAAATCCCAAGAAATGCGACAACTGCAAAAATCATAATGTCTTTAATTACTGCCGTCCAAGCCGAGCCGTGAATACCTGAGATCATCACGTAGACCGTTACAGAAATTGCACCGATCCATACGGCAGCATTTGGCGATATTTGGCCATAGGATGCTTCCGAAACAATAATTCCTAGACCTTTTAGTTGCGTTACCATGTAAGGTATAAGTGCAATTACACCAACAATGGAAACAAGAATACCGAGATATGGGCTTTTATATTTACTGACAAAGAAATCTGGTTGTGAAATTAAATTCTTTTCTTTTGCATATTTCCAAATAGGAGGAAGTAGCCAATAAGATAGGACATACGCTAAGCAACCGTAAGCAATAATATAAAATGCAGGTGCACCCTTTCCATATGCCCAACCACTTCCGCCAAGAAACGTAAATGTAGTATAGAGTTCACCAGCCATCAGAAGAAAGACAAATATCGTGCCAAACCCTCTTCCTCCAACCGTCCATTGTTCAAGACTCATATCCTTCCCTTTTCGTGCCCGTATACCTAGAAAGATAGATATTAGCAAAAAGAATAAAATGATTAAAAGTGCGATGTTCATCGGTTATTCACCTTCCTTATTCGCTATGTCTAATTTATAAACTACTGCCATAATACAAGACGTCAGAAGTGCCCACAGAACAAACCAAAAGAGAATAAATGGCATACCCATTACATATGGTGTTACTCTATTTGAGAAAAAAATCCCCCCTAGTATCCCTATGAAAGGCACTAACGAAAGTACATGAGTTATTTTCATATAAACAACACTCCTTTACTTCTCATTTTCATTGAATTTAGCCAAAAATTTAAAGGTAGACTGAACGAACATTTGAAAACCAATAAATAATGACTCTTCATCAATAGTAAAACGCGGATGATGATGTGGATAAATGATGCCTTTTTCCTTATTTCCTGCACCTACATAGAAGAAACATCCAGGTGCTTTCTGCTGGAAAGCAGAAAAATCTTCAGCAGCCATATTAGGATTCATGAAGTCAATCGCCTCTTCACCGAATACTTCACGCACAGTCTCTTCGATGACCTCGGTAACCTCTTTATCATTGATGACTGGACGATAACAATATTGATAATCAAATTGATAATTAGCACCATGAGCCTCGGTGATTCCTTTTACCACTCTCTCCATAAGGGTTGGAACAATTTCTCTTAGTTGGGCATCGAAACTACGCACAGTTCCACGGATTAAAACAGAGCCCGGGATTACATTAAATGAGTTACCTGCAACAAACTGAGTGATAGAGACAACTAATTTATCCAATGGATCGGTATTTCTTGACACAATATGCTGAAGATTAGTCACAACCTGTGCCGCAACCGCGATAGAATCCACTGTCTGATGTGGGATAGCCGCATGTCCGCCTTTTCCGTTTATAGTAATTGAAAAATAGTCTGGGGCCGCCATCATCTCTCCGTATACTACTCCAACTTTTCCAACCTCAAGTGGAGACCAGAGATGTGCTCCAATGACCAAATCAACGTCATCCATTACACCGGCTTGTACCATCTCCTCTGCCCCTCCCGGAAACAACTCCTCAGCATGTTGGAATAAAAAGCGTACTTCTCCGTTTATTTTATCTTTCATGCCAGCCAGAAATTTAGCTGTACCAAGAAGCATAGCTGTATGCCCATCGTGACCGCACGCATGCATAACGCCGGGAGTTTCGGACACAAAATCAAATGTATTTTCCTCTTGAATTGGAAGCGCATCTATATCTGCTCGTATGGCCATTACTTTTCCAGGTTTATCACCGATTAGACGAGCCATGACACTCGTCTTGGTTGGACGAGATAATTCCAGACCCTCAAAAGTTTGAAGTGTTTCATATATAAACTGAGCTGTTTTTTCTTCATGGAAGGACAGCTCCGGATATTTATGTAAATACCTCCTCCAGCCAATTACCTCCTCTTTGATGTCATCTATAAAACTATTTGCAGTGAGATTTACTATAAGATTTGTCATTTGGATATTCTCCTTTCTAACCTCCTTGGATTAGGAGGGATCTAGGTAATAGGATAAAAATGATTGAACGTCAGTTTCAAACGGATGAAAGTTTCATATTATGTTCACTTCCTCTTTCTCTTCCACCTTCTCTGTCTCCTTCTCTTGCTCTATTGATTTTGACTTGCCGTACCCCTTTGCCCAGAAATCAGCATTCTTAATACCATATTTAGATGAATTGAATTCTGGATCTTTCCCTTCCTTAAGCTGCTCTTCGTAATCCTTTAATGCAATAGCTGCTGGTTTAAATAACAATACAATAGCAATTAAATTCAGCCATACCATAATTCCGAGTCCTATATCCCCCATTGCCCATGCTGTTGTGGCTGCTCTTATTGACCCATAGAAAGTGGAACCTAAAAGGACTAATTTTAGTACAACAAAAGCAATTCCTCTGAATTTCCCACGTACTAGATATGCAAGGTTTGTCTCTGCGATATAGTAAAAAGCATATATGGTCGTGAAGGCAAAGAAGAACAGGGCAATAGCAATAAATCCTGCACCGAATCCTGGTAGGAGGGAATCAACTGCCGCTTGCGTGTAACCAGCTCCCGGTTCAACTCCCGGAAGGTTTTCAATTATTGTTTTTCCCGTTTTCTCATCAATAACATTATATTGACTTGTAAATAAAATCATCATTGCAGTTGCTGTAACAACTAAGAATACATCCAAGTAAATGGAAAATGCCTGTACTAAACCTTGCTTCGCTGGGTGGGATACCTCTTCCGCCGCCGCTGGGTGAGCCCCTGTACCCTGACCGGCTTCATTTGCATATAGACCGCGTTTAACTCCCCACATAATAGCTGAGCCAATAATACCTCCAAACATTCCTTGCGTTCCGAAAGCGCTTTCAAAAATCAGCTCGAATACCTCCGGAATATTTCCAAAATTAATCCCTATTATGATTAGTGCAATTAACAGATAACCAATTGCCATAATAGGAACGATCAACTCTGCAACTCTAGCAATACGCTTAACTCCCCCAAAAATAGTAAAAACAATAAGTGCGACAACGATTAGACCCGTGATTTTTTTGTCAAGGCCGAAAGCGTTATGAAAACCATCTGCAATTGCATTTCCCTGTACACCTGGCAATAAAAAAGCCATAGAAAACAAAGTTGCCACTGCGAAAACCATTGCAAATCATTTCCAGCCAAGTCCCTTTTCAATATAGAATGCAGGTCCACCACGATATCCTTCATCTTGCTTTTCTTTATAGATTTGAGCAAGAGTCGACTCCACATAAGCTGACGCTGCACCGATAAAGGTAATGAACCACATCCAAAAGACGGCACCAGGTCCTCCAAAAGCAATACCTGTTGCGGTTCCAGCGATGTTTCCTACGCCGATACGGCCTGATAAAGACATCATTAATGCCTGGAACGGAGAAACCCCCACATCGGAAGCCTTCCCTGATGTTACCAGTCTAACCATTTCCTTAATGTGACGAATCTGCATGAATCTAGTGCGAAAACTAAAATAAAAACCGCATAAAACAATGAAAACAACCAATACAGGGCTCCACAGCCACCCGTTAACGGTATGAACAATTTGTTCAAACATAAATATCCCCCCTTTAATGCTTTTTTATAATAGATTTCGATAGTGATTAGATAGTGAAACAAGCTACTTTTGGTTCTGTCATTTCCATCAAAGTAAAGGACACACCTTCACGACCCAATCCTGATCCTTTCGTACCACCGAAAGGCATTGCATCCATGCGATAATCCGTACTTTCATTGATCATTACTGCCCCTACATTCAGATCAGCCATGCCTTTAAATGCTGTCTCTAAATTGCGTGTGAAGATGGCAGCTTGCAACCCATAATCTACTGAGTTAGCACGGGTGATAGCATCTTCAAAGTTCGTAAAACTTTCAATAATCGTCACCGGACCGTAAATTTCTTCGTAACATAATCTCGTGTTGTGTACATTTTCAAGAAGAGTTGGTGCATAGAAATTTCCGTTTCTTTTCCCGCCCATTAGGAGATTAGCTCCATTGGCCAATGCTTCATCAACTGATTTTTCCACCCTTTTTGCCGCTTCCTCATTAATAAGTGGTCCCATATCCGTATTTTCATCAAGCTTATCTCCAACCTGATAACTGCCGGAAAAGGTAATAAAGCGCTCCTTGAACAAATCATAAATGTCACTGTGTACCAAAAGACGCTGTACATGTAAGCAGTTTTGGCCAGCTGCCCAGAATGCTCCACTCACACAAGACGGGACTGCCAGATCTAAGTCTGCATCGTTCATTATAATAGTAGGAGCATTGCTCCCTAATTCCATACTGACTTTTTTTAGTCCGGCCATTTTAATAATCTTTTCACCGGTCAATCGTCCACCAGTAAAGGAAACCATGCGAACACGAGAATCTGTAACCAATTTTTCACCGATTTCGCTCCCTATACCGGTAATAACTTGCAATGCCCCTTCAGGAAGTCCAGCATTTATCAACACTTCTGCAAGCATTAGCGCACATAGAGGTGTCTCTTCGTGCGGCTTTAATATGATGGCATTCCCACCGGCAATAGCTGGTCCTATTTTGTGAGCCACTAGATTTAAAGGGTCATTAAATGGCGTGATGGCAAGTATAATCCCCACAGGCTCACGTAAATAGTAACCGACTTTATTTTCTGAGCCAGGAAATTGATCAAACGGTATCGTCTCACCCTTGATCCGTCTAGCTTCTTCTGAAGAAATACGTAAGGTTTCCACACAACGTACAACTTCTTTACGGGCTTCACGAATTGTTTTAATTCCTTCAAGGGCTATAACTCTAGCAAACTCCTCTACTCGATTTTCTAGTTCTTCGGCAGCTTTCCGCAAAATAGAAATTCTCTGATGGATTGGCATAGACCGAGCCCTTTCACTCCCATGAACTGCCGCTTCAAGAGCAAGTTCCACATCATCCAAATTAGCTAACGGTACAGTCCCAACCAACTTGCCATCCTGTGGGTCCCGAATCTCCATATACTCGTCCCTCGATACCCATGCTCCATTCAATAGCATCTTTTTATCCATTATTTCTATGGTTGTCATGTTTATCATATCTTTACCTCTTCTTCAAATTGACCTATGGCCGATCGTGAGTACTCTTTATGAATGGCCATTAAATCAGCTATAATGGCATATCCAGTTTCCATCCTCCCAGCTCCTGGTCCAATAAGAGTGATTTCACCTAGGATATCAGTAGTATAAGTTATTGCATTTGTTGCGCCCTGGATGGATGCAAGTGGATGAGAAATTGGGATTCTCATAGGGCGGACTTCTGCTGTACACCCTTTTGTAGAGCACTCAATTCTTCCAATCAATTTCACACATTCATTCTCTTCTTTTGCTTTCATAATATCTTCAGGCGTTAATTTTGAGATTCCTTTGCGATCGACATCCTGTAACTTGAGAGATTGTTTCATCAGCAAGTTCGCAAGTATGACTACCTTGGCGGCAGCATCGTATCCCTCTACATCACCTGTAGGATCAGCCTCCGCATACCCTAACTCCTGTGCTTCACAAAGCGCTTCAGAATAACTTTTTCCTTCCATCATTCTTGTAATGATGTAATTTGTTGTTCCATTCAAAATCCCTTCAATCTTTGTAATACCTGCTGCTAGCAAGTGTTCTGTTCCAAATAACAGGGTTGGTGTCCCACTCATTACGGTTCCTTCAACTCGAATATACGCGTTGTTTTCTTTAGCCAATTGCATGAGTCTATCATAATGCAAAGCAACAGGCCCTTTGTTCGTAGTAATAACATTCAGACCCCGTCTTAATGCAGTTTCCATATGAGTCAATGCAGGTTCACCAGTTTTTAAATCTGTATAAGCAAGTTCCACAACCGTATCAATATCGGCGTCCTCAATAGTGCGTAAAGCAGACCAGCCAGTATATGGAGCTGGAAGAGTATCCAAAGTGTTTCCGCTTTGAACTGTTTCCAATAGTAAATCTGCATTTAAACCATTAGGATTGTAGATACTTCCTTTAATCGGATCGCTAATAGCAACAATTTGGACATTCAATCCAAGCTCTTCAAGTTCTGCACTTTTACTAGAGATAATCGTTGCCAGCCCTTGCCCTACATTCCCAAAGCCAATTAAGGCTAACTTATGTGTTGTTATTTTCATCAGATTTCACCATCCCATAAAAATATATTTTTCAAATGCTTGATCAAGATAATAATGAAGCTAGAGAGTTTTCTATACCAACAGATAATGTTTGATTACACTCTTCTTGCACAGAGCTTCAAGTTGCCTGTTAGCTACCGAGCATCTAGCTATTAACAGCTTACATAGACATATAACACACAATAATATTCAGAACAAACAGATAATTACACTTGCAATTGATTTACTTCTCCTATGTTTTGCACCTTTTTAACCTCATATTTTTTTAACTGCAACATGGAGATAATCCCCAAAATAGGGCCTATACTTAATGCTGGAAAAACCCATTCCCATGTTGTAAACCTAACCACAAAGGGAATTAAATTGATGGAAATAACTGTGATAAGAAAACCAATTGCCATTTGAAAAGTTAGTGCTGTTCCGACGTATTCGGTATCAGCAAAATTCGATATAATCGCTGAAAATTGAGCGGAGTCAGCGATAATGAATATTCCCCAAATACTTGCTACGGAGATCGTGATCCAAATAGATTGACCAAAAGTAAAGCCAATAATCAGCGAGCAAAAGGCACTGATTGTCATAGCGATGATTGTTAGGTTACTCGGTCCTATATAATCAGCAATCAAACCTCCAAAAATACAACCGATTGAACCGGAAACGCCGATGATTCCGAAGACAGCCAGTGAAGTTGCCCAAGCCGGAAAGGACGGCAATTGTGATTGAAAGCTAGAATTTAAAAAGATGGGAATCCAAGTCCACATGGCATAAAGTTCCCACATATGGCCGAAATAGCCGTAATTAGAGAGCATGACCGGCTTATTGTTAACAACCTTTTTAAGTAATTTAATAGAAAACACGGACCGTTTTGAACTGTTGGGTGCATCCTCTACCACAAAATAAATGATAAAGGCGGCACATAAAGAAAGTATGGAGCTGGCTGTAACAATCAGTCTCCAATCTATTCCGTAAAAAAACACTCTAATTAAATGTGGTAACGACGATCCGAGTGTTACGGCTCCTATCAATGTGCCAATGGCAAATCCTTTCTGATTTTGATACCACTGTGAAATAAATTTTACCGAGATGGGGTAGATTCCAGCCAGAGCGATCCCGATTAAAAAACGCAAAAACACAACTTGTAACGGAGATTGCGCAAAAATAATGCACCCATTTAATAAAGCACCAACAATCGCACAAACGCTAAAAATGCTTCGCGCATTAAATTTATCGGCCAAGCCTAAAGAAGAGCTTACTAATGCCCCTAAAGCAAAACCTACTGGGACTGCCGCAGTAATAAAATTTACAACGAATGAATCGAATTCCCATATTTTCTCTAATTCAGGTATAATCACTGATGTACTAAACCAGAGACTCAGAGCAAACACTTGGGAAACTGACACCCACCAAAGCGTCTTCCATTTTCTCATTAGATCACTCTCCCAAGTTTTTATTTATGCAGCGTTCGCTCCCAGATGGGCAGTTCAATTAAAAAATTAACTTCCCTTAATGCTGAAAAATCTTCGGCCTCCTTTAACCCAATTCGTTCCATCATGATTAATTCAGAAGCTCTTCTTAAAACATGGAAACAACGCATGTCTGCCTTTTTGGGAATAAGGGGACCAACATTGTTTGTTCGTCAAGTTTTCTACCAACCTGATTTCAATGACAGATATAACCACTACCATTACATCTTTTGATTCACAGTTGGTATAGCCTTTTCGATTTTCGGTCCCCTTTGCCTACTAAACTAAGTTCATCTCTCCTATAAGACTTCTTACTAGCAACACAATGACTTTATTGATGCTGAACTTGAGCTTTCGTTTGAATAGCTTTAAATGCCTGATTCAAATCTTCGATAATATCCTCAACATCTTCTATTCCTATAGAAAGGCGGATTAAATTGGAAGGCAATGATGCCAGCTTGCGGCCTTCGTCCCCTTGTTGTCGATGAGTAGAAATAGTAGGAAGTGTAGCAACTGATTTTACACGTCCAAGATCGGTTGCTGTCCAAATAATCTTAAATTGATCCAGTAAATCTCTTGCTGCCTGATGGCCGCCTTTTACATTAAAGCTAAGTAAATAGCCGTAACGATTGATTTCTTCGCCATTTTCATCTGCACTATCGGCCAATTTCATTAAGCTTTTTGCAATGCTGTGACCTGGATGGCTTTCTAGTCCCGGATAGGAAACGCATTCTACCTGGT
The DNA here is from genome assembly GCF_050277945.1 of Lysinibacillus sp. NPDC097214. Lineage (NCBI taxonomy): Bacteria > Bacillati > Bacillota > Bacilli > Caryophanales > Bacillaceae > Lysinibacillus > Lysinibacillus sp. NPDC097214. The sequence continues at coordinate 28,801 of NZ_JBNNSS010000001.1, forward strand.
CAAGACCATTTAAAAATTCAGCTACCTTCATTGCATTATGGCTCATCAAATCAACTCTTGATCGCAAACTTCTTAAATCATTTAAGACAAAGAATGCACTTATAGGTGATAGTGCCGTCCCATGATCTCGCATCGGGTTAAACTTTACATATGTTACAAAATCCTTTTTAATTTCTTCTGATAAAAAGTTACTAACAATATCATTTTTAGAAATGATAGCACCAGCAATCACTGATCCGCTTGCTGCCATTGCCTTACTTACTGAATGGACCACAATATCTGCACCGTGTTCCAATGGCCTAAATAGCGCAGGAGTAGCCAAAGTCGAATCTACTATTACCGCAATCCCCTTTTTATGGGCAATTTCAGAAAGCGCCTTCACATCCGTTAAGTTTAGACTTGGGTTAGCAGGAGTTTCTGCATAGACAAAACGTGTATTTTCGTCCATTTTTTCTTCCCACTCACTGAGATCCAAAGAATCTTTTACCCAACGAATTTCTAAACCTCGTTCTCCTTTGTACCGTTCATTAAAAATGGTAAATGTACCTCCATAACAACGTGCATCGACTACAATATTAGCCCCTTCACAATTTGCTAAAAAAGGATTGGTTGCCATAAATACCGCGGACATTCCGGAACTAGTTAAGACAGCACTGGTCTTTTCCGATAGTTTATATCCTTCAAGCATTGCTATTGTTTCTTCCACATACGTCAGGGTAGGATTCGTAATTCTAGTATAGATCCATGAAGGAATTTGCTGTTCTTGTGCAGCTTCCAAATGATTAGAATTTTCATATTGTTGCGCCGAAGACATGTAAATTGGTTCAATAATGCTTCCGTTATTCTCCAGTGCATCCTCTAAAGAATAAAGACCATGAACAGCAATCGTATCGAATTTCTTTTTCCTCATGTTTTCTCTTTTTTTCTCTACTCGTTCCACTAATTGTTTACCTTTTTCCGCATAATACTGAACATCTTTTTCAATCATAGTCATTTTCCTTTTCCTCCCAGCACGCTGAATTAATAACTTTACAAAACAATTAAAATGCTTTGATTTAATTATTGAAAAGAATTGTATCACGAAATTTTTAGCGGTAATAGCAAATACAGAATATTCTAACAATGTTTTAATTAATCTGAATTCTAATTAATTTTGTTAAATTTTATCGTTCATTTTTCCATTATTATTAATTTGGCTTATTGGTGAAAAAAAAACTTCAAGAGATCCATTAACAAATCGGCAACCCATACTTTTTGATATTTGATACTGGATTTTATTTTCTATTTCAGTCTTCTGTCCAATTTCATACCCTTATTTCCGACGATTTATAACACTGATAAACATTGTGATTTTGTAGTTGCTGGAGGTAAGAAACAAAAATACCCTATAAGATAGACTTTTTTCAAATGTCTATCTTATAGGGTGTAGTTTACTTCGTGTTAGTCTTTTAAATATTTTTGGTTTCTGGATTCTTGTTACCAACATTTCTCTAAGTCTTATTCGATCACATAATAATGCTTTTCTACAACTTCCAAAGTAAAATTGAACACAAGAGCGAGCGAAGCGGCTCATCGGACGGCCCAGGAAGCTTTGCTCTGTGCGAAAGCGCAGCGTCAGCAATTGTTTTATCTGTGCGAAAGCGTAGCGACAGCAACAACAAAGCGCCAGTCGCGACGGAAATCAACCATACGTTTTGTTAATAGTCTTATCGAATATTCATTTTCCTTTTACTGCTTAGGAAAAGAAAGGCAGAATCACAAATTTGTAATTCTGCCTAAAACATCAACTATGATGTGTAAATAATTGTATTGAATTAATTCTTAATTATAAAAAACTCAAGCCTCTACGTTTTCTTCTTCATTTTCAAGCATTTTGTGCAAATAATTAATTATTTCACGTATACCTTCTAATGAATTCACAAGTATTTTCGGGTCAACGTAAGTAATCATACGATTTTCAAGATTTGCCACAGCTGTAAAGTAGCGTGTTTTTGAATAATTGACAAGTCCCATCTGCTTTAATACCGACTCATCAAAATCAAGAATTTCACGAGCTTCTGTAACAAGTAATCCATAATTTACAACATCCGTGTTCAACACAATAATCCGTGCTGTTGCAGCATTAGATGTACGATTATAAAGAATACGCTCAAAATCAAGGACAGGCACAAGCTCGCCTCGAATTCTTGTGAAACCGAGAAGATATTTAGGCAAATGAGGAATCGGCGTTACTTGCTCTAACTTTTCAATCGAAATCGCTTGTTCCACAGGTACTGCATATTCCTCTGTACCACAAGCAAAAACTACTGCCTTTACACTTTCCATACGGTCACATCCTTCGATTCTGTTGTTATTTTTTAGCAGACTCTTTTACGATTTCAACAAGTAAATCTGCTAATTTTTCCAACTCTTCTACTGGGATTTTTTCATTTGTTGTATGAATGTCCTCGTATCCAACAGAAAGATTGACTGTAGGAATGCCAAAACCTGCAATAACATTAGCATCGGAACCTCCGCCTGAAATACCAAGCTTTGGTGTGCGATCGATGTTGTGTGCAGCTGCCATTGCCACTTGAACAACTTTATCTGATTCTGTTACACGGAACCCAGGATACATTAGCTTTACTTCAACCTCAGCTTTTGCTCCTAACGAAGCAGCAACTTGCTCAAACGTCTCCTGCATATGCTGAGTCTGTGCATCTAACTTCGCTTTGTCGATTGAACGGGCTTCTGCAAGAATCGTTACTTCATCACACACAATATTTGTTGCCTGTCCACCCTCAAAGCGTCCAATATTTGCTGTTGTTTCTTCATCTAATCGACCTAGCTTCATTTTTGCAATACATTTAGAAGCAACCGTAATCGCTGAAATTCCTTTTTCTGGAGCAACACCAGCGTGAGCTGTTTTCCCAATTATTTTAACGGAAATTTTCGATTGGAATGGAGCTGCTGTGACAATTCCACCTACTTTGCCATCACTGTCTACTGCAAAGCCATACTTTGCTTTAATTTTAGATGGATCTAACTCTTTAGCGCCAACGAGTCCACTTTCCTCGCCAGCTGTAATAATAAATTCAATATCACCATGTTCAATATTTTGCTCTTTTAAGCGTTTAGCCATTTCAAATAATGCGGCAAGACCAGCTTTGTCATCAGCACCTAAAATAGTTGTACCATCTGACACGATATAGCCATCTTCACGAAGAGATGGTTTAATTCCTTTACCCGGGACAACTGTATCCATATGAGAAGTAAAATAAATTGGTTCGATATCTAATGAACCTTTTAGCGTAGCAAGTATATTACCTGCTCCATGCCCGTTTCGAGTATGTGCATCATCTTGTTCTACTGTAAAACCAAGCGCTGTTAGTTTGTCGATTAAAACCGGCGCAATCACTTGTTCATGTTTTGTTTCTGAATCGATTTGTACGAGCTCAAAAAACTCTTCTACTAAACGACTTGTCATGTTGTAGGACTCCCTTAGTTTACGTGGTTTTCCACGTCATAGTTATCTTCTATATTTTAGCATACTGCTGCGTTTGGGAAAATAAAACGAATACATTGTTTTTGAATTGATGGTTGCAATATCTGCTTCTATTCGATTCGCAAATTATAGACGGGTAAAAGTCCTGATAATTGCTGTTATTAATTCCCTTAAAATAGCATTTATACTATTCTCACTCAATTATATCTAATCATTTAATGTCGATTAGCCCATTAAATTGTCAACAAAACCAATGAATTTTTTAATTAATAAACAATTAACTTCTGGCCCAATTAACACAGAGAGGAAATTTATTAAACTATCAAACGAAAAGAGAGATGAAACTAAATTTTCTGAAAATCACTTTCGTAGTACAGAACATTGTGGTATATTCTCAATTATACTGTCGAATAAAAATATTCAACGTGCTTCAAGTTATGAAAAAGTTAGCAAGTGAAGGAATGGCAATGGTTGTCGTTACACATGAAATGGGATTTGCTCGTGATATAGCAGATCGTGTTGACATTATGGATGGTGGTTACGTCGTGGAAGAAGGCTCACCCGATATTATTTTCACGAACCCAAATGAAGAACGTACAAAGTCATTCTTAAGCAAGATTTTAAATCACTAATAATGTTAGGTGTTTCCCACATAAAGTGAAGGGCTTAGGTGGAAGCACCTTTTTTCAGATTGAAAGGAGCACTTAACGTATACAAAAACGACTGAACAAATTTGGACAGGACGGTTAAATGACAAACATGACCAATCAAGTTTTCATTATCATCAAATCGTACAGGTCAGAACCGTTCATGAAAAATTCACACTGCTCACCTCAGGAAAACGAATCGATTGAAATGTAAATCACCAAGATTTAAAAAATATAATTTATCTATGGTAGTTAGCTTTTTAAGTGAACTATTTTATCATGAAATGGAAAATTACGTTAAAGTATTTTATAGATCATTAACGTCAATTGGAGAGAGCGGTGACTTGAAGAAAAAAATTATAATTATTGTTTCTTCGTTGGCTGTAATTATATTGTTGCATTCAACGCCAAGTATGGCATTAAGAACACATATATTTTTTATTGGTTATCCAAAAGCCGCAATTTCTTCAGGAATTATTGAAGATAAAGAACATAATGAAGTAGATAAAGATAAATTTGCTGAATTAAATGCCAAAGCATACACTCTAACAAATCCTCCAATAGAAAAAGCTACTCAGGGCGAATTAAGAAACTTTCTTGTGAGGAAATTTGGCTTTTTACATTTTGCAGAATACTACGGTGATACTTAATAACCTTCGTCAGCCAAACGGAGGCGGCTTTACACAAAAAACGCTCAGATTACTGAGCGTTTTTTTCTGCCGTTTATGCTACTAAATTACTGTTAAAATAAGTGTCAATTAGGTTGTTATTTACTTTACTTTTAGTGTTTTTCTCCCGATCAACCGAACCCGTAAAAAGAGGGAGATTCTTTTCACAGGTTACTTTATATTTACGTTTTGAAAGATCGTTTCTTTTTCTTTTTGCAGAGACTGCAAATAATCATCTGCCTTGTTATGTTTATCCTGTAGACGCAAAATTGTATTATGTACATCATCCTGTACACGAGAGACCTGATCTCTTGCAGTGGATATTTTAGAATGGACAGACCAAGCTGAAAAAATATCATCAAAGAAATAGTCCGCAAATTTTACGAATCCATCTGTTTCAATCTGTAATGATTTCGTTGACATCTCATGTACATCCAGCAATTCGTTATGGAAGCGTTGTAACGCAATTTGAGCATTGTGAAGATAATTTTCGGTTTTATCCAGTGCATCATGCTTTAAATGTGTAACAAAGAATCCTCCACCAAAAAACGTATCCCAAGTTGAATATCCATTTGCGGAATGCAAGGACTCTGCTGCTTGTCCAAGCTCAGTAATTGCTGTTTCACCAGCCGCTTCTGCTTCCTTTATTTCTATCATTAGTTGTTTTGTTAACATTTCTTCATGCGCTAATTGTTCAAGCCTTTTTGCCTGTTCAGGCTCATGGATTTGTAAGTAGCCTTTCTTTTTAGCATTTAATTGGCTTAAAGCTCCTTGTAACTCTTGTTCATTAATTTGAGAAATTTTGGTGTTGATTTGCCCCAAATCATGCGTCAAATCAACATCCATCTTCCTCGCTTCATTTATTTTTAATTCAAGAATGGCCGCTTTATCAATTTTTTCTGCACGTAGCTCATCTTGTTGTCCTGTCCACGTACGAATCATATTCATAAAAGAAAAGCCTTCTAACTTATCGAGTCTCAAACGAATTTGATTGAGTGCATTAGAATGTTTGTAAATTTCCTGTTGGGCATGCTCGATTTGCTGTTCAATTAAAACCTTTTGTTCACTTAATTTACTGGCAGTTCTTAATTGTGCATGAATCATTTCTTGCTCTTTTTGTAATTGTTTCCATTCCATTCATCTCAACTCCTCTTACCTATATGTACGGATGAAATGAAAATATGTTTCAATTTTCTGTCTCATCTCCATAACGTGTGGTTGATTTCCGTTCCGACTGAGCGCTTTGTTGCTGACGCTGCGCTTTCGCACAGGTAAAACATTTGTAGCTGCCGCTTTGCTTTCGCTACAGAAAATATTTGTTGTTGCTGTCGCTACGGTTTCGCACAGAGCAAAGCTTCCTGGGGGCGTCCAATGTGCCGCTTGGGCCAACACGATGTTGGTCACGAAGGCGTTATCACAGGATGTGATGCACTTAGCCTTCGTTCCCCTACTTGCTCGCTCCAGGGTCTCATCTTTGACGCTGTGAACTGACCCCAAGGAGTAGCCCAGCCTTCACTCCAATCAACTGATATACACGGCATATTATCCTCAACTATTGGTGATGAGCCAATTATCTGTCATTTTCGTATCAAATTAATTCAAGTCTAAAAGAAAAGCCTAGTAATCGAATGACTACTAGGCTTGTACAATTTTTATAGAGGAATGTTTCCGTGCTTTTTCTCTGGACGTGTTTCGTGTTTGTTTGCTAACATATCTAGCCCTTGAATTAGCTTAATACGCGTATCACGTGGATCGATAACATCGTCTACCATACCGCGAGATGCCGCAACGTATGGGTTTGCGAATTTTTCTTTATACTCTTCGATTTTCGCTGCACGTGTTGCTTCTGGATCTTCTGATTTTGCAATTTCTCGCGCGAAGATAATATTAGCTGCACCTGCCGCACCCATAACAGCAATTTCTGCGTTAGGCCAAGCAAATACTAAATCAGCCCCAATTGATTTAGAGTTAAGCGCAACGTATGCACCGCCGTAAGCTTTACGTAGAATCACTGTAATTTTTGGTACAGTTGCTTCTGAGTATGCGTAAAGGATTTTCGCTCCGTGACGGATGATACCACCATGCTCTTGTTTAACACCTGGGAAGAAACCAGAAACGTCTTCAAATGTGATGATTGGTATATTATAAGCATCACAAGTACGAATGAAACGTGCAGCCTTGTCTGAAGAATCAATATCTAACCCACCAGCTAATACTTTAGGTTGGTTACATACAAGACCAACTGATTCTCCAGCAATACGCGCAAAACCAACTACTACGTTTTTCGCAAATTCTGAATGAACTTCCATAAATGAGCCTTCGTCCACTATTTGCTCGACTACTTTGCGTACATCATAAGGACGAGTTGTTTCGATTGGTACAGCATCCACGATTTCTGGACGATAGTCATCACCCTCTGGACGTGCCTGACGTGGAGCTTTTTCTTTATTATTTTGTGGTAAGTAGCTTAATAGTTTCTTAATTTCATTAATAGCTTCTTCTTCAGATGGTGCGCGGAAGTGTGCGTTACCACTTACAGCGTTGTTTACTTTAGAACCACCTAAATCTTCAGCAGAGATTTGTTCACCTGTAACCGTTTCGATAACTTTAGGTCCTGTAATAAACATTTGAGATGTTTTATCAACCATTAGAATGAAGTCTGTAATTGCTGGAGAATATACCGCCCCACCAGCACATGGTCCCATGATAACTGAGATTTGCGGAATTACCCCAGAGTAGATTGCATTACGATAGAAAATATGTCCATAACCATCAAGTGAAAGTACACCCTCTTGAATACGAGCACCACCTGAATCATTAATACCGATAAATGGTGTACCATTTTTTGCAGCTAGATCCATTACTGTTGCCATTTTTTTTGCATGCATTTCACCAAGCGCGCCACCAAATACTGTGAAATCTTGAGAGAATAAGTATACTGGACGTCCATTAATTTTACCGAAACCAGTTACTACTCCGTCACCAGGACCTTCCATCTTGTCCATGCCGAAGTCTACTGTACGGTGTGTAATGAATGGGTTGATCTCGAAAAATGTACCTTCGTCTAGTAATAATTCAATACGCTCACGAGCAGTTAATTTGCCTTTATCATGTTGCTTCTCGATGCGCTCATAGCCGCCACCAAGTTCAATTACTGTCTTACGGTCATACAAGTCATTAATTTTGTCGAACATATCCATACTGATCACTTATCCCCTTTTCCACTTTTATCGCATAATTCATATAACACACCAAAAGATGATTTCGGATGCATGAAAGCAACTTCTGCACCACCAGCACCTGGTCCTGGCTCTTCCGATAAAAGACGTACGCCTTTTTCACGAAGCTCTGCCATACGCTCACGAATCCCTGTTACACCGAAAGCTACATGGTGAATACCTTCTCCACGTTTTTCGATATATCCATGAATAGTACTTTTTTCACTCATCGGTTCTAATAACTCAATTTTTACATTACCCGCATCTATGAATGCAACACGAACCTGTTGAGATTCTACTTCTTCCACTTTTAGCAGCTTTAAGCCTAAAGTTTCTGTATAATATGTAATGCGTTCATCAAGATTGCGGACCGCAATCCCAATATGATCTACTTTCTCCATGGTGACATCTCCTTCTGTTATGGTACATAATCTATTTTACAGACTTTTTCGTCAAAACTCTACTACTTGAGAAATTTTTCAGATTTGCTAAACTATTTATAAGAAAAGAAGGAGCGAACGAGCATATGAGTAATAAAAAATTTCAAAAAATCGTAGTTTATACTATGGTCGCAATCATGGTAATTTCAACTCTAGCATTCGGCTTATCGATGATAGTTTAATGAAAGGCTAGGCGTCCGCATTACTGCGGGCGCTTTTTCTTTACCTTTAATCCCTTAAAAGACTGCTTTATTTCTAAATATCGATCCATTTCCTCAATAAATTGATAAAGTGCCGCTTGTGCTAAAAATTGCTCATGATTTTTCGGCAATGGTAATTGGGCGAAATCTATCTTTACTTGCTCTAATTTCTCTCTAAAATGACTAGCCGTATTACCTGAATGAACATGTTCACCGAGGTCTTGTAAAAAGTCAGCAACGATCACAGCCTCTTGTACTATAACAGGAAGCGCCGTTATTTTTGGAAGAACCCTATCAATAATTTCTAGCTGCTGTTCACGCATATCAAAATACACGTAGTAGTCATTTTCTCGTCTCGTAAAATGATTTTCAACATCTTTAAACGCTAGGGATTTCGCACTATTTAATGCTTTAATCGCTTCAATAATTTCCTGCCCATCCCACAAAGTATCGCCTTCTCTTAAATAGTTGGCAATTTCTAAAAAAATCTTACTGTAAAGTTCCTCAATTTTAACTCGATAGTAATTTAATTCCTTTTGAATGTCTGGCATATACATATTTATAGCTATTCCCGTACCATAACCAATTGCCATTAATGCGAATTCATTATAAACAAGTGCCAATGAAAAGCTTTTAGCTGCATAAATATGCATGATAATAACTGCACTAGAGACAAAGCCATCCGCTACCCTTAATGACACAATTGTTGGTATAAAAATAATCAGCATACCTGCTAAGGTAAGCGGATGATAGGAAAATAGCTCAAAGCTCAAAAATGCATAAAGCATACCGATAATACTTGCGACGAATCGTGTATACGCAGCATGAAGAGATTTTTTCTTCGTTGGCTGTACACATAATATTGTTAGAATACCAGCAGATGCATAAGAAGCTAATTCAAAGTATTGGGCAATGGCAATAGCGATTGCTGCACCAAATGCCGTTTTTAATGTACGATAGCCGATTGAAAACTTCTTCAAGTCGACTGCCTCCTATCTTTTAGTACTCTAATTTTACAAACGTGTTGATTAGCTATATTTCACAAACATAGGCTCATACCATAATGTGTGGTTGATTTCCGTTCCGGCTGGGCGCTTTCCTGGGGGCGTCCGATGAGCCGCTTCACTCGCGTTGCTCGCTCCAGGGTCTCATCTGTGACGCTGATCCCCAAGGAGTCGCCCATCCTCCACTACAATCAACAATATTCATTGAATACGTTTCACAAATGTCATCAACAACTTTTGGCGATGAGCAACAATTGAAGTAGTCCAAGAAAAATAAAGGATTTCACCACAAATAATGCACAATATCGCTAATCAACACACCTGTTAATTTTATTCATTTTAAACTTTAGATTATTCATTTAGCCAATATTTCAAATATTCCGAACATCAATTGACTAAAATGTTGAAAATAAAAGAAAGTTATCAATAACGTCATGCTAACCGGGATCAATTAGCATGGCTATGTAGTAAGCGCCCGCAGATATTTTGTAGCTGCGGGGCTTCCTACTTATAGAATAACGTCACTTTTAACTCTATGAATAAAATTAAAGTTCGTCGCAGTATTCCTCAAAGTTTGCTTGTAAGTTTGTTACTACTGACATTGGGTCATGCCCTTCAATTTCATAGCGTCCAACTTCTGCTACTACTTGTCCATCTTTTAATAACACAAATGATGGAGAGGATGGTATATGATCTTCTCCGAAGTGATAACGAGCAGCTGCAGTTGCTTCTTTATCTTGACCAGCAAACACCGTTACAAGATGGTCTGGACGTTTATCGTAATGTACGCATTGTGCTGCTGATGGACGTGCGATACCTCCTGCACAGCCGCATACTGAGTTTACCATGACTAATGTTATACCTGGACGAGCAAACGCCTCTTCAACAGCTTCTGGTGTGCGAAGCTGCTCATAACCTGCAGCCTCAATTTCTGCACGTGCTGTTTTTAAAATTTCTTGCATAAATAAATCGTAATCCATATTCATATAGCGATAGCTCCTTTCAAGTTCGCGTCATCATCATCAATTATGCCTCGGCATAATTACTTCTAGAGGCTTTAACTTCTTTCAGCTGAATGAAGTTAAACTTACTAGCTTTAGATATTCGACGCTCATACATCTCCTATCATAGCAGTTAGTGACGAATTTGTGCACCTACTTGCTCATATATTAGATGATATTATTTCTGTGATTGTTCATCGCTAAATAAACGATCTACACCTTGCGTAACTGTCAACTGTCCATTTAAAATTTGACGTTCTAGAAGTTGCACTTGTGCTTTACGTTCTGGATTACCATAAAACATATCGATTAAATGGTCGGTAATCATCGATTGGAACCAATCTCTCGTCTGATTTTGACGTCTGATTGACCAGTAATTATTTGCCTCAACAATTTGTCTGAACTCCCCTATTGTATTCCAGACTTTATCGAGACCACGTTTTTCCCACGAGCTTACCGGCATTGCTGTGGACATCCAACCTGGAGTTGCAGGCTGTAAGAAATGTAAAATTTGCTTGTACTCGGATACCGTTTTTTTAGCCAGACGAACATTATCACCATCAGCCTTATGAACAACGATGGCATCCGCTAACTCCATAATGCCCTTCTTCATGCCTTGTAGCTCGTCTCCGGCACCTGTTAAAACTAACAGTAAGAAGAAATCAACCATCCCTCGGACATACGTTTCACTTTGTCCAACACCAACTGTTTCTATTAAAATGACATCATAACCAGCCGCTTCACAAACAAGCATCGTTTCACGTGTCTTTTTATGAACACCCCCTAGGGTACCAGCTGATGGAGAGGGACGAACAAATGCATTCGGCTTTTTCACGAGCTCCTCCATTCGTGTTTTATCGCCTAAAATACTTCCTCCTGATAAAGAAGAGCTTGGATCAATCGCAAGGACTGCCACTTTTTTCCCCAACTCACAAAGCATCGTTCCGAAAGCCTCAATGAACGAACTCTTTCCTGCACCAGGCACGCCTGTTATCCCAATACGGACACTGTTTCCTGTATGTGGTAGAAGCTCTTGTAGGAGTTCTTGTGCTTGCACTTTATGTGTTGCATTTGAACTTTCAATGAGTGTAATAGCTTTTGACAAGTGTGTACGAGAGCTTGCACGTACTTCTTGTGCAAGCTCCTGTATGTTTAAATTGTCTGCTTTTTTCTTTCGGAATTTTTTCGGTGTACCATATTGCATTCCGTCGTGAGTTGCCTCTACTCCGTCCATAACAAATAGCGCACTTTCAGGCATTCCTTTGTTTTTGTCCATTATTCAGACACTTCCTCATAGCCTAAACGTTTGTAAATCTCTTCAATAATCTTCTGTGCCGATACAGGAATAACTGTACCTGGTCCAAAAATCGCGACTGCACCAGCGTCATAAAGGAAGTCATAATCTTGTGCTGGAATAACACCACCAACAATAATAATGATATCTTCGCGACCCAGTTTTTCTAACTCTGCTACTAATTCAGGAACTAGCGTTTTATGACCAGCTGCCAAGGAAGATACACCAATAACATGAACATCGTTTTCTACAGCCATTTGAGCTGCTTCAGCAGGTGTCATAAATAATGGTGAAATATCTACGTCAAAGCCTAAGTCTGCATAGCCTGTTGCCACAACTTTTGCACCACGGTCATGTCCATCTTGTCCCATTTTCGCTACTAAAATACGTGGGCGACGACCTTCATTTTCAAGGAACTCCTCTGTCATTTGTTTCACTTCTGCAATTTGTTCTTCATCTGAGAAGTTTGCAGAGTAAACACCAGAAATGGAACGAATTACTGCCTTATGACGACCTGAAACAACTTCGATTGCATCGGAAATTTCTCCTAATGAAGCACGAGCACGGGCAGCATCTACTGCAATCGCTAATAAGTTTTCGTCTCCATCTTGCGCCGCTTTTGTTAATCGAGCTAGATGTTTTTGTACTTCTGCTTCATCACGCGCCGCCTTCATGGCTTCTAAACGTTCAATTTGCTTTTGACGAACTAATGTATTATCAATGTCAAGAATGTCGATAGGTTCTTCTTTTTCTAAACGATATTTGTTTACGCCAACGATTGTTTCTGTTTTAGAGTCGATTTTCGCTTGACGTTTTGCCGCAGCCTCTTCGACTTTCATTTTTGGAAGACCTGTTTCAATCGCTTTCGCCATACCACCAAGCTCTTCAATTTCTTCAATTAAGGCCCATGCAGATTTTGTAATCTCGTCTGTTAATTTTTCCACATAGTACGAACCGCCCCATGGGTCAATAACTTTCGTCATAGCCGTTTCTTCTTGTAAGAACAACTGAGTATTACGTGCAATACGCGCAGAGAAATCAGTTGGTAGCGCAATCGCTTCATCAAGTGCATTTGTATGCAGAGATTGTGTATGCCCCATTGAAGACGCATTTGCTTCGATTAATGTACGTGTCACATTGTTAAATGGATCTTGCTCTGTTAAAGACCAACCAGATGTTTGTGAGTGTGTACGAAGTGCTAATGTCTTAGGGTTTTTCGGATTAAACGTTGACATCATTTGTGACCAAATTCGACGTGCAGCACGCATTTTTGCAACTTCCATGTAATAGTTCATACCGATTGCCCAGAAGAATGATAAACGTGGTGCAAAGGCATCAATATCGATTCCAGCTTTAAGCCCTGTACGAACATATTCAAGACCATCTGCTAATGTATAAGCAAGCTCAATGTCATTTGTTGCTCCAGCTTCTTGAATATGGTAACCGGAAATCGAAATAGAGTTAAATTTCGGCATATATTTCGCTGTATATTCAAAAATATCTGCAATAATTTTCATAGACATTGCCGGTGGATAAATATATGTGTTACGAACCATGTATTCTTTTAAAATATCGTTTTGAATCGTACCAGCTAATTGGTCTGGTGTAACGCCCTGCTCTTCGGCAGCAACGATATAAAATGCAAGAACTGGTAATACAGCACCATTCATTGTCATAGAAACTGACATTTGATCTAAAGGAATTTGGTCAAATAAGATTTTCATATCTTCTACAGAATCAATCGCTACGCCGGCTTTACCAACATCCCCTGTTACACGCGGATGGTCTGAGTCATAGCCACGGTGAGTTGCTAAGTCAAAGGCAACAGAAAGACCTTTTTGACCCATTGCTAAATTACGTTTGTAGAATGCATTTGATTCTTCAGCTGTTGAGAAACCAGCATATTGGCGAACAGTCCAAGGGCGCGCTACATACATAGTAGGGTATGGACCACGCGTATTTGGCGCAATACCTGCTACATCATTTAAATGCTTTGCCTCTTTAATATCTTCTTTTGTGTATATATCTTTAATTTCGATTCCTTCATTTGTCATGAATTTTTCTTCTGACGCATGAGGTGCTTCTGCTGCTAAAACTTTTTCGATTTCAACTGCACTAAAATTTGGCTTGCTCATCGTTGGACCTCCTTCATGCTAGCGAACACTGAATTTAATTTTTCGATGATGTTCTGTCCTGCGAAAATAAAGCCGTTTAAGCCATTTTTTAACCAAGCTTCTTCTTCGTCTTTAAATTTACCTGCAACGTCAACAATTACGTTTACTCGTTTACCAGCTAAGATGGCTGGTACTAATTCTTTTGTATCGTCATCATTACCTGCAATGACCACATATGTTGCTTCTGTAGCATTTAACCAAGCTAATGCTTCTTCAGCTGTAGCAATTGGTTCACTTTTTTCTGGTACTAGACCTACAGTATTTAAGAAACCAGATACGAAATCAGCTCGTGGTTTTGAGCTTTTTAGTGTACCTAATGCTAAGATTCCCGTTTTCACATTGGCTGCTGTCATTTCCGCACGTAATTGCTCAAAAGGTTTAGCAATGCGCTTAATTTCTGCAAATGCTGGGTTTGTTGCGCTTTCAAGTACATCTGCTGGATTGGCATAAATATTCGTACCGATCAGTGATTGCTTTCGTGTTTGTACCGCTTTGATACGGGCTTGATAGGATTTTTCTAGTTCCTCCGCAAGCTTTCCAGATGCAGTGTAAGCGTCGATGCCTCCAGCTGCTTCAATTTCTAAGAATAATGCCCAAGCTTCTTTCACAAAATCTGCTGTTAATGACTCAATAAAGTAAGAGCCACCAGCTGGATCTATAACTTTTAAAACATTTGTTTCTTCTTTTAAGATTAAAGATACATTTCGTGCAATACGAACCGATTGATCTGTTGGTTTCGTTAATGCATCATGAGGGTGAACTGTAAAGATATCCGCACCACCAATTAAGCCAGAAAGAGCTTCATTCGCAGAACGTAATAAGTTTACATAAACATCTAGCTTCGAGAAGCTTCTTAACGATGTTTCGGCAAGCGTTGGGACTTTTACGCAATTAGTTACTCCATATGCAGATGAGAACGCTTTCCAAAGTACTTTAAAAGCACGAAGTTTGGCAATCTCTGTAAAGAACTGTGTATCTACTGCAAATGATACATAAAATTTCTTCGCGAATGCTTCAAAGCTTTCTTCTTGATTTGCGTATTTTGCGGCTAACGCAAGTGCATATGCTAACTCTTGTACTGCGTTGGCTCCTTCATTATGATAAACCGTTGTGTCCGCACCGATTGAGCGCACGCTCGGGAAATTATTTAAAGAGATAGGATTTTTCGATACGATGAAACCTTTTACAGCTTCTCGCTGATCAACTGCTATTTTGTCGAATACTGCTAATAATGGGTCATTTGAATTTTCAACCGTCATTTTAAACGAATATTCAGAGAAATAAGTCGCTAATTGTGCCACTACTTCTTCAGTCCATTCAAAATTCACACGGCTATCAACTGTTACTACTTCATTGCCTCGAGCTAAGCTATCATCAAGCTGTGCGAAAAATGCATCGCTTGTTTCAGCATATATTTGCTGTGCCACTCGAAATGCTTCGTTATTTTGTAGGGAACGGATCGTAGCAACTTGTTTATCAAGTTCTTCTCCAAGTTTTGCTACTAAACTTTCTTGGGTGTAAAGAGGTTCTAATGTAATACCTTCACTCGTTTTCGTTAAAAGAGACTCGAATGGTTTCCCTTTTAAAGCCTTGATTGCTGCATCTTGCCATTCTGAATAGGACGGCTTTTCAAATTCAATATTTTTCATCTGGTTTGACATGCGGACGCTTAATCAGCTTCCCCCCTTAGTAGTTTCTATTTGTTATTCTACATGACAAATTGCGACTCGCAAAGCAAAAAAAAATCGGAAACCGTTATATAACAGGCTTCCGACAAGTCATCAGTAGACTGACGTTGAAGATTTATTTGTATTTTCGAGTATTTCTTTAACCCTATTTAGGAATTTACCACAAACAAGTCCGTCAAGAACTCGATGATCTAAAGATAAACATAAATTCACAATATCTCGTGCTGCGAACATTCCACCAGGTAAAATAACTGGTTTTTTTACAATACTTTCCACTTGGAGAATGGCCGCTTGTGGGTAATTAATGATCCCCATCGATTGAACAGAGCCGAATGCACCCGTATTATTAACCGTAAATGTACCACCTTTTATATCGTCCATCGACAGTTTTCCGGCACGAACTTTCACTGCAAGCTCATTAATTTCCTTCGCAATGCCTTTAATCGATTTTTCATCAGCGTGTTTTATAACAGGAACAAATAATGCATCCTCTGTTGCGACTGCAATGGAGATATTGATGTCATGCTTTTGAATAATTTTGTCCTCTGCCCACATAGAATTCATCATCGGGAATTCCTTTAGCGCTTGAGCAACAGCTTTTACAAAGAAAGCAAAATACGTAATATTAAAGCCTTCTTTTTGCTTAAATTCAGTCTTCATGCTATCACGATATGCTACTAAATCTGTAACATCCACTTCCATCATCATCCATGCATGTGGCACTTCATGAACGCTTCGTACCATATTATTAGCGATAGCACGGCGCACTTTCGTTACTGGAATTTCTATATCGCCTGGTTGCATTGGTTGTGTAGGTGTGGCCGCTTTAGTATTGTCCTGTGATGCAGGCTCTACCGGTGCTGATTGTGGAACAGCAACATCGACTGCAGGTGATGTTTCAACAAGAGAAGTTGGCACATTTCCTGTTTCAATCAGTTTCATTAGGTCTTTTCTTGTAATACGTCCACCTTCACCAGTACCTGTGATTTGATCAAGGGCAATTTCATACTCTTGTGCAAGTCGAAGAACAGCTGGTGAATAGCGCACTTTATCCTGGCGAACTGTCTTTTCCGATGCTCTTGTAGCTGTAGTTGGTTGCTGCGTCTCCTGTTTCTTTTGTACACCTGCATTTAAAATTGCCGTACTTACCGCTGATTTTTTCGGTGGAGGCGGTGCAGGTAACTCACTGTCACCTGCTATTTCAACAGAACAAACGACTGCACCAACCGGTAACGTTTGCCCTTCCTCTGCAAGTAGCTCTGATATGACTCCTTCAAAAGAAGACGGGATTTCTGCATTTACTTTATCTGTTACAACTTCTGCTAGTGGATCATATTTTTTTACTGTATCACCTGGCTTGACAAGCCATTTTTCAATCGTACCTTCTGTTACACTTTCGCCGAGCTGTGGCATTGTAATATTTTGAATAGCCATTATCTATTCCCCCCATCAATTATGCCTAGGTGTAATTGTATCTATCAAATTACTATCATATTACTTCCAGTCAATACTCTTTTTTAGAAATAAACTCTACTATTTTAGAATGCAGCAAGTTCTCGCATCGCACGCTCTACTTTTTCAGGGTTGATCATAAAATATTTTTCCATCGTCGGTGCATACGGCATAGCTGGAACATCAGGTCCTGCAAGACGTTGAATTGGTGCATCGAGTTCAAATAAACAATGCTCTGCAATGATTGCTGCAACTTCACTCATAATGCTACCTTCTTTATTATCCTCAGTAACTAGTAAAACTTTACCTGTTTTACTTGCCGCCTCAATGATTGCTTCTTTATCAAGTGGATATACCGTACGTAGGTCAAGAATATGCGCTGAAATACTATCTGCAGCTAGACGCTCTGCAGCTTGTAATGCAAAATGGACAGCTAAACCATACGTAATAACAGTAACGTCTTCCCCTTCCCGCTTAACATCTGCCTTACCAATCGGCAATGTATAATCGTCTACTGGGACTTCCCCTTTAATAAGACGATATGCACGCTTATGTTCAAAAAACAGCACGGGATCTTCATCGCGAATTGCTGCTTTTAATAAGCCTTTTGCATCATACGGTGTTGAAGGTATAACAATTTTCAACCCTGGTGTTCCTGCAAAAAGCGCCTCAACTGACTGCGAATGGTAGAGCGCTCCGTGAATACCGCCACCAAATGGTGCACGTATAACCATCGGGCAAGACCAGTCATTATTTGAACGATAGCGGATTTTTGCTGCCTCAGAAACAATTTGGTTAACGGCAGGCATGATGAAGTCAGCGAATTGCATCTCGGCAATTGGACGCATTCCATACATCGCAGCACCAATCCCAACACCTGCAATAGCACTCTCTGCAAGAGGCGTGTCAAGTACCCGATGTTCACCAAATTGATCGTAAAGGCCTGCTGTCGCTTTGAAAACCCCACCTTTACGACCAACGTCCTCTCCTAAAATGAAAACACGCTCATCACGTTCCATCTCTTCCTTCATCGCTAATGTAATCGCATCAATATAAGACATTACTGCCATTACACGTCACCTCCGTCCACTGGTGCATATACGTATTTCATAGCATGCTCTGGTGGTGCATACGGAGCAGCTTCTGCATAATCTGTTGCTTCATTCACCTCGGCCATGACACGTTCTTCTATTTCAGCACGAAGTTTTTCTGTCATAACTCCAGCATCCATTAGATACTTTTCAAATAACAGAATTGGATCCTTCGCCTTTCCTTCTGCTATATCTTCAGCAGTTCGATATTGACGATCATCATCATCCGAAGAATGAGCCGTTAAGCGATAAGTCACTGTTTCTATTAAACTTGGACCTTCACCTCTACGTGCACGATCAGCCGCTTCCTTCACAACCTTATAGACTTGCAATGGACATTTTCCATCTACTGTAACACCTGGCATACCATAGCCAATACCGCGATCTGATACTTTCGCACAGCCTAATTGACGTTCAACTGGCACAGAAATTGCATATTGATTATTTTCTACCATTATAATAACTGGAAGCTTATGCACTCCTGCGAAATTCGCACCTTCATGGAAATCACCTTGGTTAGATGAACCTTCACCGAGTGTAACGAAAGTAATAAAATCTTCTTTTTGTAGGCGCCCCGCTAAAGCTACGCCCACTGCGTGTGGAACTTGTGTAGTTACTGGCGAAGAACCTGTTAGAATACGATTTTTCTTTTGTCCAAAATGACCTGGCATTTGACGGCCACCCGAGTTCGGATCCTCTGCTTTAGCAAATGCGGATAACATCAATTCTCTCGGTGTCATGCCAAAATGTAAAACAACACCCATATCACGATAGTAAGGTGCAATATAATCTCTGTTATGGTCGAGAGCAAAGGCAGCCCCTACTTGAGCCGCCTCCTGACCCTGACAAGAAATAACAAATGGAATTTTACCAGAACGGTTTAATAACCACATACGTTCATCTAGTCTTCTTGCCATTAACATCGTTTCGAAAATTGCAAGTACATCTTCATTTGTTAAACCTAAATCCTCATGCTTAATTTGAACACCTTGCATACGAACACCCCTTTCGAACGTTTCGCTTTCGCTACAAAAACACTTTCTGGATATGATAACTAAAGCATTTATGGCTCTTCACCAAAATATGTACTTGATTGCACATCCCACTCCAGAAAGGGCGTTGCCACGAACGACGTAACCTTCCTCTTTATGAGCTTTTATACCAATCTACCTTTTAATCAAGAACAGATTTTTGTTTTGATCCTACTAGACTTTAGTTACGAAACTATGAATCTTAGAAATGAATGGCGCGATGATCCACTGCTAACGCTGATTCCGCTAGAACCTCATTTAGTGATGGATGTGGATGAATGGCCTGACTTATTTCCCAAGGCGTTGCATCCAATAATTTAGCAAGCGATGCTTCTCCAATTAAATCTGTCACATGTGGTCCTACCATATGAATACCCAAAATATCATTCGTTTCTTCATCTGCAACAATTTTCACAAAGCCATCTGACTCTCCATTAACTAGTGCTTTTCCAATCGCCTTGAACGGAAACTTACCAACCTTTAATGAATAACCTTGCTCTCGTGCATCCCTTTCTGTTAAGCCAATACTTGCGACCTCAGGGTAAGAATACACGCATTTTGGAACATTTAGAACATCAAGCCCCTCTGTCTTACCAGTTGCAATATGCTCAATAGCAGATACCCCTTCGTGTGAGGCAACATGCGCTAATTGTAAGCCACCGATAACATCCCCTATGGCATACATATGTGATTCCTTCGTTTGATACGAATCATTGACTTTGATAAATCCATTTTCTACTTCTATTTCTGTATTTTCTATGCCAATACCTTGTGTATTGGCTTCACGTCCAACACAAAGCAATAATTTATCTGCCTCGAATAATTCATCCTTATCATTTACTTTCGCAGAAATGAAAACGTTATCATTTTCAATTTTAAAGGTTCCTGAATCTAAGCGAGCGTTCGTTACAATTCGGACACCCCTTTTTTCAAGTTGCTTTGTTACTTCTTTTACAACATCCGCATCCTCTGCAGGTAAAATAGATGGCCCATATTCAATGACCGTAACGTAAACCCCAAAATCGCAAAGCATCGAAGCCCATTCAATTCCAATAACTCCTCCGCCAACAATTAACAACGACTTTGGCAGTTCTTCCATTTCCAATGCATGATCAGAGTTCATCACATATTTACCGTCAACCGTTAGTCCCGCCATTCCTCTTGGCTTTGATCCAGTAGCAATCACCACATTTGTTGGAACTAGCATTTCATTTTCATCGCCATTACTCATTTCAACTGAAATAGTGCCAGGCATCGGTGAGAAAATGGATGGACCTAAAATCCGCCCTATTCCCTGATAAACGTCTATTTCGCCCTTTTTCATCAGTGTATTCACACCTTGGCTCAATTGCTCAACAATAGCTTGCTTTCTTTCTTGCACTTTGTCGAATTGCAATGTAACCCCTTCAATATCAACACCAAATTCAGCTGCAGTTTTAGTTGCCATACGATACACTTCTGCACTTCGAAGTAAGGCCTTACTTGGTATACAGCCTTTATGCAAGCATGTTCCACCTAGTCGTTCACGTTCGACAATAGCTGTTTTTAAGCCCAACTGTGCAGCTCGAATTGCAGCAACATAGCCTCCTGTACCTCCGCCTAAAATGACAACATCATAGTTTTGAGCCATATGGATTCCCCCTTGTGAGAAAAATGCTAAACATTCATGTAATCTATTAATTTACGATAAAGTTAGAAGAAGTCGACTATGCGACTTCTTTCAACGAATAAGCGGTTCTTAACGACCGTGTAAAATATTTTTTTCATTTTTTAAGAATTGGCTACGAGATTTTGATACTCTAGCGATACGTTCTTCTGCTAAACGATTAGCTGCGACATATGTCGGTATACCATCACGTTTAGAAATCGCGAAGATTTTTTCGATGCTATCGTAAATGCCTTCGACACGCTTCATTGCACGTTCACGGTTATATCCATATAATTCATCAGCTACATTTATTACTCCACCGGCATTAATTACATAATCAGGTGCATAAACTATTCCTAATTCATGTAAATGATCACCATGTCGAGAATCTTGTAGTTGGTTATTGGCAGAACCTGCAATAACTTTTGCTTTTAGTTGCGGAATCGTTTCATCATTTAAAATCGCACCTAATGCACAAGGTGAGAAAATATCCACTTCCTGTGAATAGATTTCCTCTGGTGCTACAGCAGTCGCATCAAAATCATTCACAACTCGATCAATTGCCGCTTGATTAATGTCTGTAACAACAAGTTTTGCACCCTCTTTATGTAAATACTCGCAAAGCTTGTAGGCTACATTTCCTAGACCTTGTACAGAAATTGTACGCCCCTCTAATGAGTCAGATCCAAACGCTTCTTTTGCTGCTGCTTTCATTCCAAGGTAAACTCCGTAAGCAGTTACTGGCGAAGGATTTCCTGATGAACCGAAAGCAGGGGAAATTCCCGTTACATAATTTGTTTCCTCATGCATTAAATCCATATCTGTCACTGTTGTACCTACATCTTCTGCAGTAATATAGCGACCATTAAGCCCTTGGATAAAACGTCCTAGTGCACGGAACATTTCTTCATTTTTATCTTTAAATGGGTCACCGATAATAACCGTTTTTCCACCGCCAAGGTTTAAACCAGCTGCAGCATTTTTATAGGTCATTCCTCGTGCTAAACGCAATGCATCCTCTATCGCATTTTCTTCTGATGCATATGTCCACATACGTGCCCCGCCTAATGCTGGTCCAAGTGTTGTGTCATGGATAGCGATAATCGCTTTTAACCCTGATGCTTCATCTTGGCAAAATACCAATTGTTCATAATCATACTTTTCCATATACTTGAAGATTTCCATGAAAACTCGCCCCTTTGCTTTGGAAAGTGCATCCCCAAATGCCCATCCCAATTCAGTATAGTTAATGTATCAATTATGCCTCGGCATAATTGCGTCCGGAATCGGCTTTGTGCTTAGGCCTGCACGAGGGCCGACACGATGTCGGTCATTTCGGTAATGCCACAGGACGTGGCGTTTTTACCGATGCAGGTCAGTTAGCCGTTATCGCATGGATGCGATGATTTTAGGCTAACATCCCCTAAGCACTCCTTTCCGATTCCGTGACATCCGCCGGAGGCTTTAATTTCTTTTAGCAAGTGTTTTATGTAACGTAAGTGAAACGGCAGTTACAAATATCTTTTGTACCGAAAGTGTAGTGACAGGTACAGGTATTTGGACACCAGCTGAAAGAATTTAAAATTGTTTAACAATGGATAATATTGCTCCATTTAATTTTACAATACTGACAATTTCACAATTTAGCAACTATTATTACACTTTCTTGTTTAAGTAAGAATTTTCTAAAGATTCAGTTAGAGTTTTCGTGTTACGTCCGACTTTTTGTTGGATTGATTAGTTCCATAGTTTTACAACGTTTCTTGACATTCCAATATCCACAGGTACAATTAAACTTAGGAACAAGGAGGGACATGCATGGCTCGTTTTGCTGCATTTATAGTAATGCTTATTCCTGGTCTTATGGCTGCAGGTGGCATTAAATTTATGCGTGATACATTATTTGGTAAGCTCATCTCACCTTTCCCATTTTTATGGCTACAATTTGTCGTTGGCATTATTCTCTTTGTTATAGGCTTTGGCTTTTTCGCAGGATTTTTACTTCACCGCGATCGAAAAAATGGAAAAGTGGCTCCGCGCTTCCAAAAAAAATAAAAATAGCTATCCTATTGAGTCTCAACAGACTTATTGGATAGCTATTTTTATATTCATTCAAAAGTGTCAGCTACACTGTTTATCTGTAGCGAAAGTAACGAGTCAGCAACGATTTCACCAAGGAGAAATTGATTAACGTTGTTGCCTCGCAATTATTTTATCAGGAAAATCAGTAATCCAACCAATTACTGAAGGATGTGGATTCGTTAAAAATGTTTCATTCCCATCAATTGCATAAAAACGACATGCTTTATCACTCGCTACACAAGCCTCTAAATATCTTGGTTTATAATACCTTTTATGCATATGAACACTATCAATTGCTTTGTAATCACTAAGCAAATCCCATTTTAATTTTTTCGTTGCTATAAGTGCTGTTTCATAGTCTGGCTTATATTGTTTCACAATCTCTAGAAGCTCATAGTGAAACGATGAAAAATGACTGCCAACAGGCAAAGTAAGCCCATGAAGCATTTGAATAAGTGCGCTCTTATTGTCAAGGAGTGTTGATTTTAATTCGATATTAAGGGGGAGCTGTTGAGAATTTGCCCATGCTAAAACAACTTCAAACGTCGGAATTTTATACGTTGAAAATAATCGTCTCCACGGCTTCCCAAGTTTAAAGCTTATTAGCTCCTCTTTCGTACATTCGTTCACAAGCTTATTGATGCCAACCAATCTTGACAGCTGTGGATCGTGAAACACTACTGGAATGCCCTCTTTTGAAAGTTGGATATCTAATTCAATTCCATCTGCCCCTAGCTCTAATGCCTTTTCAAAAGACTTCAAAGTATTTTCAAGTGCATACGCTGATGCCCCTCGATGTGCAAATACAGGAATAAAAGATTCACTAAGCATTTAACTCACCAAATTCAATAAGAAATTTCCCCTTTTGAATCTTACTTAATAAGGATGACTTTTTGCCAATTTGAATATAGGTACCAGGATACGCTTCCTTCGTCACAGTAATCTCCTCTTTTCCAGCATGACGCATTTCATCCATTATTAGTTTAACTTCACGATCAATGGTCACTGCATCCGCTTTCAATTTTGCTAAGATTTGTTTTGTACCCTCAAATGCAGCTATCTGTTCCTTAGACATTTGGTTAAGGAGTGGCAATAAGCTTTTAGTTTTCCCCTCGTGCTCAGCAATTTTTGATTGTAGTTGCTTAAGCTCTCCCGCCTTCTCTTGCATAATAGAATAGCTTTCCTGTTTATTGACGCTTTCGATAATTAAATCAGTTCGGCGCTCTAAACGATTTCCTGAGATGGCCGTAACGATTGTATTTTTGGCTACTGCACGGCCCCCAATAATTTTCCCTTTTCGTTCGTCCACAAAGATAGAATGGGCAGAGAGCTGGGATCCCAATGCATAAAATCCTATATGAATGCTGTCAGCTGCAACTAGATTCGCCTCATTGACATGTTTAACGAAAATATTGCCGCCTGCCTCTACAAGCGTTGACCCTAGACCAAAAATCCCTCCGCGAATATAGACATCACCTTCAATGGATTTAATAAGTTTGGCACCGCTTACACCTTCGGCACCCTCGATGGAAATATCTCCAGTAGCAATGACTGTATAGCCTGATGTAACTGTTCCTTTAATGCTTAAAGAGCCATTAAATTCGAGATTCCCTGTTTCAACACCAACGTCTCCATGAATTGGCAAATGTCGATTAACACCGATCATGCCTTTGACATCATCTAATACACCAGCTATTTTCGAACGGATGACAGTCTTCCCATCCTCTTCCACTTCATAAGCCGATTTTTTATCATATCGTATAGGAAAATCACGACCCGGTACTGCCGCCATCATTTCGCCTAGTACATTTTCCCCTGGTTTACCTAATGTCGCAGGGATTTTCTCGCCTAACCATGAACCTTCGGATATTTCAGAAATAAAGTTCATGTCATAATAATCAGCTTTGCCATCTTCGCGAATCATTGGCTTTCTCTCTGGTTTAGGTAAGTATGTAATTTGTGCATCTGTTCCTGCTATTGGTTGTGTACCTTGAGCAATTAAAAATGCTTTTCCTGTCTCAATCTTAGAAATATCAAAATTTAATATTCCATGAACTATTCCTTCATTTCCGATAGTTTCCAAAATCTGTTCCGTTAATTTCTCTTTATTCTTTAGAATATAATCATGTGTTTCATGGACGAATATTGAGGCAGACATTTTATCTCGCGCAACTTCAGCTTCAACATTAGGAAGCCAGCGTCCAATTTCAACAGGGCTTGTGCTTTCAGTTGCTAAGACATTTTTTAATATTGAAAAATTTGATAATTTGAGTCGGGGATGACTACGTAAAATACTATCAAATTCTTTTAATGGAAAACCGGCAATGTAAGTAAGCATATATACCTTGCCGTCTTCTTCCGTTATTTCGAATTTATCATTTCGAACCAGAATCAAAGCTACCTCCTCCTTCCCTCTAACTGTAAGTATATACAATCTATTTACATTTGTTTAGAGACAATTGTCACTCCTCAGAAAGAACACACACATACTTTATAAGCAATACGTATCCCCTCGATTTTCATTTTCATATCACCATTAGTCTATTTATACTATAAAAAAGTAATGTTTTACTCAATCTTCAAAATCTCACTGTCCACAGTGTATAAATTTCACTGTTTCCGATCAGGAAATTCACTAAATCTTTAACTAACTTAAATAATAGATACTATATCTGTCATAATTTTTATAATCTCACTTAGGTCTTCAATACTAAATAAACATGCCTCGAAAACCGTTTATACAGAGTTGAGTGATGGCTCCTAATCTTTCTCCAGAATAGACCCAATGCGAAGATGGACGCCTAATTGATCAGAGTTTTGGAGCTGCTCACGTGTCATATAGTAAACGCTCATGCTTCCATCCATTCCAAGCCGCACTTCAAATAAATTATCTTCTATCTGCGTTATTTCTAACGAGTTTTTTTCGTCAAGCTGTATGTTTACACTTTTCATATGTTATCACCCCAAATCAATTATACCTCGGAATACTTGCGTCCGGAGGCTTAAGACCAACAAATGTCTTTTGCACGAAAGCGTAGTGCTAACGCAGCGGCAGCAAAGGGTTTTGTTTGTGCGAAAGCGAAGTGTCAGAAACAACAAGATGTTATTCACTCAGTCATGTGTTGCTTTCGCACAGATAAATTGCCACTGGACGTGGCGTTCTGTTTGGACACACGCTGAAAGAAGTAAATTATATAAGATAAACGATCAACAGAATTGTTGATCGTTTAATTTATTACTTTCCTAATACATGTTCCGCTAACACACTTTGAATTTTATATATGTTAGTTGATTTATTAAAGCTTTTCTGTATCGGTAATTCATTACCAGAAACCCAAATTTTCAACTCTGCATCTAGATCAAATGTTCCTGCCGTTTCAACTGAAAAATGAAGAATACTCTTATATGGAATTGAATGATATTGCGTTTTCTTTCCTGTTACTCCTTGTTTATCGATTAAAATAAGTCTTTTATCCGTAAAAATAAACGTGTCTCTTATAATTTTATAAGCATTCTTAATTGTTTCATTAGGTGTTAATAAACCTTTAACTTCTTCCTTTAATTTTTCTAGATTAACTTCACTTGCATTCCCTATTATCCCATCAAATAACCCCATCTTAATTCCCCCTCCATATGTCCATCCTCCATTTAAAATATGAGATTATTTTTCCATAAATTCAACACAACTCCGTTAAATGATACTATTTAAAACTGCGAATAAGCAGAATTTTCAATTGACCAAATACTAAAATAGTGTAAAATCACACTAAAAAAGTCACTTTATGAGCAAATGGTTTGTAGCTTCAATTTTACTCGGAATAATAGGGGGTATTTTTATTTTTCAATAAGCTAAACAAAGCCTTTTAAAGAGAAGGAAGAAACACACTAAAGAAGGGTGACGTAAAACGAGGAAAAAAGGATATATATATATTACAATTAGTGAGGATAAAGGAAATCAATAAATATCAAAAAGCATAAGCTTTTACGCCTATGCTTTTTCAAAAATTAATGCATCGTTATTCTTTTACAAGCTATTTTTGCTGCTGGAGTTCCAACACCAGCATCAAGTGCTGCATCTACTGATTCTCCCCAAGAACCACTGCTAGCCTTTATTTCGTTTCCTGCTGTAAAAACTCCCTCCGCTACAATTTCAACACAATCGTAATAGTCTGGGTTAGGATTACTTTCAAGATACTGTGCAGCTAATTCGTCTGCTTTCTTTTGTATTGAAACTCGACCTTGTTCAGCCAATGAACTAAAAACACTCTCAGCTTGCCCACCAAAATGTACTATTACGTCATTAATGTCTCGACCAGTACGATGTATATCTCCCATTTCAGATGACATATTTAGTCCTCCCAATCCTTGAAATTTGAACATGTTTTTAAGTTCACAAATATTTTCTCCAACTGAGATTGATCTTATCCATTAACAACTGTCCTAAATAATCCTCAATTTCCACTAGGTTAATTTAGCTCCCCAACTACATATTCACTAATATTCCCCAGGTTGTGTATGCCTACCTGGTCAAACTTTGTCACATCAAACGCTTTATAAAATTATTTAAGTTCATTATCCTCTAGCATTACCTTCATTTTACGCTCTGGCTTGACGTTCTTAACGTTTTTCAGTGGATTAGTATAAATCACTTGTTCTTGATACAAGTAAGCTAAAAACACCTTTATATTATGTGTATAATTTGCAATTGTAGTCTTGGATATTTTCTTTCCAAAATCTTCTCTAGCTTTTGGATTGTTATTCGGTTTGTCAGCGACTGTCAATTCATCAATTTATATTTACCACACTCTGATAAACTTCTCATATAACTTCTCAAATGCACCGCCTTTACATTTTTTGGTGAATCAATTTCAAATTTACAAACATCAATTTTACGTATATCTTTAAGGTTTGTTCATTTGATTTCATTGTTTTTACAGCTAGTCCTTTTGCCGCACAATCAAACATAAAACGATCTATTTCAATATCGAAATCAGTCATAAAAAAAACACCTCCATGAACGGGATTTTCCCATAAATGAATGTGTTTCATAGTTTAATTCAATAAATTAACATTAGTTATATGAACTCAGTAGTTAGTCGGTATAAATTCAATGAATTCTCTCTAAATAAGTCCTGTAATCCCAGTCACATCAACAATTAGCTAGCCATCATATCGATACGAATCTTGTCTGCAATCATAGCAATGAATTCACTATTTGTCGGCTTCGACTTCAAATGATGCACTGTGTACCCAAACATCGACGAAATCGATTCATAATTGCCACGATTCCATGCGACTTCAATGGCATGACGAATTAGATAACTCTTATATAGCGAAAATTTACCGGTCATTCTACCGGAAGCCTTCGCAGTTTTAGACGACTTATATTTACCGATTATTTTACATTAAGAAATTGAGTAAGTAAACAGATATTTCATATTTTTAATAAATGATTAATGTCATTTAAAATTCTACGTCGTTCTAAGAATTCTATTAATGCGCGTATACCTTGCTTTATATTATTTTTCTGTCTCGTAACTTTCACCATTATAAAATATGCTTCCGCATCTAATTCTGAAAAATAGTTGTTTCCATCACTATCGGTTGCATAATCCTCTATAAAATCCCTTATTTCTACTAAATGGTCCTGCGTCGTTCTAACATTATGCTGAACTAAAGACGATATAATTTTGACATTCATAAAATCCCCTTTTCCAACACCGGTGTATTAATATTATCGCGATGTACAAAACTATACATGACCGGTAAATATTAAGCAACCCTAAAAATCGCTTCGAACCCTTGATATGACTGCGTTAGAAGCGCGTCACCCTACTTTTAATATACTCATAATTCTATTGCGTCAGTTTTGCGTTATATGCCTTTTATATAGGAAGAAACTCGATTTTATTTTTACCCTGAGAAATAAAAAATATTGCGTACAAGTCGCGATCGTCAGATGAGCGGATTCCAGCGGACGGGCTTGGGCAAAAAAAGAACGACCAACATACGAATTGAATCGCTGTTGATCGCGTTGATTAATCAAAAGAATGAAACGTTTTTAATACTTTGTTTAATTCGTTCGTCAGTCATGCCGATGTAACGAAGCGTTGTCTTTTGCGAACTATGATTAAAGATTTCCATTAGCGTTGCTATGTCGTTAGTAGCGTTGTAATAAGTGTAACCGAACGTCTTGCGCATTGTGTGGGAACCAACGGAATGGTTACCGATTTGATCACCAGCAGCAATAATAATGCGATAAGCTTGCGTCGTGCTAATATGTGCGTCGCCTATACGTGATGGGAATAAGTACGTTGTGCCTGTTGGCAGAGTATCGATATAGTCTGCGATAGCTGCCATTAGCTGATCGAGGTGGACAGTGCGTTCCTTCTTCGTCTTGCCTTCTCGAATCTTAAACGACGACTTCCCTTTTACCTGTTCGACTCTAAGCGCAACTAAATCTCCGCAACGTAAGCCGGTAGATATGCCGAGCTTGAATAGTAGCTGATTGCGTAGACCAAATTCCTTCGTCCTGCCTAACGCTTCTAACATCTCGCTTATTTCTTCTTTCGACTTTAACGGCTGCACATCGATTAACATGCCTTTTTTCTCGTTATGATTAGCCATAATTACGCCCCTTTTGAATGTATCCTTTTATTCGGTATATCTAAAATAGCATACATTCGTTAGATACGCAATTATCAAACGTCTATTTATCAACGTTTTATATGTATCCTTTTCATAAAAAGCATACATTCGTAGATTCACGACTGTAAGCAATAACCCGAAGTACCTTTTACGTCGAAACAGCGTCATATTGAACCGTGGAGATTTCAGACACCCTCACGCGCCAGCCCTGTGTGCCCGATGTTTTCGTGATTATTCGTGATATTACGAACATAAAAAAAGACGGACACACCCAAAGGCATGCCCGTTAATATTGCGTCATTTATTTATACTGTACCGCGTAGTCGCTCAATTTCCGCTTTAATAGCATCTACGTCATGTACTTGCGTCTCTTGCGAAGTTTGTACGATTTCTCGTTTCTCCGTTAGCTTACCGATTAATTTATAGTACAACTCTAGCGCTTTAATCGAAGCGTTACCGTTGTTGGAAGTACCTTTCACTAGGTTCATTAGCTGTGCGTCTGCTGCGGCTCTAGCGCTGTCTAACTTTGTATCGCTGACTGTAGCTAAGTATCGTACGAAGTCGGCATTTTGGCGCCAATGATAAAGTGTACTCGTATCAATTCCGAGTTCTTCTGCAATTTCTGCGTAAGTTTTTTTCTCTCCTTTTGGCGCATATTCTTTTTCTAGTAGTAATTCCGCAGCTCTTAATTGATTCGCTGTTAGTTTCGCCTTTAATCCGTCTAGTGTTATTTTAGTCATTTTTTATATTCCTCCATTTTTTGCGTTAAATATGCGTCATAGTTACCATCGTAATCGAGACGCTCCATTTCATTTTCATGCGGACGATATGTTTCTTTTACGATTGATAAAATCGTAGCAGCGCTCGCAATAGCGGACCCTGTTCCGCCTTGAATCGCTTCCTTTAAGTAGTACGCAGTCATAACACATGTACAACCTAGTAATACGTCGTTACAATTTCCTGCTACCTCAAATGCGTCTATCCACTCACGTAGTTTATGTGTCTCCTCTACGTCAAAATAGCGTCCTGTTTTAACGAGAATGTTAGCGTAACCTAAAAGAAACTGATTCGCTTCACTCGCATATCTTTCGTATACCTCGTAAGCAAAGTAATCGCTAGTAGGTGGAGGAGGTTCGTATTCATCACCTAGTAATGCATCAAGTGCTGTAAGTTCTTCCGTCAATTGTGCGTCAGTTCTAAAAGCCATCTTATCCCTACTTTCCGTTTAATTAGAAAAGGCAAGCACCGATGTAATTTCGATGCCCGCCCATTGCCTGTCCTAACCTGTTTGAAGTCTTTCCTTTTCAATTAATTTCGCTAGACTAAACGCAATCTTATCGATGTCAGCTTCTTCACGAACGGTAAAGTTATTGCCAGAAATAACGACTCCTCTGCCTGAACTGTTACCGCCTTTATCCTTCGAATAGTTTCTATTCTCACGCGCAGTTAGAACGCGCTCTCCTTTGTGCAGTCGTGCCGAATACAGTTTGTTATCGTAAAGGCTTTTTATCCTCTACTTCTTACGGTTTCCCGCAAGCTCGGCGTACATTTTCACCTATACGGTGTCGGGCACTCTTGGAAGGATTATTGCTCTCATAACGCTCACCTTCTACGCTCTACGGTGGCGAGTGATGTTCTCGCTTACCTCGGTGTTAACGTAGCCTAGACCTTAGTCTCCACCGATTTTGCCCGATTTTCATTGACGAATTTCTCCGTCAAGCGGCTATACAATAACCGTCATATGGCACTGAATCTAATCCGCTATAGTGCGATTTCTTGCCGCCTTTGTCTCCTCCACCAAAGATATTTCCAACAAAGTTTACCCCTGCACTAATTCCGTTCGTAATCCAATCTGGTAATTTAGCTTTGCCGATAAATCCGATAAAGTCTTTTACATGACCGTAAGCAGTCGATACCCATCCGCTCAATGTTTCGAACCAACCTTGCACGATCTTTAAAGCTCCCGCGAAGTTATCGAACGCATTTTTTGCAGCTGTTGTGATGAAGTCGATGAACGGTACCAGGACGTTATCCCATAGACGCTTGACTATTGTCGAGAATAATTCGAATAATAGTCCCATACCCGTTAAAATCGGCTGTGCAATCGACCATAAAGTCGAGAATAGCTGAACTAAGAACGAAATGGCCGGCATAATCACGTTATTAAATACGATCATCGCAATGTCGCCGAGAACTTGCAGCATGTTCCAGAATCCGCTCAGATAAGGCTCGATAATCGAACATGCGTTTGTTAGTACGCTAACTATCGTGGACCATACTGTAGAGAAGATTTCTTTCAATCGATCGAATGTCGGAGAAAGTTGCGTTATCTTTTCGGCAATATACGCTTTTACTTCACTGAATTTAGATTTAACGTTAGTTATAAACTCGGATATTTTCGATACAATTCCGTTAATCTGGCCGTCTACTTTTGCTGCCGTTTCTGGCGAGAATCCTAGCGCAGTTAGTAGGTCTACTGTGCCGCCGCCCGTAATAATCGTACCTATGCCAGAAAATACGCCTTTTACCATATCGAACGCTGACTTTAGGCTGTATCCGAATTTGCGGATAAGAGCTACTTGTTCCTCCGAGAACCCTGCACTTTTTAGCACGTCTAAAGACGCTTTATGTTCGCCACCAAAAATGCTAGCTGTACTTTTAAAGACGGCTTTAACCTTGTCGTACGCATCTTTCAGCGAGTATCCGAACGTCATAATAGCTCTTATTTGCCCTTCACTAAAACCGGCATCTTCGAGTAAATTTCGGGCTGTTCCGTATCCCTTGAGTCCGTTTTTAAATATTTCCGATACGGATTTGAACGCGCTGCCAATACCGTTTATGGTGTTTCTGAGTGGTTCACTATTATCGTAAAGGGCTTTGAATCCTACTACTACTGCAGATATTCCAGCGGCTACTAGTGAGATCGGATTTGCCAACATTGATATAGCTCCTACAGCAATTAATGCGCCAGCAAATGTAGCGATTGCGCCTGCAGCATACATTATCGGCTCACGCCACTTCCAAACGAACTTGCCGAACGCGATTGCCTTATCAACGAGACTAGCAAGTTTCTCGTCTATTTTGGCAGCCAATGAATTTAAAGCACCCTCAGAATTGTCAAACATTTTAACGATGCTACCTAATGCAGCCCCTAACTTAGAGTTACCCATATTTCCGATTTGCCGCATGAACTTTCCGACTCGTTCGCCTATTTGTGCCCAATAACCGAGTGTTGTTTTACCCATTGCGTCTACCGTTTTCTGCGTGATTCCCATGCCGTCTAGCATTTTATTAATCTCTGCAATTTGTTGTGGGATAGCCATCTTCTTAATATCATTAAGTTTTTGCCTATCAAGCCCAAATCGCTCTACCATCGATTGAGCATCTCCCTGCCAAAGCTCCTTCAAACTAAAAGCTGCTCCGTCTGTGCCTTGCGTTGGGTCCAGCACCATGAGTCGTTCGATGATCGACCAGGCTTTTCCTAAGTCATCAACGTTTTTAGTCATTGAAACAAGCGATTTAGACGAGGCAAGCATGTCGGTAGAATTAAGCAACGGTGAATCTATCGCCATCTTATCAACCATCTTCATGTACGCACTGGACTTTTTGTCGTCGTTAAATATTGCTTTTACTGCGACTTCTGACTGTTGATACCTAGCTGCAGCGCCAATTGTCGCATCGAATGCTTTTGCTGCGCCTTGAGCACCTAGGTATGCCCCAGCTATTCCTACTAAACTACTTTGCATTCCCCGCAATGACGCACTAAGCCCGTTTGAACTTACGTGCAGTCGACTAACTTGTGTTGAAAATCCACCCATTCGGTTCGATGCGGATGATACTGCGCCCCCGAGCTTACTAGTTGCAGATTGCGCTCTTGACATACTATCGCTAGTGAGCCGACTAGTTCGGTTCATTTTATCCATCATCTGCGTGACTTTACGTATCTGCGAGGAACCTTCGTCCCTCATCTTAAAGACCGCTGTAAGATTTATCGCCATTAGATGCGATCAACTCTCTTTATCGCTATTTCCGCTAAACGATCGGCTTGTTCACTTGCTGTAATATATCGTTTGCGTGCGCTCATATCACCATTTGCATATTCGATTGCAGCCTTTAATGCCTCTAATCGTTTCCGAGCATGATTCGCTTGTACACGGTCACTCATTGCAATAGCTAAAAGCGGTACTTTTAAATCGTTTGCTTTTCTGATTTTTATTTTCGCAACTTTACCGTGAAGTCGCTCTACTTCAACTACAAACGTAGCAGCCGCTAGTATTACTTCGTTATCATCTAATATTTGCGCTACTTCCTGTATACGTTGTTTTATTTCCATTTCTCGCATCCCCCTTTGTTTTTGTGTATAAAAAAAGCACAACGTCGGTTAAAAACGTCATGCTTTTGCGTTAATATTGCGTTATTCAGTTTGTCGTTGATTCTTTTTCTTCATTTGCCTCAACTTGTCGTTTAATTTGTACATAAAGAACGCGAGCACTTTCGGAACCTAATGCACAAGCCATTTGCATTGCTGAAGAAATGTCATCACGATTAACCGTTCCTTCCGCCAATTTTTTTGTTAGTTCTGATCGCACGATATTGTAATTTGTCATAATTATTTCGCTCCTTTTGTCTTTGTTGGTACTTCTGCGATATATTCAAAATCATTCGGCTTATGTCCGTGGGTAAACAGACTAACCTGACTCATCACCTCACGAACTCCTTGTACTGCCCCTTGTCTCCGCATAACTTTCGCCACACTTGTCGGGTGATCTATTACCTCAATCCAGTCCGTTTTACCTTCTGAACGATTAGCTCTAGAGATTTCAGCCATTTCCTCACGTAAATGTCCGTAGGCATCTTCGCCTTCGCGGTGGTCAATGATACAACTTAATAATAAGTCTCTCGCCATTTTTAATTTTGCTTGTACAATCGGTTCATACTCTGCTCGAACATGAGGCACAAACACATTTTTATACTCGTTTACTACGTCGACGGATGAAATCGTCCCCTCCGGCATAGCTGCGTATGCCAACGTTAAATCACGCTCACGTCGTGCAATAACCTCTTTCTGTAATGCGATATCTCCATCAAGTTTATCAAGTTGAGTAGTTGCATCCGTACCATGCTTAACACTTTCCGTAAAGGTGTGCTCATATTCTGTCTGCAACTCGCTTAAACGTGCGCGCGCACTTTCTGCATCTTTTTGATACTGCGAGAGTCTTGCTGCTCGCTCAGCGCCTTCTTTTCTGTAATCTTGTAATAATTGAAATTCATGTACCTTAAATGTCATCTGATTTTATCCCCTTTGTTTTTAGTATTTGAATAAATTTTTCTAACTTGCCGATACACCATAATCGCCACTTCGGAATAACAGGCGTTGGCTGTTCGTCTTGCTTGTCCAACTCGAATAATTCAACTAACAGTTCCTCGTTACGAGTGATCTGCTCGCGTGTACCCGTTACTTCACGCCGGTAAATCACCGGAAACTGAGCGCTCATTAAGTCTCGATACAATTCCTGGCTATCCGTCTGCAGCTCGACCACTTCATACGCGTATAAATCGTCTAGCAAGCCGGTTACATCCTCGTAAGGCTTTGAGATTTCGCCAATTAAATTGGATATGCCTTGTTCGTCCGTTTGGTAGATTAATAGTGAAATGAACGAAACCTCTCGCAAATTGACGAGTGATAGTAAAGCAAAGCGCATTTAATCTTCGCCTTTCAACAGTTGCTGAATTACGTAATTAGCCGCATCTGATTGCACAAAATATCGCGCATCTAACGGAGCAACATCTTCCGGCAAGAATATCCGATGCTGGCGTTCCTCTTCGTCAATGTAAATACAATGTTCTCCGCGATCATTGCTATAATAAATCTGCATTAATAAAACACCGTCCCGTTTATAATTTTTGGTTTCGGATATCGCTGTCCGATGATTTCGATACCGTTTTTGTTGTACTGCTTTTTACGACGCTTCGGCTTAGCTCGATTGCCTTCGCCACGGTAGTTTGATGAATATTTTTTATGCTCCATATCGTTACTGACACCCCTTAAAATTTGATACGTATATTGACATAAAACCTTTAGAACGCCTTTAAATTAGGCGTTTAAATTTAAATCTAATAGTATTTATCCTAGCCACTTTCTTCGCGCCAAATTGAAGGCTCTATCGCAGAATCGTGTACACTATTGTTGATGCGTTTTTCAATGCGCTTCGCGCATCGATAGTCCGATTCTGGTACGCGCCACTGTAAGCCGACTACTTGTCCGCCTTTTTGATATGTCGCTGTAATATCCCAATCGCGTGATCGTTTAATGTTGCGGATTTCACGTTCATGCACCGCGTCTACATAGAGTGCGAACGTTGAATCTGTTTGTCTCCAAAGTTCTGCTGTGATAGCAATCGTTCCCCTTTGCTGTTTAGTTGCTGATTTTCAAAATGCTTTAATTTTGACTTTTAATGTGGTACAGTGAGATTATGGATTAATCTATTTAATTTTTGAGATTTTTCAACAAAAATAAATAAACCTTCGTCTAGCTGAATTTTTTGCACTATTTTAGCGCGAGTTAATAAACTCATTGTCCGGGCTCCACTCTCAATATTAGAGATTGTACTATAGCTCACACCTACCATCTCCGCAAACTCTCTCTGTGACACTACTAAGGCTTCGCGTAACTCTCGTAACTGTTCGCCTGTCATACCGTTCCCCTCCTTTTGTTATTGTTTGCTCACATAATACCTAAAAATAAATGCGGGCTATTGCCCTTCACTAATATAGGGGTTCGTCCGACGGATAATCTGACGATAAACGGCTATTTTATCAACTTTTTCAGCAATTATTTGGGCTTGTTTAGCTTCGGCCAACGTTTTATATTTGACCATTTCTCCATGCTTATAACTTTCATTTTTCAGTTTTGCTTTGAACATAGGCTTCTTCTTCATTATCTCCGTTTCAACCTTATAGGATGGCTGCGTTTCCTCACGAAGTCTAAACCGATCATCTATCGACTCACTATATAAAGGCAAATAATACTCAATCGGTAAATACGAGCCTGTTTTATCGAATCGTTTTTTCACATCATGTGAAGCCTTACGACATGTATCGCAACAAAATCGGCTATCGACTCGCTTTGATTTCGCATCACGTAAGTTATCGCCTTCAATAGCGAACATGTTCAGACAAAACATATACTTACATCTTCGAAACTTCTTACGCTGTTTAACGTAATACGAGTAATCCAGCACGGTAGAATAATACGATAGCGCATCGAATCCAAAAGTGTTAATCAACGCAATATACCGAAACAACGACCATTCAATCTTTGACATTAAATCGTTGTATAAATCCGTAATTGTAAATTCAGATCGTTCAACGTAAGCACGATCGTTAACAGGCGGATTTGCTTGAATACTCTTACGATCTAGGTGCTCCGATAATTTGCCGAACTCCCTGGCCATCCCCTCCAACGTTGTAACCTTCGCAGTTTTCAGTGGTACATCATCTACATTTGCAAACCGCTCAAGTATTGACGGACTTTTAGATTTCGGCATATCTTCGTTAGTCTTGACGTAATGGTACGCCTTGGTAATTTTATGCGTGTATATAGAACCGGGATAGACGTTCTCATACGTTACAGTGATTCCGTCAGCTTTTGCATATTCAATTAGTGCGAACGTCGTTTTACTGGCTCTCATTTTAGCTGCGACTGCTTTAGTCATTGGCTGAATCCCCCTTGTTTATTCTCATAGTCTAAAAATTAGACTGCGAGCCTTCTTTTGCTCTATCTCTCTTTTATATACAATCAATAATATAATTAGCGATATTACTAGCCCGTCTATTTGCGTCTTTTTGCAAATAGCGGAATATCTTTAAATCTTTA
The DNA here is from genome assembly GCF_050277945.1 of Lysinibacillus sp. NPDC097214. Classification (NCBI taxonomy): domain Bacteria; kingdom Bacillati; phylum Bacillota; class Bacilli; order Caryophanales; family Bacillaceae; genus Lysinibacillus; species Lysinibacillus sp. NPDC097214. The sequence goes on from NZ_JBNNSS010000001.1 coordinate 66,447, forward strand.
TACATTAGGTCTTTATCGTTAAGTCTTTATATATACTAATAAACGAGATAGTCGAGGTCTAAAAATCAGACTGCGACAATTCAATGTCTTGACCACGTACCGGAATCAACTTATCAAAAGCAGCTTTTTTCGCACCGATACGCTCGACCTTAGCTAACTTCTTCTCGTAATTCGGAATCGCATCCGGGAATCGTGTGATAAACTCTACCTCGTCATCAATCAACGCATTGAATGTATAAGCATGGCTACCACGCGAACCACGCTTAAAAATATTAATCATACCTAAATCACATAACGTTTGAATGGCTGCAGATATAGTACCCCGACTTACATTTAAATCGATTTCCATCGAGTCAAACGAAGGCCAACTGTATCGTCGACCGATGTTATAGTTCTTTAACAAATACGCATAAACTAACAAAGTCGTTGTTTTAAAATCTGGGTGTAATGTGTAAACGGTTAAAACAGCATTTTGAACAGCTACCCAACCACCCTCATAATCGTAAGGTAAAGCCTTTTGTACATCTTTTTTAGCATCCGTCATAGAATCGTCTCCTTTAGCAGTTTAGTAGATTGGCTGCGGATCATTATCGTCTGCGCGCGTGTGTCAATATCGCTTGTAATGCCGGTGTATCCTCGAAGATAAACACTTGATAGCCAGGTAACTCCCGGCAAGGTTCTGTGCGTAATATGCGATGACCACTCGTGGCAAGCTCGTTGGCAAGCCGTAGTGATCGGATAGCTTTCGTTTTCATGCGTGTACCTCCGTTTTACTATAACTTTTCTCGCAATTCTTTTCTGCGCTCCTCTAATTCGAAATGACGCTCGATATGTTTAACTTTCTCGTCAGCATCTAACGTTTCTGAATTAATAGTTTTATAAGTCTGTATCGCTTCCTCAATTGTTTCGTTAAAATTCTCTGCCACTTGTAATGTTGTTACCTCGTTTGTCTTTGCTGTTTTTGTTGTCAATAAAATCTCTCCCTCTTTATAATTGTTGTTTGTGTTATATGTGAACGCCGATTGATCGACGGAATTGTCTCCTACTATGTAGTGCGCGGTAAAAACTGAATTTGATATCACTTTTCATAAAATAATTTTCTACTTTACATAGCAGAGTAAAACATCAAATTTGATATCACTTACTGTAAAATTCTCGCTCTACTATATACCGCACACTAAAACGTCCTATTTAGGGACAACTTTTCGTAAACTTTCTGAAAAACTTTCACCTACCATATACTGGTCTGTAAAATGTCATTCCGTTAACACTTTTAAAGAAAAACTTCTTCCTACTGACTTATATCCATAAAAATTCCGTTTGTCGCACTTTCGTTAAAAATAAATCTAGCAATGTTTATTAAACTCCTTACTAACCTCCTTACAGAACTTATATACACGAAAATGCAGATTCGCACACTTTCTTCGCAAAACGACCATAAATACCTACGAGCTATATCGTTACAATAAAAAAATAACGGTCCTCACGTTGCAGCATGAAGACCGTCATATATATAAGAAGCTAGTTCATCAATTCTCCTTTGTTTTAGGCGTTTCAGCCTTCGTATGATAATTACGTCGACTTGCGATTTAAAGCCGCTATTAGCCACGTTTATAAAGATGAAATGAAGGCACTAAACTCTACTACTATCTATACCCGAACGATATTCGGTTTTCGGACAAGGTATCCTCAATAGCTTTTAAAATATTTCCTTTGATGTCAAAAAAAATCTTAAACCGATAACTTCATTCTAAATATTTTGTATAATAAATAAAAATAAAAGTAGAAATCGAGTTGATTAAATTGCCAGCCTTAATTGAATTTGAATTATTATTTGAGAACGAGGAAAAAAAATATACTCCATTTGAAGGTAAATTCCAATTACCAACTACAGAAAATTCTTTAACTTTAACACCTGAGTTTTTACAACAAAAATTTTCAAACTACTTAGAAAGTGATAAAAAAATTATTGGGTTTAATGCACATATTGACTGCGATAAATTAATTTTAGTTATAAAAGATTTTTCATATTTCACTTTACAAAAATTTGGGTTATCAAGTGCTAATGTCTCTTTGTTAAAAGTTTTAGATATAAGTGATTTTTTTCGAATAAATGGATTTAGTGTTGAACGATTTGATATCGAACGTTCTAGTAACCTTATTGTAAATTGCGATATTCAAGAATTAAATCTTGGTATTGAAACTAACTATAATAATCTTAGAAATAGTTCACCCGAAAGTTTACAAGAGACTTGGACAGACATACGAGAAAGTAAAATAAATAAAGCACGTTTATTTGTTCCACAGACTAGGATAAATATACAGAACTCTACTTGTAAAAGATTTGTTTTTGAAGGCTCCGCAAAATCTATTGATGATTTACATATATGGGAAAATACTTTATTAGATACGCTTACGCTTTCAGGTCACTTCAAAAAAATAAAAATAAAACACTCTACTATAAATAAGGTTTTATTTTCCAATAATACGCAAATTAATGATATAGATATTGATTCTACAATAATTGAAAATATCCATAATGCTAATGAAAATACTTTTATTAATAAGACAATAGATAACTGGTCCCTCATTGCAGAATCAGCAAAAAGTAGTAATAATTCATCACTTTATTCAATGGCAAATTTTGAGTATCTAAAATTAGAGAGAAAATCGAATCCGAAAATCTTCCAAAAGCTATTAAATCTATCAATGGAGCTAACCAGCGGATACGGTTATAAGCCCTCAAGAACTGTAGGTACTTCACTATTAATTTGGGTATTATTCACAGGTTTATATTGGTTAATATCAAAATATACATATGGAGGTTTGAGGCTTCTTAATGGAGAAATAATTTCCGGATTAAAAGGATTAGGATATTCCGCTTACTTCTCCCTAATCACATTTACTACTACTTCTTTTGGAGATATAACTCCTGTCGGATTATGGGCAAAATTAACTGCCGGAATACAAACTCTTCTTGGTATATCATTTATGTCTTTATTTATATTTGCATTAACAAAAAGATATGGTAGTTTTAAATAATTTTGAATATAGGCATTCTATCTTTAAAAAACATTACTAAGAAAAACTAGGTGTTGGCGCACCTAGTTTTCATTGACCATTGTTGGCGCAAAACGGACGACTCGACTCATTGGCGCGAGTGAGTATTTATATTAAATGCGTAACAATTTGATGGATGAGTGTCTAATTCGGAATGTCGTTAATTACATCATTACATATATAAACAAAGCTATTGCGACAGAAAACGCTGTTGTACCGTAGTACCATACTCTAAGTTCACCGTCTTCGCCTTCTTCACCGAAAAAATATGCGTCTACCTGCTTCGCTGTATCGGCGACTGCTTTCGTTAGTAACTTAATGTACGCCTTCTTATATTCACGCTCAAACGACTGTACTGACGCTTTACGTGCAACTCCTTGTTTCATGCTGGAATCCCTCCAATTACTAACTCCTGACCGTCAACTATCAAGGCGCGATAGAAATCTGAACAAACTACATATATATGCTCTAGTATCGGTATTGTTTTAAGCGCTTTATTTGATAAACGCATTACAATCGTTCGCCAAGCACCTTTCTCCGTGGAAACTGCCTCGTAATTATTTAAGTAATCACTACTATCTGCGATAACAACTTCCGTTGCTTGATCGGCTACTTTTTTCGTATACTCTGCTACTAAACGCTTGCACTTACGAATAGTGTCATCAATCATTTCCTGTACGTATAGCGGAACTGGTGTCGTAGGAACTGTATAATCCCACCTACAGTTGCGTCGCTTTACAAACACTTGATAAGACGTTGAGAATACGCCTTCTTTTTCAAACGAAACAATCTGATACTCCACTGACCAAACTTCGTTGTCTGTTAACCATTTGCCTTCGTCTAACGTTGTAAACATTTCACATTCCGCCTTTCGTAGTGTCATTTTTGCACATCGTAGTGTGCTTTGTAGTTAATATGATATACACTACAGTGTGCATTGTCAACATTAAATTGAAGTTATATACACTACAGTGTAAAATGAAATTAAAAAGGATTGTGATTACATATGATTAAAGTACATTTATCTCGTTTATTAGGTGAGAAAAGAATGAAGATTTCTGAATTAGCGAAAGAAACTGGTTTACATAGAAATGGTCTTTCACGTTTGTATAACGAGGAAACTGATGGAATAAAGTTCGATACATTAGAGAAGGTTTGTAAAGCTTTAAATTGTGAAATTAGCGATCTCATTGAGATAGTAGACGAAGAAAAAGCGCATGCCGACTAAGTGGCTGCGCTCCTTTTCAAAACTTTATTTCAAAACTTGCATCCCCGATTTTTTACCTAATCCCTTGAATGCTTTTTCTAGTAGATTATTTAGTAATTCATCACTAAAGGATTCTCTCTTAGTTCCCCCGGAATATGTAAATATCATATCAGGGACGTATAATTGACCTAAAGAATCCATATAATCTTGCTCGGCATTGTAGAATTTAAATTGAATACTTGGGCTGCTACCATTTTTAACTACTATTTGATGGTTATATACTTTAAAAGTTATTTTATTATCTGATTTTTCCAGTTCAATATATTCATCCGCATTGTCTACTGCAAAAAAGTTTTCAAAGTATTTGTAGACGTAATCCATAACCTCATCTTCATTATCAAAGCTAGCAATAAATACATCTTGTTTTATTTTTTCTTCGATTAATTGTTTCCATTTCATTGTTTTATCACCTCCATATTTATACATAATTCTATAAAAAAGTATATTATCCTTTAAATTTATTAATATTTTATATTGACAATACTCCAAAGTTCGCCAATCATGAAGCCGAGATAAGGAAAACGGCTTGGCGCAGATTTATCAGCAGCATTTAAGTAGATAAAAAGCAATCGTTCCCAGTAATCACAACATAACGATTTGACAATGTTGCACTTTGTTAACTTTTTTTGTGTTTTTGATCATCTTGCAAAAGAGTAATCCACAACGCTAACACCCCACCAAAAAGCATCGGGCCAATGTTATTTGCGGATGTAGTTACGAGTGCCGTTATGTATAACCAAAGCAGTATAGAAGATACACCTGCTATACTTTTGTATTCTTTATACCCTTTCTCTTTAAAGCGCTTCATAAATATTTCAATAGAAAGAGCCAAAAATATTGCTGCAGATGCGATTAGAAAAACTGTTAATACCACTAAAGGATTATGATGTAAATAATATGCCTTCACAATGCTTCCACAAGCTTTATAGAAGGTATTACTTAGGTCGAAATATTCAAACATTTTCATTAAACATACTATATAAATAAAGCCCGATACTCCCAAAAAGAATTTCCTTATATATATAATAACCATCTCCCAAATATCATTTTTTCAATTATAATATATTTAAATCCATCTGCATAAATAGAGTTTGACAACCATACCCATTTGCTAGCAGAATGGCTGCTTGTTTAGGAAATCGGCGCAAAAGTCGTTACCTACTATCGCAAGAAACGTTAGAAACGAATCGAGCAACAATATGTAACGATCGCATTTGCTAGCGTCATGGTGACGTCCGAGGTTTCTCGTATGCTCCTGTTAAATCGGGATATTTCTATCCGTATGTACTCGTCTATTTATCGTCCTAGACGTGCGGTAGTCCTTAATTGAGCGTATTTGTACGCTGATTGTCCGCTTGTACATGCTTACCCTAGCCGTAACTAGCCGATAAACCATGCCGCGCCCTTAATGGTGGCGCTCACCAATTCATCGCAACCGTAACAGGAAACGGCTTGACCTGCGATATAGTCGAATTTACTGCGTTGGCTCGACGTAACCTGACGTGTTTTTTAATGACGCTTAACGGCTTCTCGTCAGTGAACGTTCCTAAAAAAGACAATAGGAAAGCAGACCTTTGCATTTTACGATTTTTCGAGGTAAAATGAAGGCATATCATCGCTCATATTAAGTTGTGAGTGAACACTATCGCTGGCAGGCAATTAGTGTAATCGTTTTAAGAGTCGTTAGTGCTGCGAACACTAGCGGCTTTTTTGTGTTTAAATATTTAAGTTCTCTAACGGACTATGTTGTCGATACTTCTTCATCACTTCCTTATCAGCAAAATCTAAATAAATTTGAGCAGTAATATCAACGCTGGCATGTCCTAGCAAACGAGATAACGTTGCTAAATCACCGCCATTTATTAAATATCTTTTGGCAAAATTATTTCTAAGTAGATGAGGAGTAATTTGCAAACCAACATCTTTACTACGCAGTCTAAATGAACGTTCGACTCCCTCAATCCGTAATTTAGTTCCTCTATTCGTCGGAAAGACATAAGAGCTATCTGAATATCGATCCTTGTATGCTATCCAAGCCCTAAGATGTTTGCGCGTCTTTTCTGAGTAGTAAACGAAACGTTGCTTGCTGTTTTTCGTCTTTCGCAATAACAACGCATTGCCTCGCAAATCTATATCAGATACTACAACTTCCAACAATTCTCCTATTCTAGCCCCAGTATCAAAGATTAATCGCGCAATTACCCAATCGCGATACTGATCGAATTTCGTAACGTCGAAAGAACGGAAAAACTGCTTTAGTTCATTATCTTCGAGCATAACTTTGACTTTTCGCTCCGGTTTAACATTCTTTAAATCCTTCAAAGGATTGCTGCGAATAAGTTGTTCCGAATATAAATGCGAATAAAACGCTTTTATGTTACGTACATAATTCGCAATTGTCGTTTTACTTACAGGCTTTCCAAAATCGCTTCGTCGTTCTGGGTAGTTTACAGGCGTTTCTGCAGCACTTATCTCGAACTTACCCCTTTCTTCTATAGAACGAATATAAGAGCGTATATGCTCTGCTTTGACGCTTTTAACGTCATCTACTTCAAAGTTATCCATGAGATACCTTGCGAATAGTCTAAGCGTTTGTTCATACGATTTTAGCGTTTTAGGCGAAAGACCTTTTGCGGAACAATCCAACATATAACGGTCAACTTCGATTAAAAACGGACTTATAGACATAAAAAATACGCCCCCTCAAACAGTCGGCGTAAACTGTCTAAAAAGGCGTTATAATTTTCGCTATATAAGCGTTATCTAATTTAGATTTACCGGTCATTCTCCGCTAAGCCAACCGTCACAAACCTTGATATACCGAGACTAACTAGCCATCATATCGATACGAATCTTGTCTGCAATCATAGCAATGAATTCACTATTTGTCGGCTTCGACTTCAAATGATGCACTGTGTACCCAAACATCGACGAAATCGATTCATAATTGCCACGATTCCATGCGACTTCAATGGCATGACGAATCGCACGTTCAACTCGTGATGGCGTTGTATTGAATTTTTTGGCAATTTCTGGATATAAAATTTTCGTCACAGAGCCCAATAACTCGATATCTTCGAATACCATTTGAATAGCTTCTCTCAAATAAGAGTAACCTTTAATATGAGCAGGAACGCCGATTTCTTTAATAATGGCTGTAATCGTGCTATCTAATTGATGTTGATTTAATTTTTGAGGTGCCGCCGGTTGTAAAACACTTGTCTTCTTAGGAAGTGTTGCCTTCTGTCCAGCACAATGTAAGATTTTTTGAACCAATTGATCAAATTCAAATGGCTTTAGCATAAAATAGGATGCTCCTAAGTCTACAGCCTGTTTCATCACATCTTCTTGACCAAATGCAGTTAACATTATAACTTGAATGGATGACATTTTTTCATTTTGATACATCGACTCTAAAACAGCTAACCCATCAAGATGTGGCATTATAATATCTAGCAATAAAATATCTGGTGTGAATTCCTCAAGCATTTGTAAACAAACTTTCCCATTTGAAGCAGTTGCAATGATTTCAATTTCAGGATGCCCTTGGAAATACTGCTCCATTGTTTTTAATAACTCACGATTATCATCTGCAATCGCTACTTTAACCTTTGTCATTTAAATTCCTCCTTCTGAACTGTGCTTCGAATATCACCTCAAAGCTTCCTACCCCAATGCTTTTTTTGCACACTGTGGAATTTTCGACATTTTTGTTTTAAAAACCTTTTCTATTTCCAAAAATGAGTATGTAGTCCGATACTTTCTTTCAATATCGACAAGTTATGATAAATAACTGACAAAGCTTCGAATGCTTATACCATTTATTTTAGTGAAAAAATGGAGATAAAACTACAGTTTTTTTTAAGTATCGCTAATCGCTTCATAAATAAAGGAAATACTTGGTGAACAATATATTTTCATGAAGGAATGAAGAAAGGAGCTACCTATTGGCAGCTCCTTCATTTAAGATGATTTTTTTAACATTTCCGCTACAGTAATAGCTGCTCCTTTTTTAGGCTCCTCCACAAACATATGCGTAACCGCACCTACAAAACGACCGTCTTGAATGATAGGACTGCCACTCATTCCCTGCAAAATACCACCTGTTTTTTCAATGAGCTTTTTGTCAGTAACTATAAATTCAAGGCGTTCATTTTCAACCTTTGTAATTTCAATTGAAAAAGTTTCCACCTTACTGCCCTCGATTGCCGTAGAGATTTCCGCTTTCCCTGCTTTTATATCCTTTTCATGCATAATTTCAATTGCTTTAGGTAAACTTTGTTGATAACCGTTTTCCCAACGGCCAAAAATTCCATAAACTGTATTTTTATCTATACTCCCTAATCGATCCTGATGTTTTTCAATGGAGGATATTTTATAGCCAGGTTGACCAGGTATACTTTTACGAATTTGTTGAATCGAAGCTAAAAAAATGGAGCCAGCATGGAAAATAGGGGCTTCTTGTAAGGTTGAATCAACGATTTGGTGGCCTAACGCACCGTAACTTTTTGTCTCTGGATCAATGTATGTCAATGTTCCTACTCCATCTGTTTCATCTTTTAGAAAGGAAATAACATGTTCAGCTTCTTGCTCCTGTAACTCAAGTGTCACTTCTTTTCCTTCATTTTTTATCGTCCATTTTTGTTGTCCTTGTCGAGCAACAGCTTTTTTGGCATCTGCAAGCGTTTTTACAGAAATATCATTTATTTTTTCAATAACAGCGCCTCCTTTCATCCATTGATTGGAAGCTAATAGTACATCATGCGCTACAAACACATGTGATAACTGAAGTTGAATTCCAATTGCTTCGCCCATCGGAATAAGCTTTTTTGCGGCAAAAACCTTTACGGGCATGAATAATAAAACAATGAGCATAGGCAAAATGACAAATTGACGCCAACGACGATACATACGACACCTCCTTTTTGTTTTTGTCTTTTTACTATGTGTTGTTGTGGCATTCTTATAAGCGGTAAATATTTGCGCAAAAAGAAAAAACCCAGAAACAACAATCTGTTTCTGGATTCTTTGCTATCTCATTTGTTTTTTTCGTTCATTCGCCATTTTTAAGAGCTCTGTCGCGTGCTGCAATGTTAAATCTGTAATTTCCGCTCCAGATATCATGCGACTGACTTCTTCGATACGAGCATTTGTATCTATTTCCAGCAATGACGTAAATGTTCGATCATGCTCGACTTCTTTTTTAATAAAATAATGATGATCGGCCATCGCAGCCACTTGTGGTAAATGCGAAATACATAATACTTGAGAGTTAATGGATACTGCTGCAATTTTTTCTGCGATTGCTTGCGCTACGCGACCACTTACACCTGTGTCGACCTCATCAAAAATAATAGATGTAATGCCATTTGAGGATGAGAAAATCGTCTTTAACGCAAGCATCATACGCGATAATTCTCCACCAGAAGCAATTTTCGGCAAAGATTTTGGCGGCTCGCCTACATTCGTAGAAATATAAAAAATTACTTGGTCTTTTCCGTTCGCATCAAAGAAAGGTAATTCATCAAAATTAACAATAAATTTTGCTTTTTCCATATGTAATTCACGCAGTTCAGCCATAATAGCTTCACTTAAATTATGTGCAGCTTCCTTTCGAACAGTAGAAAGTTCTGCAGCAAGCTCATCAAGTACCACTTCCATTTCCAGCACTTTTCGTTCTTTCACTTGCAAAATTTCGTCTCGATTTAAAAGCTCATTTAGCTCTGTTTTAATTTTATCGTAATACGCTAAAATCTCTTCAACTGTTGAGCCATATTTGCGCTTCAAATTTTGTAACAAAGCTAAACGTTGCTCAACCTCATTTAAACGAGCGGGATCAAATTCTAATTCGTCCAACACATTTTTGACCTGGTACGCTGCATCTTGTAACGCATAAAATGCAGTAGTGACAGATTCGGATGCCTCTTTAAATTGTTCGTCAACAGTGGCAGCATCCTCTAAGGCTCCCATGGCATTGCCAATCCAGTCAAGACCCTTTGATTCACCTTGAATTGCTTCATAAGCTGCACTGGAGCGTTCGAAAATCTTATTGAAATTCATTAGACGGCGACGTTCATCAAGAAGCTCATCTTCCTCGCCAAGCTTTAAATTGGCATCCTCCAGTTCTTTCATTTGGAATTGGTACAAATCAATACGTTGCGCCATTAACTGCTCATCAATCGAAATTGAAGCTAATTCTTTTTTTAGTGAACGATATTCATCATATTGAGAACTGTACGCCTCTTGAATTGGTGTAAGTTGTTCCTCGGCAAAATGATCAAGTAAATTGATATGCTGTTTCTCATCCATTAATTCTTGATTTTCATGCTGACCATGAATATCGATAAGGCTAGCACCAATATCACGTAAAACAGATAATGGCACAAGTTTACCGTTTACTCGACAAACACTTTTTCCAGAATCATTTAAATCACGGCGTAAAATAATGGTATCTTCTTCAATTTCAATGCCTGCCTCTTCAAGTTTCTTATGAACAGGATGCCCAGAACTTGAAATTTGGAATAAACCACCTAATTCAGCCTTCTTAGCTCCATGACGAATAAATTCGGTATTTCCTCGTCCGCCAGCAAGTAAATGCACTGCATCGATAATAATGGATTTTCCTGCCCCTGTTTCACCTGTTAAAACAGTTAAACCACCTGAAAAACTTACCGTTAAATCCTCAATGATGGCAAAGTTTCGTATACTAAGCTCTCTTAACACAAAATGTCACCTCTGTATCAAATTACCCTGCTATTTTATAGCATTTCTAATAAGCGATTTTTAGTATTTTCACGCTCATCTGCATCACGACAAATAATTAAAATAGTATCGTCTCCAGAAATAGTCCCTAAAATTTCAGGCCAATCTAAATGGTCAAGTAATGATGCAATAGCATTGGCATTACCAGGAAGAGCCTTCATAACTAAAAAGTGTGATGCACCGTCAATGCTGACAAAAGCATCAGCTAACGCACGATGTAATTTTTGTATAGGATTGAATCGTTGGTCTGCGGGTAAGCTATATTTATAGCGTCCATCCTGTAAAGGTACTTTAACAAGATGAAGTTCTTTAATATCACGTGATACTGTTGCTTGTGTCACATTATAGCCTGCATCTTTTAAAAAATCGACTAAATCATCTTGCGTTTCGATTTCATGATTGGCAATAATGTCCCGAATTCGTATATGTCGTTGTCCTTTATTCATCTCAGTCACCTCTTATAAATAGTTGAATATTTGTATATTTACACTACCATTTTAAACATAAAAGCACAAGAAAAAACACGGCTCTATAAACGAGCACGTGTTATTTTAGTGCACTATGCGCTTCTTCAACGAGTGTATTAAAAGCTGTATATGCAGAGACATCTTCATCACCAATAGGATTCACTAAATGGAATAAAAATTCAATATTCCCCTCGCCTCCTGTAATTGGCGAAAACGAAGCATCCTTAACGACAAAGCCAACCTCTGTCGCCATTGCAGCTGTCTTTTCTAAAACTTCTAAATGTACTTTTTTGTCGCGAACAATGCCTTTTTTACCGACATTCTCTTTCCCAGCTTCAAACTGAGGCTTTACCAGTGCCATTACATCGCCACCTGGCATTAACAACGTTTTTAAGACAGGTAAAATAAGTGATAATGAAATAAAGCTGACATCAATTGTTGCAAAGTCTGGTAAGCCCTCTGTTAAATCTGCTGCTGTCGTATAACGGAAATTTGTTTTTTCCATGACAGTTACACGTTCATCAGATCGGATCTTCCATGCTAGTTGGTTGGAACCAACATCCAATGCATAGCCATGTCTTGCACCGTGCTGTAATGCACAATCGGTAAATCCTCCTGTAGAGGAGCCAATATCTAGCATTAGCTTCCCCTCTACAGACATATCAAAAATTTGTAGCGCTTTTTCTAACTTCAAGCCGCCACGGCTAACATATTTTATATCCGAGCCTTTTACTTGTAGTGGTGCATCTATAGCGATTTTTTCCCCCGCCTTATCGATGCGTATTTCATTAGAAAAAACTAGCCCTGCCATAATAGAGCGCTTTGCTTTTTCTCGGGTTTCGCATAGCCCACGCTCTACAAGTAAAATGTCTACACGTTCTTTTGGAATTTTTGTCATTATTTATTCAAACCTACTTGCTGTTTTTGTTGAAGTAACACATGCAAACGTGCCACTGTATCTTCAGCCGTCATGTGAATTTCAGCGAGAAGCTGATCTACATTACCATGCTCAATAAAATGATCTGGTATACCCATACGATCGATCAGTGCACTTAAATAGCCATGGTCATGGGCAAATTCTAATACACCACTACCAAAACCACCTTGTAGAACTGCCTCTTCAATCGTTAAGATTGGTTTACCGCTTGATAATATACGATGAAGCATATCCTCATCCATTGGTTTAATGAAACGAGCATTGACTACTTCTATCTCTACACCTTGCTGTGCTAAAATACCGGCTGCTTCCATTGCCATTGGAATTGTCGTACCAAAGGTTAAGATCGTAGCATCCTTACCTTCTCGTAACACTTCCCAGCTACCAATTGGTAACGTCTTAAGCTCATCATCTAAAGGAACGCCTATACCGTTACCTCGTGGATAACGTAATGCAATTGGACCGCCATCATATTCAATGGCTGTTTTCACCATATGTTGACCTTCATTTTCATCTTTGGGCATCATAATTGTCATATTTGGGATATGACGAAGGAACGCAATATCAAATACCCCTTGATGTGTTTCACCGTCTGCGCCAACTAAGCCTGCACGGTCAATTCCTATAAAGACATTTAAGTTTGGACGTGCAATATCATGTAGTACTTGGTCATAAGCACGTTGAAGGAATGTTGAATATATGGCTAAAAATGGTTTCATTTTTTGTGTTGCTAGACCCGCTGCCATCGTGGCTGCATGTTGTTCAGCAATTCCCACATCAAAGAAACGCTCTGGGAAATCCTTTTGGATGCCTTGTAGTTTCGAGCCCACTGGCATTGCAGGAGTAATTGTGACAATTCGTTTATCCTCATGCGCAATTTTACGAACAGTCTCGGCAACCAAACTACTCCAAGCTGGACCTTTCGCCTCTGATTTTACAAAGGCACCGTTTTCAATTTTATAAGGACCTGTCCCATGCCAATTACCGATTGTATCATCTTCAGCAGGTTTATAACCTTTGCCTTTTTTCGTAATCACATGAACAAGCACTGGCCCTTTTACTTTTTTAGCTTGTGATAAAGTTGCCTCAAGAGCTTCGAAATCATGTCCATCAATTGGTCCTAGATATTTAAAGCCTAGCTCCTCAAAGAACACACCTGATACCACTAAATATTTTAAGCTATCTTTGACACGCTCAGCAGTTGAAGCAAGTTTACCGCCTAGCACAGGAATCTTATTCATGAGGGATTCCAGTTCTTCTTTTGCTTTTGAATATTCCTTGGCTGTACGAAGACGTCCCAATACATTGTGTAACGCTCCGACGTTTGGAGCGATTGACATTTCATTATCGTTTAAAATGACAATCATATTAGTTTCAGCATGACCGATATGGTTTAATGCCTCTAGTGCCATACCACCAGTTAAAGCTCCATCTCCAATAATTGGTATCACGAAGTTCTTTTCTTTTTTGATATCACGTGCTGCTGCCATACCCATAGCTGCTGACAAAGATGTCGAGCTATGACCTGTCTCCCACTCATCATGTTCACTCTCCACACGCTTTGGAAAACCACAAAGCCCTTTGAACTGACGTAATGTGTCAAATTGATTCGCACGACCTGTCAAAATTTTGTGCACGTAAGCTTGGTGGCCAACATCCCATAAAAACTTATCTTGTGGACTGTCAAACATTTTATGGAGCATAATCGTTAGCTCCACAACACCAAGGTTCGGTCCGATATGACCACCCGTGACAGAACATTTTTCGATTAAGAAGGCACGAATTTCTTGCGCAAGTCGCTCAAGCCCCTTCTTATCTAAGCTTTTTAAAAAGGCTGGACTAGCTATCTTATTTAAATCCACCTTTCTCACACACCTTTTCAATAAATTATTCACCGTAATTGTGTTTCCACCATTATAACAGTGTTATCAATATGCTAAAAGTACGAACTCTTTATTGTTTGCACATTGGCAAACGCCCTCACCTATTCTAGCATACTCTATGCCTTTAGCGCCTCGTTTTTCTCCTAGTTTTTACGATGAACAATATAGGCTGCAAAATCACGTAATAAGCTGGCATCTACTTGCAATTTATCTAATACGTTATTAGCATGTTGATAATGCTCTGCAAGCTTTTCTTTTGCCCCATCTAAAGTTAACAGAGCTGGGTATGTGCTTTTATCACTTGCTACATCTTTACCAGCAGTTTTTCCCAGTTCTTCTGTAGTTCCCTCAATATCTAAAATATCGTCTTGAATTTGGAAGGCGAGGCCGATATGATGCGCATATTCCTTTAAAGTTTCGCGATTTTCTTGCGTTACATCAGCTAACACCGCTCCCGCTTCAATACTAAATCGTAATAAAGCGCCCGTTTTATTGATATGGACATGCTCAAGCTCAGCTATGTTCAGCTGACGCTTTTCACCTTCTATATCGAGTACTTGCCCCCCAACCATACCTTCTGCACCAGCTGCTTCACTTAACAGATTGACAAGCTCAATACGTTTTTCAGCTGATACATCCATGCGTGCTAAAATGCCAAACGCAAGTGTATTCAATGCATCACCTGCAAGTGTCGCTAATGCCTCGCCATAAACTTTATGGTTTGTTGGCTTACCTCGACGGAAATCGTCATTATCCATACTTGGTAAATCATCATGGATTAACGAATACGTATGGATGATTTCAACGACTGATCCTACAGTTAAACCATCTTTTAAATTCTGATTGTATAGTTCAAGAACAGCTAATACAAAAAGAGGGCGAATACGTTTACCTCCAGCTTTTAATGAATAAAGCATTGATTCTTTTAAATTGGCTGGTGCGTCAATTTTCTCAACTAGCGCAAACATTTCAGCTTCAACTTGTGGTATGTTGCTTTCAATAAAATGCTTTAATTGCTCGTTCATTTCTTAGTTCTCTCCCTTTAGTGGATCAAATGCTGTAGTTTCACCTGTCTCTTGGACAATAGAAATTAACTGCTCTTCAGCATTTTGTAGCTTGCTATGGCAAAAATGTGAAAGCTCCATTCCTTGTTTATATAAATCAATCGCATTTTCTAGCGGCACATCACCTTGCTCTAGCTGACGGACAATCTCCTCAAGTGCCGTCATAGCATCTGCGAAAGTTTGTTGTTTCTCTGCCACAATTATTCCCCCTCATTTTTTGGCAAGATCTTTACCACATCAGCAATAACCTTTCCATCATGGAAGGAAAGTGTTAATTGATCCTGTGGCTTTACATCAGCTGATGATTTTAACATTTGATGATCTTTATAAGCTACCGTAAAGCCCCTTGTTAAAATGGCAAGCGGATTCAATGCTTCTAAAGTTCTGACGGTTGCCTCAAATTGTTGTTTTTGCTTCGTTACATAATGCGTTGTAGCACGATTTAATTGTTGGACATGTGCTTCTAGCTCTCGTTGATGGAAAGCTAAAGCCTTTTTCGGTGAGTGCTGCTCTACCGCACTACGTAATTGTTGAAACTGCGCTGTTTTCTTCATCAAATCGACCTGCATTGCTTTTTGCAATCCCGACTCAAGCTGTGCTAGCCTTTCCGTAAAAGGTCGATATAGACGTTCTGGCATTGACAACGGATAAGATTGTTGGAGCTTATTTAGACGTTGTCGTTCTGCCATAAGTTGCGCTCTTACTATTTGATGGAGTTGTGATTTTTGTGTAAGTACCCGCTGAAATAAATCCTGTTGATCAGGTACAGCCATTTCAGCCGCTGCCGTTGGTGTTGGTGCACGCAAATCAGCTACATAATCCGCTATAGTCGTATCCGTTTCATGACCTACCGCACTAATAATAGGGATACGGCTTCCAAAAATCGCTCTTGCGACAACTTCCTCATTAAATGCCCATAAATCCTCAATCGATCCACCGCCTCGCCCAACAATCAATACATCGCAACTTGCATCGATATTTGCGCGCTCAATATTGTGAACAATATTTGGCGCTGCTTGTGCTCCCTGTACAAGGGTAGGATAAATGAAAATTTCAGCAAGTGGATAGCGTCTCTTTAATGTTGTACAGATATCTCGAATGGCTGCTCCTGTTGTCGACGTTAAAACACCAATTTTCTCCGGAAACCTCGGAATTGGTTGTTTCCACTCAGGTTTAAAAAGCCCTTCTTTTTGTAACTGCTCTTTCAGCTGGTTAAAGGCAACAAACAAGCTACCGATTCCATCTGGTTGCATTTCCTGTACATATAATTGATATGTACCGTAGCCTTCGTACACGTTTACATCCCCACGGATAAATACTTGCATACCGTCCTTAGGTTCAAACGCCAACTTTCCGGCTGCTGATTTAAACATTGTAGCCGCAATTCGTGCTCCATCATCCTTTAATGTAAAGTAAATATGTCCTGATTGATGAATCTTGACATTGGATAACTCTCCCTTTACATAGACTTCACGTAAATGCGGATCAGCATCAAATTTCCGTTTAATATATTTTGTTAACGCTTTTACAGTTAAATAAGAAGCAGATGTCATTTTTCCGGCTCCTTTACTAAAATCAAGTTTTTCACAAAACTACACTTATCATACCATTTTTTATTGTGCCTGACGTGCCAAAATGCAGTTTTGCTTGAAAAAACGACTGTCTTTTATAGAAATGAAAACCTTTCTATAACATATCTTAAGATCTCGTATTAGGTAAAGTATGTCTTTTCGACAAAACGAGGGGTTGATTTCCGTTCCGACTGAGCGCTTTCTTGGGGGCGGATTGAACTGCCAAAGCGACGGATAGATTTGTCAAAGTGACGGTATGAAGACGAAGTGACGGATAGTGCAGCCTGAGCGACGGTAAGAAGACGAAGTGACGGATAGTGCAGCCTGAGCGACGGTAAGAACTGCCTGAACGACGGATTGAACTGCCAAAGCGACGGTATGAAGACGAAGTAACGGATAGTGCAGCCGAGGCGACGGATAAAACAGTCGAAGTGACGGATTGAACTGCCCAAGTGACGGATAGAATCAAACGCGACGGTAAGAGCAGCAACATATATGAAACGTAGCGGTAGAAACAGTAAAGGTACAATCATATCACTGTTATAAGTCTATTCTTTTCGATTATGGTGAGTAGCCTAGAACGGTAATCCTCCGCATCTAAACGCTACGACATTTACGAAGAATACCTACCATTCCAATTTTTCAACACATAAGAAAACCTCACAACTTAATAAAGTTACGAGGCTTTTAAAATTAATAAAATATTAATAAGAGCGTACCCACAAGGAAGCAATAATATGTAAAGTAGCTAAGCTTGCCACTTTTCATGATTCCCATAAACCAACGCATTGCAAAATAAGTCATAAATAATGTCGCAACAAATGTCGCAGCATAAGGAATTGCTAATGCACCTTTATTTGGCTCATCTAAAAAATCTGAAACCCCAAGGACAACCCCGCCAAGACTTACAGGAATATAAAGCATGAAGGAAAATCGCAAAGCAGTTTCCTGTTTCATACCTACAGCAATGGCCGAAATAATAGTTGCTCCTGAACGGCTAATACCAGGTGTTAATGCTACAGCTTGACCAAGACCTACGATGATGGCGTCTTTGGCAGTCAAATCCGCATCCTTTTTTGTACCACGCATATTACGGATTAGCCATAGGGCAATACCTGTCACAAATAGCATAAGCGCAATCGTTGTCATACTAACATTATCCGCAATAACATCGCTTAATAAAACACCTAAAATGCCCGCCGGAATAGAACCAATCACAATGAATATGGAAAAACGGAAATCCGCTTTATAACGATTCTCTCCTGTTTTAAGATAAAGGAAAAAATTTGTGATGAGTCGGACAATATCCTCTCGATAAATATAAACAATAGCCAATAAAGAAGCTGTGTTCGTTAAAATAGCAAAGGTAAAACCTTGCTCACCAAGACCAAGAATTTCACTTGCAATCATAACATGTCCGCTCGATGATACAGGAATTGGCTCTGTAAATCCTTGCACAAGACCGATAATAATATGTTTGATGATAAGTATTAAATCTATGTTTTCCATAAAAACCTCCCTCTTCATATGTATGACCCAAACGTTATATTAGACGTTATAAACAGCGCGAAAGTTCTCGAAATACTAAGAAAGTAAATCATAAAAAAAGCTACCTCAATAAAAATTGAGATAGCTTTTTATAAAGAGTCATTCAAAATTATAGCTTAACTATATGTGCAAGCTTATTTTCTGCTGCTTGAACTGTGTTGAATAGTAACATAGTAATTGTCATTGGTCCTACACCGCCTGGTACAGGTGTAATATGAGACGCAATTCCATCAACCTCATTGAAGTTTACGTCACCGCAAAGCTTGTTGTTTTCATCACGATTAATACCAACATCTATCACAACTGCGCCTTCTTTAACATGCTCCTTCGTAATAAAGTTTGCACGTCCAACGGCTGCAATTAATATATCTGCTTGTTTAGTGAATGAAGGTAAATTTGGTGTTTTGGAATGCGTATATGTAACGGTTGCATCCTTTTGTAATAGAAGTTGTCCCATTGGTTTCCCAACTATATGACTACGCCCCACGATGACCGCATGCTTTCCTGCTATTTCGATTCCTGAATATTCAAGAAGCTTCATTACGCCAAACGGTGTACAAGGCAAAAATGTTTCTTGGCCAAGCATCATTTTCCCAACACTTACCGGTGAGAAGCCATCAACGTCTTTTTCAACAGCAATTGTGGCAATAACAATATCCTCATCAATATGTTTTGGGAGTGGTAATTGTACTAAAATACCATGAATATCTTCACGATTATTTAATAATTCAATTTGTGCTAATAATGATTCTTGCGTAGTTTCTTCTGGTAGTTTAATTAGCTCAGAAAACATACCGATGGCTTCACAAGATTTTTGCTTATTTCTCACATATGTAGCCGAGGCTTGGTTGTCTCCTACTAAAACAACCGCTAAGCCTGGTGTTAATCCTTGCTCTTTTAAACGCGTTACTCGCTCTGCTACTGAATTACGAATTTCTTGACCAATTTCTTTACCATTAATAATTGCACTTGACATAGACCTTAGTTACTCCTTCCAATTCAACACATGTTATTGTTCTGTAAATTTAGAAAGTACGCCATTAACAAATTTCGACGAACCATCGTCTCCAAATGTTTTGCATAACTCGATTGCTTCATTAAGTACTACTCTTTTTGGTGTTTCTGGCATGTATAAAATCTCGTATACAGCTAGACGTAAAACCGTTCTTTCAATTTTAGGTAAACGGGCAAGCGACCACTTTTCAAGATGCTGTTCTAAAGCAGCATCGATTTCCTCCAAATGTTCAACTGTTCCAGTAACAATCTTTTCATAGAAGACATTTGTTGGTTGGCCTTTAATATGACCCATTGCTTCCTCTACTGTTAGATCGGTATTGTCTAGCTGAAACAAAACTTGCAACGCTTTTTCGCGTGCTTCATGTCGTTTCATGTAAAGCTCTCCTTCTTAAGTGGCATTAAGGTTTATAATAGCATAAATTCGTGAGAGAAACACGAATTCAGGCAAGTTTTAAATAATCTGATACCTTTTTCAAGCAACTTTTTGCTTATTTTAACACCCTGCAATTAACTTTACTAAGAAATATATTGAAATTAAAAATCAACCTTTATTGTTTAAATACCAAGAATGTAATAATTAAGGAAATTAAATATCATCTTTTGAGGTGTTCATTATGCAATATGAAGTTACATGTACAAGTTGTAAAAGAACTTTCAAGTTATATGAAGGCGAGGAACAATGTAAAGAACGCAAATCCTGCCTATTTTACTGCGATGATTGTAAACATAAAATTTCGTTTTGATGCGATACGAAACTTCTTTAGCTCTTACTAGCAAGGGCATTTTATGAATGAACGTAGCTGCTCCATTGACATCAAAGCATGAAAGAAATATATAACACTTTGTATAACCGCGAACGAATACTTCCACACTTATAAAAAGTAGAAAAAAAATCCGCCGGAGGCTTGCGCAATGTGAAACTGGTCACTCAGTCGTTCGTTGTTCTTGCTGTCGCTTCGCTTGCGCACAAATAAATTGCTACAGGGCGTTGAGCCCTTAGACTGAATTCCTCTATTTCAGCGGGTGTTTGAACACCCGCTGAAATAAGTTAAAACAAATCTTTTGACCCTATAGTTACTATAGGGTTTATTGTATTACTTGGAAATATTCTAGTAGATTTTGATTTATGTATCGTGAATGATTGAAGGAGAACAACATGAATAAGAAACAACTTTTAACCTTAAGTATTTTATTATCGAATTTATTCATTGCCTTTTTAGGTATTGGTTTAGTTATACCTGTGCTACCAACACTTATGAATGAGCTGAAAATTTCAGGCTCTGTCGTTGGTTATATGGTGGCCGCATTTGCTATCACTCAACTTATCGTCTCACCGATTTCTGGTAAAATGGTAGATACCATTGGCCGTAAAATCATGATCGTTGCGGGGCTTTTTATATTCGGTTTTTCAGAGCTATTATTCGGGCTTGGACGCACAGTTGAAATACTCTTTGTCTCACGTATGTTAGGTGGTATCAGTGCTGCTTTCATCATGCCTGCGGTAACTGCATATATCGCTGATATTACAACCTTGTCACAACGTCCAAAGGCATTGGGTTATATGAGTGCCGCGATTAGTACCGGCTTTATTATCGGACCTGGTATCGGTGGATTTTTGGCAGAATTCGGAACGCGCATACCGTTTTATGCTGCTGGTATACTTGGATTTTTAGCAGCGATCTTGTCATTTATTTTACTAAAAGAACCGACACGTGCTTCTAATGATGAACAGTCTGCATCATCAATTTCAGGCAGTGTGAAGCGTATTTTTAGCCCACTATACCTTATTCCATTCGTGCTTATTTTCGTACTATCATTTGGTTTAGCTGCATTTGAATCGTTATTTAGCCTATTTGTGGATCATAAATTCGCATTTACACCTTCAGATATCGCAATTATTATTACGGGAAGTGGAGTAGTCGGGGCTCTCGCTCAGCTAGTATTATTCGATTGGCTGACAAAGAAAATGGGCGAGATTAATCTTATCCGTTATTCACTCGTCCTATCTGCTGTTTTAACATTTGCTATGACATTTGTAAGCCATTATTTTGCAATATTATTTGTCACATTCTTTATTTTCGTCGGCTTCGATTTAATACGTCCTGCCGTTACCTCTTATTTATCAAAAATTGCTGGTAATGAACAAGGGTTCGTTGGTGGCATGAACTCCATGTTTACAAGTCTTGGTAATATATTTGGTCCTATTTTAGGTGGGGTATTGTTCGATATCAATTTGAACTATCCGTATTACTTTGCGACAATTGTTTTAACACTCGGCGTTATCCTTGCCTTATTCTGGAGAAAGCCAAAGCATATTGAAATATAATAAAGTAGCCATACTAATCACTGCTGAACAATTTCCGTGAACAACGTTAAAAAAGAAGGATTGCCCTGTAGGCAACCCTTCTTTTTATTCTTGTACAGCTACTTCTTCTTTTTCAAAGAGAATGCCAGTAATGTGAACATTCACTTCAGCTGTTTCAAGTGCTGTCATATTTAAAATTGCTTGGCGGATTTGAGTTTGTACTTCTTTCGCCACTTTCGGGATTGTATAGCCGTATTTTACAGAGCAAAATACATCAATGGCAATCTCACCAGTTTCAGTAACACCCGATTTAATGCCCTTATTATGAACTTTTTTACCGAAGCGTTCTACTACGCCTGTAGCTATATTACCGCGAGTTGCAGCAACCCCTTCTACCTCGTTCACTGCGATCCCAGCAACAACCTCGATTACTTCCGCTGCTACTTCAATTCTCCCAAGTTCTTCTTTACCAGAAGGCGTTGGTTGTACGAAAGATTGTCCTACTTTCTCTGCCATACAAATATCATCCTTTCCCTTACACATCACAAACAAATGCTGTACTTACGCTTATTATACTATAAAAAGGAAAGTTTGGCTTCGTAAAGTCGCTTTAATTTATTTGGATCAGGTTTATGTCGATAAATTTAAGAAATTGGGTGATAAATATAAAAAGTTGGGCGATAAATCCAAAACTTTATTCGATAAATCAACAATGCTTATCGATAAAAATGAAAAGCGAGGAAAAGGATTAAGTCCGTACAACTATGAACTCAATCCTTACAAGAAACTTTACAATTCTTTATTTTATTCCCCTATTGCTTTCAATTTCAAAATAAGAGCATTATATTTACTTAAGCTGAGTCTTTTTACCACAATTAATAAAAATAATGAAGTCAAACAAACTCCAACAGAAGTAAACATTATTAGTTTAAAAATATTTTGGTATGTTAAATAATCCGGAGTTAATAATAATACACCACTACTTGATACCATTATTAAAATCCACCCCGGTAAAATTTGTACCATGAAATCAGAACTTTTTTGTTTCATTAATTTCGTTAAAAGCCCAAAAATATAATTCATAAATCCAACATAAGCAATAACTATTAGAACACTAAGAAGAATATCCAAGTTAAATCATCCTAATAAATTTTTTTAATTCTTATCAATTAAGGTATGGCATTATATTTTGCTTTTGCATCTGAATAAATGCGAATATAAGTTTCTTCGTCATCTTAAACTTTATTTACGTTTCTTTTTAGAATAAATCACAAACCAGACAAAGTATAAGATAGTAACTAGTGATAAACCTAATGAAACATATCTTCTTTGCTCATAAGGCAAAACAATATCCAGGACAATAGTTAAAATAATTGCAGGTAATACCGTACAAAACCAAACACGTACTGCTTTGTTTTTAAATGAAAGTTCAAATCTTTCCATACAATCACCCTATTCATTATTTGTAAACTGCTCTGTTTTTGTGTGATGGCTTTGTTTTGAGTGTTGAAAAGTCATTAATAGCCTTCTTATATCCCTGTTACATTATCAATAGTTGTAGATTTACCATTGATGTGAATATCAATCGTATCCAGGTCTGGGTCTAAAGTTAATTTATAGACATGCTGTTCTGTTGCATTCTCTTGTTCATTCGTAACGTCTAACTTTATTATTAATGTATCACCTTGCGTTTCAAGGTCTGTTGTAACTGTACCTTTTGACCGAAAAACGACATAAGAAATATCTTTATGTACTACATTGATTATTTGAAGTGTATTTTTTTCATCAATTACCTTTTGCACTTTATCTGGAACCATCTCAATTTCATTAAAACTTAACGTTGATGAATTACATGCTGTTAAAATAAATATTGTCAAAAGCACTAAAAATATCTTTTTCACTGTCTTTTCACCCACCTCTCAAATGACTGAAAATTCTATCTATAAGATATTGTAACATAGAAAATCGTGAATTGGTGAAGGAATGAGAATTGCTCAACAAATGAGCTTGACTGTACCTACAGGTAACACGATAAGGTTAATCACTTTAACTTTGGGTTAGCTTATAACAACCGTAGCAAGCTCTTAGAAAAGACATTCTCTGTTCTCTTCTTATTTTTAGACATAAAAATACCTCCTAACAAATAAAAGTTAGAAGGTGATAAAATTGCGAACTTTGATAGGTTATCTATTCCCTAAATCCACAAGCTTGTCCCTAGAACATCACTCTCGACCTGTGACAGCACACTGAATACCATAGTTTGCAATTGAGCCCCCGAGTTTTTAAAATTTTTCAACATAAATTTTCGAAGGTTAAAGTAATTCTGATAAAAAAATATTAGGAAGCATCATTTGTAAACACAAGCTCGAACTTTCTATTCGTATAATCAATCACCATACGCCCATCTTTAGCAATATCACTACCAAAAACACCATCTAGCTTAAAAAAAGTAGCAAGATCTGTCAACATTTCTCTGACGTTGTGTAAGCTGATGGATTGGTGTTCATTCAGATAAACAATTAAATTTTCTACGCTGTCTAATTCTCTTTCTTTTACATCACCGAAGCCACCAGAAAGGATCATTCTTTTCTCTATTTTAAGATCATCGATTTTTGATAGGAGAGGTCGTCCAAAATGGCTCTTATTTGCACCAGTGTCTAAACCGAAATACAAAGGAACTTGATTCTTTCCTTTCACTTTCAAAATCGGATACCCACAGAAGAAAAGGTTGTTCTCCACACTATCTTTTTGTTTCGGTTTTTGAATTATGACCCGTTTTCGTCCATAGTCGATTTCCAGACAAATATGTTGTATGATATCCCATCCAATGATACCGTCTACCTTCATTATTTCTTCCGTTTTAGGATTTTGAATCATTAATAAATCATTCGCTAACACCAATGTAGGCTGGTGAAGAATCGTCAGATCCTGTATGACAATTGAATCGATGATAGCGAAATCAGTATTGAAATTTTGGTTTGTTGAATTTCCAACCTTTAATTCTTCATCTTTCACTATGTTAATATCACAGTCTTTCACTAAAGAATTTGAGATGACCGTCATCCCTGCTCCAGTATCTAACCAAAAGCATTTCTTATTTCCATTAATCATTACATCGATTTTTGGAGAGCCAGAGATACTTAGTTTCATCGGCATACATATTTGATCGTTTAAGAAGGAGAATGTTGTTTGTTCAGACTGGCTACAAGCTCTCGCAATTATACGATTGCTTTGATCAATGCTTTGATCATCAAGTAAGCCTAGCACCTCTAATTGTTTCCATTCGGATTTAGTAAAAAAAAGCTCAAATAAAATCTTGGCACAGCCACTTCGTAATGAAAGATCATGAGACTTACAATACAAATCCTTTAAAATTTCTGCACCCAAACATTCTTTACCTTCTGTAATTAACTTTAAAGCAGAGACAAACTCTTTTTGTTCATCATCCATTTCGAACGTTACAAAATCAAACTTCTCCATTTCTTCTATACCTTTCAATTTATCCCCTCCCACAAATAATTTATTTTTTTTTCGGTTACTCAGTCCCAATTGAATAACACGCTAGATAATTATTACTTCTATATACCCTTAACAATTCCTTCTTATTCCACTAAATCGCACCATTAGTAAAGTAGAAGCAATTTCACGCACAAAAAGCCATCAACTATGCCGTAACGCTAATTAATTTTAGACAAATAAAAAACCTCCTGACTAGTAAAGTCAGAAGGTATAAGTTATGACGCTATTACATAAGCCGATCTATAATCGACTTACAATTATTAAACACCCAAATAGTTGAATAAGCGAGAGTCTACATTACCACGCTTCTCGCTTTATTAACTTATATCAATTATTGTAAAAATGTAGTGTTACTGTCTCTTTTCAACAAATAACAAAATTAGTGTTGCAAATGGGCCTAATACAAGAGAAAGTAAAAACCAATTTAACCCTGTTCTATTCTTCCCTTGTGCAATGGCAGCATTTATCAACGCCAATGTACCCCAACCTACGAAATATTGGTTATCCATCATCCGCCCCCTTACATGCATCGTTAGTGTACATTTCTTCACAAATTTTATTATAACACATCCAAAAAACATGCTTCAGAAAGGTGTCTATACTGTTAAATTAAATAAGCCTGAAAAAAGCCCTAAATATACGGTAAATTCGGAAGCCCAAAAAATGACGAAAAAAACATACAATACTCTATAACATTAGTTCAAAAGGAAAATTACATATTTTCAATAAAGGCTATTAGCATTGCCTCCTCATCAAGAAACCATTTTTTCTTTAATTGCGGAGAATGATAAGGATTATCGCTATGGAGATGCGGTTGTGAAATAATGCTTTTAGCAACTGGTGCCACATAAATTTGATTGAGGATTTCCAAAGGCTCCGGATATTCAAAGTATAAATTTAATATAGGGTGTGGATTTTCATTTCTCCATTTTGCGAATCCTTGAGAAAAATTCTTGTGTTCTGGTATTTTTATCTGTTGAAATATCTCTGCGGGCAATAAGTTTTGTGCCAAGCAATAAAGACCATGTGCAGGCACACATAGCTGTTTCATCGCTTTACTGAAATCTGCACGCATATATCCCGAACACAAATTTTGTAAATGTTTCCCCATTGCCTCGACATCTTCTTTGTGTAATGAAAGCAGAAATGCAGCTCCCGAGCGCTCCCATTGTGGTCTCTTTGTGCCAACAAATTTTTCGGCAGCATAGAGCGCTTTTTGCAACAGTATTTCATCTCTATACCACATTGCCCTCAAGAGATTGCTCATCACAATATAAAACGGGTAACCATTTTTAGTTAAACCCAGTTCGGATGGAAGAATGCGCTCCATTGTTTCGTTATCCCCGCAAGCGAATGCCTCTAAAATATGTAAGGTATTTTGACTATGGTCATACCCTCCGCCACATCCCGGAAGTAATTGATAACGCATTTGCTGGAAAATTAAATTGTTCCACTTTTGCCAGTCTTGATGTAAAAAGCACTCATCTAACCATATATCGTAGTTAGTCTTTAACAGTCCAAATGACATCGATTTAGTAATTTCCTTTAATATTTCATTATCTTGTGCAGTTCCTTCTTTTGCGTTATTTATAATTTCCTCATAATTTATAATACAATGCTCAATGTATTGACTTTTATCTGTATCCATTAAACTTCACAACCCCATTTTTTTATTTTTTCGTTTCAAAGCAAGAATTATATAAACTTTCTTCTAATTCTATGAGTTCTCCCAAAGGTAATTACCATATTTTTCTCGTTTTCCTATTTCGTCTCATTATCTATATAAGGTCTACCACATGTCAACTTCGTACTTTTCTCACCCTATCAACTCCCCCCTAATAATGGAATGCCTATCTGTCAAAATGATGATAATTTAAAAAATGAGCATTATAAAGGAGATTAGAAATATGAATAGTAATCTAAAACTATATGGTGGAACTTCCCCGTGCTTATTATCTTCATAGCCTCCATTTCTTGCTATAACGATAGCATTAGCTCCATTTTAAAAGTATAAATATATTCGCTGATTGTCGCCTTACGAACGCCCGACAGACGCATTTGCTCTTTCACAATTAACAAAGCACTATTAATTTCTACACCTTTCTTACCCACATGTAATTCAGCTACATCAACCATTAGCTTTGCTGGAGTAATCAGTATCGTATCTTCCTCTTTAAACGTACCCTCAAAACTTGGTAGCTGTATAGCTTCTGCCACATCCTCTAAATCAAAAATCCCTGTACGCTGACCTTTTCTAGTTACATAAAAAACCTCCTAACAATTGAATGTTAGAAGGTAATTTTATTGCGATATATGGAATGCATTCTATTCCCAAAATCCATGAATTCAATTACTTGCTTGTCCCACGTTTTCTTCTAGGAACTTCGTATTGAATTGCGCTGATTTGAAAACGTCATTGTTCATTAGTGCTTGGTGGAACTGTTTCGTCATTAGCTGGCGCTCCTTTCTTTTTGTATCTCCGCTAATATGTTCAAATAATTCGATAGATATATACGAGTATTATCGTTATCTCTTATTTATTTGTATTACCGATATTCTTTTATATCGATATATCGTTATTTCAATAATGATAGACATTGGATTTTCGTTAGAAAATACAATAGAAGATTTAAGCGTTAGGATAAAGACACGTTAATTATTATGTCTATGACTTTTTAGAATTAAGTCTTTATACATCCTAAATAATCTTAGCCACAAGAGAAAAATACGGGTGTCATCCATTCAATTAGTTCTGCTTCTTCGCCTTGTCTCTTTTCCTCATCTGCTTTTCTCTGCGCCTCTTTACGCTTCTCCAATTTAACCTGGGTATCCAGAAAACGCCTTACGAACTCATCTTCGTCGGTCAACAACGGATTAAACGTATAGTAAAAACTGTAACGCCACGGGCCACCTAAACAATGAACGTTTATCATACCGAGCTTGCCCAGTGTTTTGATACACCTTCCGATTGTATCTTCATGTATTCCGAGCGTTCGCGACATATTCGCATATGATGGGAAACTGCGTCCTTCATGATGATTGTAGTTTTTCAGCAAGTATAGATAGAGGGTGTAATGTATAAATCGTTAGCGCTTCGTTTTGTACTGCTACCCATCCGTTACCCAAATCGTAAGGTAACGGTCTTTGTTTTTCTGTGTTTCCGTCATATCATCATCTCCTTTAGCTGTTTAATAGTTTTTTAGATTATATGTTAACGCCAATTGATCGACGGAATTGCCTGCTACTATTAAGTACCAATAAAAAGCTAAATTTGATATCACTTTTGATAAAATTTTCACTCTATTATATATAGCGCACTAAAACGTCCTATTTGGGGACAATTTTAGGAGAAATTTATTCCTTCTCATTAAATTGCGTTCATCATTAATTCCATTTCGGATACTGCGTAAATAACGTTATTCGCCGTTAAGACGTCTCCCATGAATACGAACAAAGCGCCTTGCCCTTCGCTGTAATATACGTCAGTTTTACGTCCAGTCTGCTCGAGCATCTTCCGTTGAATATTTACGATGCAAGCTTCAACATTCATTCCGTTCAATCCTCCTTATAATTCCGTTTGAATTAGCTTCTAAGCGCTTTTGATGATAATTACACCAACTTATGATTTAAAACCGTTTTTAGCAACGGCTATAAAGGCGAAATGAAGGCGCTATGCTTAACTCTTCCGAAATCCGGACGAGAACTTGTGATAAGGATATAATAGAAAAACGGCTACTCGGCAAAGTAACCATCTCCAATTGCAGTTGGCGCTACGATCAGTTATGATACTAGTCGCTTGTTGGCGCAAGCTCTAGCGTATATGCCGATTCTTTTTATCACACGTAATTTACTTTGCTTTGTAACGTCTTTTACATCACCTAACGATGAAATAAATCCGAAAATAACTGCGCTGTTATTTCGTCTAAATATTCCACATTCATAATCGTTAATAACCGCCTAAAAACGTAGTCGTATTCTTTAATCGTTTGTTTGCGTATGCCCGATAAGCGCATTTGTTCTTTAACGATGATTAGCGCCGAATACGCACTAATACGATTACCTTTTAAACGAACTGAATTAACGTCAATCATAATTGTTGGCGCTGTTATTAGTGGCTCATTATTTTCGTTTTTAGGATTAATCATTTTTAGTTCGATTGGATTCATATTTTCTAAATCGAAAATAAAGGCACGCTGACTATTTTTACGCACAAAAAAAGACCCCCTAACGAATCAGTTTCGTTAAAGGGTCTATAAATCGGATATTCCGTTTTGTTTTATTCCTAATTCTATTCCGCCAACTATTCTGCTGACAAATATTGCACAACTGTTGCGCAAGCTTCCCGACTATTAGCCGAGACGGTTAAACCGTTGATACGTCTTACTTGCTTGTCCCTAAAACATCGTTCTCTTCTAGGAACTTCGTATTGAATTGTGCTGATTTGAAAACATCATTGTAAAGCGCTCATATGGTAACGGGTTCTGTTTTGAAGTACAAAAAGCAAAATCGCAGGTTAAAAAGACAATTAATTAGCATATTAAAAGGTACTGCAATTCGCAGTACCTTTTTTGTACAACTTGGTTTGATATTTCGTGAAACTACTTTTCTTTTCTATAAAATCGTTCACCTGTTTCTGCATTATAATATACTCTTTTTTTTCACCCGTAACAGGGTCAAGATTCACCTCATTCGTTACCTCAAAACCTTTAGGAACTTCCTTTCCATGATTGCGTTTATATCGTTTGTCATATATAAAGTAACCAAGTAAGATACAAACGAGAGCAATACTAATTTGAAATATCAAATATATACCTATCCCCAAAAATGTCGTCATTATAGCTTTTCCACAACAACTGCCGTTCCGTATGCAACAATTTCACTCATGTTTTTACCCATTTCACCAGAATCATATCGCATCATGATAATAGCATTCGCTCCCATTTCGTTGGCATTCATAATCATACGGTCTATAGCTTCTTTTCTAGAATCTTCAAGCATGGCAGTATATTGCTTGATTTCCCCTCCTACTAATCCTTTTAAGCCCGCCATAATATCCCCGCCTAGCCCCCTACTTCTTACAATCAGACCAAATACAGAACCTTTTACTTCGACAACTTTATACCCTTCAATGTGTTCTGTTGTTACTACTAGCACATTCATCATCTCCTATGTTCTATTTATTATGTTAGACTCCGAAATCAATTATCATCTTTCATCTGAATTATAAACAACCATACAAATTATTCTACCGTCTATTTAAATAAGTTATTTGGAAATCAATTGTTTTCCGGAATTATCAAATTGAAAAATAGTCATTTGTCCATCAAATGTTTCCCTATTTATGGATATAATCCCCTAATTGTAAGACAAGAATTGGCGCAACCGCTCCCCATAGGATTCCATTTAACAGTTCATTCATTTTTCTCCCCCAAATTGTTTATTTACCCTTAATACGATTACGTTCGTCTAATCGTTCACTCACGAAAAAAAAAATCAATTACGCCTTGGCGTAATTGCGTCCGGATTTTGAATTGTGCCAGCACAATTCATCCCTTTGAAAATCCGTGACATCCGCCGGAGGCTTTTATCTTTATTCAGTAGTTGTTTGGACACCCACTGAAAAGGTACCAAAATCGCATTCATCTCACCACCTATAGAGGTGGGAGTCTTCTGCTGAATAAAGATAAAAAAAATCTCAGGAATTTGAACCTGAGACCTTTCTTTTAAATATTTTTCTTGCAAAAACAAGATAGATAATAAGATACGTTGGAAATTGAATAAGGCCTAAAATGCCCCATAGCCAAGCATTATATCCCCTCTTCCGTGCATCCCAAAACATCCATGAGCTCTGGCAAATCAGAATGAATGCAATCACGACGCATAACCAAAGCGGTGTGCTACTTAGTTCGTTTGAGATCATTCATTACTGACCTTCTTTCTAGTTTTGTTAAGAGCTAAGGGCAGTAAGATAATCCCCACAAGCTGAAAATAAAGAAAAAGAATTGGCTGACGATAAACGACAGCAATTCCAACCGAAAGCACAAATACTGCAACAGACATAAACGTGAGGAGGTCTTTCCATTGTTTTTTTCGTATTCTTTTTTTCTCTAATTCAACATTCTGTTGAAACCATTGTAAGTTGCATCTACTAAACGTTTAAAAGTATAAATATATTCACTGATTGTCGCTTTACGAACGCCCGACAGACGCATTTGCTCTTTCACAATTAACAAGGCACTATTAATTTCTACACTTTTCTTACCCTGATGTAATTCAGCTACATCAATCATTAGCTTTGGTGGAGTAATCAGTATCGTATCTTCCTCTTTAAATGTACCCTCAAAACTCGGTAGCTGTATAGCTTCTGTCACATCCTCTAAATCAAAAATCCCTGTACGCTGACCTTTTCTAGTCAAATAAAAAACCTCCTAACAATTGAATGTTAGAAGGTAATTTTATTGCGATATATGGAATGCATTCTATTCCCTATTCTATTCCCTAAATCCACAAATCAATTACTTGCTTGTCCCTAAAACATCGTTCTCTTCTAGGAACTTCGTATTGAATTGTGCTGATTTGAAAACATCATTGTTCATTAATGCTTGGTGGAATGGAATTGTTGTATTGATACCAGGACCAGATACTTCAAATTCGCTAAGCGCACGATTCATTTTCGCAATCGCTTCTTCACGAGTGTTTGCATGAACAATTAGTTTTGCAACCATAGAATCATAGTATGGTGGGATTGTATAACCAGCATACACTGCAGAGTCAATACGTACACCGTAGCCACCTGGAGTTACATAAGTATCTACAGTACCAGCTGATGGCATGAAGTTTTTATAAGCATTTTCTGCGTTAATACGGCATTCAATTGCCCATCCATTTAATTGAATATCATCTTGAGTGAAAGGAAGTTTTTCACCAGATGCAATTTTTAATTGTTGTTGTACAAGATCTACACCAGAAATCATTTCAGTTACTGGATGCTCTACTTGGATACGAGTATTCATTTCCATGAAGTAGAATTTATCTTCTTGATAGTCATAAATAAACTCGATTGTTCCAGCACCTTCATAGTTACAAGCTTGTGCAGCTTTAACGGCAGCCGCACCCATCTCTGCACGACGCTCTGAAGATAGCGCTGGAGATGGAGCTTCCTCTACTAATTTCTGCATACGACGTTGAACTGTACAGTCACGTTCACCTAAATGTACAACGTTACCATAGCCATCCGCTAATACTTGGATTTCACAATGACGGAAGTACTCGATGAATTTTTCTAAATATACGCCAGGGTTACCGAATGCTGCAGCAGCCTCTTTTTGCGTAATGTCAATACCTTTTACAAGGTCTTCTTCTGTACGAGCTACACGGATACCTTTACCGCCACCACCAGCAGTTGCTTTGATGATAACTGGGTACCCAATTTTAGCAGCCCATTCTTTACCTGTTTCGATATCTGGAACAATACCAGTACCCGGAACAAGTGGAACATTTGCTGCTTCCATTGTTGTACGTGCAACGTCTTTAATACCCATAATTTTAATTGAATCTGATGAAGGTCCAATGAACTTAATGCCTGCGTTTTCACAAGCTTCAGCGAAGTCAGCGTTTTCAGATACAAATCCGTAACCTGGGTGGATACCGTCCGCACCCGTTTTTTCTGCTACGCTAAGTAAAGCTGGGAAGCTAAGATATGAATCTTTTGATAGCTTTGGCCCGATGCAATATGCTTCGTCTGCTAATTTCACATGTAATGCGTCTGCGTCTGCTTCTGAATATACGGCAACAGATTGAATGCCTAACTCTTTACAAGCACGAATGATACGCACAGCGATTTCGCCGCGGTTTGCAATTAAAACTTTTTTCATAGTTGTGCACTCCCTACTCAGCTTTTACAAGGAATAATGGCTGTCCGTATTCTACTAATTCACCGTCTTTAACAAGTACTTCAACGATTTCCCCTTGAACTTCTGCTTCAATTTCGTTGAATAGTTTCATAGCTTCTACGATACATACAATTGTTTCATTACCAACTTTGTCCCCCACTTTAGCGTACGCTGGTGAATCTGGGTTTGGAGATTGATAAAAAGTACCGACCATCGGAGATACAATTTTATGTAACGATGGGTCGTTATTTACTGGTGCTGCAGCAGGTGCTTCTTCAGCTTTTGCTGGAGCAGCTGGTGCTACAGGAGCTGCTGCTGGTGCAGATTGTTGTACAACAGGTGCCGCTACTTCTTTTTTAGGTGCTACAGTTTCAGTAACAACAACACCATTCTTTTTTAATTTAACTTTTGCCCCATCTACTTCATAAACGAACTCGTCAATTGAAGAAGAATCTACCAATTTAATGATTTCACGAATTTCTTGAATTTTGAACATTTTCCTAACTCTCCTTATGAAAAAAAATCTACTACAAGCACTATTCTATATTTTTTTCGAACAATTTGAAATACTTTAATGAAAATTAAGTAAATATGAACAAAACAAAAGGCTTTCTTTTACTAAACGAAAGCCTTTTCATGATACTGATATATAACAACATTATCAAGTAAACAGAATATTAATATTTTTCCCTATTTTTTAATAGTTATTATTTGCACTAAATTTTACTTGGACGTCATTTGCGCCTTCCATCTCTGTTCTTACCAAATAAATAATTTCATTTGCTTGAGCTTTTGATAGCTCCTCCGCCATAACATCTACCTGTACTTTATCACCGTCTGCTCGTACAAATGCATCGGAGTAGCCTAAAGATTTAATTAGCATTTCTAACATTGCTTCTGCAGATTCTTGTTTTATGAGGCTATCCATCTCATTATAAGCCTTACTTTTATCTTCTGCTGAGTAATCTTGTGAACCGATTTTCTGCTCTAATTGCGAACGAAGCTGGCTTCTTTCATCACTAACTTGCATGCGCATTTCTTCAAATAAATGACTTGGAGAAGATACTTCCTTCGTCTCTCCCCCTTTCGTTGCTTCTTGATCAGTTACACCAGTTACCGCAGTTTGCTGTAATGCGTCATCTGTGAAAATAGTTAGTCCATTAAATTGTTTTGCTGGATCAACCAAATAATACACTGAAATAACCGCTACTAGACTTAATAATGTCATAAACCAAACTGTTCTTCTACGTACGCGCATTTACTTTTCCTCCTTATTTTCCATTGGAACAATAATAATTCGATGAATCGGTAATTGCATTACTTGACTAACAACCGCACGAATTTCATTTTTAACAAAGATATCTGATGCTCCTTCTGAAACAATTAGCATCCCTGTCACTTCTTTCGTTCCTTGTTCAGTTCCTCGAAAATATTGACTGAATAGTTGATTGTCATCCTTCTTATCTGTCATATCTCCGTAATAAAAATAGACCTTTACCTCCCCAACACCTTTCATAGCCTTCAATGTCTGCTCAAGTTTTTCTTCATTGGTTATCGGTGCTACTTGCCCATTCGTTGTATTCGTTTGATACATTGGTAAAATGATGAAAATTCCCACGGAGGCAGCGATAAGCATTAAGACTATAAATGACGTTGTTTTTTTTCGTTTCTTTTCCACATCACTTGTACATTGCCTCCTTTCATCTCTTCTCTTTTTCAAGTGTATGTACGCTTGTTTCCTCCTATGAATTGATAAATGGAATCTTTAATAGCAATTGCAAAAATACTAACGTAATGACAAGCTTTGTAAGTGAAATTATCTCTTTATCTTCTGTTAGAAATACAAATATCTGACAGATAAAGAGAATTGCTAATAAAAGAATCAATTTATCTCCCCCCAGCCATAACTTGCACAAAAACGATGAGGAATAAACAAGAAAACATAAATGAAAAAGCAATTAGAAATGATACAGCACATAATGTAAATAGAGATTTACTAACATGATCTAGTAATCTACAAATATCATCAAAGGCGATTGGCTCTAAAATAGCAGCTAACATTTTCAACGAATAGGCACTGACAACAAGCTGCACTGTAGGAATGA
This sequence comes from Lysinibacillus sp. NPDC097214, assembly GCF_050277945.1. Lineage (NCBI taxonomy): Bacteria > Bacillati > Bacillota > Bacilli > Caryophanales > Bacillaceae > Lysinibacillus > Lysinibacillus sp. NPDC097214. The sequence goes on from NZ_JBNNSS010000001.1 coordinate 101,844, forward strand.
ACGACACGGTAATAACCGCTATAAACGCAGTAATACTACTTATAGAAGATGCAAATTGTGACATGTGCTGGAACATTGAAAAACTATCTACTATAAAGGAACCAACAACTGGGATATTTTCCTCTATTAATTTTTTCACAGGCTCTGCAACAGCTGCATTTACACTAAAAGCCGCAACACCACTCGCCGACATTAAAATGATGTAACAAATAACTGATGCAGAGACGATGCTCATAATGGTAAAACGAATCAATTCTGCAATTCTTGTAAACGAAATCTCTTTAACAATGACACTGCAAACATCAAAAACAATGGCAAAAAGCACTCCCGGAATAAGCCATTTACTACTAATAATCGTTAATACTTGTACAAAAAAAAGTAAAAAAGGCTGCCAAGAAGTAATCGCTGTAATACTGCTTGATAAAAGAAAGCTTGAAGTAAGAATGGGATAAAATGCAGTAAATATATGAGCAAGTCCCTGTGCGATTTCGTCTATTAATTTAAATGAATTCACAACGACAGGTCCTATTGTTGCAAGGACTATAAGAAAAAAAAGTATCCTTGTCCCTTTTTCAAATTCTGGTATTATCATATTGACAATCAAAATAATAATGACGTAGCCACATAAAATAAGCGTCATCTTCAGCAATAGAAAGAATGGATCCGTTAAAAACGAAAATATTTGCTCTAGCAATGTCTTCGCCCCTTAGTTTAGCCGTTGTAAAATGGCCGACACCTCCTGTAAAACAGCCAAAAATTCCTTAAACCAGTACAACAAAATTACAATTTTAACCCCATCATAGACGATGTGTCCGAGTACTTTATAATTTTGTTCTACCAGTAACATCGACACCCATTGCCCGATATAAAAAAGGCTAGCACTTACTACAATGGCTTTTGCATAAGGCAAAAAAGCTAACGTCTCAAGTAATTGCTTGATGAATGGCAATAAGAGTGTCGAAAACAACATACCGAATAGCAAAAACGAAAACATTACACTAATTAGCGCATGGAGTGGCTGTATGACTTCTTTTATAAGCAATAATAAAAGCAGCATGACAACAGCAACGATGACAATTTCCATTTACCTACCCTGATGAGGTCAGCCATTGAAAGAATGTAAGGATCTCATTAAAAAAGAGACGTAAAAATCGCAGTAATTCCGCTGTCATATATAAATAGGCAATGAAAAATAGGAAAAATGAAAATTCTTTTTTTCCTGTTTGATCAAAGAAGACATGAAGAAGCGCAACTACTAGTCCCACTCCCGCGACTCTTAATACGTCTTGTAATTCCATTTCATACGCCCCCTCGTGTACAGCAATATATGTTGCTTCCACAAAAAAAAGACCTCCATACATACACGTATAGAGATCTTCGTATTTTTATGAAATTAATGATGCCTCAGCATAATTGCATCCGGATGCTTAACTTCTTTCAGCAAATGTTAGACACCTTTGAAAAGTAACTTAAACCCACATTCTCTCTCCACATATAGAGGGAGGAGATTTGCCGAAAGAAGTTACAGTAACTTTTCAATGATGCTTTTGACGGTACCTGGTTGTTTCACTAAATAGCTCTTTTCGCCCATCCACATCGATAAATATTCGGCTTTGCCTTGTTTTGCGCCTTCTTTGCGAATAGTTGTAGTTAGATCATTTTGCAATGGATAAGGGGCTACAATAGCATCCTTCATACGTTCCGTAAAACCATTTGCTAAGCCTCTTGCTGGTTTACCAGAAAAAGCACGAGTAATCGTTGTCTGTTGTGCTTCCGATTGAAGCAAGGCATTTTTATAAAGAGGTGAAATTTCACACTCATCGGCTACTAGTAAAGCTGTACCAATTTGAACCGCTTGTGCACCCATTGCTAGTGCTTTACTTACATCTTCCTTTGTGACAATGCCTCCAGCAGCAATAATCGGTATGGGAATTTGCCCCACCACTTGCTGAAGTAAATCATGCAAATCAATTAATTGCATCGGTTCAGTAAAGGATCCACGATGACCACCAGCTTCACCACCCTGAAGAACAACAGCTTGCATCCCCGCTTGTTCTACACGCTTTGCTTCCTCTAATGTAGTTGCTGTACCAATAACATACACATTTTTGTCCTTTAAACGATGAATGACATCTGCTGAAGGTATACCAAATGTAAAGGAACAAATGGCTACATTTTCATCAAGAACAGCTTGTACTTGTTCTTCAAATACTTCCTTGGACATGACACTTTGTACAGGTGATAGTCCAAGTTCATCATAAAACGGTTGTAAAGCCATTCGAGCCTTTTGAAGAACATCGACATCAATACGTGGTTCTTCTTGTACAAATAAATTAATCGCAAATGGCTTTTTCGTTAGCTTTTTAACTTCCTGAATAAAGCTTTTTGTTTGCTCCCCATCTAAATAGCCCGCTCCAATCGAGCCTAAAATACCTTGCTCTGAACAGGCAGCCACAAATTTTGGCGTAGTTACACCAGCCATTGGTGCCTGTATGATTGGATATGGTATGTCAAAATTTGTTTGTAGCATAGCATTCACTCCTTACTATTATTGTAAACAAATCTTCCAATTATGACCACATATTAAATGATAGAAACTAATTTTTCTAATAGTAAAAAAGGAGCTATCTCTACTTTATATGTATAAATAAAAACCTACCCTTTTGTAAAAAAGAGTAGGTCGGATATTTTTATTCATTACCCACGAGAAACGTAAGAACCTTCTTCAGTATTGATAATTAACTTGTCACCTTGGTTTACGAAGAATGGCACTTGTACAATAAGACCTGTTTCAAGAGTTGCAGGTTTTGTACCACCTGAAGCTGTATCACCTTTAATGCCAGGCTCTGTTTCTGTTACTTCTAGCGTTACAGTGTTTGGTAATTCAACACCTAACATTTCACTTTGGTATGATTGAATATGAACTTCCATGTTTTCTTTTAGGAATTTTAATTCATATTCAATGGCAGCTGAAGCAAGTTCAGTTTGCTCATATGATTCTAAGTCCATGAAAACATGCTCGTCACCTTGTGCATAAAGGTATTGCATTTTACGGTTATCGATTTGTGCTTTTTCAACTTTCTCACCAGCACGGAAAGTTTTTTCATTTACTGAACCGTTACGTAGGTTACGTAATTTAGAACGTACGAACGCAGCACCTTTACCTGGTTTAACGTGTTGGAAATCTAACACGCGATATAATTGGCCATCTACAATAATTGTTAGACCTGTACGGAAATCGTTTACTGAAATCATTTGTGTTCCTCCATAGTTTACAAAATAATAAGTTCTTTTGACGAATGAGTTAGCAGTTCATTACCTGTCTCTGTGATTAAAATATCGTCCTCGATACGAACACCACCGATTCCTGGTAAATACACTCCTGGTTCAATCGTTACGGCCATACCTGGCTCTAAAATCGCTTCTGAACGCATCGATAAGCCAGGGCCTTCATGTACTTCAAGACCAATCCCATGTCCTAATGAATGACCAAATGCCTCGCCATAGCCTTTTTCTGTTAAGTAGTTACGTGCAATCGCATCTGCTTGGATCCCTGTTAAGCCAGGGCCAACCTTTTCAAGTGCTAAAAGCTGGGAAGCAAGTACTGCGTTGTACATATCCACTAATTTTTCAGATGGCTCGCCAACTGCCACAGTACGTGTAATATCCGAGATATAGCCATTGTACAGTGCTCCATAATCTAAAGTAACAAAGTCGCCTTTTTCAATCACTTTATTCGTTGCAACGCCATGTGGTAACGCTGAGCGAATACCAGACGCAACAATTGTATCAAACGAGGACTGAGTTGCTCCTTGTTTACGCATGAAAAATTCTAATTCATTCGAAACTTCAAGCTCTGTTTTACCTGGCTTGATGAAGTTTAAGATATGTGTATATGCGTGATCAGCAATTTCACACGCAACCTTAATAATATTAATCTCTTGTTGCGTCTTAATCAAGCGAATTTTTTCAATTAGCCCAGAAATCGGTACTAAATCAGCTTGAATTTTATTTTTATATAGCTCATATGTGCCATAGCTAACAGTATCTTTCTCAAAGCCCAATAATTTGATACCCATGTTTTTTACTTGCGTTGCAATTTCTTCAATGATCGTCGCCTCATGCTTGACAATTCTGAAATCTTGAACTTGAGCAGCTGCTTGCTCTGTGTAACGAAAATCCGTGATAAACACAGCATCATTTTGAGACACGATTGCTACGCCCGCTGTCCCTGTAAAACCAGTCATATAACGACGGTTGTATCCGTTCGTAATTAAAATGCCATCGAGATTTTGTTCCTGAAGTGTCTTACGTAGCTTTTGTAATTTCAACATAATCAATTCTCCCTCTCAATAAATGTGCGTAGTGCCAGTTCATAGCCTTTCGTACCTAGTCCAGAGATTTGACCAAGGCATGCCGGAGCGAGATAAGAATGATGACGGAAAGCCTCACGTTTATGGATATTTGAAATATGTACTTCTATAACCGGCACAGAAATCCCTGCAATTGCATCATGTAAAGCTATGCTTGTATGGGTATATGCACCGGGATTAAAGATAATACCATCATATTTTTCGTCCTCTGCCTCATGTACCCAATCAACAAGAACCCCTTCATGATTAGATTGACGAAACTCGACAGTGGCACCGAAAGACGCCGCAAGATTCTGAACATTGTTTTTCACATCTTCTAATGTCTCATAACCATAAATATGTGGCTCTCGTTTACCTAGTCGATTTAAGTTTGGTCCATTCAAACATAATAACTTCACGCATATTCGCCTCTTTCTATGTACTTGCCATTATTTTATCATACAAGGAGCATACAGCAACTAATTTCCTTTTTGCGCTGTATGCTCCTTTTGATGAAAATTTGCAGTTTCAAGCAAGAAACGTAATAGACAAATAACTATGACCATAAAAGGAATCGACAGTTTTTTAAAAGAAGAAGATTGTAAAGGCAAATCAAGAACAAACCATTCTAATGTGATTGACACAAAAAGGCCAAGTAAAAAAGAAGATAGCACAGCTGGGATAATATAAACATATCTCAACGTAATGTATAACAAAAACCCAATCATGAATAAGACTAGGATGAAAAAGCTCCATTGAAATAGTTTTGAGCTGCCTTCGAATATATCCCACTTCTTATAAAAACCTATTGGATTCCATTTAATGAGATGAAAGTAATGAAGCCCCTTTAAACATAATGCAAAAACAAGTGCACCGACGAGCGATGTTATACTAGCTACTCTCAAGTAAAATCCTCCTAACTTGTACCACGAGTTTATTTTCAAACGTTAATCATTTCCTAAACTGTACGATTAGTGTAACCATATAGAAATTTTACTATGCGTAACTCTAGAGGTTTTTCACTAAATTTAGTACAATGGTACAGTTGAAATATATAAAGAGAGTGGTGTTAGCCTTGAGCAATTCACCTGTATACGGGGGACAAGCACAATTAGAAGGTGTAATGTTCGGAGGAAAGGAACATACGATTACTGCCATTCGCCGTAACGATGATTCCATCGATTATTATCATTTTAAAAAAGTTCAAAACCCTATTTTACAAAAGCTTAAAAAAATTCCATTGGTACGAGGCGTAGTAGCGCTGATTGAATCAGCTGGTTTAGGCTCTCGCCATATGCAATTTTCAGGGGACCGTTACGACGTTACACCTGGTGAAGAAGAAGAACATAAAGAGGAAGGCTCAAGACTGCAAATGATTTTAGGGGTTGCAGTTGTAGGTATCCTTTCCTTTTTATTTGGTAAGTTTGCCTTTACATTAATTCCAGTATTTATTGCGGATTTTTTCTCTAAATGGATTGAGGGCAAAACTGGCCAAATTTTACTTGAAAGTGGCATTAAACTATTTTTACTACTTACCTATTTATATTTTATATCTTTAACACCACTTATTAAACGAGTATTCCAATATCATGGTGCAGAACATAAAGTTATCAATTGCTATGAAGCTGGTATGGATATAACAGTGGAAAATGTACAAGCACAATCACGCTTACACTATCGTTGCGGTAGTAGTTTTATGCTGTTCACTGTGTTTGTCGGCATGTTTTTATATTTCTTCGTGCCAACTGATCCGCTTTGGTTACGCATTGTGGACCGTATTTTATTAATTCCAGTTGTTCTTGGGATATCATTTGAAGTACTACAAGCTACTAATGCATGCCGTAATATGCCAGTGTTACGCTTCCTTGGCTATCCAGGCTTATGGCTACAATTACTAACAACACGTGAGCCGAAAGACGATCAAGTAGAAGTAGCTATTGCATCCTTCAATATGCTGCTTCAAGTTGAGCAACAACCAGAAATCGCAGCTACTTTGAATCATGATTAACAAATCAATTATGCCTCGGCATAATTGCGTCTGGAATCAGCTTTGTGCTTAGGCCTGCAGGATGCAGGTCAGTTAGCCGTTATCGCATGGATGCGATGATTTTAGGCTAACATCCTATGTGAACTCCTTCCCGATTCCGTGACATCCGCCGGAGGCTTTGGGCCAACGTGATGTTGGTCACTCAGTCGTTGCCACAGGACGTGGCGTTCTTAGACTGAGTTCCTCTATTTCAGCGGATGTTTGAACAACCGCTGAAATAAGTTAAAGGGCGAGTCCAACAGATACTTTTGGTTGGACTTGCCCTTTTTATGTTAGAGATTAGTTATGATAATGGCTGTACAGAAATTATTTGTTGCTTTGCTTTCTCGTACTCTGTTTCCAATGTTATGAGTATTTCACGAACGGACTCTCGTTTATCAATATTGGTGATGCCATGTCCGGCTGACCAAATATCTCGCCATGCCTTGACATTAACAAGATGTGTTAAATCAATATCTTCTCTTGGCTTCAATGTCGCTGGATCAATACCCTCCTTTAATAAGGATGGAATTAACACATTAACATGGACACCGCTAAAAGCATCGGTATATAAAATATCAGAAGTACAACTTTCAATTACCATATTTTTGTACTCATCAGGTGCATTTCCTTCATCACAAGCTAAAAATCGAGTACCCATATAGGCATAGTCTGCTCCCATTATTTGAGCAGCTAGTACGTCTGCACCGCTAGAGATGGAACCTGATAAAATGATCGTCCCCGTAAAGAATTTCTTAACAGCAGATACAAAGCCAAATGGATTCAGTTGCCCGCCATGCCCACCAGCACCTGCACAAACAAGAATCAATCCGTCTACACCAGTTGCAGCAGATTTTTCGGCATGCTTAACGTTCGCAACATCTGCATAGACCTTCCCTCCATAGCCTTGTACAATGTCCAAAACTCTCTTTGGATTGCCTAGTGAAGTAATAACAATTGGTGGCTGAAATTGTTCGATTAACTGTAAATCTTCTTCAAAACGTGTATTCGCTACAGGATGACAAATAAAGTTAACTGCCCATTGCTCAGAAGGTAGCGCCCTTTTTATTTCTCCAAGCCACTCAGCACAAGCTGAAGCCGGTCTGGCATTTAATAACGGAAATGAACCAATAGCCCCTGCTCTACTAGCCTCAATAACCATCTTAGGATTAGAAACTAAAAACATCGGAGCAACTATAATTGGTAAACTAGACATACTCTCTCCCCCTTTATACTTATAACATTTCGAGAGATTTTCTGAAAATCCTACTAAATAAATTCAAATTTTAATTCTGCCCCCGCATCTTCCATTGAAATAACAGGGTAGCGATCATAAAAATAAAGACCGTGTACCCTAAAACGATAGCGAGTGGAACGAAAACATCTGAATAAGCTCCACTTAGAACTGCACGTGCCGCATGAACAGCATGGACAAATGGCAAAAATTGTGTGATAGATTGAAATGTACCACCTATCATGTCAGGTTCAAACCATATACTACTAAACCAAGTTGATAAATTGACAAATATCGCGAAGATACCCCCTACCTGTTTGTCCGTAAAAATTGTGCCAAGTAATAAACCAAAACCAATATATAATAAGGAAATTACAATAAGTACACCTACCATTAAAAGGACAGTTATATTGAAGGTTAATCCTAAAAATACAGCTGTGAGTAAACAGAAAATAATTTGCAATAATGCAATTGGTAGTAGAGGTAGGACATAGCCCAAAATATAATCGCGTGCTAACATAGGAGAAGCAAAAATTCGCATTAAAAAGGAAGAGCTCTTATCCTTGCTGAGTAACATACCGGAAAAAAGAGTAAGAAATGAGAAGCTAAAAACAATAACACCTGGTGTGAGATTACTAATTTCATATAATGCAAATGGCATATTTTTTTGCATGACAGAAAATAGCCACATAAGAAGCATTGGTAAGCCCATGCCAAAAATGAGTGTTAAGGGATCGCGTACTATTTCCTTATGATTTCTTGTTGCAAATACACTTGCTTTCATAGTGACTCCTCCTCTGTAAGCTCTAAAAATACATCTTCTAAAGAACCCTTTTTTGTTTCTTGCATTAATTCCTGAATTGTACCAAGAGCACGTAATTTCCCTCGATGCATAATGCCTACACGATCCGCCAGCATCTCGACCTCTTCTAAATAGTGAGTCGTTAAGACAATCGTTACCTGACCTTTTAACTGATTAAGTATTTTCCATAAATCGCGACGTGCACGTACATCCATACCTAATGTTGGTTCATCTAAGAAAAGTATTGTTGGATTAGACATCATAGCCATCGCAACACTTAAGCGACGCATATAGCCGCCCGATAACGTTTTAGCCTTACTGGACTGATGAGGAGTCAAGCCAAATACCTTCATTTGTGTGCTTGCTCTTTTCTGCGCCTCTGTTTTTGAGCATCCATAAATTCGGCCCATTAATAGCAGATTCTCTACTACTGTTAAATTCGGTGCAACTGCTGTTTCCTGCGGGGAAATATTTAATTTCTTTTTAGCAGCGACTTGATGATGAACAATACTTTCACCATCTAAAAGAGCATCTCCAGCTGTTGGTGATAAAAGTCCACAAAGCATTTTAATCGTTGTCGTCTTCCCAGCTGCATTTTGCCCGAGAAGTGCAAAGAATTCCCCACTTTTTATAGTTAAAGATAACTGATCCACTACTACATGTTCCTTATACTGCTTTGTTAAGCTCTTAATTTCAATTGTCATGAGACTCACCTCTCTCTATTAGCATGGCATTAATTTTTTCTATATCACGCTTTGACAGCTTATATTGAAATAACCATGTCACGACATATGTTCCTAAGAAACTTACTAATAAGGAACAAACATTGGCCATCGTTTTCGGCATCCATAAAATCATCACAATGGGTATCCAAATAATTGCCGTTACAAAAAAATGTACAATAAATTGCTTCAGCATTCCCCATCTAGCCATTTCAAAAAATAGTGCAGCTAAAGCGAAAGTTATCCCAATCAAACCAGTCAACAAAACTTGAGTGATTATTGCGATTATTCCATTTGTAAATAATGCTCGAAATTCGGGAACTACCCAAGCGTAACTTCCTTGCGCGATCCCAATTGATATAAAGAATTGCACCACCTGCCCTAGTACAGCACCAATGACAAATCCACCTATAATACGAATTAGTAAGTCTTTTCGCACGTTTTTCACCTCATAGTCCTAATTGCTTCTTAATTTTCGTTACATAGCGCCTTGAAGCGTATGTATTAATCCCACCTTTTAGCTCAACTCCGATTGTTCCAGTTTTGCTAATGTCCATATGTATAATCATATTTCGATTGACAATTTCAGCATTTGAAATTCGTAAAAATAGCTGTGTATTAAGCTTTTCTTCAAGTTCATACAAGCGAAAACGTACATTGTAAATACTAACCATCGTTTGAACGAAAACTTTCTTTTGTTCCGTATAAATGCGCACAATGTCCTCACAGTTAATAAATTCAACACCTCTATGTGATAAAACCGATAACGTATTCATTTCAGCGGAAGCGATACACTGCATGAGATTTTCTATTTCATCGGTCATCTTATCTGTGTGAATAGTCACTTTAGGTTCTTTGCATGCCGGGTCAATCGACACTTCTACCTTCATATCATCACAGTCCTTTCATTCGTTTTCACTATAAAATGTTTATGTAGTTATGTAAATGGATTTTCGACGACTGGTCGTTTTTACGGGATAAGTGGTTTTGACACCCATCTCCCCCTCTCAAAGGAGGCTGGAGTTTGTCTAAATGACGATAAAAAAGTGCCTATCCGTTTTATTGACAAGATAGATGTGCTTTGAAATAAAGTTTTGATCAAAATACCCCACAACCAGTATTTTACAATAAATAAAAAGAATCCATTTTGAAAAAAAGATTGATCAAAATGGATTTTTATCCAGAAGATTTAAATATCGGTTTTATAAAAAAGTTTGATTTATCTACTCTTGTCCTTCACAATCGCGCCATTTAATGGAATATCACATCATTTTTATTATGTGGTTTTGTTGAAGATTATTGCTTAAATCTAATTCAAATTAAGCACCCGTTTACGGAACGAGATAATCATATTTCTTTTTGTGACTGTTTAGCATAATTCAGGATTATCAGTAGTCATTCTCTGATTGTTTATAAAGACAAGATTCTAGGACATTATCTTTGAAGAGAAACTGTCTGGAGCGACGCAAGATCGACCAGAGTTGCAAAAAAATGATAGAAACCCTTCAACAAAGGGACATCATTTTTGTTACGGACCTTACTCGAATCACTCACAGCACAAGAGATCTATTTGAATTAGTAGATTACATTAAACAAAAGAAGGCAAGCTTAAAGTCCTTGAAAAACACATGGATAGACCAATTGGAAGATAATCCCTATAACCAATTTTTAACGACGGTCATGGGTGGAGTAAATTCGTTAAAGCGTGATCTAATTCGCATGCGTCAAAGCGAAAGAATTGATTTAGCGAAAAAGGAAGGGAGATACCTCGAAAGAGTCACCATAAGCATGCCCGGATTAACTATGCAGTGACGGAGTCGGCTTAAATCAGGATTTTGATGTGATTAGCGGTAGTGGAAAAACAAGAAAAAACCTGGATAGTTTTACCAGGTTCTTTAATATTGCACAAAGACAGACACGAAGATATAATTATATTACAACTAATATCGGTCTAGTTCGCAAAGTTATCCTATTTTATATTTTAATAATATCATACCGGTATGCACTTGTCAAATTTTTTTGCTCAATATTATGGTTAGGAGAGATGTAGAATGAGTTCTTTGGTTCTTGGCTTTCAGGAAATGAATAAAACACAGCTTTTGCTCGTTGGTGGAAAAGGGTTAAATTTAGGGGAATTATCAAAAATTGAAGGACTACAAGTACCAGAAGGATTTTGTGTTACAACAGTGGGTTATCAAAAAGCTATCGAACAAGACAAAACGATTCAAGCATTGTTGGACCAACTATCAACGCTAAAAGTAGAGGATCGAGATCAAATTGGTGAAATCAGCAGGAAGATTCGACAAATCATTACGGAAGTAGAAATTCCTTCCGATGTTGTAAAAGCAGTTGCTCACAAACTCTCTCAGCTTGGTGGTGGCCACGCTTACGCAGTGCGTTCTAGTGCGACTGCTGAAGATTTACCTCATGCCTCTTTTGCTGGTCAACAAGACACCTATTTAAATATCATCGGCAAAGAAGCCATCTTGCAGCATATTCGCAAATGTTGGGCTTCCCTATTTACAGATCGCGCGGTAATCTACCGTATGCAAAATGGATTTGACCACAGTCAAGTGTATATATCCGTTATCATACAACGGATGGTTTTCCCACAGGCATCAGGGATTTTATTTACCGCTGATCCGATTACTTCTAACCGAAAGCTGCTATCAATCAATGCCAGTTTCGGACTCGGAGAAGCACTGGTCTCTGGCTTGGTCTCTGCCGATTGTTATAAAGTACAGGAAGATAAAATCGTCGAAAAGATGATAGCGAACAAGAAATTGGCTATCTATGGACTAAAAGGAGGAGGAACAGAGACACAACAGATCAATCCGGATCAGCAAAAAACACAAACACTTACTGATCAACAGATTATACAACTAGCACGCATTGGAAGACAGATCGAAGCTTATTTTGGTTGCCCACAAGATATCGAATGGTGTTTGGTTGATGATACATTTTATATTGTCCAGAGTCGCCCAATCACGACTCTTTTCCCCATCCCTAAAGCGAATGATCAAGAAAACCACGTCTATCTATCTGTTGGTCATCAACAAATGATGACCGATGCCATGAAACCATTGGGATTGTCTTTTTTCCTGTTAACCACTTCTGCACCCATGCGTAAAGCAGGTGGAAGGTTGTTTGTTGATGTTACACATCAACTGGAATCACTTGCTAGTAGAAACAATCTATTAAATACTATGGGACAACACGATCCGCTTAGCAAAGATGCACTTATGACCATCATTGAGCGTGGAGATTTTATAAAATCGTTACCAAATGATAATAAAGCACCAAGTCCCAACAGAGGCAATACAGATATGCTAGCACAAATCGAAATCAATCCATCCATCGTTTCTGAATTGATTAAACGTAATCAAACATCCATAGAAGAGTTAAAACAAAACATCCAAACGAAATCAGGAATAGATTTATTTGATTTTATTCTAGAAGATCTTCAGGAATTAAAGAAAATTTTATTTGACCCACAAAGTTCAAATGTATTTATGACTGCAATAAATGCTTCAATATGGATCAATGAAAAAATGAGCGAGTGGTTAGGTGAAAAAAACGTAGCAGACACGCTTTCTCAATCTGTACCAAACAATATTACATCGGAAATGGGTCTAGCATTATTGGATGTCGCAGATGTGATTCGCCCTTATCCAGAAGCAATTGAATATTTACAACATACAAAAGATAATAACTTTTTAGATGAACTGGTTAAGTTTGATGGTGGACAGAAAGCTAGAGACGCTTTCTATGTTTTTCTCAACAAATACGGAATGCGATGTGCCGGAGAAATTGATATTACGAAAACTCGTTGGAGTGAAAAACCAATTACACTCGTTCCCACGATTCTAAATAATATCAAAAACTTGCAGCCTAATGCCAGCAATCGAAAATTTGAGCAAGGGCGACGGAAAGCTTTGGAAAAAGAACAAGAGTTATTAGAGCGCTTGAAGCAATTACCGGATGGTGAACAAAAAGCCAAAGAAACAAAACGAATGATCGATCTAATCCGAAATTTCATCGGTTATCGTGAATATCCAAAATACGGCATGATTAATCGCTACTTCGTTTATAAGCAGGCTTTACTGAACGAAGCAGAACAACTTGTACAAACCAACGTTATTCATGAAAAAGAAGATATATACTATCTCTCTTTTGAAGAACTTCGCGAAATCGTACAAACAAATAAACTAGATTACCAGATTATCAACAAACGGAAAGACGAGTACAAATTATATAAAAAACTTACTCCCCCACGTGTTATCACGTCTGATGGTGAAATCATTGTAGGTGAATACAAACGGGAAAATACCCCAGCCGAAGCTCTTATAGGGCTACCTGTTTCTTCCGGAGTTATAGAGGGGCGGGCTCGTGTCATCTTAAACATGGAAGATGCTGATTTAGAAGATGGAGATATACTAGTAACCTCCTTTACTGACCCTAGCTGGACATCACTGTTTGTATCCATCAAAGGTCTAGTCACTGAAGTTGGCGGATTGATGACCCATGGAGCAGTTATCGCACGTGAATATGGCTTACCCGCAGTTGTTGGGGTGGAAAATGCCATCAAACTGATAAAAGACGGGCAACGAATTCGCGTTCACGGAACAGAAGGTTATATTGAAATATTGTAATAACTGAATACGTCAAGAAAGAGCCTCTGTTATAATGAACGGCATTAAATGTAACCTATCATAGATAAAAGTCAGATGCGCTTACAAAAAACCTTGAGGAAATATTTGAGATTATCAATGGGTTTTAATATTGAGCTTATCTCGAATAAGATTTAGGCTTTGACCTTCAACAACAAGACCCTTTTATGTAGTAACGAAAAGAGGCCAATTTCTCGATTTTAACGCCGAGGAATTGGCCTTTTTATATTAGAATTTCCTTAACGTTGTAAATCCTCATTTCTCTGACGCTACCCCTCATCGCAAAACAGATTGATCAAAGTTAAATACAAAATGTTGATATAACAGTATTTCCTTGATTTTGATACGCTCAAAACGGTGCGACTTTATTTCAAACAGTACAACTTTACTTCCTTTTTCGATACATTTTAAACACTTGGAAATACAAGGGAGAGCATACTCTTATTCGATTAGATTCATTTCTAATTTTTTCTGTACAGCTTTAATCATTCGAGCAGATCCATAGCAAGTTTCGCCATTTTCCATTAGAATTTCTTTCTTTTTTAAGTCCATTTCCTGAATATTGTCGATATTCACTACGAAAGAATTATGGCAACGAATGAAGCCTTCATACTCTTTTTCTATGTCTTTCAGCTTCCCATAAAACTCCACTTGACGATTATCCAAATGTAAAACAACTTTATGTAATGGGGAGGATTCAAAAAACATGATATCATCATAGTTGACACTAATAATTTTATCTGCAATTCTTTGAACGAATTTTTTATTGGATGTTTTGTTCATTACTTGCTTTCTTTCATTTGTCACCTTCAAGCAGCTAACAATCTTGCTCTGTACAGAATCGACATCATCTTTAATAATAAAATCCATCGCGGCTACTTTATAAATGAAATTTAAATAAGTAAGTTCTGAGTGGGTTGTGATAAAAACAATATCACCTATTGGATCAATTTTTCTGATTTCCGCGCCAAGTGTGATACCATTCATCTCATGACTCAAGTCGATATCAAGAAAATATAAACCAGGTCGATTACTCTCCTTTATGTAGGCTAATATTTCTTCTGGATCTGCGGTTGTTAGTACCAGTTGCATATCAAGGTTTTCAATCATTATGTAATTTGAAACATACCTGGCTATCTTTTCTCTTTGTTCCTTTTGATCTTCACAAATAAAAACATCAATCATCTCAATCCCTCACTTTAAAATTACAATTTCCTGCTTAAAAAATTCATCCTCTATAAATGTATCCAACTGTGTGTTATTTTCTTGATCAACCATTTTCTTCAGGCTAGTCAGCCCCAATCCTCGATTTTCTCCTTTTGTTGAGAAACCTTTTTCGAAATATTGAAAGAGCTTATGTCCAGTATCTTTGAACGTATTCCAAACTACAAAGGACACGGATTGTTCAAACTCCACAAACCCCACTCGAACCGTACCCTTTTCTACTTCTTCTGCTGCTTCAATGGCATTGTCTAAAATAATTCCGATACAGCGGCACAACAGTACACTATCCATATTCAGATGATGAATTTCGTTAGGACATTCAAAAACTACATCTATCCCCTTTTCCTGTGCTGTAATCAGTTTGGAAGATATCAAACCTTTAACTTCTGGGATTTTAATTTGAGACAATCCCCTCATTTTAAAATCATTATCACGAATCTTTTGACTGACGCGCATAATATTGTCATTAAAATAGCTTTCTAAAGCAGTCATATCTCGATTGGTGATGTATTCTGACATAGAAGACAGGATATTGATGTAATCATGGCGGAAAGTTCGCATTTCATTATAGTTTTTTTCCAGCTGTTCAGTGTACATTTGTAGACTGTTTAGCTCAATTTCCTTTTCCCTCATCTCAAACTGCTTTCTAAAGGTATATACTAGAAACGACAAACTAACAGCAAAAATAACAAAATAGATAAATAAGTACATCGTATTCATCAATACCAGCTTATTTTGATTTCCTGTTAATCGTACATAAACAATCATTGTAAAATAAATTGCATATGTAAAAAGACCCAAGAAAGCTGCAATTCGCGTTAAATTCCTATCATCTGCATCTTTCTCAAAAATTCGGACGGTAATTTTTTTCCAAAAGACTATAAATATAAAGCCAATACTCATTGTAATAAATTGATGAAGTAATGTCGCTGAAAAAATGATTTCATTTGTTTCTAAAAAGGTAGTACTAATCCCAAAGATTTTTACCATAATGAAAGTTGTTATATGATCAATTAGAATCATAGCAATCATTATTGTTGATGTGTAGTACAATGCAGGTATCCACTTTAGATATGTATATTTAAACATAGCAAGAACAAACGCAAATATTAATAACGAACCAAAAATATCTAAATACGAATATAGCCCAGCCATAATTAAACTAAACAATATGGCCGCAATAATATTTTCCTTTCGAAAAAAACGTTTGCCTATAATGAAACTTACCAAAATACAATAAAATAAAACCTGAATGAATGCTAATATAGCCACTCACTGACCCTCATTTCTATATAGTAAACTCCACTATATAGTATACTATATATATAAATAAAAGGAATCAGGGAAGGCGTGTTAGCGGAGGTTAGGAAATTAAAAGAAAGACAAAACCTGACCAGAATTCAAGCTTATATTCCAGCTCTTAAAGCCATCACTTTTACAAAGCTCTTTCAAAAAATTCATTTAAAACAACAGCTCATTATCAAATGGCGTAGAAGACAATGTCTACTTATAACAATTCTCACCAAATCGTTGGAACTCATTTAAATCTTTTTTTGAGCTTAATAACAACTAATGAAATAATTAGAAGAAACGATGTGTACCCGATTGAAATCAACATATCTTGATCGAATTCAAATGTCTGATTCCAAATTGAAATATACATTTTATTTAAATGATAGAACGGATTCACATAAGATACATATTTCACAAAATTCGGAAGACTCTCCACAGGAACAGAAAAGCCGCCAGTGAACATAACAATTTGAAACAAAACAATAGACATAATTAGTGCTGTTTTTACTTCCTTGAAGTTTGAATAAATCGCATGAGAATAGACCAACATTATCGCATTAATAAGCAACAAACTTAGATATGAAACTATGAAATTAACAATAGAAAGTTGCAAATCATAAATAAGTATGCCAATCAATGTTATTAAGACAAATCCTGCAGTTGCAATAATAAATGACTTGGCAATACTGGACATCAGAAGAATTTTATCCGTTATAGGCGTAATGAAAAGTCTTTTTTCAATTCCTTCTGCTCGATTCATTACCTGATCAAAACCAAAGGCAAAAAATACTACTGAAAAACTAATTAGGACAATAAACGATGGTGTATACATTTGAACATAGTTCATTCCTCCGCTATAGGTTGCATTACTGAACATTTGTCCCATTAAAATATATGTTACTGGCGGTACAACAACTGTGAAGACTAAATAAAATAACTCTCTAAAAAACATGATTAAGTCATATTTAATTTGTGTTAATAACATCTTCCCTCCCCCTTATTTGGAAATTTTATCAAGATAAAAGCTATTAATAGACTTATAACCTGATTTCAGTATATTTTCTGGAGTATCATATACTTCGGTTACACCGTCGTTAATGAATAGAACTTTATCACAATAGAGTTCGATTTCGTCCATGTAATGAGTCGATAAAATCACTGTACTATCATTTTTTTTTATATATCCTGTGATGCTTTCCCATAATATGTTCCGCATATGAGGATCCAGACCGGTAGTCGGTTCATCCAAAATAATCAAACGCGGTTTTGAAGAAAAAGCAATTGCCAGGCTAACCTTTTGCTTCCAGCCTCCAGATAAATTATCAAAAAACGTATTTAGATGCTCCTGCAATTCAAACTCTTCGATAATTTCATTTAAATCTACTTTGCTACCATAATAGGCACGAAAAAGATCTAGTAATTCTTTTACTTTTAATTTTTTATAAAACTGTGTAGGCTGAAGTACAGCAGATATATTACTTTTGATTTCTTCCAGCTGAGCTTGATCAATTTCCTTTAAGTTATTACCCAAAACAGCTACCTTACCGTCATTATAATCTTTAATCGTCATTAAAATTTCCAAGAATGTCGATTTCCCAGCACCATTTTTACCGATAACACCAATAATTTCACCTTTTTTAGCAGTAAAGTCTATTCCTTTCAGAACAGCTTTTTTCCCATAGTTCTTTGTTAAATTTTCTACCTTTACATTGTAATCCTGCATGGTTCACCCTCCTAATTTACATACATACTATAACTCGAGAATTCTACTGTTTTTCATTCCATGCATACAAGCTGCTCCTCTATACTTAGATGTCCAAAGTATCTGATTTAGGTGTTCTATTTTCATTCATAACTGTCAACAAGGTTCCCTGTGACAACACTTATTTTACAAGTTCAGCTGATTTGAACAGACAGACTGCTTCATGATTAGCACAAATTACCTTCTCCTTTAGATGTTCTATGAAACTCTAATAGACCACCTACTGTTCACCAAGTAGGTTATAAAGGGATACTTCACGTTTCTGTCAGACCTCCCCAGCTAAGCACATACACTTTCACACCATCTATCCACCTTATTTACTCGATATGGTCTTCGAAAGAAAGCGCTTTGTTTTATTGAGCAAACTCAATCGGATCTAGCCTTATATGTAGTTGTGTTCCTCGGGCAGGTGTGTTGCTTTCTTCGGAGATTGGGACTTGCACCCTAGAGTTCATGAGCAAGCTGAGTACACCACAAAAAAAAGCACCAGCAAGATGCTGATACTTTAGGTCTGTTAAATAGATAATCAAATGGTTTTTTATTAAATTGATAGAAATTCATGCTGTCTATTTATTTTAATACCTTTTATCTTCCTAACGATGAAACATCCAGAAAGTTTAACTACGCCATATAATCCGCAGCCACTCCAGAGCCACGACCTTCTTTAATCCATTTTTACACTTGCGATGTTCTGGTTCTTTTGGACAAAAAAACCCTCCTTTAGATAATCATATCCAAAGGAGGGAAACAGTTAAACTTTATTTAAAATCTACAATAGACACTTTTTCAATATTTTATAGGCCACATTTTAACTGTGCAGCACAGTTTGTACATGTATTACAGCCACCGATTTCTTCTACAGTTCCTTTGCGGCATACTGGACAAGTATTCCCTACATCCGAACCAATAACTGTTGTCGATTCTAATGCTTGAATCGTATCTATTAATACAACAGGACGCTTCGTTGGTACTTCTACTAATTCTTCTTCAAATGATAGTTGATCCATATCATTTTCTTCAGCCTTAAGTGTCAGTACTTGTGAATCACGGCTACCATCTACATAAACCGTACCACCTTTAGCGCCACCTTTATATAAGCGCTCGTATACTTTTTCAACTTGTTGTACTGAATAACCTTTTGGTGCGTTTACAGTTTTTGAAATAGATGAATCAATCCATTTTTGGATGATACATTGTACATCAGCATGTGCCTCTGGTTTTAACTCCATCGCCGTAACGAACCACTCAGGAAGGTTATTCTCATCTACTTCCGGATGACGTTCTAAATATTCTTGAACGATTTCTGCTTTTACCTCGATGAATTTACCCAGGCGACCAGAACGGTAGTATGTGAATGAGAAGTATGGCTCAAGACCAGTTGCCACACCAACCATCGTACCAGTTGAACCAGTTGGAGCTACTGTTAGTAAATGCGAGTTGCGAATACCTGTTGCTAAAATTTGCTCTTTAATGTGTGCAGGCATTTTTTGCATAAAGCCTGTTTCAGTAAATGCTTTACGTAAACGTGCTGTTTCTTCCTCTGTTGCTCCTACAAGGAATGGGAAGCTGCCGCGTTCTTTTGCAAGCTCTGTTGACGCCTCATAAGCTGTCTCAGCAATCGTTTTAAAGATTTCATCAACTAGCTCATTACCCGCTTCTGAGCCATATTCTTTCTCACAATAAATTAATAAGTCCGCTAAGCCCATTACACCTAAGCCAACACGACGCTCTCCAAGAGCTTGTACACGGTTTTCTTCTAGGAAGTATGGTGTAGCATCAATAACATTATCTTGCATACGAACACCAACACGAACTGTTTCACGTAGTGCTTCGTAATCAATTGTTTGATCTTCTTTATTCGCAAACTGTGCTAAGTTCACAGCTGCTAAGTTACACACAGAATATGGTGCAAGTGGTTGTTCCCCACATGGGTTTGTCGCTACAACGCTTTGACCATAAGCTTTTGCGTTTGTCATGTCATTGGCGTTGTCGATGAAGAAAATACCTGGCTCTGCAGAGTACGTTGCACAAACGTTGATTAAATTCCATAATTCCTGCGCTTTAATCGTACGGTATGTACGTACTTTATAGCCCATTTTCTCCCATTCGCGCACGTCGCCAACTTTATGCCACTCACTGTTGTAAATAGCCATTTCTTCTTTTGTATATTCTTCAACAGCTGGGAAACGAAGCTCGAATTCAGCGTCATTTTCAACTGCTTCCATAAATTCTTTTGTTAATGTTACAGAAATATTTGCACCAGTTAAAAATTCTGAATTGTGAACAGTATAAGTACCGCCATCGCGTAGTTTGTTTTCCGCTTCACGAATAATAGCCGTATCAAAACCGCCTAAGCCTTCGATACCTTTATAGTTAACAATACCTTGGTACATAGCTTCCTCTTGAGATGAAAGAGGTTTAAAGTTTAATTTTTCTTTTGCTAGACGAATAATTGTTTTATCCGTTGTATTTTCGATTAGGTATCGTAGAATACGTGGATTTTGCATTTTTGAAATAATAAATTCCACGATATCAGGATGCCAATCTGCCAGCATAATCATTTGTGCCCCACGCTTCTTGTTACAAAAAAGTATTTTAAAACACTTTTTAGATGTGGTCATTTCTGCCACATTCTTATGCTTTCACATAAGATCAGACTATATCATCAAAGAATACTGTTCTTTGTCTCGCGCCTCATAAGAGCGTCACCGCCTCATATGATTTACTTCTTTCATACTTTGTCAAGCTTAGAAAGGTTCAATAGTCGTTGAACGTTCATCTACGTTTCCATAGATGCTTCGCTGCTGATTGCCCAATCTTTTCTTTTTTTAAGCATTCACGCCTAACTTCACAGTTTACGTTGTAGCAAGAAAAGCTCTCAGGGTGTTCCAGCAATTCACGAGATTTTAATCCCGCCGTTTTCGGTTAACGGGAACCACCTTGTTCAACAAGATGAGTCAGTTTCGCAATATCATCTAACCATGATACAGAACCAGATGATTTACCATTTACACCACGTGCTAAAGTGTTACGCGGACGCAATGTTGAACCATTTGTCCCTACACCACCACCGCGGCTCATAATTTCCATCACTTGCTTACGGTGATCACTTATTCCTTCACGTGAATCTGCTACAAATGGCATTACGTAACAGTTGAAGAAAGTTACATCTGTTTCAGATCCAGCTCCGTAAATAACTCGTCCAGCTGGAATGAATTTTAATGAAACTAGCTGCTCATAAAACTTCTCAAACCATTCTTGGCGCTTCTCTTGTGTTTTTTCAACAGCAGCAAGCCCTGTTGCATTTCGTTTTGCGATTTGTTCATAAAATATTTCAAGAGGCTTTTCTAGCACGTCAATTGAACGCGTAATCACACCCGTTTCTTGCTCTTTCGGATCATCTATAGCACTACGGTAATCTTCCTCAATCAAAATTTCCGCTGTTTTAGTAGACATATCAAGCTTTTGGATTGTCCCTAGACCACGTGCAGGGAATTTTGGATCTGCCTTCACTGTTAAGACGACGAAATCACCGGCTTTTAACGTTTTCTTCTCCGTATCCTTAAACGAGTAGCGATCGATCATCACAAGTCTTGATACACCTTTATGCGTAATGTGCATATCAGGTGTTACAGGATGAACCTGTGGAAATTGTTCAATATCTTTGTTTAACTGTTCAAATTTGTTTACTTCGGGTTGATGATTTGTGAGTACCATCGTTTTGCCTCCCTTATTTTCTTCATAAAAAATATAAATACACAATATCATGTGCGTTAAACACTACATATTGTGTATATGTCTTAAAAAAAGATACTATATATAGTTTTTTAATTCAACTCTTGCAATTTCGAACAGAATGCGAACTGCTTGTTATCACAAGGGTTGAACGATAAAAAAATATTTTTCTTATACCATTTTTTATTTTTTGAAGTTCCAATCATCACATGCATATTTTTTTTCTTCTAGTGCATGTACATATTCTAATTGCTCCTCAGAAAGTGTAAATGGTTTTAAATCAATTTGCAACGATTTTGCAAAACCATCTCTAAAAGCTGTCACACATTGTTCAATAGTCACGGGTTCTTTAACAAGGTTATTGATAGCAACCGCTTTCTCAGGCATCTTTCTACGCATACGTGCCTTCGCCTCTTCACTTGAAAAATTGAAGACAGACAATAATTTTTCTTGATCTAAATCAAGTAAAATAGCTCCGTGCTGTAAAATAACACCTTTCTGACGAGTTTGTGCACTACCTGCTACTTTTTTACCTTCTACTACAAGCTCATACCAACTTGGCGCATCAAAGCAAACTGCACTTTTAGGTTTCTTTAAGTCCGCTCTTTGTTCTTCGGTATTAGGCACACTAAAATACGCATCCATACCTAGATTATGAAAACCTTGCAATATCCCTTCGCTTAACACTCTATATGCCTCTGTCACTGATTCAGGCATATCTGGATAGCTTTCTGAAACAATGACGCTATATGTCAACTCATGTTCATGTAAAACGGCTCTACCACCTGTTGGTCGACGAACAAAGCCTAAACCTTGTTCTTGTACAGCTTCGAAATTAATATCTCTTTTCGCCTGCTGAAAATAGCCAATCGAAAGTGTTGCTGGCTCCCACTCATAAAAACGAATAACCGGTGGAATTAAACCTTCACTATGCCAATCGAGTAATGCTTCGTCTAATGCCATATTGAAAGATGGGCTACATTTCCCTGAATTTAGAAAATACCAAGTTGTCATATTTTCATCTCCTACGAATATTAAATTAACCTTTCCGAACGTGACAAAAAATAATGCTTCACAAAATTTTGACACCCTAGGTTTAGTTCTATTCTTTATTGAAGTAATCACCCACCCAATTCTAAGAATGGAGTGGAATGATTCTGTGACCTTTCACTAATAACATCCATACATATAGATAGATTAATTCTAGCCACAATCTAATTAATTTTATCAAACTCATTGGACTATCGCTAGCGCATCTTTTATAATAATAAAGAAGATAGAAAGGGGTAAGAAATTTTGTTGAACATACTTATCACAATCGGTGTTATTTTAGTAGTTGTAATTGCATATATCGGCATCAATGCACTACGACTAAAAAAAGCCGTAACAAACCTAACACAAGAACAATTTATTGAAGGCTATCGTAGAGCACAGCTTATCGATGTACGTGAGCAAAAAGAATTTGATGCAGGTCACATTCTTGGTGCACGAAATGTTCCTTCAACAACTCTACGTCAACGTCACAAAGAAATTCGCCCAGATTTACCAGTATATTTATACTGTCAAAATACAGGCCGTAGCGCACGTGCTGCTCTATTTCTTAAAAAACGTGGCTACAACCAAATTTACCAACTTCAAGGCGGCTTCCGTACTTGGACAGGTAAAATAAAGTCCAAAAAATAATTTTTAAAAATCGTTAAGGCATTAGTGACTGCTATAAATAAGTTTACTCACGGAAACTAAGTAAATTTATTTATATATACCTATCTCACTTTGTTTTAAACAAAAAAACCATCTCAAATGACTATGAGATGGTTTCTTTTTTGCAAAAAATTCTGAGTTTCTACTATATTATATTTATTGTTTAACGTCTGACAACTTATTTCTTGCTCACCAAGTTCTTGATCGTACTTAGGCCAGAAAAAAGTAGAGCAACAACGTGAGGCAATATAATACTCACATTCAACTTCCTGTACCCAAATTCTAGCTGCTTCCCTCACACGTTCCTCGCCTCTTTTAACCCTTCATACCAAACACTAACTATTATCCATATTTTAACGTATGTCTAAAAATACTATTTTTCGTAAAATATTTACCTAGACGAACTCCAATCTTCTTTTTTTCAGAAAATGACTGAAATTTACCCTTGAATAATTATGGTAGCACTGATAGGATGTATAATATCTTAAAATAATGTCATAAGACATACAATACAAGCTATGAATGCTATGGATAAAACTATAGCAGGAGCAGTTCTGGAGAGAGCGCATTTTGCGTCGCCGAAGGGTTCACTATCTCAGGCAAAAGGACAGAGGAGTAATATCAACTTTCATCATGAAAGCTATACCACACGAATGTTTTCTTTTTTTGCATACAACATTCGCAATTGGTATTTGTTATTCTGTCGTTTACGAGACTAGTGTCACTACTAGTCTCTTTTTTATTTCCAGTCATAGTTTTTACGTATCTTTGAGGGGGAGCAACGTGGAACAACAACAACAATTAAAACGTGATTTAAAAAATCGCCATGTGCAGCTCATTGCGATTGGCGGAACAATCGGTACTGGTTTATTTTTAGGCTCTGGTAAAGCCATTGCTTTAGCAGGACCTTCCATCATCTTTGCCTATCTAATTGTAGGAACCGCCTTATTTTTCGTCATGCGGGCGTTAGGTGAACTTTTATTATCAAATGCTGGCTATACATCATTTACTGATTTCGCATCCGAATACATAGGTCCTTGGGCAGGTTACATCACCGGCTGGACATACTGGTTCTGCTGGATTATGACCGCTATGGCAGATATTATTGCTGTCGGCGTTTATGTACAATATTGGTTTGATATACCACAATGGGTGCCTGCAATTGGCTGTTTAGTACTGTTATTAATGTTGAATTTATTAACTGTAAAACTATTTGGCGAACTAGAATTTTGGTTTGCACTTATAAAAATCATTACAATTGTTGCACTGATTGTGATTGGACTATTCATGTTATTTACAGGTTTTCAAACAAGCTCTGGTACAGTTTCTGTTGAAAATCTTTGGGCACATGGCGGGTTATTCCCGAATGGCCTACACGGATTCCTAATGGCATTCCAAATGGTTGTTTTCGCTTTTGTTGGCGTCGAGTTAGTAGGGGTTTCTGCTGCTGAAACGGCCAATCCAAAAAAAAATATTCCTTCTGCCATTAACAAAATTCCATTACGCATTTTATTATTCTACGTAGGGGCGTTATTTGTTATTTTATGCATTAATCCTTGGAATGAAATGTCTGCCTCTAGTAGTCCATTTGTACAAGTATTTACACTAGTTGGTATCCCAATTGCTGCAGGCATTATAAATTTTGTCGTTCTAACATCTGCTGCTTCGGCTGGTAATAGTGGTTTATTTTCTACAAGCCGCATGCTTTTTAATCTTGGAAACAACAAGCAAGCTTCGCCAACGTTTGCAAAGCTCAATAAAAACAGTGTACCGAGTAACGCACTTGTTGTGTCTACAATTGTTGTATCCGCTGGTGCATTACTAAGTAAATTAATGCCTGAAAACGCCTTTAGTGTTGTGACAACAATTAGTGCCATTTGCTTTATCTGGGTGTGGAGTATTATTTTAATCTCTCATATCATCTATAAACGTAAAAATCGTGCACTTCATGAAGCATCAATTTTCAAGGCACCTTTCACTCCGTTCGTGAACTATTTAGTACTTGCCTTCTTTGCATTTCTATTAGTAGTGATGTTCATTTCAGAGGCAACACGTACAGCATTACTATTGACACCAATTTGGTTTATTTTGCTGCTGATTATTTATAAGATGAAAAGAAAGAAAGCAATACGCTAAGTTGTATTGCCCTGGATAGTGACACTTTAAGCAATGTGAAGCTATTCAGGGCTTTTTTATTGCAAATTAACGGTATAATATTGGCGGATGTTTAAAAATCCGCTGAAAGAAGTAAAAAAAGATGACTCCATATACTGAAGTCATCTTTCTTTCATTGGTTAAAAAATATTCATATTCCACTCGGTAGCGATATGCTTAAGTAAATTCACTCCTGCTACGCTGTTCCCGATGTCATCAATTGCTGGTCCATAGATGCCAATACCGCACCCAGCAGGAAAAGGTGAATCTAAGCCTGCATGACTTGGCACAGCCGCCAAAATCGCTCCAGAAACGCCACTTTTAGCGGGTAACCCGATAAATGCAGCAAATTTACCAGAAGCATTATACATACCGCAAGTAACCATCAATGCCTTTGCTAATTTTGCTACTTGCTTAGGAAAAAGCTGTGTTTTTGATAGAGGATGATAGCCATCATTGGCGATTACTAATCCAATCATCGCTAAATCCGAAACATTTACTTCAATCGCACATTGTTTCAAATAAACCTCCAATGCCTCCTCTACAGGACAGTCTAAAAAGCCAGAATCCATTAAATAATAGGCTAATGAACGATTTCGATTTGCAGTTTGCCACTCAGATTGATAAACCTCTTCATTAACCTTTAATTCCTTGCCAACCATTTGTTCTAAAAATTGGAGAATTTTCGAAACCTTCTCTTGCGGTGAATTTCCGGAAAGCATAGAGGATACTGTAATAGCCCCTGCATTAATCATTGGATTAAAAGGTTTTCCAGGCTGATGGCTTTCAAGACGAATGATGGAATTAAAGGTATCTCCTGTAGGTTCAACATCTACTCGCTCTAAAACGTACGGTAACCCCCGATCCATACACGCTAAAATAAATGTAACGACCTTTGAAACACTTTGCAGCGTAAATAGTTCCGTTGTCTCTCCGGCTTTCATTTCGTCATTATTAGTACCGATAATCGAAATCGCTAATTGATTCGGATCTTTTTCAGCTAAAGCAGGAATATAACTTGCGCATTGTCCCTCTTTAGCAAAAGAACGAAACTGTTCCACCCATTCTGCCGCAAGGTGATTATTATTGTGATTGATATGTTCTGTCGGCATTTTGTGATCTCCTTTCAAAAAACGGCATATTACGCCATAACTACTCAATAAGTACACTTAACTAAGAAAAAACTTAATAATAGGCAAAAACAGAGTCTCCATAGTTTACCCTACGAAGACTCTTTTTGGTATAACTTTTTTAAAGTTTTGGAGGCTTAGTATCTTCTGGAATTAGCGAAATATAAGTCTCCCCATCTAGACGTTCTTTCCATTCTTTTTTAGCCTCTTCAATAAGTGATGGATTATCAATTAGATCCACAGCAGTGCAAGCCATAATTTTTGCTGCTTGTAACATCCCTTTATGTGCTATTGGCATAACACCCTGTGAGACAACCTGCCAAGTATGAAGTGGTGTACCTAGTGCCATACATACAGTTGTACATTGAACAGTTGGGACATTCCAGCTTACATCTCCAACGTCCGTTGATCCACCCAATATAAATTCTGGTAGGACACTTGGGATGTGATTCGCAATAACTTTACCTTGTAGTTGAACAACATCTTCTTTTTTTAGACCCACTAACGATGATGCCTGAATTTCAGGCGTAAATGTATTAAAAATAGCTTGGGCATGTTGTTCATCTTCACTTGTATATGTGGGCATTCCTAAATCCATTATTTGTTTTTGCATCGCATCATATAGTGTTTTATTTGGAATAAGGTTTGACGCAGCTCCCTCAAAGGCGATTTCTAACGATGTTTCAGTCATTAACGTTGCACCTTTAGCAATATTTTCAACACGTTGATAAATCTCTTGTACTTGATGCTTTTTAGGCGCTCTTATTAAGTATGTCACCTCTGCATATGGTTGAACGACATTTGGAGATGTTCCTCCTGTGTTTGTAACCGCATAATGCACGCGCGCTTCTGGAATGATATGTTCACGTAAATAGTTTACCCCAACATTCATGAGTTCAACTGCATCTAATGCACTCCGTCCCAAATGTGGCGCTGCTGCTGCATGTGCACTTTTTCCCGTAAACTTAAACGTAACAGCGTAGTTTGCTAGAGAGCTGCAAGTCATCACAGTTGTAAATGTACCAGGATGCCAAGATATTGCAATATCGACATCATCAAAAATACCAGCCTTCGCCATATAAGCTTTACCTGATCCATTCTCCTCTGCTGGACAACCGTAGAAACGAATTGTCGCTGATTGATTGTTTTGCTCTAAGTAATCTTTCACCGCAACAGCAGCAGAGAATGCTCCTGTACCTAATAAGTTATGCCCACAACCATGGCCACTTTTTCCGTCCTCTAATGGTTCGAAATGAGTAGCCCCTCCTTTTTGACTCAAACCAGGGAGTGCATCATATTCACCGAGAAAGGCAATAACCGGCTTTCCAGATCCATACGTTCCTACTAGTGCTGTATCAAGACCTGCAATTCCAAGTTCTGTTGCAAAGCCCTCTTTTTCTAAAGCTGCCTTCATATATTGAACAGATTTCTTTTCTTGAAAATGAAGTTCGGGTACTGCCCAGATAGCATCACTTAATTGAATACTAGCATCCCTTTTTGACTCGACTAATGACGAAATTTTTTCATGTACACTCATATTTTTATACCCCCTATTATGAATTCAAAAGACTTCCTTTTTGATCATTTAACGTTAAAAGTGAAATAATACAAATGCCTGCAAATCCAATTAACATCCAAAATGCTGCATCGAAGGAACCGTTAAAAGCATCTACCATAAAGCCGATTGCCATCGGCGTTACAAATCCAGCTAATTGCCCGCCTGTATTAGCAACCCCCATTGCGGAACCTGTAATAGAAGAAGGTAGTTTCTTTAACACAATGGCAGGTAGTAATGTAATGACAAATGCAATAAATAAAGTAACGACCGTTTGATAACCAATAAACATCGTTACCGACTTCGCTGTAAACATGAAGTACAATAAAATACCAATAACTCCACATGAAATCGAGCCTAAAATCTTGTCCATTCCTCGTGGCAGCTTATCAATGAGATAACCGCTACCATAAATACCGATAATAGTAGTGATGGCTGGAATTGTTTGCGCCCAACCAATCGACATTAAATCGAGTCCACGATTTTTTTGGAGGTACGTTGGAATCCATGAAACTAACCCCCAGTTCACCGCATAAATACAGAAATAAGCAATCATTAAATTCCACATTAGCGGTGTCTTAAAGAGTTCCTTAAAGTTAACTTTCGCAGAAGCGTTTTCTTTACTATTACCACTTTCCACTACTTCCTCATGTGGAAGTTTGATATATTTCCAATATAAAAATGCAATAATGGCACCAATCGCACCAATTACAACAAACATCGTACGCCAACCAATTGTTCCTAACAAATAAGCTGCGAGTAAAGGTACGATTAACGAAACGATGCCTCCAGAGGAAAGCATAATTGACATCGCTCGTCCTCGTTCTTCTCTCGGGAAAATCGTCGCAATAATTTTAGCGCTAGATGGTTGGAACCCACCTTCCCCAATACCAAATAAAAATCGAATGATAACCATTGCAACTAAAGACCAAGCTAGTGCTGTTAAACCTGTAAATATCGACCACATAATTACTGAAAAAAGTAAGATTTTTTTAGCACCAAACTTATCAGCCAGCCAGCCACCAGGGATTTGCATAATTGCATAGCCTAAAAAGAAAGCACTTAAAATAATTCCAGTAGAAGAAGCATCTAAATTTAAATCACCAGTAATCGATACTACTGCATAGTTCATGATGTAACGATCTAGATTTCCTAATGACCATCCTAAAAATAAGAGTACAAGGATTAGATTTCTGGATTTTTTTGTTATTTCATTCGTTGTCATTACTATCCCTCCCATTGTTTAAACTGCGTCGCTGCAATTTATAAAAGCTCTCTAGTTACCGAATATTGCGACAACCAAAACTCTTATTCTTCCATTCCGATATCCTTTGCGACCTTTATATACTATTTCTCATCTCTCCCTATTTAAGAAAATTTGCCCCATTTATATAGCGACATTTTCGTTATATATTCGTATAATAATCGACTTTTTATAAATTGACAATATTATTTTGAAAATTTTTAATAGATAGTCGCATAAAAAATGGTGTCTATCCTACGTTATAAAAACTGGGAAACCGTTGATTTATCTACACTTTTTAAACATTCGTCGAAAACGAACAATAACTAAAAATTTTCTGTAACTTTCTATTTCCTCCAAACAAAAAATGCCCTAAAAACCATTCATTGGTTTAGGACATTTTATATTCCAAGTGCTTGACTACATCACAAGCTGATATATTTTTATTGGTCTACCACGTGTATGCTGTAATTCTTCTCCACAAATTTCCGCTAAACCTACACTACATAAATCAACCACGATGCGCTGTGCATTTCGTTCACTCATTTGAAGCTGTGCGGCTAAATCCTTTGTCGTAAAATGCTTCCAGCTCATTTTTTGAACTAGCGCTTGTATTCTTGTAAAGTTTTTAATGCTAACACTGCCCTTTTTTAATTTTTCAAGGATAGTGGGATCCTCAGCTCGATAAGAATACGTTAGCTCCTCGCTATTACCGACAGATTCAATCATTGTGCCATCATCTTGAATCATGACAATATCAATCGATTCATGTTCCTTCGTTTGACGCAAAGCTCTATGCGCATTTAATTCGGCATTAAATACCGTTTGCGCAAAACCTATTCCTGCTGTGACCTTTGCCTCCATTTCAATGGACAGCTGGTACATTTTTTCCTTGATGAATTGAATCTGCCCTTCAATTGCACCCCTAGTACTGAAAATTGTATATCTCCCATTTCCTTCTTCGATTAAGGAGCCATCAATCTGTTCGCATACTTGCAGTAAGTTTTCCTTCACGCGCAATTCTAAATATTGAATACGATATCCTTGCTTCATTCTTTCCTTCAATGAATCGAATTCTTTTATTTCGAGCATGACAGCACCAATTTGCGTTTCTTTATAATACGACGTTTTAATTTTTTCGGTAAATAGCTGTACAGTATGGTAAATTTCTGTTCTTGTAGGCGATACCCAATAGGAGGGAACGCCCCTCTTTTTCAGCTCTTCATCGACTGACGGGTAACATGTTATCGCAAAATCGATTTTCCCTTTCAGCCATAGGTCATAATGGAAATCAAATAATTCTTTCGGATCAATGGCCACATCAAATTCCTTTAAATACATGTTCCTTACATTTTTCTCTATCTCCGCCAACCCTTCTGACGCCTTTTGTGCAGGTGATGAGATAATATCAATACTGACATTCTCAATAACTTTCCCCATTTTATAGGATTGCTCAAAAAAGCCTTTGTAAATGGCCGCTTCAGAAAAGATAATATGTGCTAGCTTATCCTGTGATACGCTTGTCTGACTAGCAATTTTATAAGGTATGTATCCCGAAAATAGCCAAAAATCAACATCTTGATTATAGGTTTCCACAAGATGTTTCGTTTCTGTAGCAATCGAATAAATATATGGAATAAACTCCATATCCTGTTCGATTTCATGTGCTAACTCGATAATTTTTTCTACGGATTTTATTGGGCCAACAACACCTATTTTATACATCTTTAGTTCCTACCTTCTATGTCAAACTACTTTTGTTTTGACAAACAATTCTCAATTATTATACAGATTAACTATAAATAGTATATCGAAGAATTGATATTCTACACAAATAAAAAAAGATAAATTTAACAAAAGGGCTTTTTCTACTGAAAAATAATGGCATCAATGAAATTAAGGGTGTCATATTAAATAAAGTATAGCTTTTGCGCAAAACGAGTAGGTTGATTTCCGTTCCGACTGGGCGCTTTGTTGCTGACGCTTCGCTTTCGCACAGATAAAACATTTGCCGCTGACGCTTCGCTTTCGCGCAGAGCAGAGCTTCCTGGGGGCGTCCGATGAGCCGCTTTTGTTGTTGCTGTCGCTTCGCTTTCGCACAGTTAAAACATTTGCTGCCGCTACGTTAACACTACGCTTTCGCACAGAAAACATCCGCTGCGCTCCAGGGTCTCGGGCCAACACGATGTTGGTCACGAAGGCGTTATCACAGGATGTGATGGTTTTAGCCTTCGTTCCTCTATTGCTGATCCCCAAGGAGTCGCCCAGTCTCCACTCCAATCAACTTATCCAAATAATTTTTAACATAATGTCATCCAACTTTAGAATTTTATCGATAAACTTTCACGTTTTATCACCCAACTTTTAATTTTTATCGACATCCTCATACCAGGCGCGCACATTAAAACCCCGAATAATTTCGTTATCCGGGGTTTGGGCTTTAAACAATTTTATAAATCGTTTACATACATTTTCTTATATAAAATTTCTAATTTTTTTGAGAGCTTACCATAGGCAGTTTGCCAAGCTTTACGAGCTGCTGCATTATCGTCTGTCAAAGGTACATAAAGAGCATGTACATCAGCTACCTTTTTTAAATCACTCTCGGCCTGTGTTAGCTTAGAATAATTTTTTACGACGCTCTTTTCTGAAGCACTAAGGCCATCATATGTTGTACGGATTTCTTTTACTTTAGTTTCCAAATCATCAATATATTCACCATTTACTTGCAGTGAATTAATTGATTCAACTAATTTCAAAGCACTTTCATTAGACTGTTGTTGACCTTTATCCTTATCGATAATGGATTGTCGTATTTCTGGACTGACTAAACTCATTTGTTTTGATGTTAGCTTATTAAAAGCTTTAATGACAGTTGTTGGGTTACTCGTAAATGATTTTTCATACGTCTTCATAAATGATTCTACTTTTTTCACATCAGAAACCGCTGTTGTTAAGATCGACGCATTCGTAATACGTTTTTTATCACTAGAGCTCAGCTTATTATAGTAGGTTGAAAGCTCTTTAATTTTTTCTATTGAAACTGTATACGTATCATTTGAGACAATATTTGCAATTTCATTATTTAATGTTGTGATATCTGGTGTATTCCCATCTCCAGGGCGATTATTAAGCAAATCTTCATATTGCTGTTTTGCTAAATACTGTTGATTTGCAGGTAGCTTAGCATATGCAGTTTGTACTGTTTGAATTTTTTTCGCTTGTTTCGCTGCATCGGTTTCTTCTCTGGCAGTTTGCACTTTTTTATGGAATGACTTAACACCAGAAAGATCTTTACTCGCAGCTGTTAATAAATAATAGTTTGTTACGTATTTGCGTCCACCTGAAGATAGGTTTTTATATTTTGTTGTTGCTGCATTTACAGCACTTTCGAATTGCGCAAATGTATATTTCGTTACATTAGCAAGCTTCTCAACTTCGGTTTTTAAAGCCAATGCAGCCGCTTTATCAGCAGGTTCCTTACCATTTACGTTAACTGTAATAGTCGGTGTATTTAATAAAAAATCGTTTGCATTATAAACAAGTGATTGTTGTAAACTAGTTAACTTATTATAAGCTTTCAGTACATTCGTATAGTTCGTTTTTAACTTACTTTCAGCTACCCCTGGCGTTTCTGAAAGCTTTTGATAAGCGTCCATGTCCTTAATCATTTTTTCAGCTGTTTTAAAATCCTTTTGTAAAGTTACCAAGCTATCATAACCGACAATTTTCGCCGCTGAATTTTTCGTTAAACCCTTATATTCATTAATAATACGGTTTACATTATTGACATGTCCTTGCCAAGAATCTTTTGATGGATCTATAGGGTAACTGTCATCCACATCTCCGACATAACTGTCAATCTCTCTATTTAAGTTGTCTATTTGATTGTTTTCTGCGTTTTCACCTTGAAGTAATGTATTCATATAATTTGTTGGTACTAGTTGTAGTTGTTTATATGTTAGTTTTTCATAAGCCGTACGTATTGATTTTGC
The DNA here is from genome assembly GCF_050277945.1 of Lysinibacillus sp. NPDC097214. Lineage (NCBI taxonomy): Bacteria > Bacillati > Bacillota > Bacilli > Caryophanales > Bacillaceae > Lysinibacillus > Lysinibacillus sp. NPDC097214. The sequence goes on from NZ_JBNNSS010000001.1 coordinate 135,442, forward strand.
TGTAGTCACCTGTTTGCTAGGTGTATCTTTAGGTGACAGCTTATCGAAAAGTTTAATAAATTGTTCAATTTTTTTGATGTCCGACTTAGCATCACTTAAAATTGCTTGATTTTGAACAGTTGCTCGGTAATTTTGAGATAATTTTGCTATATCCTTTTCAATTGTTTCTACTGCTGATTTTAAAGATTCGATGCTAGTAGGTACATACGTAACAAAAGAATTTTTATAGTCTAATAATGCAACAATTGCCTGATTTAGTCTTCTAACTTCTTTAAAGTCTTCGATATCTGACGTATCTTTCAAAATGTTTTTAATGCTATTGTATAAGGCATCGTTTAGGTCTAAGCTACGTTGTAATAAATCCAACTTATCATAGGCCTCTTCAATTTCTTTTAAATATTTTGACAGATCTTTTTCATTCACTTCATTAACCTTATCTACTTTCTCATTTAACTTGCTTATTAAATCTACATCTACAACCGCTCTCTTTAATACATCATAATTTTTCACATTCGCTTTTGCTGCAGCCGATAGTGCTTGATATTTACTTTCTAATGCCGTTACTTCCGCCTTAAAAGATTCTAGACTTGTTACATTATATTTGTTGTCATTTACTAATAAAGTTTTAATTTCTTCAATCATTGAATCAGATGGTTCATTAGATACTGTTACCACATCAGAAACAACAGATTCTACCAAAGATGTTCCTACCTTTGCCTGTACTTTAACCATAATATCTGTGATGCCATCAGTTAAAGCATTAGTAGGAATTCTGTATGTGTCGTTAGTAGCTCCATCAATTATTGTGAAGGATTCACCAACTTTATAAAACCATTGATAGCTGTATTTAATTTGATTGCTTTGTAACTTTGCCCCAGCATCATCGGTTACAATTGCCCCTCCTACTTGTACCAATTCACCAGGTACTGCATAGTTTGAACTACTTTCAATTCTTGGCGCAGTTATTGAAAGTTTTAATTCATTAATCGAACGGGGTTCACTCTTATACTTATCGCCATTTGTTGTAGTCGCTTCCACGAAAACTGCTTTGCCTGCCGCTTCTACTGGTATTATAAATGACGCTGCTGTGGCACCAGAGATTGGTTTATTCTTTGAATCATTGGAACCATCTACATAGTACCATTGATAACCTTTAACAATTGAGTTTGCTGGTAAGTTTTCGATAGAAGCTTTTAACGTTTCATTTACTGTATTTTTCCCTGTGACTGTAACTGTATCAGCTCCCACAGCCCCTGCGACTGTTGGTACAAATAGAGCTGCTGGAATAGCTGCTGCTGTGAAAAGTAACTTTTTATTCAAATTTCCATACCTCCTCTATCATCTATTGAATTATATCGGCTACTTTCTTAAGAATTCTCTTCATTTTATAGAAAAGTTCTAAAAAGCATACTTCCTCCCTATTCCAAAACATAAAATAATACTATTTTGATTTCACTCGGATTTTCATACTATTTATTCCCCCTCTATGTTTTTACATAAAATGATGCTCACTTGAATTAATGAGCTCCAAAACGACTAAAGAAAAAGACATCATCGAATATTGATGAGGATTAAGGAGCCTAATAGCATAGACGTGTTTCTAGTTTTAAGAAATATATGTATAATGCAACTATTAATAGGAAACAAGAAGCTTGGTGGAATTATGGAAAATCTTTACGAACCTAGTTTAACAAGCAAAGATGTAGATTGGACAAGAAGCTACGAGATTAGTCATCTATTTTTCGTTGCTTTGTTTGGTGGTATTTTAGCCATTGCCGCATTATGTATACAAAACGCGAAATGGCTCAAAATCAAAAAAACACATACAGTTATTAACGATTATTAGTATTGTACTTATTATTGCGAAGCTTGCAGTCGTTAACGCAATCGGGCAACAAATACTAGACATAGATAAAAAGTATATCAAATTTGTTGGCCGACGGTTCGGGGCCGTTTGTTTTTTCATCTTCTTACCCCACTACTTCTTCTGTTGGATCAGTATTAAAACGAAGCTAATCGCCTTCACTATTTTCAGCAATTGGAATCCATTTTTCATGCAAAAGCGTATTAGAACACAAAGTAACCTCCCAATCCATACATGTACTATACATTCTGCACAGTACAAAAAGATTAGGAGGTGTGAACATGGTTCATCTCTTTCTTTCTATTCATCGATTATCCTCTACTATGAGCTGGTCTTCTATTATAAGTATCGTAGTCGTAGGCATAGGCATGGGTATGATTCCTTTCATTTACTTTAATTCGAATGGACATTCCTTCTCCTACATGGGTGTTGATAGAAAACTGTCCATGAAAGGCCTGTACCCTATCTTGCATTCCTCTGATCCCCATTGAATCAGCAAGAATGATTTCATCTATTTTACATCCTACACCATCATCAGAATAATTAATTTCAAAACCATCTTCTGTTTCTAATAGATGAATTTCGACAGTATTGGCGTGTGAATGCTTCAAGGCATTGTTCATTAACTCTTGGAACAGCCGATAAATCATCAAGTTTAAACGCTCATCCTCTAAATATAGCCGATCAATTGTGTAAATTAAAACAAAATCAGCACGCTTATGCACTTTTTGTATAAGCTTCTCAAGCGCAGCATTTAATCCTAATGTATCTAATAATGGCGGCTTCAAATTTTCACAGTAACCTCTTAAATCCTTTAAAGATGTAATCATGTGTTCATGAATCTTTGGAAGACCCGATTGAATATCCGTCTTTTTCTTTGCATGGATAAATACATTCATTTCCCTAGCAATATGGAGTTGCTCCTGTAATATCGTATCATGAAGCTCTTGAGCTAATTGATATTTTTCTTGTTCAAATCGAAGCCAAAGCAACTTATTGAGCCATGGTAGCTGACTTTTATCAGCCTCTTTCATATGCTTTAACTGCTCTAATAAATCTTCCACCATTTTCGTATTTTCTATAAAATTATTTACATATAAAAGCAATAATTCAAGCCATAATAATTCCTCATCCTTTAGATGAATAGATTTATTATGGTCTATGATTAGTAGTCTTTTATAATTTACATCTTGGTGAATAAAGGCAATATAAAAATGCTCTGTCTTCTTTATATCTCCCAAGCGGAGTTGCTCAAGCTGTATTTCGTTCAATTGATTTTGAGTATATTCTTTGGATGTGACTGTGGAAGTAATTTGATGTGTTTGCAAATCGTAGGTTAATACGTAAACATGTTTAATCTCAAGATGTAACGCAATTTCTAGAACAAATCTCTCAAGCAAGTCTTCAATCTTTACGACCCTTCCAATACTATCAACAGTCGTATACAATCGATGGATATAATCCCCTTTAGTTGAAAAAAGAATTTTTCGCTTATGATAATCTATTTTCTCTTTAATGTAGAAAAGTGCTATTAATGAAAAGAACGTAAACAAGAAAATTTCTGTCATACTTGAAATAGATAAATCAGTAAGCCAATAAAGGCCCAATAACAGCCAACTAGTAAAAACAAATGAAAAATTAAAATAATGGCGTAAACGAGTAATAAAGTATTCCATATCAAATATACGTTCAGTGAGCTGTGTGCATATAAAGCCGTATGGGATAAGAATCAAGAATAAAGAGCATACTTCACCGGAGAGTAGGTGCATTCGGAAAATAATTTCTGGTATAGCAAATAAAAAAAGAAATGGTAAGAAAGGGATAATAATGCTTAATAAAAACACTTTCAATTGAGGGGTTTTATATTTTAAATACCCTATCCCTAAAACACTAAAAATTATTATTAATAAAATAAAAAATAACCATAGAGTAAAATTAGAAAATAAAGGATTCATAGACGGATAGACAATACTAAAAAAGCTAAGAACAGCTATCACTAAAGGTACTACATATATTATTTTAATGTTGTAAATTAATAGCCATTTTAAATGGAAAAATAAAAAATAATTTCTTAAAAAGTGAATCAATAGAACAAGACAAAGAATCATGCTACTTCGATTTACGACAGTTCCAACACTATCTAACCTTCCAGATGCACCAATACTAACATAAGCCAAAGATACTGTAAGAATAAACAAAATAAGTAAATTTATCAAACTCGAATTCTTTTGCTTATAATATAAGAAGATAGAAATAATTAGACTTAATAAGTAAAAACATGCCGGTAGAATCAATATATACAAAAGTTGTTCAGGAATGGCCAATGCGTCTATTTGTATATGAATTAACTGTCTATCTTCCTTCACCAACGTTAACTCTTTAGCGACCCTAATAATAGGATCATATTTTATATTTTCATTAATATTTTCGCCATCAACTTCTAATATAATATCTCCTGTTGAAATTCCATGCGAATCTGCCCATCCCTTAGAATATGGTTCAATTACTAACCATTGTCCATTCTCTTCTTTTAACTTAATTCCCAAAAAAGGCGTGCTATAAGTAACATAAAGTAAATAGCATCCCAATATGAGATAAGTACTTATAGCAAGCCAAAGCCAGTTTTTTTTAAAAGCTTTTAGAACCAAAAGCCTGTACTTTCTAATCGTACCTCTTCATCAAAGGATGTAATGATCGCATTTAGTTCAAGTTCTGTAACACCAAGTAGAGAAGCCTTTTTTTCTTTTAACAAAGTTATCAACGACGGATTTTGCTCTAAATATTGAATCATGTTAATCATAATATCTCCTCATTTCATTAATTTTTTTATAGTTACACTTCCCGAAATATAATTAACAATTATTTACAAGGAATTAATAACCATAAATGTAACTACACCTCCATTATACTACCGTTTTACTTTTAATCAACAATATTTTCTACATTTCGCTAAATAAATAATAGATTAAGTAGCAATTCTACATATTGTACTAATTTTCAAAATGTTTAGCTTTGATACTATTATAAACTTCCATAACTTTTATATAAAAAAACATATTCTATCTTCTTATTTTATTTATTGATAAATCCCTCTTCCCATCTAACTCTTCGTTTCACAAATTACAATCCTTCAATTTCCTTATAAAATCTTGATAATTATCATTTAAAGTTTCATTAACAAAGGTTTTTTCAACAGGAACCACTTGTTAAATGAACAAAATATTAATCAAAAGGATGGATGATTATATGAAGCAAAAGCTTTTACCTATATCTTCCAAAGAGCGGATTGAAACACTCGATGTTTTAAGGGGGTTCGCATTATTAGGAATCATATTAGCCAATATTGTTTGGTTCCTTTACCCTGCCTACATGCAGGAAGATTTAAGTTTTAAAAATGAATGGACTTCTTTTTGGATTCAAGCCGATTATACCGTTCATACTATTCTTACTATGTTTGTCGATGGAAAATTTGTCATGTTGTTTTCTATGTTGTTCGGTTTTGGAATGGTTATTATGCAGGAAAGAGCCGCCGCAAAGCAACTAAACTTTTGGGGAATTTATTCTAGACGACTTATTGCGTTATTTATTTTTGGTTGTATCCATGCTTATTTCATTTGGTTCGGAGATATTTTAACAGACTATGCAATCTTGGGGTTATTACTCCTTTTCATGCATAAGTTAAAACCTAATGCTATGTTAATCATTAGCGTAACTTTATATAGCTTATATTTTGGATTATATACGTTAGGAGCTCTATCCTCCGATTCTACGATGATGTCAATGACAATGTCAGTGGAAAGTCGTCAGCTTATGCAATTTACGATAGATGCCCATCAAAATGGAAGTATTCAAGAATTAATGAATGCTAATTTTATGGAAAGAACTTATTATACAATGCGTAATGGATTATATGTTCTTTCTCTAGGCAACCCTATACTTTATTTATTTACAAATCTTCCGTACTTACTAATGTTCTTATTCGGAGCAGCTGTTGCGAAGAAAAAATGGCTTCACCGTTTTGAAGAATATCGAAAAGGCTATTTCATTACGTGGTTGCTTACATTTATTTTTGGTGGAACATTGTGCTGGATCTTGCCTTTCCTTTTAGAAAATTTTTCAGGTGTTCAATATATTAGCTCACCACTCCTAACAATCTTTTATGCCATTAGTTTAATCTTTATTTATCACACCGTGAAAGGGAAGAAAGTTTTACAGTGGTTAGCGTTCCCTGGAAGAATGGCATTCACAAACTATATCGGCCAATCTATTATATGTACATTTTTATTTGGACCATTTGCATTCGGCGTATACGGAAAACTCCACTTAACGACAGCTATCATCATTGCCATTGTCATTTTTGTGTTCCAAGTGATTTTTAGTAAGCTATGGTTATCCAAATTCCGCTTCGGGCCGTTAGAATATGTTTGGAGGTCATTCACTTATTTAAGTATTAAAAAGGAATCTAAAGATGTATAGCTTATGTGAAGATCAACTGTAAGTTTTCGATATTCCCATTCTGTCTCATTGATCTGGCTATTTTGCCTTTAAAATTCCTAAAAAAAAGCGTCCAACAAGTATCTAAATACTTATTGGACGCCTTATGGCAGTTAATTATGCTTTTTGATAGCGAAGCACAGGTGTACGAGCAGCGCGTGTTTCGTCTAAACGAGATACGACTGTTGTATGTGGTGCTTCTTGTACGATTGATGGGTTTTCTTCTGTTTCTTTTGCAATTTGGATCATTATATCGCAGAATGCATCTAATGTTTCTTTAGATTCTGTTTCTGTTGGCTCAATCATTAATGCCTCTTCCACATTTAATGGGAAGTAAGTTGTTGGTGGATGGTAGCCAAAGTCTAACAGACGTTTTGCGATATCTAAAGTACGAACGCCAAGTTTCTTTTGACGACGACCTGATAATACAAATTCATGCTTACAATGACGGTTATATGGTAGATCGTAGAATGGCTCTAAGCGACGCATCATATAGTTTGCGTTTAGTACTGCATATTCTGTTACAGCTTTTAAGCCATCTGGACCCATTGTACGGATATAAGTGTATGCACGTACGTTGATACCAAAGTTACCGTAGTAAGGTTTAACACGTCCGATTGATTGTGGACGGTCGTAATCGTAGTGATACGTTCCTTCCTCTGTTCTTACTAAAACTGGTTTTGGAAGGAATGGAATTAAATCTGCTTTTACACCTACTGGACCTGAACCAGGACCACCGCCACCGTGAGGACCTGTAAATGTTTTGTGTAAATTTAAGTGTACACAGTCAAAGCCCATATCACCAGGACGCGCTTTACTCATAACTGCGTTTAAGTTTGCACCATCATAGTATACTTTACCGCCAACAGAGTGAATAAGCTCTGCCATTTCGATAATGTTTTCTTCAAATAGACCAAGTGTATTTGGGTTTGTTAGCATTAATGCAGCTGTATCAGAACCAACTACTTTGCGCAAATCTTCAATATCTACTAAGCCATTTTCATCTGATTTTACAGTGATAGTTTCAAAGCCTGCAACAGTTGCCGATGCTGGGTTAGTACCGTGAGCAGAGTCAGGAACGATAACTTTATTACGATGGCCTTCACCGTTTGCTTCGTGGAAGGCACGAATCATCATTAATGCTGTCCATTCACCATGTGCACCCGCCGCTGGTTGTAATGTCACTTCATCCATACCTGTAATTTCTACTAATGAAGTTTGTAGATCGTAAAGAAGCTCCATTGCACCTTGAGCTGTTGATTCATCCTGTAATGGGTGCACATTAGCAAAGCCAGAAATTCGTGCAACAGCCTCATTAATTTTAGGATTATATTTCATCGTACAAGAACCAAGAGGATAGAAGCCAGAGTCTACACCGTGGTTTCGACGAGATAGTGCTGTATAGTGACGCATAATATCAAGTTCAGATACTTCTGGTAATTCCGCTGCTTCCGCACGTACTAAGTTTGCAGGAAGTAAATCTGCAAGATCAACCTCTGGTACATCAAGTGCTTCTAAGCTGTAGCCTACGCGACCTTCTTTGGAAATTTCAAAAATGAGTGATTGTTTTTCGTTATGCATTAAGAGCCCCCATTTCTGCAACAAGTGCATCAATTTCTTCCTTCGTGCGTAATTCTGTTACAGCGATTAGCACGTGATTTTTAAGAGAGTCATATGTTTGACCTAAAGGATAACCACCGATGATACCTTTTTCAATTAAGCCTTTATTAATTTCTTTCACACATTTATTTGACTTCACAACTATTTCGTTAAAGTGTGCACCTTGGAATGCTACTGTGAAGCCTGCCGCTTCAAAGGCATTTTTAGCATAGCGAGTTTTCGCGATATTTTGCATAGCCATTTCACGAACGCCTTCTTTACCTAGAGCAGTCATTGCTACAGAAGCAGCAAGTGCAAGAAGCGCTTGGTTCGAACAAATATTAGACGTTGCTTTATCACGACGGATATGTTGTTCACGTGCTTGTAATGTTAAAACATAACCACGACGGCCTTCACCATCTACTGTTTCACCAACAAGACGACCAGGAACTTTACGCATTAGCTTCGTTGTTACTGCAAAGAAACCACAGTGTGGGCCACCGAATGCTTCAGAAATACCGAAGACCTGTGCATCCCCTACACAAATATCAGCACCTAGCTTACCAGGTGGTGTTAAAATTCCTAGTGCAAGCGGATTTGAAGAGACAACAAATAAACTTTTTGCCTCATGCGCAATATCGCCAATTACTTGTAAGTCCTCTATTTGACCAAAGAAGTTAGGATATTGTGAAATAACAGCTGCCGTATTATCATCAATTAATTCCTTTAAAGCTTCTACATCTGTCACACCATCTTTTTGTGGAACCGTAACAATTTCAATGGATTGACCGTATGCATATGTAGCAACGACATCACGATACTCGGGATGAACCGTTTCAGATACTAAAATTTTCTTACGGCGTGTATGGCCAGCTGCAAGCATACCAGCTTCAGCTAATGCCGTTCCTCCATCATACATAGAAGAGTTTGCTAGATCCATACCTGTAAGCTCTGCAATCATCGTTTGGAATTCAAAAATTGCTTGTAATTCCCCTTGAGAAATTTCTGGCTGATAAGGAGTATACGCTGTGTAAAACTCTGAACGAGAAATAACATGGTCCACGATAACCGGTTTATAGTGGTTGTATACGCCTGCACCTAAAAACGATACGTTAGCATTTGTATCTTTATTTTTCGCAGCCATTGCCGTTAATTCTTTTAATAAAGCTGATTCAGATTTTGCTTCTTTAATATCATATAGGCCTTTAAAACGTACTTTTTCTGGGATATCCTCAAATAACTCATCAACTGAGGATACACCGATTACGTCTAACATTTCTTGTTTATCTTGCTCCGTCATTGGTAAATAACGATGTTTCATAAATGTAGGTCCCTCTTTTCAATATTATTTTGAACGCTTGTAAAACGGTGTTTCAACTGTTACTACTTTTAAGTGCTTACCACGAATTTCGATTTCTAATTCAGTTCCGATAGTTGCGAATTGACTGTCAATTAATGCGTGACCAACATTACGTTTAGAAGAAGGAAGCTGTGTACCTGTTGTCACTTCACCGATTTCCTTACCATCCTTAAACACTTTGTAGCCATGACGAGGAATTCCTTTATCAATCATTTCAATGCCCACAATTTTACGTGACAGCCCATTTTCTTTTTGCGCCACTAATGCATCATGACCATTAAAGTCCTCTTTATTTAACTTCACAGCAAAACCAATACCAGCCTCAAGAGGTGAAATTGTTGCTGATAGCTCTTGCCCGTATAATGGAAGACCTGCTTCAAAACGAAGTGTATCACGGCAGCCTAAACCTGCAGGAACTACACCTTTGTCTTTTCCAGCCTCTAAGATTTTACTCCATAATGCTTTAATATCTTCTGGAGAGCCGTATAGTTCAAAACCATCTTCTCCTGTGTAACCGCTACGAGATACTAATGCTTGATGACCAGCAACTTCAACATCTGCTTGGAAACGGAAATATTTAATCGTTTGTAAATCAGTCTCTGTTAATGTTTGAAGAAGCTCTTCTGCTAATGGACCTTGAAGGGCAATTTGTGCATAAGCCTCTGATTGGTTGTCGATCGTCACATCATATTGATGTTGATTTTCCATCATCCAATCATAATCTTTTTCAATATTTGATGCGTTCACGCATAATAAATAATGATTGTCTGCTAATTTATACGTTAATAAATCATCGACAACACCACCATCTTCATAGCACATTGCATTATATTGCGCTTGACCTACTGCAATTTTGGAAATATCATTTGTCAAAAGATTTTGTAAAAAATCTAGTGAATTAGGTCCAGTTACTAAAATCTCACCCATATGTGATACATCAAATAAGCCAGCACGATTACGTACTGCATCATGCTCTTCTTTAATAGAAGAGAATTGCACTGGTAATTCCCATCCACCGAAGTCAATTGTTTTACCGCCATGTTTTGCATATTCTTCAAATAGAGGTGTACGTTTTAATTCGTTCGTCATTGTTTTTGCCCCCTTATTGTTCGTTACATTTTTACTTGTAGTAGTTCGTCTGTTTTTTTAGTTGTACAGTCATGCTTTCCCTGTTTGTTCATCCAAATAAAGAGGAACTAACAACATTAGGTAAAACATTTAGACATAAAAAAAGACAGACGAACCCCTTTTCGGGATTCTCTGTCCTTGCACCTGAAAGTTACACCAGACTGGCTCGCATTGCTACAATGCCAATCAGCCGGCTTTCCCCTTTGGTGGCTGTTGTAATACAGCTCTCTCCAGAGTTGCGTCTTATACGAGTCCTTTTACCTGAGAGATTCATAACACTTTGTTACTTGCTCCTTCGGTGACGTCTACACGTGCTCTCCCCGTATAATCATCCGCCCAAGTTTCAACTTGGTACTATTTAGTATTCAATGAACATTAAGTAACTTATTTGTCTATATCCTAACATTAATTGCATTGAAAAGGCAATCATTTTTTAATTTATATTAAAACACGAACATTAAAATAAACATAATGTATCATAGTTCGCTTTTTAGCCTTTTAACTTGGAATACTAAATACTCAAGAATTTGGCGGATTGTTCTCCCCTCCGTTAACACTTGTATATGCCCTACTTCACGATAGAACTTTCTTCTGTAATGATACAGCTGCTCTAAATCCTCTTTCGTCGAGCTCTGTACAATCGGTCTGTTCGGATCATGCTGTATTCGTTTGTAAATATCTTCGAATGTCGCATCTAAAAAAAATACGAGTCCACTACGTCTCATTATTTTTCGATTTTCAGCATTGATTGCCACTCCACCGCCTGTTGAAATAATACAAGCTTCGTCTCGGAAGTTTTTCAAAAATTCTGTTTCTATTTCTCGAAAACGCGCTTCTCCGTATTTTTCAAATATCTGCGGAATTGTCATACCCTGCTGTCTAACAATCTCACGATCCATATCGTAATAAGGCATCTTTAACAAATAGCTTAAACGTCTTCCTAACGCACTTTTTCCGGAGCCCATAAAGCCAACTAAATATATTTTTCGCATTCGAATCACCTTCTTATAACTACGATTCTACACTGTCTGACAAAATTTGTCCTAATAAATTTATCGTAGCTCGAACATTCAGCTTTTCTAGGCCTTCATATGTTCGAAACTGAATCTCATAAGACGTACAATACGTAAGGACAAAAGTAGTTACAAAAAATAATAATGCAATCGCAATTAAAAAAATAGCCCCTTTGTCATTTTTCAATAACTGGAACATAGAAAGTTCGCTCCTTTTTACTACCACTTGGAAGTTCAACAGCTACTGTTAACATATTTTCTTCATATTTGAACTGGCATTTATTAATACCAATCAGCATCGGTACATGACCACCATTTACTTGATCACGAATAATATTGTTGTAACAATCAATATTATGAATGGTATCTGCTACTTGGAAGGTTATTCTCTTTTGATCTTTTCGAATCGTAAATGAAGAAATATCATTTATATACATATTCAAATCATAAACAAAAAGCTCCCACTTTGATTGTTCATCAGATAGCACCGTTGTTTTCATTTCAGCAAACCAAAGCATAATGAACACAACAAGATGCGCAATAAGCACAAATACAACTAATTGAAACAATGCTTCTAATAATGTATAGCCTCTCTCATTCATCGACTTCACCTGTCAGTTGTATACATTTTTTACGTAATTCTCGCGTATTTTGAAAGCTTACGCATATCCCTTGCCCATTCATAAACCACTGAAATTCTATATTTTCAACTGTTTTAGTGCCTTCCGTTTGCTTTAGATAGCGATAATGCTTTAAGCCTTCGTAGGCCGTTTCAGCTGCGATAACCTCCAACTTCTTATTATAAAGAGTCGTTTTCATCGTATAGCTAACTGGTATTAATGTCGTGCATATTAACATGACAATGACTACTGATAATATTGTTTCCACAAATGAATAACCAGATTCATTCAACCCTTGATCTCCCTCGTCCTAATGTAATCACAACCTTTTTATTGCCTTGAGGCGTTTTAAAATAAACAGTCCCCGGCGTCATAACGTTCCCATTATAGTTGTATATAATCGTGTAAATTGAACTCGATGCAGGCATAAACTCAACCCCTTCCGGAAAAGGACGTTCATATAATTCTGTAAAAATATTCTTTTTAATAATGTATCTCTTTGATGAATTCTCAAACTTCATCGAGATATATTCCCTTTGATGCATACTATAAGTTTGTATATATTGGATATCTAATTGAATTTGTGTAAAAAATTGCTCAAGCTCCCTAGTCTCCGCTGCTTTTAGCGAATACTTGACGACAATCGCCGACAAACACATAACGATAAACAATACAATTAGCATTTCAACAAACGTATAGCCACGCTCGCCTTTAATAACATCCATCAGTTACTAGAACCAGTATCGGTAGAGGTTTTCGCCAATCGTACCTCCCCATCCTTAGTTATCATAATCTCTTCTTTATTAGGGCAGGTCGTTTCATTCTTCTTCAAATAGCCTTTCGCTACCAAATCTTGAATTGTTGGATAAGCCATAAAATCTACTCGATAGGCCTCTACCTGCCCTTGTACCATGCTCACATACGCTTTACAGCCCTTCTCATCGACGGTAGCAAAATGTTTTGTAACATTAGGGATTGTAATTAAAATTAATATGGAAATAATTAGAAGAACAATTAACATTTCAATCAAGGTAAAACCTGCTTGCTGCTTTATACGTTTCATTATTATCCTCCTATACTAGTTCAATCATGTGATATATTGGCAATAATAAACTTACATATGCGGCAACTATACACATCGCAATAATGATAAAGAAGGTTGGCTGCACAAACGCAAGGATTTTATGCAATAGTTGCTCTTGCTTTTCTGTCAATAATTCGCTGTACAGTACTAGCTCTTTTCCTAAATAGCCACTTTGCTCTCCATGTTCGACAAATGTCGAGAAATCCTTCTGCCATATCGTCATCAAATTAACTGCTTGTGTTAGCGTATCACCTAAAATAACACGATCCTTTATACATCGCGCTAGATATTGTAGAAACGGTTGAAGTCGCTGCTCCTCTAAAATTCGTAGGCTTGCCTGTAAAGAAAACCCACTTTGTAGCAGACTCCCTAAATAAGCAGCGAATTGTCTCGTCAAAGACATTCGTATATAAATCCGAATCAAAGGAGTTTTAAGGTTAATATTTAATTGGCGAGCAATCGGACGTCGTTTGAGATAAAGATAAAAAATCAAAACGCTACAAAATACTGCTATGCCCGCGAACATTAATACATCAGGAAAATGCAATAGTGCTTTTGACAAAGCAATGCTTGTCTCCTCAGTGCCGGACGTTCGACTAGTCACCATTTTTTCGATATTAGGAAAGAATATGGTGCGAAACACTATAAACAACAGCAACATAAATAAAATAAGTACTACTGGATATAGGAGTAGCTTCATTAATTTTTTCTTCATCGTTTCACTCAAAGTCATTTGCTTCGCCACGCCTTTTAACGTCTCTACCATATGTCCATTGTTTTCTGCAACTGTAATGGCTACTAAATGGTGTTTTGGAAGTTGTAATGCTTCAAACACTCCTGAAACACCGACTCCTTGTCTTAGCTTTTCATTGATTAGCTTTTGTATGTCTTCATGTGCTTCAATATGATGAGGTAAAAGAATAGAAATAGCCTGCGGAAATAAATAACCTTCCTGCATTAACACGCTTAATCGACTAAAAAAATGGGCTTGCTCCTTTACGCGCCATTTTGTTGCCTTATTGTAAGCCAAGTGAATTCTTTCAATAAACTTTCGTATTCGCATAGTGATGACTCTCTATCATTTCTTTTTGACCTGCAAGTGTTAAATCATGTGGTAGCTCATAGCTAGTTTTTTGCATAATTGCTTGGATGGCCATTTGAAGATGAACATCGCTTAATATTTCAAACAATGCACGGCGTTCTTCTTGCATTATGGGAGATTGAAAAAGTGTTTGAGCTACTATACCTACCACAGTTTGACGGAGTTCTTCAACTGAAATACCTAAGTCAATAAATCGATAAAGGCAGTTTACCGAATCCTTAGCATGAATGGTCGAGACCACTAAATGGCCTGTTAACGAAGCTTCGACCGCGATTTTTGCAGTCTCTTTATCACGTATTTCACCAATCATAATAACGTCCGGTGAGTGGCGTAAAATTGCCTTTAAGCCTGCAGCATATGTAACGCCAGCTCGTTCGTTTACTTGAATCTGCAAAAGATTAGCTTGATTATTTTCTACAGGGTCTTCTAAAGAAATGACATGACGATTTAACTCTGTCGAACAGTAATGGATAAGAGAATACAAGGATGTTGATTTACCAGAGCCTGTTGCACCTGTGAAACATAAAAGTCCTTGTTGATGTTTCACTAGTTCCATCAACATGTTTGCTGCATATTTGGAATAAGATAAGGAAGTAAGTGGGAATGTATGATTTTGTAGAAGTAGACGGATAATTAGGCTTTCTTTTAAAAATACGGAGGGAAGTGTCGAGACACGACAGGCATATTGATCTTGTTCCATAGCTTTTTGGAAGGAGCCGCTTTGGGGTTTTCGCCGCTCGCTAATATCTAATGCCGCTGAAAATTTATAAAAGGAAATCATTCGTTCCGCAAGATCGTTTGGTAACTCACCTGCTTGGAGTAGCTTATCATATTTGCGAAAATAAATACGATATCGCTCACTTTCCGGAACTAATAGTAAATCTGATGCACCGAAATGATAGGCTTTTAGTAAAAGTTGCTCACATTTTCGTTCAACAACCGTTTCAAAATTCTGCATATTCGCACCCCTCTTCTGGTTTATTCGAATCTGACCGCTCTATTCGTTATGTCATAGTATAGATAGGAACCTGTAGCAAGAAAAGCCCTTTTCTTAAAATAAAAATTTGCTTTAAAATTTCCTATCAAACATGTTTTTTGCTATAAAAATGTGGATAACGTGCTAATTTCCACTAAATGTACTACGGTTCGTTCAAGGTTGTTAGCATTATGCTCATATTTGAAATTATACAATTCTGCTGTATTCGATAAATGAAAGAGGCTACCAAAAATAATATGGCAGCCTCTTTATTCTTCTAATCACTTATTTAAATCTCTTTTATTAAGGTAAATATGATAATAGACAATTCCCCTACTAGAAAGATAACCGTTTTTTCATATTAACTATTATTTTGCAGCCAATCATCAATGGATTTTTCCAAGGTTTTTTCTTGGTTCATCTGAAGGATCTAACTCCAATTTATATATACAGTAATTTCCCCCCCTCTACAGTACCAGTATTTTTTGGCACATCTAAAATACCACCGTAATAAAATTCCCACACGTTTTCACTTACATGATAAGCTGTTACTGCATGAATGATATCATTATTATCATTATATCTAGTAAAATGACAATGATTGTGTAGAAACATAGTATATTCAGATAGTTCATAATCAAATTGATTCAAAACTTTTGATGCTAACTCTTCATAAATATCCGTTTCCATATGGACAAGGTAACTAATTTCACCTTCAGTAATCTGAGTAGACACATCCTTAATGGACTTCATCTTTAGATATTCTTCAATATATTCTTGAATTCGTATAATGTTTACAGAGGAAAATCTCTCTACCAAATAAATATTATAATGTAACTTCAATACTAATATTTCCCCTCCTAATTCTTGTGATTTTTGAAACATTATCTATTATAGTCAGGCAATCACTGGTAGGACGGTGCTAAATTGTTCATTTTTTATAGCACTTTTTGGATATAATCAATCGAAAAGACTTAAGATACCCACTACAAATAATATAGTCTTTTTAATATAAATACATTTCTAACATATTAAGTATTGAGACCTATATAACGAAGCGAACACTATACTAATATAAAAACCATTAAGGAAAGTAACTCCTTAATGGTCCTAAAATCTAACTATTCATTTGAACGCGTCCATTCTACCTTTAGTTATACAAGTTTCGAATGGGCTAGATATGGTTCATATTCTTTATTCTTTTCAAAATCATAAATAACAGAAACAAAGGCAAAAAAATTCATTTTAGGTTATTTTAGGTTTCCCTTTCATTACGAAAACACCCGCTGAAAGGAGTTAAAAAAATGTTTAATAGTAAAAACTACATTTAGAATATTTTTCGCTGATAAATAACTGTAGTAATTCCCCATGAAATAGCATAGATTGTGATTATAGTAATTACCGCGCTCATATATAAAATTTGTAAAGGTATATTAACAATAAAATCACTTATAAATGGCACAATAGGTTCTGTTACTTTAGTTAGAATAATAAAGCTAATGAGAACTACTAATGTAAGGTAGCCTGACTTGAATATTTGGAATAACGGAAAAGTAAAAGCAACAAACAATAAAAATAATCCGCTACTGATTACAATATCAGTAATTGTAAAAGGTTTATCAAAAACAAACAGGGTTAAACTTGTTACTACAATAGTTAAAAACATATATACAATAGCACCTATGTAACGTGATGAGATAATTTCTTTACGAGTGTACGGTAAGGAGTTTAATAGAATATTCGTTTCTGCTTTCTCATCGTAAGCACACGTATTAAAGGGGATATAAATACTAGCAACGAGAAATACCAAAACTGGTGATGTGTCAAAAATAACAAAGACTAAAATAAAGGGGATAAAAACCACCAAATACTTTTTCTGCAATATAACATCACGTCTGATCAAATTAAGCATGGTTCAACTCCTCCTTAAAGTAGTACATTATATCTTCTAAAGAGGCACGTTCAATTACAACACTGTCTCCGAAAACTTCATTTACAGAACTTCTATCTTTCGTTAAAGCTTCAAATCCCGTTGATGCACGATGAACATGCACAAATGCTTTTTCAGTGTCTCTATCTAGAAGATCTAGCCCTCCTTTCACTAGTGCATAATTTTCAGCTAACTCATGACCCGAATGATTAAATGTTAATTTCCCATTCTGCATAAAAGCTATATAATCTGCAATACGGTCTAAATCAGTTGTAATATGTGTAGAGATAAAGATAGTACGACTACCATCAAGCATTAACTCTTGTAATAAATTTATGAACTCTCGTCTAAAGATTGGATCTAAACCTGCTGTTGGCTCATCCATAATAATTAACTCTGCATGGTGTGACAAAGCTATCGCTAATGATACCTTCATTTGCATGCCTTTTGAGAAAGTTTTTATAGGTTTATTTAATGGTAAATCGAATTTTTTTACATATTGATAAAACAATGTATCATCCCAGCTTTTATAGGCCGGACCAACAATTAACCTTATATCCTTTAAGTTCAACCCTTCAAAAAATACATTTTCATCATATACAAACCCAATACGCTCTTTAATCTCTTTTTCATGTGTTTTGTAGTCCAACCCAAAAAGTTTAACCTCCCCAGTATCTGGCTTCAATAAATTCATTATCATTTTTATTGTTGTCGTTTTTCCGGCACCATTTGCCCCGACAAATCCTGTTATGTAACCTTTCTTCACTTGTAAGTTAAGATTCTCAATAGAAAAACCTTTGAATTTTTTGCTTATATTACTTATTTCAATGACATTTTCCATTGCTTCACTCCTCATTTAAAATGCTCAATAATTCTTGCAATTCATTAAGTGACATCCCTATTTCTCTGCTGTTTTTGATGACTGCACTCAACTGCTCTTCAATAACTTTTAGTTTTTTCTCTTTGATTACCTCTAAATTTTGCTCCGCGACAAAAGAGCCCTTACCTACAATGGAATAAATAAAACCAGCCTTCTCTAATTCTTCATAAGCACGCTTGGTTGTGATCACGCTAATCTGTAAATCCTTTGCTAATTGACGCATAGAGGGTAATGCTGTCCCTTCCAAGAGGTCACCTGTTAAAATCAACGACTTAATTTGATTTGTAATTTGTTCATAGATTGGTTCCTTTGAACTATTTGAAATAATGATTTGCATGCTAATCCCTCTTCTTCATTTGTTGATTGAGAAATAATAGAAAACCCCTCAATATAACACAATATATATACACTTTATACACATTTTACACATTGCTAAATACATTGCAACTATTTTATTTAATAAGAGTAGTTGAGCTAATTATTTTCAAGATCAAGGAGTAAAGGGCAGTGCAATTGTTAGTTTTTTTCAATCGATATAACTGAATCAAAATGATTATTTACATTTCAAATCTGTACAGGGTCCTCTAATGAAATGGCATGTCGATTTAGCTCTGTCGAACAAAGTTGAATAAAAGTATATTTCTATTTAAACTATAAGTAAAAAACCTTACATCGTATTAGGTGCTATTGCAGATCCAAGTCCAAATAAAGGTAAAAGCTCTTATAGTTTCTATTAGCTTTTAAGTTTATTTTTTTGAGTTTTTGAATGTAAAGTAATATCTTGAGACTGTATAGATAAATACTATTTCAATTATCAACCACCACTGAAAACCAAACCCAGTATTTTCCTCATCAAAAACATCAAAAATTCCCCAAATTAATAAAGTTGCGAGTACAAAAGCGAGCGTACATCTTGAAGCTTCTGGAATGTTATCATTGTTTTTATCTTTATTATTCATATCTAGCCCCATCCCCCATAATTCAAATATATTTCTATATCCCTTGAAAGACTGGAACAATGGCAAAAGTTGATCGTATTTTTTATTTTTATCTCAAAATTCAGTAAATTAAATCCCCTCTTCTAGTTCATTCGAATTTGACCGCTCTATTCGTTATTTCCTAGTAAAGATAGGAACCAATCACGAAAAAAGCCCTTTTCTTAAAATAAAAATTTGCTATAAAATTTCCTATCAAACATGTTTTTTGCTATAAAAATTTGAATAAAGTGCAAATTTCCACTAAAAATGAACAATATCTTAGGAAAAAGTTAATATTTATGCCTAAAGGAACTGTATCTTTTTCAATAATACAATATAATAGAATCAACATGGTTTTTTTTCTAAGACTTGGTAAAAGAAATAACATTCAAAAATTACATAGAGGTGAAGTAAATGATCCATCCATTAAAAATTACTGGTACATTAGCCGATGAAACTAGATACTCTATTTATGAGTACATCCTAAAAGAGAAGAAAACTGTAACGGTCCAAAACATCGCTGATAAATTCGGCATACATCCAAACGTTGCACGTCTACACTTAACAAAGCTATCAGAAATCAATATCATCACAGCTGATTTTGCTAAAACTGGGAAAGGCGGCAGACCTGGTCGTGTTTATAAGGCCTCAGATAAAGGTGTATCATTAACGTTCCCGAGACGTGATGAGGATCGACTATTAAAATGGGCAATCCAATTAATTCAAGAATTCGGACCATCTGCACTAGAAAGATGCAAGGACATTAGCTACCAAGACGGTTATCAACAAATGAAGAATTATGTAAATGCTGAATTACAATTAAATAATACCCTTTCCTTCGAACAAAAGCTTCAACTATTAACTGACAATGCTGCATTAATTGGCTATATTCCGCAAGTTCAACAAACAGAACACGCCAAAAAAGTAACGTTCTCCATTTTTAATTGTCCATTCCAGGGGCAGCTTACTACTCATTCAGAAATTGTTTGTTCTTTACATGAATCTTATTTAAAGGGACAGGTAGATGCGCTATTTTCGGGCAATGATTTTCTACAAATTGATAGCATGATACATAATTGCGATTTATGTAAATATGAAATAAACGTGACAGAAATCGATAACTAACTTTTAAAATCCAATGGTTTGTCACAAAGAAGAAGAAGTTCCAGTTTACAGATACCTTTCATATCATTTATAATGAGTAAGAGATTATTGTGTCGTGGGCAAAAGGAGGGGAAATCTTCATGGATAATATGTATAAAGTTATGGCATTCTGGACAGGTATTTTTGCAGTTATGTTCTACCTTGGTGGTATGAACGAAGTATCGCTATTATTCGTAGGTAATACAGGTTTATTCTTATTATTAGGCTTCTTAAACCTTTCAGAACGTATGTACATGTACATTTTCGGAGCATATTTAACTGTATTCTTTGCTGGCTTCACGTACTATACAACATTCATTCACGTACCTGGTGGCGGTCATTAATACAAAGAAAAACGCGTGTCTCATCTAATATGAGACATGCTTTTTTTATGTAAATTTATTCACCAGATACAGAAAATATAGATGATTATAGATCAAAGCATAGTAAAATCCCCCTTTGCAATATGAAATGCCAGGGGGATTTTATAGTATAAATTCTCCAAGTTCATCACCAAAAGTTTTGGGATGTCATTTATTAAAAACCATTCAAAAAAGGATTTGTCTCCATTTCTGCACCGACTGTTGTATAACTACCATGACCGGGGTAGATAATAGTATCTTCAGGTAAAGTCAATAGCTTATCATGAATGGAAGCAAGTAATGTTTTTGTTGAGCCTCCAAGTAAATCCGTACGACCTACACCTTGCTCAAAGAGTGTATCTCCAACAATAGCAAAGCCATCATTTTCAAATATATATGAAATACTACCTGGTGAATGTCCTGGCGTAAAAATTGCTTTAAAGCCAAAATCGCTGATTTCAAATAGTTGTTCTTTTTTAATTATATTTTCTTCAGCTGGAGCGCCGACAATATAATCTGGTAATGCTGCGTATTTACTAGAGCCATTTTTTGTTGGATCTCCTAACCAGCTTACTTCTTTTTCATGAATCCATAATGGCACATTAAAAGCTTCGCGGACAGCATCTACGGCTCCGATATGATCGAAATGCGCATGTGTTAAAAAAATGGCCAATGGTTTTAAGCCGTTACTACGTATTGCCTTGATAATTCGATCGGCTTCTTCTCCTGGATCAAAAATTATGCATTCCTTATTTTTATTCGATACGATATAACAATTCGTTTGGACAGGTCCAAGTGAATAACTTCGTACGTTCATCATTGCTATCACCTCATTTTCAATTATACAGCCTTTACCACAATTTGACGATAAATGTTCATAGTTTAAGCTATTTTAGTTCTCGACAAAAACAGGTAGAACGTTTACAATTAAGGAGGAATATTGTTGACGACATTCATTTTCTGATGTCGAAAGGAGTGTCAATTTTTAATGAACTTATTAATGGTTATTTTTGGTCTAGTAGCAATTTTAGCTGTAGTTGGTACATTCCAAGCACTTAAAGAAAAAAACCTTTTAAGCGTTGGTTTCAACTTATTAAGTGCGGTAGTATTCGGTTGGTTCGTAATTATGACTGTAATTCATAGCGGATACCCACCAACATTACACTAAAATTCAGACAAAAAAAAGAGCAGTCTCTATCATGAGACTGCTCTTTTTTCTATCCTTTTTATAGTTATTTCCTATTTGAGCTGTTCTTTTTGACCTTTCGAACAGTCACAATTAATTCTCCACCTTTTCTAACACGATACCTTAAGCTGTTTATTTGGCTTCCCATACGCTCTCATTTAAGTGTTAAAAGATATATGTAATATGTACGTCACTTCTGCTGAAAACAGGCTAATGAACGCTGATTGAACAACAAAAAAGAGATCTCACTAAACATGAGATCTCTTTTTTATTTACTTAACTGCCCCTTGCTTCAAATTACCTGTCTTTTGGTCATAGAAGCGGAGTAAATCACCGTTAATGATGGCATCAGAACTTTCTAGTTCTTTCGTAGCTCGATCAGCGTATGGCTGACATGGCTCACCTTCAATTTCTTCACCAGTTGCTTTGTCATAGCAAGCTTCACCAGCATATACATATTTATCTGTTACAAAACGACCGTCACGGAAAACAACGAAATCTTCATGCTCTGGAGAGAATAGGTCTGCACCAAGTTGCATATCCTTTGAAGTTTCAACGCCAAGAAGGTGTAAAATTGTTGGACGTAAATCCATTTGTCCAGCAACTTCTGTCATTTCTTTACCATCACCTGATCCAGGGATATGGATGAATAATGGTACTTCTTGTAACATTGCATTATTAAATGGTGTAATGCTTTCTTTTCCTAAATATTGAGCCATCGCTTTGTTATGATTTTCTGAAATACCATAATGGTCACCATACATTACAATAATAGAGTTATCATATACACCTTGATCTTTTAAGCTTTGGAAGAAGTCTTTAAGTGCTTCATCCATATAACGAACTGTTTGGAAATAACGATTTAATGTACCTGAGTTTGACGTATATTCAGGAATCATTACATCATCTGGGTCCAATGTGAATGGATAGTGGTTCGTTAAAGTAATTAGTCGAGAATAGAATGGCTGTGGCATATCTTTCATTAATGCTGCAGATTGCTCTAAGAATGGGACATCTTTCATACCCCAGTTAACAGCTTGCCCTTCGCCAATCTTATATGAATCTATGTCATAAAATTTATTAATGTGTAATGATTGATACATCATGTCACGATTCCAGAATGATTTATTATTCGGGTGCATGACATTTGTAAAATAGCCATTATCTCCAAGGCGCTCAGCCATTGAGTTATACGTATTTCCACCATGCGTGAAGAATACTGCACCACGGCCTAAGCCGAACAATGAGTTTTCTGTAATAAACTCTGAGTCAGAAGTTTTTCCTAATCCAGTTTGGTGATAGAAGTTACTGAAATAATACGTATCTTTATCTTTTGATAAAGAGTTTAAGAATGGTGTAATTTCATGACCATCCATTTGATTATTAATCACAAAGTTTTGTAAAGACTCCATCGAAACAAGGATCAAATTACGCCCCTTGTATTTACCAAACATTTCAGGGTTGATCGCTGCTTGATTAGAACGAATATAGTTGTTCACTTCTACTAATTCACTGCCATCTGCTAATGCGCGTTGAGCAGAAGATTTTGATTGAATATAAATATCATACAAATGGTAGTTATACGTACCAATGTTTTTCACAAGTAATTCACGGTCAAAGCTACGTGTTAACAATTGTGGACGCTCTGTTTCAGCTAACCCTAAGTTTAAGAACGATACAGCAATCGCTAATACGAAGTACGCGCGACGGAATTCCACATTGACTTTTACTGCGTCTTTCATTTTAGGTAAATATTTATTCGCTAATATTAGAATAAGTACGTCTACGAAATATAATAAATCCCAAGGGCTGACAATCGCTGCTACTGAAGTTCCTAGATCACCAAAGTTACTCGTTTGGAATAATACCGGTATCGTAATAAAGTCGTTGTAGAAACGATAGAACGCCACATTTCCGTATAAGACAATCGATAAAATAACACTAATCGTAATTATATAACGACTTTTAACTTTTGGCGATTTAAAGAATAACGATATACCATAAGCAAATAGCACGAAGCTCAATGGATTAATAAACAAAATAAATTGTTGCATCGCATTCTCGAGTTTCATCTCAAAGCTTGTGTGATAAACAATGACCGTTTTTATCCAAGTTGCTACAATTGCTAGTATCATAAACGAATGTTTAGGCCACTTTATTGATTTCATTCCTAACATCCTCCTTACTTTCTTACAAAAAAAATAATAATTTTTTACAATTTGTTACTGAAACAAAATATATCTTAATCCTTTTTTTACAGATAATCAATAGATATATTTATGGAAAACTGTTCTCCTTGTTCGCGCAGGACAATAATATATACGTTTTTATTTGTAAAAAGTTTCACAAATCACAAAAACAGTGGAAAACCACTGTTTTAGAATATTACATACATGTTACATTATTTTTACAATACCCCAAATGAATTATTTTAAAACATTACTGGCTATTTTCTTTCATACGAAGTTTTGTTGTTTCTTGTCGAATTAGTAACAATGCCATTTGGTAATCTTTAATATCTAGTACATTCGCTTTATACAACTCGCGAACTTCATCCTCCATTAACATCAATTCACCAATCGGATCACGTGTGTAAATATAAGTGCCATATGTTTTTAGTAATTCATAAATATCTAACATTTTGTCCATTTTAGTTCGCTCCTCGTTGTGTTACACAGTCAAGACGTTTTGTCGGTGTCACAATGATATCTACTGGGCAATCGTGCGCTTCTCTAGGTACATGTTCATATAGTTGTTCGTTAAATAACAGAGACATGAGCTTACCCTTTTTATAGTTTAATACATAGCGATCATAATAACCACCGCCGTAGCCTATTCGATAGCCGAACTGATCAAAAACAACTCCTGGGACAAGGATCACATCCATTTCATTTGCGTCAACAAACTCACACTTTTCTGGAATTGGCTCACGCAAATGCATATATACAGTTTCAAGCTGGTCAAACGATTCGATGGCATAAAATGACATTTCTCTTGTTTTTGGATTACATTTAGGTACAGCCACTTTTTTATCAAGTTGCCACAGTTCTTCTATTAATTGAATTGTGTCGACTTCTGGCTTATTGGAAATGGTGATGCCGATTGTAGTTGCTTCTATTATATATGGTTCCTGTATCACTTTTTTTAATACAGCAAATGATTGATCGTGGTAAGATACTTCGCTCATTTCGGCAAGAGCTTCCCTTACCTCGTTCCGTAAAGTTGTTTTATCCATGTTAAGCTATCTCCTAATCAATTTCGCCTTGGCGTAATTGCGTCCGGATTTTGAATTGTGCTCAGGCCTGCACGAGGGCCGACACGATGTCGGTCATTTCGGTAATGCCACAGGACGTGGCGTTTTTACCGATGCAGGTCAGTTAGCCGATTTCGCAGGATGCGAAGGTTTTAGGCTAACATCCTTTATTCATTCCTTTGAAATTCCGTGACATCCGCCGGAGGCTTTATCTTCATTCAGTTGGTGGTATGGATACCCATTGAAAAGAAACTTTATCTTCATTCATCTCTCCACCTTCAGAGGTGGCAGTCTACTGTAGCTGACGCTTTGCTTTCGCTACAGAAAACATTTGCTGAATGAAGATAAAATGTAGAAAGCCAAAACCACATGTGGTTTTGGCTTAATGAGCGATTACTTAGTTTCACGGTGAAGAGTGTATTTCTTCTCGCGAGAGCAATATTTTTTAAGTTCAAGACGCTCTGGATTGTTACGCTTGTTCTTTTTAGAAATGTAGTTACGTTCGCCGCAATCTGTGCAAGCTAAAGTAATGTTTACGCGCATTATTAACCCTCCCACTCTATATCAAGAATTTAAATTTTGAGCATGATTTATACGACTAACCTATTATAACATAAACTGAAAAAAAATCTACCTTCATTTCATATTAAGTTTGCATATGGTAAAATACCTTATAATTACATACTTAATGAGGTGAAACTAGTGGATTTATCCATCATACTTATGATTGTGGGAATTCTCTTAATTATTGCGTCGTTCTTTTTCAAAAATAACGCGAAAAAAGTCGAACAAGATGTAGAGGAATTATCCATCTCTATTTTTCAAGAAACAAATAATTTAAAACGTCGTCTGAAAATTGTTGAGGAGGAGCTGTTATTAGAGCCAGAGTTTCAGGTTAAATCACCGTCAGCACAAAATAACACGGTACCAAATCCGAACATCCAACAGGTCATGCAAACTGTTCAGCAGGCTGCCCAAACATCGAAAACAGGACAAGCTGCTCCAAAAACGAAACCTATACATCAAATTATTATAAGTCAGGTACTTGAACTAAATAAGCAAGGTCTTTCTGTAGCCGATATAAGTATTCGTTCCAATTTAACAGAAGAGCAAGTCCGCCAAGTGATTGCAAACGGAGGTCGGTAATCTATGAATAAGTCCGCTATCCGCGCATTTGGCATTGCACTTTTTCTTGTCGGAGCTTTGCTAGCTTTAGCAGTTCGTTTTGATTTCAATATCGGTCTTCCAACTAAAGCTTCCAAAAACGCCGAACATGTAGAGGAGCTGCAAGAAAAACTCGATCAGGCAAATAAAGAAATTGCATTGTTAAAGGAGCAAGTTAAGCAAGCGCCGAAGGAAAACACGCAGAAGACAGATGTACCTAAAACAACGGCTAAAGACAAAGATGAATCGCCATCCCAAGGAAACCTTGCGACTATGACACTCCAAATTTATAGTGGTATGGAACCATATACTGTTGCGAAAAAGCTTGAAGATGGTGGCGTCATCGAAAATAGTGTTGAAATGGAACTTTTACTTGCTAATCCTAAATACGCTCGAAGCTTACAAATTGGTGCCTACGAGCTCAATTCTTCAATGTCCTTAGAGGACATTGCAAAATTGATTACAGGGAAAAAGCAATAATATTACTCTCCTATTTGTAAAAACGGCTGTCATCCAAAATCACAACTACTGATTTTGGATGACAGCCTATTTTGTTTCGTTTATGAAATTTGTTCTATGAAAGTTCGCATCATTACGCTGCCCTCTTGTGTCCCAATAGATTCTGGATGAAATTGTAGCCCAAAAAGTGGGTACTCCTTATGTTGAATCGCCATTATTTCCCCATCATCATTGGACTTTGCTAAAATATTAAACTCCTCATGTAACGTGCTTGGCTCAATGACGAGGGAATGATAGCGCATAACTTCAATTTTACCGTCTAACTGAGCAAATAAGCCTGTTTTTTCGTATTGAATCGTAGATAATTTTCCATGCATTATATGTTTAGCTTGAACGATGTTCCCCCCAAAAGCTTGCCCTATCGATTGATGCCCAAGACAAATGCCCAAAATCGGAAATTCCGTATAAAGCTCTTTGACAACATCCACTGTTATTCCAGCATCAATTGGCGTACCTGGACCGGGCGATAAAATAATCGCTTCTGGTTGCATTTGCTTAATTTCATCGATTGTCATTTCGTCATTACGTATTACTTTTACATCTTTTCCAAGCATACATATTTGCTGAAATAAATTATATGTGAATGAATCATAGTTATCGATCAATAAAATCATTGTTTTACCTCCAATAACGCGCGAGCTTTATTTAGTGTTTCCTCGTATTCTGACAAAGGTACTGAATCGTACACAATACCGGCCCCTGCCTGAACATGGGCACGATAATCCTTGATGATCATTGTCCGAATGGCTAGAGCTAAATCCATATCTCCTGTAGTAGAAATATAGCCTACTGCGCCAGCGTAGACACCACGCTTCACAGGCTCTAGCTCATTGATTAGCTGCATAGCGCGAATTTTCGGCGCACCCGAAACAGTACCGGCAGGCAAGCAAGCTCGGAGAACATCCAAAACATGTACATCCTCATGTAATTCACCGATAACCTCCGATACAATATGCATAACATGTTTATAACGCTCAATATTCATATATTTTATAAGCTTCACTGAACCCACTTTAGCAATGCGACCAAGATCATTTCGACCTAAATCCACGAGCATACGATGTTCCGCGATTTCTTTTTCATCATTTAATAGTTCTTCCGCAGTCGCATTATCCTGCTCCGTGGTTTTACCTCTAGGCTTCGTTCCTGCTATCGGATTTGTCGTGACCTTTCGATCCTTCACCTTGACGAGGCTTTCAGGAGATGTTCCTAAAATCGTATACGTACCAAAATCCATATAGAACATATATGGTGAGGGATTAGAAGTACGTAACTGACGATATAAAGCAAAAGGATTACCTGTATATGGTGAAGTGAAACGTTGTGATAAGACTATCTGGAAAATATCACCCTTACGAATATGCTGCTTCGCGCGATCGACCATTGCTACAAAATTTTCCTTAGAAATCATTGGTCTGAAATTTAGCTCTCCAAACGTCATGGCGTCAAATGTAGTTCCAGCATGAAGCTGCTTCTTCATCGTAGAAATAGCCAATTCCATTGCTTCAAGAGAACGCCCTTCATGAAATAAATCAATCGCCGCTAAAGTAATCTCTTGCTTTAAATGATCAAAAACAATAAATGTATCATAGAAAAAGATATGGACATCCGGCATTTCTAAATCATCCTGCAAGTATTCACCTATTTTTTCTGTATAAAACGCTGTTTCGTAACCAAAGAACCCGATTGCTCCTCCAAAAAAGGCGAAAGGATACTGTGTCTTATGAAATGGCATAACTTGCTGTAATTTTGTTAATACATTGTCATTCGATTTTTCTGTTTCTCCATCTTTGATAAAAGAATAACCATTCCTATCCCCAATTAGTTCTGCAATTGGGTTAACGGCAATAAACGAGTAACGCCCACTTTCTTCATGCTTGGCAGACGATTCGAAAAGCATTTTATGCTTCCCTTCCAGTGATTGATAAACGGAAATTGGTGTCATCATATCACCCTGTAATACCTTCATGGCAAACTTTCTAAGCTCAACTGTCATACTCTTTCTCTCCTTCTCTATGCTCTGCTCTTCTACACCAAAATCTATCAATTATGCAATGGCATTTTTGACGCTCTGTCATTTGTATAAACATTGCGTCCGGATTTTGAACTGTTAAACATTGTTCAGTCCAGCCAAAAACATATAAAAAGGCCTTTCCATCACAAAAGGACGGAAAAGCCGTGGTGCCACCTTCATTGGTCTTTATTAATTATGCCCAGCATAATTGCATTCAGCTAATGTTTGGATATCCGCTGAAAGAGTTAAAAGACCCTCTCTATGCCCTATAACGTGGGCAGACGCTAATCCATACTTTATTCAAGATTAGAGCTCCGAAGTCCATTCGCCATGTTTTTGTACTAGTTCCCACCAGCCACTAGCTCTCTAAAACAAATAATAATGGCTACTACTCTTCATCAAAGCTGATTGCATGTATTCATTGTAAAACAAGGAAACTAACAATTCAAATTATTTTTTAGTACTAACCCATTCATCTTCAGCCGGATTGGCTACTATAATATTTAGTTCTTGAAAGATTTGACGAATAGCAAACAAAATATCCTGTCGCACATTTAGCATCACTGCCGTATCATTTGTTGCCACAAAGAAACGTACAAGGACTCGATAGGAGGTTGGATAAAACTCATCTATACATACATGAATCATTTCTTTTTCTGTTTGAGCATGCAAATAAATTTCCTTATGAATGGCACTTAAAGCACTGCGTAATGTTTCTTCTTCATTTTCAGCAGCAACAAATAAAAAATGCTCACATTTTCGTTTTTCTCTTTTGGATAAATTATAAATTGGTCGATTTACCAAATATGAGTTAGGTACATAAACAAGCCCTTTATCCCCCGTTTGAATTAATGTACTTCGAAGATTAATATCTTCAATGGTTCCTTCAATTTTTTGGTCCTCTGTTGCTATCCAATCGCCAATTTGAAACGGGTTATCTAATGCGACTGACATCCCACCAAAAACATGCGCTAGTGTATCTCGAATACCGAAGGCAATCGCCACACCCGTTAAACCAATCCCCGTTAAAAAGCCATTCAAGTTAAAATCCCAGAATGAAGCAATCGTAAACATTGCCAATAACATGATTAGCACTTTTCCTATACGAAGAAAAAACGGTAAGAGGACGTTTGGTTCTTCTTCACTATTCAGCTGCAAAGGCTGTTTCGTATAAAAATGTAAAACATCATATACACCTTTAAAGGGGAAAAAAACAATAATGGACAAAACAAAATTCTTTGTCACTGCATTTGTAAATAAGTTTTCTTTTAATAAAATGGTTAAGCTGAGTACAATCACCGCAAACATGAATGCATAGCGTATCGCTTTATTAAATTGTGCGAGCACTGTTGACTGAAAGTTGCGCTGATGGTTTGTCAAAAATGTAACCGTACGATTAATTATTTTCTTTATAACAAAATGCTGAAAAAGCCAACCAACGACAAAAAGAGCGATGGCAATAATAACGTCCATCCATGTCGGTGCTGACATATTTGGTAATAACCATTTTAATGAATTCATATCATTCTCCTCTAACTACTATGTATATTCACAAAAAAGGAGCCAATCAACAATAAGATCAGCTTCCTTTTTATTGAATAGCGTCATCCGCAAAAAAAGCCTTATTAGCGAACCAAAATTGCTGCTCATTAAAATTATGTTCATGCATAGCGATAACCGAAAATTCAGCATGATACTTACGCTTCATTTCCTCAAGTACTGCCTTCGCTTGCTTTCCAACGAGATGCTGTCCATCAATCGGAGCACCTTCTGTAAAAATGATAATATCCGCTTCTGTACAATGCTGATTTTCTTGGAGCAAGCCTTTTACAAAATGAAGTACAGGCAGAATTGCAGCTTCTCCCTTTGCCTTATATTCAATAAAACCCTTAAAATCAGATAAATTTAAATGACCATTTTCGAATCGATAATGCACATGAATTTGACAGTCATATGGAACGATATATAAATCTCGACGTTCACGGTGCGCGTTCATAAATAACGGTAAAATTATGCTTTTACAAAGTTCAGAATATGCAGCCATACCAGTTGTTTGTTCAAGACAGATAATAATTGGACCTGTTTCTTTTTTATATTCATCAAACGGAACATATAGGATATTTCCTTTTTTTATTGTTTGACGACTTAGCTTTTGACGCCTAGCTATCTGCCACTTTCGCTCATTATACAAGCGCTGTTCTTTTCCATTGGTCAATCTTTCGGCTTGCTCGATAGCTGGTATAAGTTCGCGAATTTCACGCATGATGTCTGCCAATTCAAGTGCAAATGCTGCCATATTTCGTAATGTTTCACTCTTGTAAAAATAGTCAATAAAAAAATGTTGTTCCTTGTCACTTAATTCCTCAAGATGTAAGTTTTCATATAGAAAACGTAAAAAGTCTCGTTGTTCTGGCGTGAATTCCAGATCAAATTTCTCTATGAGTGATTCTACAGCGTCTTTCACGAAGCAGCACCCCCTCAGCGCATTTTTTCGGATAATGTCTATAGTATAACCAAAATAATTTTTTGACAATACAATAACACTTGCAGTATTTTGACGCTATTTTTATTAATAATGTTGCTGTTATTTAGCATTAACAAAATATGGCTCTTTGGCAGAACGTGTGGTTGATTTCCATTCCGGCTGGGCGCTTTCCTGGGGGCGTCCAGCCGGAACGGAAATCGACTATCTCACTTAGTATGTATCTTCTTCCATGACACTAATTTATAGTGATAAAACAAAACTTCAGCAATGTTTTTATGTGCGAAAATGAAGCGTCAAAAGCATTGATTACTTGTGCAAAAACGGAGTGTTAACAAAGTGGCTCGACACTTGCCCACAGGAAAGTTAGTAGTATGGAATCACCCTTATTTATATCGACCACCATATTCACAAAAATCCCTTTAACTGTTTGTATTCCACCACCATGAAAAAAAGAGCCTATACTTGGCTCTTCCATTACTAATTATTTAATTCATAATGTTTACCTTTAACTAAGTAGAATAAATGTTCAGCAATATTTGTTGCATGGTCAGCAGAGCGCTCTAAATAGCGGCAAACAAATGTTAAGTGTGTGATTTGAGAAATATGTGCTGGATTTTCAGCTCCGGCGCGTAGCAATAGCGTTACTGTCGCTCCATATAAATCATCGACGTAATCATCTAGCTCAGCAATTTCCTTGGCATGAGTAGTATCTTCCTCTGTAAAAGCTTTAATAATACTTTCTAGCATTTCTACAGTCTTATTACACATCGTTTGCAAATTTGTTGTAGGAAAGACTAGTGGCTCTTTGCCAATACGAATCGTTTCTTTCGCAATATTAACCGCATAGTCCCCTACTCTTTCCATATCAGATGCCGCTTTGACAAGCACCATGAGACGGCGTAAATCTGTAGCTACAGGCTGCTGCTTCGCAATCATTAAAATAACATGATCATTGATTTCTTCTTCAAGACGATTGATGATTAAATCGTCCTCAAGAATTTTTAATGATGTCTCTAAATCCTGATTTAACAATGCTTCAAATGCTAATTTAAGTGCGTTAACACTTTTATTAGCAATTTCAATAAATTGTTCTTGGACTTCTTTTAATTCCTGTTCAAAACGTTCACGTACTACCATTTACTGCTCCTCCTTAGCCGAATCGACCTGAAATATAATCTTCAGTACGTTGATCCGCTGGTGTTTGGAAGATAACGTCTGTTTTATCGTATTCAACAACCTCTCCACTTAGGAAAAATGCTGTACGATCGGAAATACGCGCCGCTTGTTGCATATTATGTGTCACAATAATAATGGAATAATCTTTTTTCAGCTCTTGTACAAGCTCCTCGACTTTTAATGTAGAAATCGGATCAAGTGCGGATGTTGGCTCATCCATTAAAATAACATCTGGTTCAATTGCTAAACAACGGGCAATACAAATTCGTTGTTGCTGACCACCTGATAGGCCATATGCATTTTGATTTAAGCGGTCCTTTACTTCATCCCAAATGGCCGCACCTCGTAAAGACTTTTCGACAATCTCATCAAGAATCTTCTTATTTTTAATGCCATGAATACGCGGACCATATGCAATATTATCGTAGATAGACTTCGGGAATGGGTTTGGCTTCTGGAATACCATACCTACTCGAGTGCGTAATTCCTCGACAGTATAGTTTTTATCTAAAATATTGCGCTCACGATAGACTATTTCTCCTGATGTTCGAACACTCGGTACAAGCTCTACCATTCGATTTAGAGTTTTTAAATAAGTGGATTTCCCACAACCAGAAGGACCAATTATAGCTGTGACTTCATTTTCATAGATGCTTAAATTAATATCTTTTAAACCGTGATGATCGCCGTACCATAAATTTAAATTACGTGTATCATATACTACTTTTTTGGCAACGTCAGCAGAAGACTTTGTAGCCGTATGAATCGGTTTGACAATAGATTTTTCCTCTTTAATACCTAGTACCATAAGGTCACCCCATTAATATCGTTTTTGGAATTTATTTCGAATAAAGATGGCTATAGAGTTCATCAGTAAAAGCACTGTCATAAGTACTAAAATACCGGCTGCCGCTACATATTGAAATGCCTCTTGCGGACGTTTTGCCCAATCGTATATTTGCATTGGTAGAGCTGTAAATTGACTTAATAATCCGTTAGGTAAAAACTGTAAAATAACTGGAATACCTATAACAACTAGTGGTGCTGTTTCACCAATCGCACGAGACATCGCTAATATGCTTCCTGTTAAAATCCCAGGAATGGCTGCTGGTAGAACAACATGCAATATCGTTTGCCATTTTGTCGCACCCATACCATAAGAAGCTTCCCGTTGTTCATTCGGTACTGCACGAATAGCCTCCTGCGCCGCTACAATGATCACTGGTAAAATTAATAAACTCATTGTTAATCCTGCTGCTAGAACACTTTTTCCTAGTCCCATCATTCGAACAAAAATTGTTAACCCAAGTAAACCAAAAACAATGGAAGGAACACCTGCTAAGTTCGAGATATTCATACGAATAAAATCATTTAATCTATTTTTCTTTGCATACTCCTCTAAATAAATTGCAGTCCCTACACCTAATAAAATCGATACTGGAGCAACAACTGCCATCAGCCAAAGTGAGCCTATTAAAGCTGCCTTAATACCCGCTTTATCTGCAAAACGTGAAGCAAAATTTGTTAAAAAATCAATTGTTAAATAATCGGCACCTTGTGTTACTATACGGTAAAGCAATATAGCGAGTGACACTAATGCAAAGGTTGTTGCTATGAAGAAAAATGACTTCCAAACTTTATTGAATGTAATACGCTTTGTCATTCGTTTCATGACGACCGTGTCATTCATATAGCGCATGCTAGTAAACCTCCCTGAAGCGTTTCGAAATATAGTGGGCTAGTAAATTCATCACTAAAGTAAAGATAAATAATGTGAATCCTACTGAATAAATCGAATAGTAAATTGTCGTACCATAACCAGCGTCGCCTGTTGCAACTTGTACAATATACGCAGTCATCGTTTGAATCGAGTCTGTCACATCTAAATCGAATTTAGGCGTAGATCCGCCTGCAAGCGATACGATCATAGTTTCACCTATTGCCCGGGAAATGGCGAGAACAACTGAAGCGACAATACCAGATAAGGCAGCTGGTAATACTACTTTTATAGCTACTTCAAACTTTGTTGCTCCAAGAGCTAAAGCTCCTTCCCGCATACTATTTGGGACCGATGACATCGCATCCTCAGAAAGTGACGTAATCATTGGTAAAATCATAACCCCAATAACAATCCCTGGACTAAGTGCATTAAAAAGTTTTAACCCTGGAACAATTTGCTGTAACATCGGCGTTACAAATGTTAATGCAAAGAAGCCATAAACGATTGTTGGTACACCCGCTAATACTTCTAAAATAGGCTTAACTGTACGTCTTATTTTTTCACTTGCATATTCACTTAAATAAATGGCTGAAGCTATGCCAAACGGAACTGCTACGACAACTGCAATTAGCGTAACTTTCAATGTGCCAGCTATTAAAGGTAAAATCCCAAATAACGGTTCCTTCCCTGAAAACGGTAGCCACTGTGTACCAAATAGGAAATCCGTAATCGAAACACGTTTAAAGAATTCAAACGTTTCAAAAATAAGGGTGAAAACAATGCCAAATGTCGTCAATATTGAGATAAGAGCTGCAGAAAATAATAGTGCTGGCATTGCTTTTTCCACTATTTTCTTCGTTTTTTGATTGCGCGAATTTGCAATTAATTGCTGCACAGATGATGTCTTGTTTTCTTTTTGAGAAACCATTGGATGCTCCTTTCAAATAAGAGAGGGAAAGAGCATACATCTCTTTCCCTCTATGCATGTCTACTTATTTTAAGCCTTCTAATGTTTTTAAAGCTTCGCTATATTTATCTTCAGGTAGACTGACATAACCTACTGCTTCTGCCATATCTCCTGCGTTTTCAAGTGTAAATTTGATGAAATCATATGCTGCTTCGTTATCTTTCATTGCACTATTTTTCACATATGTGAATAATGGACGTGAAAGTGGCGAATATTCACCAGCTTCGATTGTTTCATTAGTTGGCTCAACGCCATTTACTTTTACAATGCTTAATTTATCTTTATTTTCTAAGTAATAAGCGTAGCCGAAGAAGCCGATTGCGTTTTTGTCACCTGCTACACCTTGAACTAGCATATTATCATCCTCTGATAATGTTGCTGAGCTTGCTAGATCAGCGCCGTCTAAGATAACTTCATCAAAGTAATCATACGTACCTGAGTCAGTACCTGGAGAGTAGTAGACAATTTTTTCGTCTGGCCACGATGGATCGATATCAGACCATTTTTTCTCTTTACCATCCTCAACCCAAATTTTCTTTAATTGTTCTACTGTTAAATCCTTTGCCCAATCATTTTCAGGATTCACGACTACTGATAAACCATCATATGCTATAGGAAGCTCTGTAAAAGCAATTCCAGCTTGATCTAATTTTTCTTTCTCTTCATCTTTTATATTACGAGATGCATTAGAAAAGTCTGTCTCACCTGCGATGAATTTTTCAAAGCCACCACCAGTACCTGAAACACCTACCGATACTTTGACATTCGGTTGAGTCCCTGCATACTCTTCAACTACTGCTTCAATAATTGGTGCGACTGTTGATGAACCATCTCCAGCTACAGCTCCTTGCAGTTTTTTGTCAGCAGCATCTTGTCCTGAGCTAGATGGTTCATTTGTTTCTGCATTGTTACCTTTTTGTGCAGAGTCGCTACCACATGCTCCAAGCATTAATGCTGACCCCATTACCGCTGTCATCGTTAAGTACTTCCACTTTTTCATCTCATTTGCCTCCGTCACTAACATTTTATAGTTGTTTGTCTTACAATCTTTACTATAATGACTAATTGTTGAAGTCGTATAAACGGTTCGTAAAAGAGACGTAAAGGAATGTAATGCTTTGTAAACGATTGTAAAGATGGATTTACAATTGACGTATTAATACTGTCGCTAAAGATAAATTGCCACAGGACTGACGTACTAGACAGAATCCCTCTATTTCAGTAGGTGTTTTAGGAAACCCACTGAAAAGGACCACATCTGTATGGAATCACTACCTTCAGAGGTAGGAACCTTCTTATGAGTGAGGATACACTTGCTTCCTAATGGAAAGATGCTATAATTAGCAATTGTGCCAGGAAATAATATAAGAGGAGTTTGACTTTGTGATTAAACATGCAAAAGTACAAAATGCCAATTACTTTAAAACATATTTAACACTTATTATGGATCATCGGGAATATACTCTACAGGAAGCCGTTGATTATATGGTAGAGTCTTATTTTTGTAATAATATAGAGCTTTATGGGATAAAACCGAAACAACAATTTGAAATAGCTATTCAACAATTATCTGTACAATAAGTCTTCTATTGGAGAATAAATAAACCACGGTATGAAAATTATGATTTTTTCATACCGTGGTTTTTTCGCGCCGTAGTTTTTTCGCGGGTATTCAATAATACTCTGAAACTGTAAAAAAACCGCTAGGCATTAAAATGCACTAGCGGTTTTCTATTATTTTTGCTCATCTTCACCAATTTTGTCTTGTGTAATAGCTGGTAAAATTGGTTGTTTTACATTACTATCTGTCACTTTTTCGGCATTATATTTTGCTTTTAACTCAAAATATTTGTCTACAGCTTCGCGAGCAATAACGTTATTATTTGACAAATGCTGATTTAAATTTGTTGTTGCCCATGGAATCACAACTGCATAGGCAATTTCAGGATTATCATACGGTGCAAAGCCAACATGAGTTAAGTTAATCGTATTTGTACCATTAAATTGTTTTAAAGGCCCGTAGTAAACTACCTCGGCAGTCCCTGTTTTCCCTGCCGCTGTATACGGTGTATTTCCAAATTGTCTTTTTGCTGTACCTTGCGAACCTGTATAAACTCGTTGTAACCCTTTTTTTACATAATCAATTTCTTCTACAGGATTATCAATACGATTTAAAATTGTTGGTCCTATTTCAGTCACTAATTGACCTAATTGTTGTCCATCAGTTGATGGATCATGTACCTCTTTCACAACATGTGGCTGAATACGATAGCCGCCATTTGCGATTGTCGAGATATACTGTGTCAATTGTAAAGGCGTATACGTATCATATTGTCCAATTGCTAAGTCGAGTGTTTTACCACCCATCGTTGGACCAGATGGACCCTCGACACCACTAAATTCATTTGGCAAGTCAATTCCTGTTTTTACACCTAAGCCAAATTGCGCAAAATTACTACGCATTTTAGAGAATGTATCTTCCTTTAAGCGAAGTGGCATCCCATAGCTATACGGTGTGCTATTAATAAGCATAGCAATTTTAAACATATAAACATTTGACGAACGTTCTAAAGCCGTTAAGTCATTCAGCGTAATGTAACCACTTCGATTAAAAATTGAAGACTTTGTAGGTGTCCCAGCTAATACAATAGGTTCATCTCCCATTGAAGTACCCATTGAAATAACTCCTTGATTATAACCAGTAAGAACAGTAGCAGCCTTAACTGAAGAGCCAGATTCATAAGCTGTTGTAAAGGTACCATACGAATAATCGACGACTTCATCTTTCCCTGTTTCAGGATTTTTCTCAATCTTCATACCAACATTTGCTAAAATATCGCCTGTATTTGGGTCCATCATGACTAAAAAGGCACGATCAAGTAAATGTGAACCCCCTTGTGATTTTAATTGAAGCAATTCGCGCTTGACAATTTTTTCTGTTTCTAATTGTAACTCACTATCAAGTGTAAGTTTTAAATCTTTACCAGGCTCACCTTCATAGGTCGTAACGGTATCGACTACCTGCCCTTTTTTATTCGTAATATTTTTAACAACTGTTTTTTGTCCTTGCAGTAAATCTTCATATTGCGCTTCAATATAACTTTCACCAACACGGTCATTTCGTGAATAATCACGAGCTAAATAATAATTCAGCTTTTCTTTCGGAATCCCTTTTGCTGGTACGGTTGTGCGTCCTAAAATAGCAAGTGATGATAATTTCAAACGCTTCCAGTCCGTTGTTGTGTTAACGCCTGGTAGTTCAGTTAAACGCTCAGAGACAAGTGCAAATTCATTAGCTGATACATTTTCACTCTTAATAATTTGTGGTGATAAATTGTAGCCTGATACCATCTCTCGGTAGATTGCTAATATTTCCATGTCCTTGTCTTTCAATTGCAATAATTCTTCGTTTGTAATTCGTTCACGAACAAGTTTATCTATCTGTCCATTGATTTGACTTGTCGTCATATTTTCTTGGGTACTAATTTTCTTTTTTTCTGCCTCTGTTACTTTTGCATAGGCAGCGTCTTGATTTTTAATAATCCAAAAATCCTGCTTATCACGTAAAGTGACACGGTTTGTTGGCTGTTCAATCAATTGTGCCAGCTTTTCCGCTATTTCCAGCATTTCTTCTCTTGTCGTCGTTGGCATTTTCGTATACGTAATAGCATTTTCTGGTTGGTTATCCACTAAAATACGTCCGTATCGATCATACATAC
The DNA here is from genome assembly GCF_050277945.1 of Lysinibacillus sp. NPDC097214. NCBI lineage: Bacteria > Bacillati > Bacillota > Bacilli > Caryophanales > Bacillaceae > Lysinibacillus > Lysinibacillus sp. NPDC097214. The sequence goes on from NZ_JBNNSS010000001.1 coordinate 174,177, forward strand.
GTCCCCTTGGCACACTTGTATTGACAGGTACCTCTTCTTTACGCTCTAAATCGCGTACATAATCTTCCCCTTTTACAATCTGCATATAGCCAAGCCTAAAAATTAGCATCGAAAATACGATAAATATAGCAAAGAAAAGGACATTCATACGAAATGTTAAATTAGAGTGATGTTTTGCTTTAACATTCGTCGCGCGGTTTTTTCCCGGTACTTTGCGCATATGTATTCCCCTCCTCATCTAATTACAATTTAAATACACGATACTTAGTATACCATTCGAAGGTACGTCAGGAAAGCATGTACTTGTGAATTTATGTTTGAAAACATCATTTATTTGACGGCACTTTAAGATGAAAAGTTTCTGTTTTTAACGATTACTTGAAAATTATTTTTATATCCGCGGGAGGCTTTATGGCAACAAATATTTTTTGTGTGAAAGCGTAGTGCAACGTAGCGGCAGCAACAAATGTTTTTTTGCGAAAACGAAGCATTAGCAGTAAGAAGTTAATATTGGAGGGTGAGGCGCACTATAAAACTTCTCCAAACAGTCCGGCGAGCGCCTCTTTCTATTCACCGACTGACTGTAATTTTTTGCAGGTGTGTTGGAACATTCACCTCTACCTTGTATTGCTTCGAAGAGTTAAGACCTAAAAAAGTCAGCAAAAAAGGCTATGCTTCGGTGATTAATCACCTTTGACATAGCCTTCAAATCCACCGGAGGCTTCCCCCCACTTTCTACGTTTCACATCCAAAGTACTTTTGCTAAGCCTAAGCCTTATCACCATTTACTTACTATGGATATTATATATTTTTAATATGACGATTAAGAAAAACACTTGAAAAAGTAAATGTGATCTGATTTTGTGTTAACTATTCTATTAAGATATTTTTCAACTCTGTTTTACTAATGTTTATTATTTCATTTAAATTATTAAATGAAATACCATTAAAATCCGATGATTTAGAATAAGACACGAAAATTTCAAGTGAAATATTTCCCAAAAACACTTCTCTTTCCAGTTACCTCACTCCATTAGACTTTTAAATACAGATTCCTAACCTATTCTAATTACTCCGCTTAAAATTTACTTACCAAACAATTAATTATTAGATAAGGATGAAAAAATTATTCTTTACTCGTTGATAGATTGGAATAATAAATTGTTTGGTGCCTTGAAGAAACTTTAGAAAATTGTTTCTGACCTTTCAATACTTTATCCCCCCTCTATTTTTCAAATAGACTTGAAAGAAAGTCAAAAGATATACCTTTATCCTCTTTTTTATAATGTGCTTTTACAATGGTAGTTGCAAATAATGATTCAATAAGATTTCCAACTTGCAAATCCGAGTCCTCTTTTCCAAGTTCAATATCACCAATCCAAAGCAATTTTGATCTATTATCCTCCGAATCACGAATGAAGTAACCAAAATATTCAAGTGAATAAAATATTTTCTCCCAATTTATTTTTGGAATACCGACAGCATTAAACTTTAATTCATAAAATGGATAAAGAGCTTTAACCTCTGTTCTTAAATGCTTGTGAAATCCGTATTGAGTGGATGCCTTCTGCTTTCCTTTCCCAATATCTAAGACTATGAATCTTGATTTGCCATCTTTAAATGTTGGTTTATTTCCTCTATAACCAATTGTACCCAAGTATAACTCACAAGGAATAGGTTGTTGATCATCTTTTATATATAATAAATAATCCAATATATACCCTTGCCAAGCACCGTCTTTAGTTTTAACACACCACCTAGCTTCAGAATCTGGTCTCCGAATAACCCTAACATTTCCATCAAACATCGTTCTATCAAATTGTAACTTTAATATCATATCCTTAAACTGATCCGCAACTAGTTGATTGGCTTCGTTATCATTGCTTAGTTCAGGACTTGCATCAATCGGCTTGAAAAATTGGTAAGATGTATACGGAACTCCAAATGGGGAGGTTTCATTTAGATAATCTTGAAAGTCCATTGCTTTAACTTCTTTTGCTTTTTTATGTAACTTTTCATAAAAGAAAACTTGATTCTGTAAGTCACTATTATTCTTTTGCAAATATAAATATATATCTTCGACCACTATTTCTTTCCATTCAATATTCTTTTGGATACAGAGTAATTGTATTGAGGGTGATATTACTTGTCCAATCAACATTCCCCTTAATTCACCAACAAACGATTTTTTCAACTTATGAATATAATCTTCTATTTGATCCACATGCTCTTCCAAAACAATATTTTTCTTCAATTCGACTAATAAAAGTCTGCCCATATTGTCTTTAAAAGTTATATCAGTTCTACGATTCTCTAATTGTTCTTGTCTCCCTAAAAGAGTAAGACCGTTTTCTATCAATTCTGGATGAAGCACTAAAATATCTTCAATCTCCTTTTCAGATAAAATCTGCAATTCATTCCCTCCTTAAAAAGTTATAGGTTTTAAATCATCAAAACTTTCATTTCCAAAATCGCTCCAATTTGAAACAACTTTATCATTCGCCAGATCGGAATGAAACCAGAATAAATCATTGCATCTTCCTGGCGTGAACAAACTCTGCATTCCTGTAAAATTATCACGAACAATAAATTTGGATTCTGTTCCATATTCGCCATTCCATTTAAGTAATGTATATCTTTTTTGGTCTTCAAGATTAGCGACAAACTTCTTTGTATAAATTGCAACCAGATCTTCAACCATCAAAGGTCTTTGGGTTGGAATCAAAGGACATGGGTGATAATAATCATTTTTCTTTGCATGCCTTTTTCCGAATGTAGGAATCTTTGATTCTAATATCAACTCACTCCATTTATCCTTAATATATTGAAGGTTTTTCCATCGTTTTTCCTGTTTGACTCCCCATCCCAGCAGAATCCATGGATGTGATACTAAATCATTTGTAGTCACTAACGACTCGCTAATGTCGTACTCACCAGATGAAAAAAGCTCTTCAAATTGGTCAATTGCATTTACAGACTTAGTATTTTGAAGATTGAATAAATTATAGATATGTAATCTTCCTGAAATTAGCTGATTCTTTTCATGAATTTTTTCAATGAAAGAGATTAATTGCTCCATCGTCGGATCTTCTGTTTTTATCCAACCACTGGCTGAACCTAACGTATCAAGTGAATAAATTAACTCATTATCAAGTGTTGCTGAACCTGGATTAAGTAGGAGGCAAGCACCGATAGATTTCTCTGAGTCTCCCCACTGAATGTAAGCTGATGTTCGATAAATGTTGCTCCCTCTTTTTATGAAAGTCCCATAAGCCTTTGGTTTACTCATTTTTCAACAGTCACTCCTCAACATATTCATAGTAAATTACTTAAATATCTAATTAGATTTAATCATCATAATCATACTGACAAGACATTTCCATTCAAATTTCCCCATAGAGCTTCTAATATCTTTTAAGGTTTCTGATTCTCCTCTATAGGAAACCTTAAAGGATTCTTTATAATCCTTTCTAAAAAATGAGCCATCAAAGCTGTACTCTGGAAAACCAAATTGTCCCAATCAGTAATTTCAATAGTAAACTTTTTCCCTATTTCGTCTTCAATTAATTTTGTCCACGTACAAACATACCAATCATTGTGGCTTTTCGATTCCTTCACCTCTCTGATATTTTATTTCTTTTTAGTGAACTCTCAGTTACTCTCATAACATCCTCCTGACTCCTTTCTCTGAATGTTTTTCCCATGATATTATAAGGATCAATTTTATTCTTTAGCTTTGAAACAAGTAATGACATAATCCCTCTGCTAATTACCATCATACTATGAATATGATCATGTCTATTAGTTCTCCAATTTAAGTAAATTTTACCATATTATAAAACTCCAATCATTTAGTTTCAATATATTTACCATTCTCAATCATCCATTTTGATGATTTAAAGGATAAGGACACCTAAAACCTACTACATTAACCTCTACTATGTATTTCTGTTTTTAAGTTCTTCCCATTTTGCCCCTTTCAGGCTCTTTTTCAGGCTTTTAATCGAACTTAAAATGTAATGAAGTTGGAATAATGGGGATAAGGTTTAAGGGGAAAGAGATAGTTCTCAGGCGTTTTCCCAGGCTCTTCTTCCCGCTTTTTTCTCAGGCTTGAAAGGCGGACAAGCTATCGTGTTATCAGCTTCTTTAGGCATATAAAAAGAACCAGAGTGGCGTACTAACGGTACGCTTCTCTGATTCCATTTCGAGCTATTTTATTCTTCTGCTCCTTCTTTTCTTCCTACTCTAAGTACCAACTTAATATCAGCAAGTACGAACTATGTTACATAAGGAAGAACTTAAAAACTGGAAGACATCATTATTTTGCAGCTTGGAATTTAGCTTCCACTACATCCCAGTTTACTACGTTCCAGAATGCGCCGATGTAATCTGGACGACGGTTTTGGTAGTTTAAGTAGTAAGCATGCTCCCAAACGTCTAAACCTAGGACTGGCTTTTTACCTTCCATAACTGGAGAGTCTTGGTTTGGAGTAGATGTAACAGCAACTGAGTCACCATCAACGATTAACCAAGCCCAACCTGAACCGAAGCGAGTTGTAGCAGCTTTAGCAAATTCTTCTTTGAATGCATCGAAAGAACCGAATTTAGCATCGATTGCTTTTGCTACTTCGCCAACTGGAGTGTTTGAACCGCCTGGAGCGATTACTTCCCAGAATAATGTATGGTTAGCATGTCCGCCACCGTTGTTACGAACAGCAGTTTGTTTGTCAGCTGGAAGAGCATCAATGTTTGCGATAAGATCATTAATATCTTTTTCAGCAAATTCAGTGCCTTCTACTGCTGCGTTTAAGTTTGTTACATAAGTATTGTGGTGTTTTGAATGGTGAATTTCCATTGTTTTTGCATCGATATGTGGTTCTAATGCGTCATAAGCGTAAGTTAATTGTGGTAATACATAAGCCATTGTTAAGTTCCTCCTAAAGTAAAGAAATAATTAGTACATTCTTAGATTATCAAAATTGGTCAAACCATTCAACGAAAAATACTTCAAATGAAAGATTTCAGCCTTTTGACTGAACAGCCAATACGATTACTATCCTAACCTGTTTCTTTAATTGTTAAACGTGAAAAATCATATTGCTATAAAGAACACAACAATCATCACGATTTGAATCACTGCTTTCGCAAGTGTTGATGTTAAGAAACCAACAAGAGAGCCAACACCGCTTTTCACAGCCTCTCCAAATGTACGACGCTCTACAATTAGCTCTGCAATTACCGCTCCTAAAAATGGACCTGCTATTATTCCTACAACCGGAATGACGAACGGGCCAATTAATAATCCAATGGTACTGCCCCACATGCCTGCATTGGAACCACCGAATTTTTTTATACCAAAGGCATTTGCTACAGAATCAGCAACAAATAATATGACAACAAATATTATTTCACTCGCCCAGAACAACCAGCTTAACTCTGCAAATGAAAAAAATAATCCATATACTAAAAAACCACCAAGTAAAAAAAGCACACCTGGAATGATCGGGTATACCAATCCAACAAATGAAATGATAAAGCAGGCAATCACTAAGATCCAGCCAACAACTTCCATAAAAATCCTCTCCTTTTGTCGTGCATCAGGTTAGTTAATTAGAAGTTCTAATTTCCTTTATTGACGAGAGTTGAGCTGTTTCAACCTAGCTAAAAGGTATAGATAGCTCATTCTCAACAAAGAAATCCCAATAACCCTATTTAACCTGTCTGATCGCGCAGTGCCTTTCATACGGATTTACAAAGCTGAAGGTTTCATTTCCTTAATTTCTAATTCCTAAAATAGAGTCAGCTATATTTACAGCATGATCTCCTATACGCTCTAAATTGCTAACGATATCCGTGTAGACAATTCCCGCCGCTCCATTACATTCATTTGTATTTAAGCGCGCAATATGCTTTTGTCTAAGCTTATCTTCCATATCATCTATCAAGCTTTCGAGTTCAGTTACTTCCTGCGCCAAGCTCAAACTAGCTGTATCAAGAGCCGCAATGCTCTTTCGTACAGCTTCAATCGCTAAGCTAAACATGCCTATTAAATCTTGTCGTGCTGACTTACTTAAACTTACTTCATGATGATCTTTATATTGTAAAAGCTCTAAAATATTTTCAAAATGATCACCAATACGCTCTATGTCTCGTACATTTGTTAGAAGTGTATGGTGTCTTACTGAGTCTGCGCGAGAAAGCGGCTGCTTAGACACCATTACTAAATAATTCGTGATTTCCTTGTCTAAATGATTGAGCGCAGCTTCTAATTGTAAAACTGTAGGAATATGGGCAGCCTCACCTGTTTTCATATATAAAAATGTTTCTTCTAAACCATGAAGCGCATGTTCTCCCATTCGTAGCACTTCCTCCTTTGCTTGCCCAAGTGCAATCGCTGGAGAGGAATCTATGAATGATGGATCTAAATGTTTCGTTGTCACATCAATATTTCCATCACGCCCAGGCACTAGCTTCGTAACAAGTGCTGCCAATCCTCCGATAAATGGCAGCTGAATCATCATATTAATGATGTTAAATGAGCCATGCGCTATCGCTATTTGCATTTTCGGTTCTAAATGGAATAGCCCGCTAATCCATAGAACATACTGCATAAATGGTGTAAAGAACACCATAAAAATAATCGTACCTATAATATTAAATAACACATGTGCCGCTGCCGCACGTTTAGCATATATAGAAGCTCCGAGCGAGGCCAATACTGCTGTAAGAGTCGTTCCTATATTTTCACCAAATAAAATAGGTAGAGCACTATCTAAGCCAATTAAATGCTCGGCGTATAAGCCTTGGAGTACACCAACAGTCGCTGTTGAGCTTTGAACAAGCAATGTAAAAACTGCCCCTAGAAAAATTCCTACAACGGGCAGATTGCTCAGATGAAGCGTTAATGATTCAAAATCAGCTAATTGATGTAGTGACTGCATGCTTGCACTCATTAACTCTAATCCTAAAAATAATCCCCCGAAGCCGAATACTATTTGTCCGATATACTGATAGGTCGCTTTCTTAAAGAAAAATAACAACCCTGCACCAATCGCTAGTAACGGATAAAAATAAATGCCGATATTTATACCAATAATAAATGCGGTTATTGTCGTTCCAATATTCGCTCCCATGATGACACCGATTGCTTGTCGTAATGTTAAAAACCCTGCACTCACTAGCCCAACCGTAATCACTGTCGTTGCAGAGCTCGACTGGATACAAATCGTTACAACTATACCCACTAACACGCCCATTAAAGGATTTGTTGTAAAACGATTCAACCATTCGCGCAGTCGATCATCTGCCGATTTTTGGAGCCCATCCCCCATAAATTTAATGGAAAATAAAAAGACTCCTAAACCGCCTAAAAATTGAAACAGTATGCTTTGCCAATCTATTGTCAATTGTATTCGCTCCAATTCCTACGTCTCTACTACTCTATTCCTAATCTTTAAATGATAATAATGAAAAAGTAAAGATAACCTTTAACTTCTTTACACAATATTAACATTTCATTGGATCATCACCAAAACGTGTGGTTGATTTCCGTTCCGACTGGGCGCTTTGTAGCTGCCGCTTTGCTTTCGCTACAGAAAAACATTTGTTGCTGACGCTTCGCTTTCGCACAGATAAAACATTTGTTGCTGACGCTTCGCTTTCGCACAGATAAAACATTTGCCGCTGACGCTTCGCTTTCGCGCAGAGCAGAGCTTCCTGGGGGCGTCGGGGCTGGTCACGAAGGCGTTATCACAGGATGTGATGCTTTTAGCCTTCGTTCCTCTATCGCTGATCCCCAATGAGTCGCCCAGTCGTAACGAAGATCAACTTATTCACATAATATACGTTTTAACAAAAGTCATCCACAACATTTGGCGATGAACCATTTCATTATCGTATTCTCAGTTATTATTTCTTATTTCATATCTTGTCAAAGTTGAACATGGTAAAATAACGATTGGAGGAGATATGTTTATGAAACACTCACAACTATTTATCGATAGCTTAATTCATCCAAAAAAACTTGCTGCCTATCGTTTGTTACCTATCGGGAAAGTCATTCAATATACCTTTCTGCTAATTACTGTTGTTACAGTTTTCTCTTTTGGTCGTTTTACGGCTGGCATGTCTGTTGATACATTTGATATGAATAGTTTAAATGGAATAACTGAATACATAGAAGGCGTTAAATGGCTTTTGTATCCCGTGACATTCATTATGCTTTTTGTTTTTACAACGATGCTTATTTTTGCACAAATTGCTCTCTACGCCCTTGCTGGTCTGCTTATTTTAAACGTCATGAAGCGTCGCGGAGAATACCGTCACATTTGGCGTACTACAACATTTGCCATGACTTGGGCAATTCTAATAAGTATGCTATCAGATTATCTACCGATTAGCAGTACAGTTATCTCTGTTTTTTCTGCACTTTTAACAGTGACTCTACTAATCGTAGCCATCACAAAATATCCAATTCAACCAATTACAAAATAATGTGCATGATTCCCCTCTCTTCTAAATATAGTGTAGAAAAGGAGGGGATTTTTTGCGTGCTTTAGTGTTAACAGCTATCATTATTATTTTTGCTTTTGTTATAAAAGTAGATTTAACAGAAGGATCATTACATCTTGCTGCCTTTTATCCGAAAAATACAGAAAACACCCTATGTGAGAAGGAGCGAGAGCCAAATTATATCACTGTTCAGACTATTCAAGGCGATACCATTCACAGTTTATTTGCACTTCATCCCGCAAAAGTACCCATGACCTTTCCTGAACGTTTACAGCTTTTTTATGAATTGAATCCGCACTTACAATTACAGGCTCTAGTTCCTAGTGAAAATATTAAGCTTCCGCTGTCATTTGACTTTGAAAACAAATGCGGAAAATGAAAAGTTAGCGTTTCTTCCTTGTCCTTATTTTCTTACACTGCTAAAATAAATGTCAGTGACGGTCGAAAGTATGACCCGAAAAGGAGAGAAAGTTAATGAGTGAGATTTGTCACCGTACAAATACACGTCCTGTGCGTGTCGGTAACTTAACAATAGGTGGTAGTAATGAATTATTCATTCAAAGTATGTGTACAACAAAAACACATGATGTTGAAGCAACAGTAGCGGAAATTCTTCGTCTTGAGGAAGCAGGCTGTCAAATTGTTCGTGTCGCAGTACCAGATGAGCGTGCAGCTGATGCGATTGCAGAAATTAAAAAACGTATCCATATTCCATTAGTAGCTGATATTCACTTTGACTATAAATTAGCATTAAAAGCAATTGAAAATGGTATCGATAAAGTTCGTATTAACCCAGGTAATATTGGGCGTAAGGAAAAGGTAGAGGCTGTTGTTAATGCAGCAAAGGCAAAAGGTATTCCAATCCGCATTGGGGTAAACGCTGGTTCATTAGAGCGTCATATTTTAGAAAAATACGGTTACCCTACTGCAGACGGTATGGTAGAATCTGCCCTTCACCATATTAAAATTTTGGAAGACTTGGACTTCCACGATATTATCGTATCTATGAAGGCATCAGACGTAAATCTAGCGATTGAAGCCTACGAGAAAGCGTCTAAAGCCTTTGATTATCCTTTACACTTAGGAATTACTGAATCAGGTACATTATTTGCTGGTACAGTAAAATCAGCAGCTGGCCTTGGTGCAATTCTATCAAAGGGTATTGGTAATACATTACGTATTTCACTATCTGCAGACCCTGTTGAAGAAATAAAAGTAGCACGTGAGCTATTAAAATCATTTGGTCTTGCTTCTAATATGGCAACCCTTATTTCTTGTCCAACATGTGGTCGTATCGAAATTGATTTAATTTCAATTGCCAATGAAGTAGAAGACTATATTTCTAAACTTAGTGTACCGTTAAAAGTAGCGGTGCTTGGTTGTGCGGTAAACGGTCCTGGTGAAGCACGCGAAGCCGACATCGGTATTGCTGGTGCTCGTGGTGAAGGTTTACTATTTATGAAGGGTAAAACAGTTCGTAAAGTGCCTGAAGAAACAATGGTAGAAGAGTTGAAAAAAGAAATCGATAAATTAGCCGCTGAAATGGCAGAAAAACGCGCGGCTGAAGAAGCAGCTAAAGCGAACGCCTAAGGAGGTGCTAGCATGAAAAAGCCACGCTTTGGGATTGATATCGATGGAACAGTGACATGTCCTAGTACACTCATCCCACATATCAATAAACAATACAATGTAAATATTACGCTTGACGATGTGTGCGAGTATGATTTTTTATCAGCATTTCCCCACCCTGTTGATCGCGTAGCATTTAATACATGGTTTAAAGAAAATGAGCCGTATATGTACGAAGTATCTGAAGCAGCTAAAGATGCAAAAGATATTTTAAATACGTGGATAGAAAACTACGAACTTTATTACATCTCTGCTCGTGGTGAGAATGTATCAGATGTGACTGTAAATTGGTTTAAATCACAGTCTATTCCATACGATCATATCGAACTCATCGGTAGTCACGATAAAATTTCCGCAGCAAAAAAGTATGGTGTTCAGGCATTTTTTGAGGATAAGCATGATAATGCGGTCATGCTTGCGGAAGAATTAAAAATACCGGTCGTATTATTTGACACTCCATATAACCGTCTTGCTGTTCCGGACAATGTCGTACGAGTTTATAATTGGCAAGAAGCCAACCAATTTATCACTAACTATTTTAAGTAAACAGAAGAGTCGTGTTCCATGCATGAACACGACTCTTCTTCTTTTATATTTCAAGTATCCCCCGTAACCAACGCTCTACAAAATTTTCAAAGGTAATGCCATAATTTTCATAAACAGCATGGTACACGAAATAAGTTCCTAATCGCTCAAGTAATTCATCATTAATCTTCATCACAAACCGCTCCCCTTCTTTGATTTATTAACCGAATTTTCAGATATTTAAACTTCCAATTTCTCGCACATTCTAGTGGCGGTTGCATCGTTGCAAAACCGTCACAATCTGCCGCTTTCATGCCCTTTTTTCATAGTTTTCTTTTCGTTAATATAGTAGTATCAACTTGCAATACTGGAGGGACTACATGTGAGATGGATGACAAAGGTAACTTGTATAACATGTCTTTGCGCGCTGCTAGCTGGCTGTGGTGATCGATTATCTGCAATGAAAGAAGCGGTTTCAGGCATAAATTCAGCGGCAGAAACTGCAGCCAGTGCAGTTGGTCGTGATGTACATGCTATACGAGCAAGTGCCATTGACTATAAAGATACATCCTTTACGGTTAATGACCTATTTAAAACTATTTTACGTGACGTGCGCTGGGATTATGACGCTGAAAAAAGTGAGCTTCATGTGAGAGGCACATGGCAAGCACCACTATTTTCTGAGCAACCGTGGGATGATACGATGAAAAAACAACTAGCAGAAACAGGTGTAGTAAAGGTTACGTGCACTATTAAGAACGATAAAATTGATAGCGCTCTCACAAATGTAACACTTATTTTCAATGACAAAATAATTTTAGAAACGACTGGTGAAGATGCACTTCATCACCTATATGATACATATTTACAGAAATAAACTTCGTAGCTTTTCTATTATTAAAATTTATATAGTATGCCTCTTCTGCAAAACGAGGGGTTGATTTCCGTTCCGACTAGGTGCTTTCCTGGGGGCGTCCGATGAGCCGCTTCGCGGCGGAAGCGGAGGAAGCGGCTCGGCGCTCGCCCACAGGAAGCCTTGCTCTGTGCGAAAGCGAAGCGTCAGCAATTGTTTTATCTGTGCGAAAGCGAAGCGACAGCAACAGCAAAGCGAGTAGCCTGGAACGGAAATCAACCCTCGCACTGCCGAAGAGCCGTATTTTGTTTAACATGACAACTTCATTAAGTTTTTCAAAAATATATAGCTTTTCTAACATTCAGTTGTTAGAAAAGCTATTTTTATGTTCATTCAGCATATTAGCCCCTCCATTAAAAGGAATCTTACAATTTAGAAATGTTAGGCTCTTCTATTTGAAAACAACTAAACCATCAAGTTATAATAAAGTATCACGTGATGGTTTGGAGGTGTTTGCATTGGGACAGAGAAATTAAAAATTGGCGAGTTTGCAGAAAAAACAGGCATTACAAAAAGAACAATCGATTATTATACAAACATTGGCTTATTGGAGGCAGAACGTTCTGCATCCAATTATCGCTACTATGCCCCTGCAATGATTGAACGACTTCAATATATTGAACAACGCAAACAGCAAGGTCTTTCACTCATAGAAATACAACATGAACTAAACATCACTCCGTACGAAGAGATCGATGTACAAATGCTACGTGTAAAAATGCAGGACTTAGAGCAGGATGTTGCTACTCTGCTTGAACAAATAAACAAACAAGACAATAAAGATATCGAAAAGATTAAAAAAAATGTTTCACCCGAAAGCGTTGCACTCATGCAATCTTTGCTTTTACTTATTCATAATTAGGAGGTGACGTTCTGTTCATTCAGAACGACTATTTGGAGACCATACTCAACTTATCGATTTTTATCATTTTATTAGCTTTAACTGGCTTTTTCGTGGCAACAGAATTTGCCATTGTAAAAGTTCGTTCCTCAAGACTTGACCAATTGATTGTAGAGGGCAATAAAAGAGCCGTTTCTGCAAAGCATGTTGTTAATCATCTAGACGAATACCTATCTGCCTGTCAGCTTGGTATTACTGTTACAGCACTTGGTATCGGGATGGTTGGTGAAAAAACTTTTGAATTTATGCTTCACCCACTGTTTGATTTCATCAGCATTCCAGATAAATATATGACGTTTTTCACAATTGGTGGCGCTTTTGCCATTGCAACATTTTTACACGTTGTTGTAGGTGAGTTAGCTCCCAAAACTGCTGCGATTCAAAAGGCTGAAACAATTACACTTCGTTTTGCCAAACCTATTATGTTGTTCTATAAAGCAATGTATCCATTTATCTGGTTCTTGAACGGCTCTGCTCGAGTATTAGTTGGTATATTCGGTATGAAACCCGCTTCTGAGCATGAGTTATCACATACAGAGGAAGAATTACGATTACTGCTATCAGAAAGCTTTAAAAGTGGTGAAATCAATAAAACTGAGCTAAAGTTTGTGAATAATGTCTTTGAATTTGATGAACGTATTGCTCGAGAAATTATGGTTCCTCGAACAGAAATTGTTGGTATTGAAATAAATGAATCTTTTACAAAAATGATTCATTTTATCGCTGCTGAAAAATATACTCGTTATCCTGTTTATAATGGTGATCGTGATAATATTTTAGGCTTCATCAACGCCAAGGAATTGTTTACACACGGTTTGCTTGAGCAACTCACAGACGATTCTTTAGTCCTTGAAGATTTTATTAATCCTGTCATTCGAGTAATTGAAACGATTCCAATTCAAGAATTACTTGTGCGTATGCAAAAAGAGCGCATTCATATGGCCATTTTAATGGATGAATATGGTGGGACATCAGGGCTAGTAACAGTCGAGGATATTTTAGAAGAAATCGTAGGTGAGATTCGCGATGAATTTGACGATGATGAAATTGCAGAAATCCGAAAAGTAAGTGACGATCATTATATTTTAAATGCAAAAATACTCATTGAAGATGTTGAAAATCTATTAAATATAACACTTGATGTAGAGGAAGTCGAAACACTAGGCGGTTGGTTCCTATCAGTGAATAATGGCATTAAAGCAACAAAAAACATTGAGCTAGCGCCATATGTATTTAGCATCCATGAGCAGCACGGCCATCAGATTCATTACATCGAGGTTCGCCCTCTTCGCCAAACTATACCTGCTGTAGCAGAAGCATAATACAACCAGTACAATTTTCGTACTTTTAGCTTAATAATTATCATTCAAATAACATTTTCTAGTTTTTCAAATACTTTCGCCTTATTCCATTAATAGGTATATCAATATATAATGAAATTATGTATATGATTCTATTTTCAGGGGGCATCTCAAATGAAATTGTTTAAGCTATATCATTCGGACGGTATTCATATCATTACCGACGTCAAAAAACACAAAACAAACATTGAATTAAAAACAATTACAGGTGAAGTATTATATATTATCGTAGTAACAGATGAAAACTACACAGTGTATGATGATCGCTTTGCAGGTGCTTCAAAGCAATTAAATTCTGTGGAGGCATTTGATATTGACGGAAACTTCCGTAGCCTAGATTTTGATAATATGCGTGCACTCTTCAAAGAGGCATTTACGAAGCTATTACAAGAGATTGCAGAATGTGTCAATGATAATGATGAGTTAGTAGATATTGATACACTCCGTCATAAAGTAAGTGCTCAAATTAAAGGTATCCATTTCCGCGTTATTTCTGACACGAAAAAATACGAGATTTAAATATTTTACAGACTGTCCAATTAGATTACGGGACAGTCTGTTTTTTTATATTTCTATTATTATTTATTACTTAACTCACCAGCAAACAAAAAACATCTCTTACTACTTTCATGTATAATAGTATTTAACTATCTGAAAGAAAGGGTGTTTTGGATTTGAATCGTGAACAATTAATCACACTTATTTCAGAAAAACTGAAATTAATCCGTACCGAAAAAGATTTAACACAGGATCAGATGAGTGATTTACTTGGACTTTCCAAAAAAACGCTTGTTCAAATTGAAAAAGGCCGTATTCAAACTGGCTGGACTACAGCGATTGCGGTTTGTGCATTATGCCGAGATAGCACGATCTTACAGCATGAGCTTGGCGGAGATCCACTTGAAGTTGTCGATTTAATCGCTAATAACGGAACCTTACAACCTAAGGAAAAAACGATGGGGGGATACATATGGTGGAAAAATCTTAGCGAGTACAATGGTTATTGTCTACAACAAAACGTCATTAGTCAGCATTTTCGAATTTTAAATACAGACAACTATCGACTACTATCAACATTCGACGAGTCGATAGCCAAACAAGCATGGGAAAATCTTCAAGAATAAATCAATTATGCTTCGGCATAATTGCGTCCGGAATCGGCTTTGTGCTTAGGCCAGCAGATGTTTTTTGTGCGAAAGCGCAGTGCTAACGTAGCGTCAGCAAAAGGTTTTGTCTGTGCGAAAGCGTAGCGGCAGCAACAGATGTTTTTTGCGCGAAAGCGTAGTGCTAACGTAGCGTCAGCAAAAGGTTTTATTTGTGCGAAAGCGAAGCGTCAGCAACAGCATGATGTTGGTCACTCAGTCGTTGCCACAGGAACGTGGCGTTCTTAGACTGAGTTCCTCTATTTCAGCAAATGTTTTATGTAGCGAAAGCAAAGCGTCAGCTACAAAAAACACTTGCTGAAATAAGTTAAATATTGTACTCGCGCATACATTCCAAATACACCTACGTTATGCGCGAGGAGTATAAAGGTTGCAGAACGAGTGTTTATGCTGCTGTACTTGCGCTACTAACCTTCTCGATTCGCTCTTTTTCTTCATTTGTATATTCCCCTTGCATTTGTTATATCACTTTCTTTAATGACTTCCCACTCACCTCTTCTAGCGCTGTTGATACAAAATAAATGCACGTGAAAATGACAGCCCTATATTTTTTCATATACGTATTGAACTGACTATAGCTAACACTCTCCCCTCGCTATTCCTACACTATAGACGAATGAATAAGATAATGGAATCACTTCGTCATATGATAAAAGGAAACTAGAAAACGATCATGCAAAGTGATATCTTTACAATCAATCTTTTGGTTAAAAGTTACATTAGTCGAAATTTGTAAAACTATTCTCTATACTTTAAAATAGCTTCTCTAATACTGGAAAGGATGCTTTTTAATGGAACGAATACTAGCAATTAGTGATATACATGGGGAATTAGAACTTTTGGAAGAATTATTAATGAAAGCTAATTATGATACAATGGAAGATCGGTTATTTTTACTTGGTGACTATATTGACCGAGGACCTGCCTCTTGTGGTGTTTTAAACTTAGTGGCGGAATTACAGGCAAAAGGTGCACGTGTTCTTTTAGGAAATCATGAAGCCATTATGCTAAAAGCCTGTCGCTCTGGCCATCCTAAGCCGTGGAATCATTGGGTGGGACTTTGCGGTGGCGATGCAACACTCGCAAGCTACGGTTATCAATTAGACGATTTTAAGGAAGCCCTTGAAAACGATACATTACCTAGCTTTATTCAAACCTTACCAAAGCTCGAAGAACATTTACAACTTATTGAAACCTTTGATATTTACATCGAATTAGAGGACACCATTTTTGTACATGGCGGTGTAGTACCTGGAGTAGCTATGGCAGAGACAGATCCTATGGAGTTTTTATGGATACGTGAAGAATTTCATAGAGGTTATCAAGGCGAAAAAACGGTGATTTTTGGTCATACACCTACCTATAGACTTCACCAAAATCCAACAGATTATAGTGTCTATTTTGGTGAAAATAATATAATTGGTATTGATGGCGGAGCTGTTTTTGGGGGGCAATTACATGCATTAGAATGGCCAAGTCGTCAAATAATTTCGGTGTAAAAGGAAAAGCCAACAAGATAGAAAAATCTGTTGGCTTTTCGTGCTAAAGTAAAGCTTTAATATAATTTAAAAATAACACCTACTAAAGAGTACACAATAACAGTTGTAAATAAAATTGTCATATGGATAAGTGAGAAAACAAACATTTTTGTCGCCCACTTTGTTTGATCTTTATTACTACGATAACCGTAAATACTCATAACAAGCCATGCAATGCTTAGCAATAGTGCAACAAGCATAATGCCCACACTTAAAGTGCCGAATAAGAAGCTTGATAAAATCAATAAGATTAAATAAAAGTTCGTTTGATAATAAGTACGTCGCATACCTTTTGCAACAGGAAGCATTGGAACGTTGGCCGCTTCGTAATCAGCATGCTTACGAATAGCGATGGCATAGAAATGAGGCATCTGCCAAATGACCATCACTAAAAACAGGCCAAGGATCGCAGGGTGTGTAATATCAGTAGAAACAGCAGCCCAACCAATAAATGGCGGAATCGCCCCTCCTATACTCCCAATTTCCGTATTATAAATCGTACGTCGTTTTGTCCACATTGTATAGGGTACTACATATAAAAATACCCCTAAGAGACCGAAGGCTGCAGCTAGTGGTGAAGCAAGTGCCAAAACAGCTGCCCCGATAATGAGCATGGCAAAAGCTAACGCTAATGCTGATTTAGCTGACATTTCACCCGTTACAGTCGGTCGACTTTGTGTACGAGGCATGATTGCGTCAATGTCGCGATCATACACATTATTAAATGCTCCTGCAGCACCAATCACAAGTGCAGAGCCAATCGTCGAGAAAATAATTTCAGGTATATTTTCTACGAAAGTCATTTTATTTTTGTACATACCTAGCGTTAATCCAGCCCACATAGGAATTAAATTAGATTTAATGATTCCCGTTTTCACTGTCTGCGCTAAAATAGTAGAACGTGTGGACTTCTCCAATGACTTCTTGGAAGATTGTAGTTTAGGCTCCGTTTTTAGATTATGTTCCATTGATCTTAATTCCTTTTCTCTCTTAATTTCTACACGCTTTACCATAGAAAGCAACAAATTATTAAATCAATTATGCCTCGGCATAATTGCTCCGAAGGCTTTAAGCCAATTGATGTTGGTCACTTAGGCGTTTCCATAGGATCTGAAGTTCTTAGCCTAAGTTCCTCTATTTCAGCCGATGCCTAACATCCAATGCAAAGAAACTTAAAACCGCATTCATCTCACCACCTCGAGGTAGGAGATTTCTAGCAGGCGCTTTGCTTTCGCTACAAAAAACATTTGTAACTGCCGTTGCACTTTCGTTACGAAAACATTGCTGAAAGAAGTAAGCATATCAAAATATTATTCTACCTCTTTTAGATAAAGTCTGTCTCAATGTTCACATAAAGTACATGATTTTCTTTACTCTTTATATTCTACATAGAGATATACGTTCATTCACAGCATCTTCTATGATACCACCGACTGACGTGAATTTGAACCTAATCGGCTTGATTCATTGCATATTACTATTCAAGCAAAACAATCTACTCTATACTAAGGTGTATGTTTTAACTATATGAAGGAGTGTCTAACACGTGAAATACGGATTTATCGGCCTTGGAAATATGACTACAGCTATTATTAAAGGAATGTGTAAAAGCGGAGATTTTGATCCTACTTTAATTTATGGCTATAATCGTACCAAAGCAAAAACAACAAAATTAACAACCACTTACGGTATTCAAGCCGCAAGCTCTATTGAAGATATTATGTCAAAATGTGACGTCATTATCCTCGGTGTCAAACCCCAAATGTTACCAGATGTTTTACCAGAGATGAAAAAGCATTTACAAAATAACCATGTTATTGTTTCCATCGCTGCAGGTAAAAATATAACATATTTACAAGGTTACCTATCTGAAGTTACCCCTATTATTCGTGTAATGCCAAATATTAATGCACTTATCGGTGCTTCAACAAGCTGCTTTACAGCGAGTGAACAAGTATCGGATGTGCAGCTTCAGCTTGTCAATTCCCTATTTGAAACAGTTGGCACGATTATCGAGGTGCCTGAACATTTATTTTCTATATTTACAACGATTGGTGGTGCTTCACCAGCATTCACCTATATGTATATTGACGCTTTAGCACGCGCTGCTGTACGTGAAGGGATGCCCAAAAACATGGCCCTTGATATTGCGGCAAATGCAGTACTCGGCAGTGCCAAAATGATTTTACAATCACAAGAACATCCTTGGGCACTTGTAGATCAAGTATGTTCTCCAGGTGGGACAACTATCCAAGGTGTATCTTCATTACAAAGCAATCATTTTGAAACAACGATTCACGATGCAGTAACTGCCGTGACTGACAAAGATCGAAGCTTATCAAAATAATATTGGGCTATTATACAAAATGAAACCGAGACATCATACACTGTCTCGGTTTTTAAGTAGTTGTAAACAATATTATCTAGAAAATTTTGTAATCTCGTGACTTTTCAAGAAGGTGTGTACCGTTCCAGATATCCTGTGAGTAAACATCGAACCGCTACGTTGCTACTCTTGTAACTGAATTTTTGT
Source organism: Lysinibacillus sp. NPDC097214 (assembly GCF_050277945.1). Taxonomy (NCBI): domain Bacteria; kingdom Bacillati; phylum Bacillota; class Bacilli; order Caryophanales; family Bacillaceae; genus Lysinibacillus; species Lysinibacillus sp. NPDC097214. The sequence goes on from NZ_JBNNSS010000001.1 coordinate 193,251, forward strand.
TTTATCACTATTAATTAGAATAAAACACTAGAAATCACTTGTTGTCCAAAGAGGTTGATTGGAGTGGAGACTGAGCGACTCCTTTTGGATCAGCAATAGAGGAACGAAGGCTAAAAGCATCACATCCTGTGATAGCGCCTTCGTGACCAACATCGGTGCTGCTGCCGCTTCGTTGCACTACGCTTTCGCGCAGAAAACATCTGTTGGCCCGAGACCCTGGAACGAGCAACGCAGTGAAGCGGCTCATCGGACGCCCCCAGGAAGCTCTGCTCTGTGCGAAAGCGAAGCGGCAGCGACAAAGCGCTCAGTCGGAACGGAAATCACCCCCTCGCTTTGCCGAAGAGCTATATTTTTTTATATAACAACTTAAATTCATTGACAAAATAGGTTTCGATAACATGAAAGCCGAGACATCCTTCGTGTCTCGGCTTCAGTATTATTGAATATTATCTTGTAATTCCTGTGCTAAAAATGCAGTTAGATCACGTAAATTTTCTGGTGTCACACCGTGACCATCTGGATATTGTTTAAATGTCACAGTAGCACCAAATTGCTCAAACTTTTCTTTACTTTCTACGCCCCATTGTGACGGGATGACATAATCATAATCACCGTGGGAAATAAATGCATGTAAATGATTGACTGGACGAATTGCATATTCCTCTGTTACGAATTTTGGCGTGTAGCCACTTAATGCTACTATTCCTGTAATTAAATTCCCCATTGCAAAAGCAAGTGTCTGTGCCAAAACTGCCCCTTGACTGAATCCAAGAACATACACTTTATGTGGATCAATTTGATATTCATCAATAGCCTCTAGAACAAATCGTTGTAGAGCCACTAATACTTTATCGAAAATTTCGCGGTCTGGTTTACCGACCTCCTGGATTGTGAAAAAAGCATAGCCAGGCTTTTGCGCAATAGGTCCACGTAAGCTAAAAACATGGCATTGCTCTTTAAAACCCTGTACTAATTGTGGTAAATCGTCTTCATTGCTCCCCATTCCATGTAATAAAAAAATCGCTGGATATTTTTTATTTGGGTCCATATTCGTTGGTTGTGTATGTTTAAATGTAAATGGTGTATTCATTATAAAATTCCTTTCAGGTGAACTTAGTGTCACCATATTATACTGCAAAATATATCTAGACAATAACAGAATTGCTCCGTTATCCTAAATAGCTTTTTCTATAGACTTATCACCATAACGATTGATTGATCTCTTTCCAATCCGGCGCTTTCCCAAGTAATACGGTAAGTCACTTGGAACACGATGTTTTTATGTACGAAAACTCAACGCAAGATGATGGTCACGAATGCATTTTAAAGTTTCACTTTATTAATAATCCCATCCGTGTGATAAGCAATATAGCCGTTAATTATGCGAATCGTTTCTTGTGGATCTGCGTTAAATAGCACTTTTGATTGCTCTGGTGTTGAGACAAGTACTGTTAATAAATCTACGCGCATGGAATGTCCAGCAGAGCTATACGCATAATCGTAAACAATATCTTCCTCTGTCACATTTTCTGTCACATACTGTTGATGAAACAATTCTTTAGCGGCATCCATTTGTTCCGCGACCTGCTGACGAATACGCATTTGATGCATCAATAGCTCTTCCTCAAGTACAGTGGTCTTTAACCACTCTTTCTTTTCGAGCATCTTCAAAAATTCTTTTTCCCAAACTTGCTCATTTTCAGTAAAATACAGCATATTCATCATTAACATATCCCAAAAATCAACTTGAGATTGTGCTGATTTACGCTGCAGCTCTATTGCCGCTTTAAAGTGCTCCTCAACCTTCGTAATATTCATATTGCGCACTAAATGATTACATACATTTTCAATAAATTTATTTGCCGCTTCTTGTGCCATCAAAAAACCCGTCCTTTATATCTACAAATCATTTCAACACTATCATACCATGATTGTAGAATATAAAGAAACGGGTAACGTTTAGGTCTGCAATGTATGCTCACCTTATACTTTAGATGCAATAATTGAATCCAAAATATACTTTGCTTCATTATGAAGCGTTTGATAGTTCTCCTGTAATGTTCTTGGAGATACTGGTTTACTAAATAAGAAGCCCTGTACGGTATCACATTGGCTTGCTACTAGATATGATAACTGTTCTATCTCTTCTATTCCTTCTGCGACTACCTTTAACTGTAGATGCTTTGCCATAGAGAGAATCATATCTACCAATGCTTTATCTGTAGAGTTCGATTGTATTTTCTGAACGAAAGACCGATCAATTTTTAAGCAATCTATAGGGAAATCCTTTAAATATGACAATGATGAATAGCCCGTCCCAAAATCATCTACCGCAATCGTAACCCCAAGTGCCTTCAATTTGTGTAAGATCGTCGTCATATGATCGATATTGATCGTCATACTTTCTGTTATTTCTAGTTGCAAATATTTAGGCTCTAATTGTGCTTTCTCAAGAACATTATGAATTATTTCAACTAAATTTTGCTGGAAAAGTTGACCTAATGACAGATTGACCGCTACTTTAATTGGTGGCAATCCAGCCGCTTCCCATCTCTTTACTTGTTGACAGGCTGTTTCTAGTACCCATTGTCCGATAGGAATAATTAATCCCGATTCCTCTGCAATTGGAATAAAGACTCCCGGCGAAATCCAACCCTTCTTTGGATGCTGCCATCTGACTAAGGCCTCTACCGACTTAATTTGACCCGTATGTAAATCAAGTTGCGGTTGATATTCTAAAAAAAGCTCTTGATTAGCTAAAGCATCATGTAAATCATTTTCTAATAAAAGTCGTTCAGTCGTTTCTTTAGATATTGAAGACTCATAAAACCGTATACGTGTTGGCGTTTTCTGTGCTTCATGCATAGCATAAAGTGCAAATCTAATGAGTTCCTCTTCCCTATAAGAATCTGTTGGAAATAAAGCAATACCAATATTTAATTGACTATTTAAAGAAAAATGTTGTATTTGGAATGATTCTTCCATGACCAATTGAAGCTGTTGACTTAGCTGGGTCAATTGATGGGTATTGCTCACCTCATCAATATACACGACAAAATAGTCTTCTCTCAGCATGCATAGTAAATGCTTCTCCGATAAAACATTTTTCAATCTTTGCGCGATTAGGCCTATCATTTGGTCTGCATATGTACTACCTAAAGACGCTTTAATAGCAGAAATTCTCTCTATACCGATAGCAAGTATTGCCTTTTGTGATTTAGATATGTATAAATCTTTTTTTAAAGTTTCCATTAAAAAACGTTCATTTGGCAAATTTGTAATCTCATTATGGTAAGCCATGTAATGCATCTTTTCACGAGATTTTTCTAAATGCTCTTGTGTATCAATTAACTGCTTAAACGGTTTTTCAATCGATGAAAAATAAATAGCTCTAAATAAAAAATAATATGCACCTAACTCAAAAATATGTCCAATGAAGTTTTTAATATCATAAACATCTTGATAAATTGTAAAAAGATAATCGCTCATTATTAAATAAATCGAACTACCTACTAGTAAAAATATTATTTTTGGTGCTTTCTTAAAATTTTTACACAGTAGGCCTATAATTACCAATTGAAGTGCTACAGCCGTATATTGTAGAGTATTTTTTAAAACAGTAGGACCTTCACCTTCTATCATAAGGGATGGCAAAATAGGTGTTTGGGCATAGAGGACGCAAAAACAACCAATGATTACGACAAATGGCAAACTATAAATGAACCAGCGATAAATTAATTTAATTTCCTTCTCCTTGATAAAAAATATTAAAAGAGAACCCATCGATAATAGTAATCGACCAAGTATATAAAACCAAGTTGCCACATACGGTGTATTATCAGTTATAAAGAACGGCATTCCTTTATAGCTGAGTGTATGCGCCATTTCTATGAAACTAATTGTTAAAAACAATGCGCCAACATAGAGGCCTCTATTAGATAAAATATACGGTGATATTAACCATGTCTGAATTGAGATAGACATCGTCACTACAATGATGAAAATTTCCATCATCAAATGAATCGTAACATAGTTCTCCTTACCAAATACTCCATAAAATTCATCACCACCTAATCCGATTGCGGTTACGAAAATCATTGAGAATATGATGAATTGAATACCGTGTCTCACATATGAAAAATCCTCATTATATTTCCACATTCAACTACCCTCCTTTGACCTGATAAATTTTCACAAATATACTGTTAACTCTATTTACTACCAAATCGAAAACTGATTTCACTCAGCTATTAGTTCTTCTAATCATAAATAACAAAAATTTCCGGAATAATTATACCATAGTATTACCACGAAATATAAACTTTTCCATTAAAACTCAAAGCCGAATGAAAATAGGCATAAATAACAAAGAAACAGGCTTTTTATTTTAAAATTTGTTTAATTACGTTTGACTGAGCGTTATCATGTAGACATCTAATGAGCCACTTGAAGTAACAACTGCACAGCGGAGCGACAGTGCGCATGCGCAGTGTAACGGAGCGACAGCAACAACAGGTGATGGATTTAAGATATTTTTTACAGGACATGATACTTTTTGCCTCGTTCCTCAGGTCAGATTTCAGCACAAAAAAAGATGCCTCAACTCATTGAGACATCTAATATATATTATGAAAATACATAACTATCCATATTATCTATTGTATTTTGAATAGCATCTTTCAATGACCGCTGGTGCTCGCCACAAACTGCTAGTGACTCTTCCAATGTCATCGCAGCATTTGCCATAAACGGTGCCATCTGCAAATCCTTCGCTAATTGTATAAGAACAAGTGCTTTATTCCATTTCCAACGTGCATTATTTGGATCTAAGTTAATAGCTTGCTCTAAGTAGCCAAGCGCATCGAATGGCATCCATCCAAAACGGTGCATCGTTTGACCTGTGATCCCCCAATATAACGCCTTGTTAGGGTTTTCTTTTACTGCTTGTCTAAAACAATGAACACTCTCGTTGTAATGATGTGCAAACAAAAACAGTTCACCCTGTGTAAAAAATGCAAGTGCCTTTTCATTTGGAGTGCCTGTTATTGCTACTTCCTCGAGTTCTTTAATACGATTGAAAAACTCTGCTTCATCTTTTATCGCACGAATTTCGACGACGGCATCCGATTCAGGATAACTTTCATCTGCTCGTTCTGCATGTTGGGTTTCCACAGTCAGCGTAGGTTTTGGATAACTCGAAAAATCATACTCTTCTAATAATTTAATATATTTAGTAGCTACCACTTTCTCATTTTCATCTGTAACTTGCTTAGCCGCCTCATAGCATTTCATTAGCTCTCCATTATAAAAATAATCATCCATTGTCATTCAATATTCCCCCAATGTATAACTCTTCAGTATATTTAGTATACACTACAAAAATCAATTATGCCTCGGCATAGTTGCGTCCGGGATTGGCAGAGGCTTTAACTTCTTTCAGCTATAGAATTGGAAGACTTTTGTCGCTACGCTTTCGGTACGAAAAACATCTGTTTAAAGAAGTTAAAAAAAGACTGATCAAAAATAATTTTTGATACAGTCTCAACTTTGCTTATTTTTTTAATACTTCTTTATTAAAAAATGCACGTAAATCTTTTTCCGGTAATGCACCTACAAAACGACTAACTTCTTTACCACCTTCAAAGCGAATAAAAGTTGGTGTCTGTTTAAAATTGTATTTATTCCATAATTCATCGTACTCATATACATTTAATTGTGCAATTTCAACACCAAGCTCCTTAGCAATTGGCATTAACTCCGGTGTAAAAGCTTGACAGTGCACACAAATTGGACTGAAGAAATAAGCATTTACATCTTCACCAGCTTTTAATTTTTTTTCAAGCTCGTCTGGTAGCATAATATTTTGGTAATTTTCATCATCCAATTGATCAATTGTTTCTTGTTTTAGTTCTTTGTCGCCATAAAGTTTCTCTGCGTTTGCTAATTTGCTATTGTTCGAGACCTTTGTTAGCACAATAATTGCTGCAAATAACAAAACAATTACTGATCCAATAATTAGTAGTTTTTTCACGAGAATGTATTCCTCCCTTTCCACACTAAAAAACCCTATTTTTAGTGTATTCGCGATTGATTATAAATGGTTTTTAAATCCTAGTAAACTAATTAGTCTTTAAATATGAGTTTTTTCATAATTCAAACATAATTCGGCCCATATTTGGAAACATACATATACAATGCTCAATACGAATGTGGAGTGGTTAAATGAAATGAAACACACTATCCGAAATATTTTTCAAATCTATAAAGGTGATATCCATAATATCTTAACAAACTGGGTAGTTGCTGTCATTATTGGTGGGCTCATTTTTTTACCTTCTCTTTATGCGTGGCTTAATATCTACGCCTCTATGGATCCCTATGCCCATACTGCCAACATGAAAATTGCTGTTGTCAATGAAGACACAGGCGCGAATGTTAGGGGCGAGGATATTAATGTTGGTAACGAGGTAGTAGACAATTTAAGTACCAATCAAAGCTTTACTTGGGAATTTACTTCTCATGAACAAGCTATAAATAGTTTAAAAAATGGGAACTATTTTGCGGTTATTATTGTCCCTAGTGATTTTTCACAAAAATTGACCTCCATACTGTCAAATGTGCCTACAAAAGCGCATATCGATTATTTTGTAAATGAAAAAATCAATCCAATCGCACCCAAAATCACAAGTAAAGGTGCAAGCGGCCTGACGCAACAAGTCTCTAATGAGTTTATCTCAACTGTCAACGGAACACTTTTCTCTATTTTTAATACGGTCGGTGTTGAGATGGAGCGGGAAATTCCCGACTTTAGAAAATTTGAAAATTATATTTTCACAATCGAACATCATCTCCCAGATATCGAAACATATTTGGCGCAAACTGCTAAAGGTGGAAAAGAAGCTGAGACATTACTGAACCACACAATTACCCAAGTTCCCGAAGTTGAAAAATTAACGAATGATGGTCTAACAACGATCAATCAAGGTTTAAAATTGATCAATGAAGCTGATACATTGTTCACTCAGCTATCCCCTATCATCAAAAAGGATCTAGAAGCAGTACAAAATATTGCTCAACGATTTACCGATATAATAGGGAAGCTTCAAAATGCGAATGTGGATTCAGCTACCATTGCACAAATAAAAGATACAATTAAAAACCAGTTAGATGCATCTCGTGAGAAAGTAACTACTAGCATCCAAACAATTGAAGCGCTTCAAAAATTAACACAAGCTGATGCTTCGACTCGTAAACAGCTTGAAAACAAGATTCAAAACATCCAGACGTTACTACAGCAAAGCAATTCTGAAGAAGTGAATACTTTACTAACTAACAATAAAATAATTGAACAACTTGAAGCTATACGTGGAGATTTACAGGCAAATCCTAGTTTTACTGATTATGCTTTTAGCTCTCTAACCGCTTTAAATCAACTGAATACATTACTAACGGACATCTCAAGTAAAGTACAGCAGTTAAATACGATAGATGTCGAAACGATAAAAAAAGACCTTGCTGATGTTCAAAGCGTTGCGCAAAATGTTTCTACCAATCTCCAGCAATTCCTTACTCATTATAACGATCAGTTAGAGCCACAAATTCATACGACGTTAGCTTCTGCCAAAAACACATTAACAAATGCATCAACTATGCTTACGAATGTAAAAGGTTTTCTGCCTCAAGCAACAGATCGTTTAACAAATGCTAAAAATATGTTAGCCACAGCTAATAAGACAATTGGTACAGTACAAACAAATTTCCCTGCTTTAAGTACAAAAATTAAAGCCCTTGCAGACAAACTGAGAACATTAGAAAGTGAAGCTGATATTTCTGAAATCGTTCAATTATTGAAAAACGACGTCAACGCTGAGCGGGATTTCTTTGAGGAGCCTATAAAGCTTCAGGAACATAGAATGTTTCCAATTGCTAATTATGGAACAGCTATGACACCATTTTACACTGTACTTTCCATCTGGGTTGGTTGTTTATTATTAATTTCTCTTTTATCTGTAAATATTCACAATAATGATCAATACAGTATTCGCCAAGTATACTTTGGACGTTTATTAACATTTGCAACTTTTTCATTTATTCAAACGCTCATTATTACAATAGGAGATATTGTTATTTTAGATGGGTCCATTAGTGCTCCTTCCTTCTTTATTCCATTTGGGCTATTTATTAGCTTAGTGTTCGTTACGATTGTCTATACGCTCGTATCCGTATTCGGAAATGTTGGCAAGGCGTTAGCCATTGTCATGTTAGTGCTACAAATTGCAGGTTCTGGTGGCACATATCCAGTAGAATTACTACCTCGATTTTTCCAAATGATAAATCCATTTCTTCCTTTCACTTATGCAATTGGAATGATGCGCGAAGCAGTTGGTGGTATTATTTGGTCAAAGGTATGGGTTGATCTAGCCTTTTTATCTTTCTTCTGGCTCATTTTCATTTTATTTGGTTTCTTCTTGAAAAAATTACTGAGTGAGAAAATGGAACATTTCATGAACAAAACACGCGGATCAGATATATTTCATTGATTTTCACTTGCCTCCTTGTAAGGTTTTTAGCGAACAATGTTATAATGGAAGTATTGTAAACATGTAGGAGGCGCTTTTGATGAAAAAAATTCTATCTATTTTTGCCTTGTCGTTATTAGTGTTAAGTGCTTGTGGTGTAGATAAACAAGTTGTTGAAAAAAATCAGCATGAAACACAAAAAGAAGCTTCACATGAAGAACATGCACATGCTTCTGGAGATATTCAGGAGGAGACTGCATCAGCTGATGTTTTACCATCATTTTTAAATAATAAATCAGAAGATATTCGCTTAGTGTATCAAATCGCTGGACAATCTACAGAAATTTTAGAGTGGATGCCCTGCTATTGTGGATGTGGCGAATCAGTTGGACATAAAAGCAATTTAAACTGCTTTATTGAAGAAAAACGAGAGGATGGAACAATTGTCTGGGATGATCACGGTACCCGTTGTCTCGTTTGCCTAGAAATTGCTGTACAGTCTGCAAAAATGCATAAAGACGGTATGGACCTCAAAGAAATTCGTCAAAAAATTGATGACACATATAAAGAAGGCTACGCAAAACCAACACCAACTGAAATGCCTGCTTAATAAAAAAAACTCATCATTTTGAAGTGACCCCTAAAAGTTAGACACGGTTATTTCATTAGGCAGCTTGGGTAAAATGAGTTCGGTATTGCACCGGACTCGTTTTTAGTTTTGCCTTGATCCGTTTCGTATTATAGTAATTGATATATCTTTCTAACTCTATTTTAAAATGCTCTTTACTTTCAAATTCCCTTTATGTAAAGGAATTCAGATTTCATAATTCCAAAGAAATTCTCCATGACTGAGTTGTCGTAACAGTTTCCTTTACGAGACATACTTTGAACAATCCCTCTTTTTTCTAGGGCGCGACGATATTTTTCCATTTGATAATGCCAACCTTGATCGGAATGTATGAGTAACTGGTTGTGCTCAGGTAAACGTTCGAACGCTTTGTCCAACATGTCTGAAACAAGTGAATAGGTTGGTCTAGAGCCAATTGTATACGTGATAATTTCCCCGTTAAATAAATCTAACACTGGCGATAAATAAAGCTTCTCACCGAATAGTTTAAATTCCGTAATATCTGTTACCCACTTTTCATTTGGGGCAGCTGCTTTAAAATTGCGGTCTAAAATATTTGGCGCAATTTTACCAACTTTGCCTTTATACGATTTATACTTTTTCATACGTACTAAACATTTTAAACCTAACTCTTTCATGATACGCTGCACTTTTTTATGATTTACTTTTTGCCCACGATTCGCAAGCTCGTCACGAATACGGCGATAGCCATAACGCCCTTCATGTTCTTCATATATCGCCTTTATTCCTGCTTTTAAATCGGCATCTGGATCTGGTCGATTCATACGTTTTACTAAATCATAGTACGTACTTCTTGGAATGCCAGCGAGTTTTACAAGTGCTCTCACCGAATATTTATGCCTTAACTCATAGACTACTTGTGCTTTGTCCTGTTTGGTGATTTTTCCTTGTTTTGAACTAAGACATTCAACTTTTTTAAATACTCATTTTCCATTTCTAGTTGTTTAATACGTGCTTCAAGTGCTTCGGTAGAGCCTTCAACTGGTGCTTGTTTCGGCTGTTTATTGAATTCTTTTTTCATGGATGGACGCCCCTTTTTCTTTGATTGAAAGGCACCTAATCCTTGTGTTTCATATTGCTTTCTCCAAACACTAATTGTTGAAGGGGCAGGTATCTTAAAAATCGCTGCCGTTTCGTTTAAGGACGTACCATTTTCAATCATAAAATTTAGTACATCCATTTTAAACGTTGGTGTGTAATTTGTATATGGTTGAATAAAAGCTTCAACACCATTGTATTCATATTGTTTAACCCATTTAAAAATTGCCATTTTATCAGTCCCGAAAGATTTAGCTATTTTATTAGCACTTTCATTTCCATTTAAGTAACGCTCAACTGCTTGTAATTTTTCTTCTACAGTATATTTAGCCATAGAAAAACTGCACCTCCAATTGTTAGATGTGTCTAACAATTGGGGCGCAGTTCAATTTGATGAGTTTTTTTTATTTAACGAGTTGTAACACTGTTTTAAAATGTGGATGATCTGCACGTTGTAGTAACTCGTATAAAATCATTTCCACGCTTGTTGGTAAAATTCCAAGTGCTTTCATCTTCTCAAGCCCAACCTCTTTATTGACCTTTGTACGAGACGACACTGCATCTGCAACCACTTCAACCTCAAATCCTTGCTCTTTTAGCTGTCGAGCAGTTTGGTAGACACAAATATGTGTTTCGATACCCGTCACAATAAATTGCGAACGACCACTTGCCTTCAATGCATCTACAAAATCTTGTTCTTGGCACGCACTAAAAGATATTTTAGCGATTGGTTGTTGCCCCTTAAAATGCTGAGCAATCTCTAACGCTGTCCCACCTAAACGACTAGGATTTTGTTCAAGCCATAAAATTGGTATCTCCAATGCTTCCATAGCTTGTACCAGCTTGGCCACATTTTCAATCACCGCTTCACTTTCATCAACAATTGTCGCTAACTTCCCTTGTACATCAACTACAACTAAACATACCTCTTCTATTGTAAACATTAAAACACCCCTTAAATCCGTATTCACAGTTCATTATACCGAAAGTTAATTGGTTTTGTGAAAGGTTAGAAAAATATCGTCCAATATATAATCTTCCCTTCACGATATTTAATACGCACCCTCTCCGGGCACAGACCTACCCACGGAATGTGTCCTTCTGAAGAGGAATATGTAGGCGAGTACATATTTGGGAAGAAGTCATTCCACATATAAACAAACACGAACATTTTATAATACCATCGGTTAAGCACTGTATTAAATCACGAAGTATTAACCCGCATAAACACATCTATGCATCTATTTGTTCGTGTTTAAACTTCAACAGCTATTATAAATTTAACTCAATTGTGTACATTTTGTTGCTAGCCTGTCACTATTCTGCTCGAATAGTGAGAATTTTATTTTTTCTCTTGAAAATTGAGTTATAATCCAGTAAAGTGCTTTTATCCCCTTTTACGGTCAGTAAATACTTCTCAATCTTAAATGAAAAAGTTTGCTAGATGATTTTGAACTGACAGTAATAGCATGATAGATTCAATAACTAATTAGTAGGAAATAAATAACCTATGAATAAGGTTTAACCTTATAAAAACAAACAAGGAGTGTACCACTTTGACACAACGAGCATACAATTTTAACGCAGGCCCATCTGCACTACCACTAGAAGTATTAGAAAAAGCCCAACAACAATTAGTAAATTTCCGTGACTCAGGCATGTCTATTATGGAAATGAGCCACCGTAGTGCCATTTTCGATGAAGTACATAATGAAGCAATTGCATTATTGAAAAAGCTTTATGCTATCCCAGAAAACTATGAAGTCCTTTTCCTACAAGGTGGAGCTAGTCTTCAATTTACGATGATTCCAATGAACTTCCTACAGGCAGATCAAAAAGCAAGTTACGTATTATCAGGCTCATGGTCTGAAAAAGCAATCAAAGAGGCTAAATTATTTGGTACGCCTGTAGAAGCTGCGAGTACAAAAGAAAACCAATACCGTAATATCCCAGCTTTAGGAGATATTCAATTCACTGAAGAGGATGCATATGTGCATATCACTTCAAACAATACGATTTACGGTACACAGTGGAAAGAGTTCCCTGAAACAGGAAATGTACCGTTAATTGCAGATATGTCTAGTGATATTCTTTCTAAACCAGTTGATGTAAGTAAATTCGGTCTTATTTATGCAGGGGCTCAAAAAAATCTTGGTCCATCTGGTGTAACAGTAGTCATTATTCGCAAAGATTTGTTAGAGAAAGCGAATAAAAACATTCCTACAATATTAAAATATTCAACGCATGCTGATAGCAACTCTTTATACAATACACCACCAACTTTCGGTATCTATATGTTAGGTGAAGTATTAAAATGGGTAGAATCAAAAGGCGGCGTTGCAGAAATTGAGAAGCATAATGAGTTAAAGGCAAAAGTCATTTATGATGCCATTGACAATAGCAACGGATTTTATAAAGGTCATGCAACACCAGAAAGCCGTTCTTTAATGAACATCACTTTCCGTGTTGCTGATGAGGAACTTGAAAAACAATTCCTTGCTGAAGCAAAAACAGCAGGATTCGTTGGACTTAATGGACACCGTTCTGTAGGAGGCTGCCGTGCTTCTACTTATAATGCTGTACCGTTAGAGGCTTGTGAAGCATTACGTGACTTTATGGTAGAATTCCAACAAAAACATCAATAATATAAAGAAGACGAATGATTTTTAGTAATCATTCGTCTTTTTTATTATTTGCGAAAGAAGGCAAATTCCCATGATAAATCTTTTCAAATGACTAGCGGATATACTACCATCTCCTTTCACACAACAATCATAGATTATTAGGATAAGAACAATAATAGTCGGTGAATTGAAGCTTCTAGTAGAACAACATAATTACGATAAAAGGGGTAATCCTTTAGTGAAACCTCACTTGGAATTACCCCTTTCTTTAAATATAACATCATAAATTTTAAAAAGTTTCAGGCCTACACTCTGGACATTTACCGTAGATCTCAAATTTATGATTTTCAATTTCATAGTCTGGCAGCTTTTCTCCAAGCATCTCCATAGGGCAGAGGTTTAGCTCCTTAACATTGCCACAATCCATACAAATAAAATGATGGTGATGATGTTCAGACTCACAATGCATACGGAAATTACGCTCCCCAGATAACTCAGTTTCATCCAGTATTCCTAGCTTCACAAACGTTGCAAGGTTGCGATAAATCGTATCGAAACTCATACCTGGAAAATCTTTTTTCAAAACACCTAATAAATCTCGAGCAGTTAAATATTTGTCTGTTGCTGCAAACATATCTAATATTAACTCCCGCTTATCTGTTTTTTTATAGCCGTTTTCTTTTAAAATTTCCCACGCTTTAGAAACGTTCACTGCGCTACCTCCTCCCGTTTTGTAGCCATTTTAAATACTATTTTCTTCACTAGTATAACAAGTAACAAAATTAAGATAGAAGTAACGACAATTGTACCACCAGGTGCTAAATCTAAATAAAATGCACTAACTAAGCCGATTAACACAGCCGCTTCGCCAAAGACAATTGCATAGATAATTGTTTGCTTAAAGCCCTTTGCAAGTCGCATTGCAGCAGCCACTGGTAATGTCATAAGTGATGATACAAGTAAAATGCCGACGATGCGCATACTTGCAGCAATAACAAGCGCTGTAACAATCATAAATAAGAGATGAATCCAACGTGCAGGTAGACCACTTGCTTTTGCATATTCTTCGTCAAAAGATAAAACAAAAAGTTCTTTAAAAAATATAAACAAAAAGACAATGACAACAACAGCAATCCCTACTACTACCCATAAATCCTGTCGTGATACAGCTGACACCGAACCAAATAAATAGCTCATTAAATCAGTGCTAAAGCCGCTTGCAAGCGAGATAAAGATAGCACTAATACCAATCCCACCTGACATAATAATAGGAATAGCAAGCTCTTCATAGTGCTTATATAAACGTCTAAGACGCTCAATTAAAATCGAACCGCTGACAGAGGCCAATATGCCTAAGTAAATTGGATTTAGCATTGCCAACGCTGTAACAGATTGACTGATATATAAGCTTCCCGCTATACCTGCCAGTGTCACATGTGACAAGGCATCAGCAATAAGCGAGAGCCTTCGAACGACAATAAAAACACCTAGCAGCGGCGCCAATATGCCAATTAATAGCCCAGAGAAAAAGGCATTTTGTAAAAATTCATAGTTAAATATTGCTTCAATCATTTGCCTTCTCCTTCTAGTGAATCTTTCTCACAGAATGGCCATACCAAGCATTAAGCGCATCGTGAGAAATTGTATCAAATTCATTTTTGTAACCGTGGAAATGTATGGTTTGATTTAAACATGCCACATGACTGATACGATTCGACACTGTATCAACATCGTGTGTAACAAGAATCATTGTAATTCCCTGTTCCCGATTCAATTCCGCCAGCATATCATAAAAGGACTGCACATTCTCATGATCAATGCCGACAGTTGGTTCATCTAATATTAATAACCTCGGTTCACTAACTAATGCCCTTGCAATAAAGACACGTTGCTGTTGCCCACCAGATAACTCACCAATATTACGATTCATAAATGCTTCCATGCCAACAGCTTTTAATGCTTCTAACACTTTTTCCTTTGCATCTCGTCCAGGTCTTTTAAATAATCCTAATTTTTTGGATAATCCACTCTTCACGACTTCTTGTACGGTTGCTGGAAACCCTGAATTGAAGGCATTCGATTTTTGGGACACATACCCTATCCATTCACGATGCTTAAAAGTTGAACTTGGTTCACCAAATAGCTTTATTTCTCCAGACATTGGTTTTAGTAACCCTAAAATAATTTTTAATAATGTAGATTTCCCTGAACCATTCGGACCAAGAAGTGCTAAAAAATCGCCCTCTTCCACACGGAAAGAGATATTTTTTAATACTTGCGTATAGTCATATTGAAATGACACGTTTTCAATGTCAATTAATGGTTTTTTCATGTATGTTCTCTTCTTTCTAATTCAAAATCATTACGATTTAACAAGTTGTAAGTATAAATGAAAGTACAGTATTTGTAAAGAAAATAAGATTGCTATTCTACTGTTTTCATTGATTTTGATCTTTAATGTGAAGGATTTTTATAGCTGTCATGACTTTCACAAGATTGATTTTGTTCAAAAGATTAAACAACTTTAAAAGGAGGATTAGCTTTGAGTATTCAATTTTTACAGCAATTAACACAAAGTAATGATAAGGAAATTGTTGCGATTGCACGTTCTGAAGGATTTGAAATTACTACTTCTGAAGTAAAAAAACTCCGGCCTTATTTGGAGCAATTCTCATTTTCATGGCTCTTTTTAGGTATTCCAAAAGATATTCTTGTAGAGGTTGAAGCTGTTTTAGGTAGAAAGCGTTCCAGACAACTAATTGCATTGTTTACGAAATAATCAATTTCGCCTTAGCTAAATTGTAGCTGTCGCTGCTCTTTCGCTACAATTACATTTACTGAATGAAGATAAAAGAAGCCCGAAAATCAGTCTTATGCAGCTGATTTCGGGCTGTTTTATTTTATCCTCTTAGAGCGTCGATTAACTCTGGTTTAAACTCTCCATTATGAAGCATTTCAATTTCATGTTTATAAGGAGCCGATTTTGATTTGGCATCACTATTTAATGCGACAAATGGTGTTTCTAGGATTTTAGGAATCTCCATTAATTGTGGATGATGGACAACATACTTTAATGCATCAAAGCCAATATGACCAAAGCCAATATTTTCGTGACGGTCTTTTCCTGCACCACGAACATTTTTTGAATCATTAATATGCAGGACTTTGATACGATCAACACCTATTAATTTATCAAACTCATTTAAGACACCGTCAAAATCTTCTACAATATTATAACCAGCGTCATGCGTATGGCACGTATCAAAGCATACTGAAAGACGTTCATTATGTGTTACGCCATCTATAATTTTAGCAAGTTCTTCAAAAGAACGACCACATTCAGTTCCCTTTCCCGCCATTGTCTCTAATGCGATTTGTACAGGGTAATCCTGTGACAGTACTTCATTCAAACCTTCAATAATCTTGGCAATCCCTGCGTCTGCTCCCGCACCGACATGGGCACCAGGATGCAACACAATTTGTGTTGCTTCCAACGCCGCTGTTCGTTCGATTTCAGTCTGTAAAAAATCTACACCTAGACGGAAAGTTTCAGGTTTTTCTGTGTTCGCAATATTAATAATGTATGGAGCATGGACAACAATATTTGTCATGCCATGCTCTTTCATGTGTAGTAAACCATTCATAATATTAAGATCAGCAATTGCCTTACGACGAGTGTTTTGCGGTGCTCCTGTATAAATCATAAAGGTATTTGCCCCATAAGAAAGTGCCTCTTTACTTGATCCGAGCAGCATTTCTTTTCCACTCATTGAAACATGAGATCCAAGTAGCATTTGAATGCCTCCTTATTTTTTACCGCGAGCTTTTATACGACGTTCACGTTTTTTAATTTTATCCATTTCCCATTTCATATTACGCTTGTAGCCTGGTTTTACTTTTTTCGGTTTACGCACTAATGCTTTAGCCTTCGCATCGATTTCATTTTCATGCTTCACACGATTTTTACGTGCATGGCGATCTTTTAGTTCAGACCATTCGCCATCTTTTACGTCTTTTTGAACAAATGGAATGCCCATCTTCTCAACACGTACTACTGCATCCTCATCTGATGGCTCAAACAAAGTGATAGCAGTTCCTTTATTACCTGCACGCGCTGTACGTCCCACACGATGAACAAAGAATTCTAAGTCCTCTGGAATTTCGTAGTTAATGACATGTGAAATTCCTTGAATATCGATACCACGCGCTGCAAGATCTGTTGCAACGATATATTGATAGTCCAATTCTCGAATTTGCTTCATCATCTTCTTACGATCACGTGGACTTAAATCACCATGTATTTGACCACAGCGAATCCCATTTTCATTTAAGTAGCCAGCAACGTGCTCTGCTGTTTTACGAGTGTTGGTGAAAATTACCGCTAAAAATGGATTGATTCCTTCAATAACTTCCAACAAACGTTTATTACGTGATTTAGATCGCACTGGTACAAGCACAAAGTCAATTCCTTCTGCGACCGGGCGTTTATCGTTCATATGGATATGAACAGGAGCTTCCATATATTTCTTTAAGAAAGGCTGAAGCTTTTCTGGAATTGTTGCTGAGAATACAAACATTTCAAGCTTTTCTGGCATTTGGGAAGCAAAACCATCGATTTCCTCTATAAAGCCCATATCGAAGGCTAAATCTGCCTCGTCGACAACTAACATTTGTGCCGTATGCACAAATAACGCTTGCGCTGCAACTAGATCACGAATACGTCCTGGCGTCCCGACAACAATTTGTGGTTGCGTTTTTAATTTATCAATGGAGCGTTGTTTGTCCGTACCTCCAATAAATAGTTTCGCTTGAATCGTTGTTCCTTCTATTAATTGATTTAACGCATCAAAAATTTGTTGTGCAAGCTCACGTGTAGGTGACGTAATAACAGCTTGTACTTCCTGATTGTCAGCATTAATTCGTTGCACAATCGGAATTAAAAAACTATGTGTTTTTCCCGTCCCTGTATGCGCTTGTCCGATTGCACTCTTTCCTTTTAATATGAGCGGAATGATTTCCTTTTGAATCGGCGTTGGTTCTGTAAAGCCAAGTTTTGCAATTGCGTCCTGCAAAAATGGCTGAAAATTATAATCAGTATATTTTGACATAATTCGTTCCTCCTAACATCTTTCACATTGTATCATGATTCGAACTCCAGGTATATTAACGTCCTATTATCTCAAGCATGAACATAATTTTATATTTTTATCATGGCTGTAGCGAAGCCCTTATCAAAGTTACTCGAAATACTGTGAATATGCAATAAAAAAAAGCCTCAGACCTGTAGAGAAAAGCCCTATTTTGTGGGGAGTTTCGAAACTGTCTCTCTATGGTGAGCTTCTATCATAATTTAGTCTGAATTTTTTCAGTAGTTAAACATAATTTTAATACTATTTTGATTCGAGCTAATTTTATTAACGGTGAGGGACCATTAATTTCCATTATCATTTAATATTTCCTTATTTTTCCGTACGAAAGCGAAGCGTCACCAACAAAGCGAGTAGCCCGTAGCGGAAGTCAGCCTCCTCGAATTAATTGAATGTATAAAAATGGTTAGTCAGCACACCTGACATTTTATTTGATGTTTATTATTTTTCCGACAAGTAAAATACTATAATGTTGTTGGGAAGAAGCTAAGAATTAGTATTTTTTATGTCAATTCATTGCAAACTAATGAATTGAAGAATTACCATATGTTACGATAAAAATGTAAGAAACTAGAGGAGGTTGACTTATTATGAAAGCAGCAAGATGGTATAAAGCAAAAGACATCCGTGTAGAAAACATTGAAGAACCAGTAATTTCATCTGGGAAAGTAAAAATCAAAGTACATTGGACAGGGATTTGCGGTAGTGATTTACATGAATACGCAGCTGGCCCAATATTCATTCCAGTGGAACAACCTCACTATGTAAGTAAAGATATTGCGCCAATCGTTATGGGACATGAGTTCTCTGGTGAAGTAGTAGAAATTGGCGAAGGTGTTACTAAGGTACAAGTTGGAGATCCTGTCGTTGTAGAACCTATTCTTGCGTGTGGCGAATGTGCCGCTTGTAAAAAAGGGAAATACAATATTTGTAAGCATTTAGGATTCCACGGTCTTTCTGGCGGTGGCGGAGGTTTCTCTGAATATACAATGGTAGATGAAAAAATGGTACATAAAATGCCAGAGGGTCTTTCCTTTGAACAAGGTGCACTTGTTGAACCAGCAGCAGTAGCATTACATGCAGTTCGTCAAAGCAAACTAAAAGCTGGCGATACAGCTGCTGTCTTTGGTACTGGGCCAATCGGTCTTCTTGTTATCGAGGCATTGCGTGCAGCTGGAGCAGCCGAAATTTATGCGGTAGAACTTTCGGCAGAGCGTGCTGCTAAAGCATTAGAGCTAGGCGCTACAGCAGTTATAAATCCTAAAGATGAGGATGCAGTAGCTCGTCTACATGAATTAACAAATGGTGGCGTAGATGTTGCATTCGAAGTAACAGGTGTTCCTGTAGTATTACAGCAAGCGATTGATTCAACAACATTTGAAGGTGAAACAATTATCGTTTCAATTTGGGAAAATGCAGCTTCTATTCTTCCTAACAATATCGTACTAACAGAGCGTTCTGTAAAAGGTATTATTGCTTATCGCGATATTTTCCCAGCAGTTATGGAATTAATGAAACAAGGCTACTTCCCTGCTGAAAAACTTGTGACAAAACGAATTGCTCTTGAGGAAGTCGTAACAGAAGGCTTCGAAGCATTAATGAAAGAGCGAAACCATATTAAAATCCTTGTAAATTCACAAGCATAATTTATTTATATAGAGACAGGTAGAGAAAATAGTTTCTCTACCTGTTTTTGATTTGTTAAATTGTTTCCCTCTCTATTGCTCATTCTCATAACGTAGGGCTGATTTCCTGGGGGCGTCCGATGAACCGCTTGGGGCAACGAATGTTTTCTGTGCGAAAGCGTAGTGCTAACGTAGTGGCAGCGACAGGATGTTGGTCACGATGGCGTTATCACAGGACGTGATGCTCTTAGCCTTTGTTCCCCTTCTTGCTCGCTCCAGGGACTCATCTGTAACACTGAACTCCGAGGAGTCGCTCAGTCTCCACTCCAATCAACTTTTCATGGCATACGTTTTAACATAAGTCATCCCAAATTTTATTGATGAGCCTCTTTTCCCTCCATTCTTTTCATAATATCTAGATTGGCCATAAGGAAGTTCACCTTATTTTCCCCAAAAATCCCTAACGTACGTTTTTCCGTATTTGCTTCTATAATTTTTTCAATCTCATCCTCTGAAAGCCCATTTGCTTGAGCAATTCGTTTAACTTGTATTTCTGCAGCCTTCACACTGATGTGTGGATCCAATCCTGAACCTGAAGCAGTCATTAAATCTGCAGGTATATCTTGTCTTTTTACGGATGGGTTTGCCAGCAAAAACTTCTCGATATCTGCTTCTATCCGTTTCTTCAATTCTGGATTTGATGGTGCATAGTTAAACGTTCCAGAGCTAACACCGCCATAGTTCACCCGACCCTTTTCGTCTGGTATCGTATCCTCTTTCATATAAACATTATAGTTAACAGATGAAACACGACCCCAAAAATATTCTGGAGCAGTAAAAGCTTGACCGATTAATTCTGAGCCAACTGCTTCACCATCCGTCTCTATTAAACTGCCATTTGCTTTGTGATGAAACAACCCTTGAGCTAATGCAGTCACTGTAAACGGATATATAAAACCACATAAAACGAACATTGACATTGTAATAAGTAATGCCTGTTTTGAGTTCTCAAAAAATTTTCGCATGTAGCTTCCTCCTTATAACCCAAACGTATGGAATAGTGGCCCAACTAATAAATCAATCAACTTAATACCAATAAAGGGAGCAATAATACCGCCTACGCCATAAACTAGTAAATTTTTATTTAATAATTTTTCAGCACTCATCGGCTTATACTGTACCCCCTTCATTGCAATAGGTATTAATAGTGGTATGATCACTGCGTTAAAAATTAAAGCAGAAATAATCGCACTTGAAGGAGAATTGAGATTCATAATGTTTAATGCACCCATCTCTGGTACAGCGACCATCAACATAGCTGGGATAATTGCAAAATATTTTGCAATATCATTCGCAATACTGAATGTTGTTAACGCACCTCGCGTCATCAGTAGCTGCTTCCCTATTTCTACAACTTCAATAATTTTAGTTGGA
Organism: Lysinibacillus sp. NPDC097214; assembly: GCF_050277945.1. Lineage (NCBI taxonomy): Bacteria > Bacillati > Bacillota > Bacilli > Caryophanales > Bacillaceae > Lysinibacillus > Lysinibacillus sp. NPDC097214. Next base: position 214,287 of record NZ_JBNNSS010000001.1, read on the forward strand.
TTTGAATCTAAATCGACCATATTAGCAGCTTCCTTCGCTGCATTCGTTCCTGAATTCATGGCAAGACCTACATTCGCCTGTGCCAGTGCTGGCGCATCATTCGTACCGTCACCAGTCATAGCTACAACTTTCCCTTGTGCCTGCTCATCTTTAATAACTTGAATTTTATCTTCTGGCTTGCTTTCTGCAATAAAGCTATCTACTCCAGCTTCCTTTGCGATAGCTGCTGCAGTTAGTGGATTATCTCCTGTACACATGATCGTTTTAATGCCCATTGCACGAAGCTGATCAAAGCGTTCCTTGAGTCCAGTCTTTACGACATCCTTTAAGTAAATAACACCTAAAATTTTATCGTTTAACGCTACTACAAGTGGTGTCCCCCCGACAGAAGATACTTGCTGAATCAGCTGTTCTAAATTTTTAGGAATGCTATGACCTTCTTTAATGCTTTCTTTTTTTATCGTATCATAGGCTCCTTTTCGAATTTTTGTGCCATCCTTCATATCCAAACCACTCACGCGTGTCTGTGCGGTAAATGGAATATGCTCACTTGACTTGATAATGTTTGCTTCATCGTCTTTATTTACACCTAATTCGCAAGCAAGTGTCAAAATTGATTTTCCTTCAGGCGTATCATCTGTTAAAGAACTAAGCCATGCAGCTTGCATCAAATCTTTACTTTCCACCCCTTTTACTGGGAGAAATTCAGCTGCCATACGATTGCCATAAGTAATAGTTCCTGTTTTATCTAAGATTAATGTATCTACATCTCCACACGCCTCTACGGCTCTTCCAGACATCGCAATAACATTAAACTGAGTCACTCTATCCATTCCTGCAATACCGATTGCCGATAATAACCCCCCAATGGTTGTGGGAATTAAACACACTGTAAGTGCAATCAATGTAGCGATAGAAATCGGTACATGTAAATAAGTTGTCATTGGATAGAGTGTCACAACAACTAATAAGAAAATAATCGTTAAGCTTACTAAAAGTGTATTGAGTGCTATCTCATTTGGCGTTTTTTTACGACTGGCTCCTTCGATGAGCATAATCATTTTATCTAAAAATGATTCCCCAGGCATGGAGGTAATTTCGATCATTAGCCAATCACTCGTAACTGTTGTACCACCTGTCACTGATGAAAAATCACCACCTCGTTCCTTTACAACAGGAGCAGATTCACCCGTTATTGCCGATTCATCTACGGTAGCAATCCCATCAATGACTTCCCCGTCATTCGGAATAACCTCCCCTGCCTGAACTAAAACGATGTCGCCTTTTTTTAACTCATGTGCCTGTTTAAGTATTTCAGAACCATCACTCAGCAAAACACGAGCCTGTGTCACTGTTTTCGTCTTTTTTAAAGTTTGAACCTGCGCCTTCCCTCGTCCTTCCGCAATTGACTCAGCAAAATTAGCAAATAGAATAGTAACAAAAAGAATGACAGCGACGATTGCATTATACAATCGGTCATGTTCTCCTACTCCGCTACCAAACATATTCGGAAAGAGGGTTAATAGCAGCACAAACATAAACCCTACTTCTACTACAAACATAACTGGATTTTTCAGCATATATAGTGGACTAAATTTCTTTAAAGCGTCTATAATTGAGCTTTTTAGCATATTGCCCGTAAGCAAACCTTTTCTTGCTGTTTCCATACGTGTCTCTCCTTATTTATAAATAAAGTTGTAAGTGCTCTGTAATTGGCCCAAGAGCTAATGCTGGTAAAAATGTAAGGGCACCAATCATTAAAACGATAGCAACAAGCAAAAATGTAAAAATAGTATTATCCGTTTTCAATGTTCCCAACGAATCGCTATGAAACATTTTTTTAGCAAGTAGAGACGCTATAGCTAGTTGAATAATGATCGTCAAATAACGTCCGAAGAACATGGCAAGCCCTGTCGTCACATTCCAAAATGTTGAGTTGTCGGCTAATCCTTCAAAACCTGAGCCGTTGTTTGCAGAGGCAGATGCAAATTCATATAAAACTTGCGATAAACCATGTGCACCTGGATTTGTTATGCCCGCTACCCCTGCTGTTGTTGTAACTGCAAGTGCTGAAAATAGTAGAATAATAGCAGGGTGGATTAAGATACAAAGAGCAATTAATTTCATTTCCTTTTCCTCAATTTTCTTACCTAAAAACTGAGGTGTTCGACCAATCATTAAGCAGGCGATGAAAATCGTCAGTAGCACATACATCATCATGTTCATCAGGCCGACTCCTTTGCCTCCGAACACAACATTCAGCATCATATTAAACATTGGGATAAGACCACCAAGCGGTGTTAATGTATCATGCATATTGTTAACAGATCCCGTTGTAAAAGCAGTAGTCACTGTTGTAAACAACGCTGATTGCGCTACCCCAAAGCGCATCTCTTTTCCTTCCATACTTCCAAGCTCCTGCGAAATTCCGAGCTCACTAATGATTGGATTACCCGCTCTCTCAGCCACATACACAGTCAACAATCCGACTAGAAACAGCACACTCATCGCCACAAAAATGGATAGACCTTGTTTGCCAAATATCGTTTTCTCTTTTCTATGTGCGACCATTAAACTAAATGCAACTACACAAGCACCAGGTAATAACATCATAGATAGCATTTCCACAATATTAGAAATGACCGTTGGATTTTCAAAAGGCGTCGTTGAATTCGCTCCATTAAAACCACCACCGTTAGTGCCTATATGCTTAATGGATTCAAGAGAAGCTACAGGCCCAAGTGCAATATCTTGAACTTTACCTTCTATTGTTTGAACAGTTTGATTCGCACTTAAGGTTTGCGGAGAACCTTGAGATACTAAAATAATGGCAACAACAATAGATAAAGGCATTAACACACGTGTAATAACACGAACAAAATCTACAAAGAAATTCCCTATAGTATCAGTTTTAGCAACAAGGCGACGGCAGAACGCCATACAAGCGGCATATCCAGTAGCTGCAGATGTAAACATCATAAAGATAATGATTAACATTTGTGATAAATAGCTAAGTCCTGATTCGCCACTATAATGTTGAAGATTCGTATTCGTCATAAATGAAATAATAGTATTAAACGAAAGTGTTGCTTCCATATTGTCAATATTATTCGGATTTAAAAACAGCATCGCTTGAATGCGTAATAGAATATATCCAATAAACACCATAAAGGCATTCGACAAAATTAATGAAAGTACATACTGCTTTCCAGTCATATCCACTTGCTTAATGCCACTTAATTTATAAATAACGGCATCCAATCTATCCATTATTGGATCAAGCCATGTTTTTTGTTGCATTGTCACCCGAAATAGATAGTGCCCAGTTAAAATAACGATCGGTAAATAAATAATTAATACGATGGCAATTTGCCACATACCGCAATACCTCCTACAAGCCTATTAATAGTTTTCAGGATAAAGTAATGCATACCCTAGATAACCGAAAAGGAACACAAGTACAATCCCCATAATAATCCACATTTTTATTCCCCCTTACTTCTCTTCGACTAGCTTAAAGCACCATGCGGTTAACGCATAAAGACATACAAAGCTTATGATGAGTAAGCCAGTCATATAAAAGTCCATCAATTCGAAACACCCCTTCTCTCTTTTGGATGCTCTCATCATACTGACTTTCAAATTAATGTAGTGTTAGGAAATCGTTTTTTCTATTAAGAAACTATAAAGAGGGAAAATCTTAATACTTTCTTAATGGAAGATAGCGCTATAATACAATTGAGGTGAAAGAGGATGGAAAATACACGTCCAACTCCAGAGACGTTTTTAGCGAGGCTTCAACAGGAAGAACAATTTGTAGGGAAGTTAAAAATCTTTCTTGGTTATGCTGCTGGAGTAGGTAAAACTTATGCAATGCTAGATGCAGCACATCAAGCACAAAAACTTGGTAAAGATGTGGTAGTTGGCTATGTAGAACCACATCCTCGTCCAGATACGTTAGCTTTACTTGAGGGACTTGAGCAAATCCCTACGAAAAAAATAATTTATAAGGGTAAACCTTTTCAGGAATTAGATATTGATGAAGTACTGAAGCGTAAACCGGAAATTGTCCTTATTGATGAATTGGCACACACTAATGTTCCAACGATGCGTCACAAGAAACGTTTTGGAGATGTAGAGGAATTACTTGCAAAGGGCATTCATGTCTATACAACAGTAAACATTCAACATATTGAAAGTCTACACGATATTGTAGAGGAAATAACCGGAATAAAAGTACGGGAGCGTATTCCAGATTATTTAATTGATCAAGCTGCACAAATAAAAATTGTCGATATTGAACCAGATGAGTTAATTCAGCGCCTACAAGAAGGTAAAATTTATGTAAAACAACAAGCTGAAAAAGCATTGCAATCTTTTTTTCGTAAACAGAATTTAGTATCACTTCGAGAAATTGCACTACGAAGAGCAGCAGATACGATTAACTATAAGCAGGTAAACAGCAGTGAATCTATGAAAAATCCTGTACAAATCGAAGAGCATTTACTTGTTGGTATTAGTAGCTCTCCCACTAATGCTAAGGTTATTCGAACTGCTGCTCGACTTGCACAGGCATTACATGGAAAATTCACCGCTCTTTATGTACAAAACGTACAGGAGCATAATAAAAATAACGCAAATTCAGAACGACTTCAGCAGCATCTGAAACTTGTTGAACAGCTTGGCGGCCATGTCGTAATAGTTCAAGAAGATGATGTAGCTGCTGCCCTTGCCAACTATGCACAAATTAGTGGTGTCACCAAATTAGTCATCGGTAGAACTAGTATGAGAAAAAAATGGTGGCGACCAAGTACAAAAATTAGTGATCGACTCAATGAATTTGTACCGAATTTAGCAATTCACATAGTGCCTGATCAGGAAAACGAACAATTCTACTTCCCTACTGTAAAAAATAAGTTGTCATTTGAATGGCTTGACTTATTAAAAATGGCTATAGTATTTGGCATCGTATCAGTTGTTGGGCTATATTTTTACAAAATTGGTGTAAGCGACTCGAACATCATCACTATCTACATTTTAGGTGTCTTAATTCTTGCCATTTGGTCATCAGGATGGATGATGAGCATTATTAGCTCCATCATAGCCGTACTGCTTTTTAATTACTTTTTTACAGAACCACGTTTTTCATTTAACGCCTATCATCGCGACTATCCGATGACCTTTGTTATCATGTTCCTTTCAGGGGTGATTACAAGTAGCTTAACAAAAAAAATAAAGGAGCAAACCATTGTAGCTGTTCGTAAATCTTACCGAATGGAAGTGCTCCTTGATACGAATCGCAGGCTTCAACATGCTAAATCGATAGAAGAAATTATTACGGAAGGCATGTCACAAATCGTTAAGTTAGTAGAAAGACCCGTACAATTTTTTGAAATAGAAAATAATTTAATTGAGAACTCAATTTTTTTCCGAACTGAGAGCATATCTAGTATTGAAAATAATAAAATAGCTTCCTTCTTTGAGAATCCGAATGAACATGGTGTAGTAAGCTGGGTTATAAATAATAAGCATGTAGCAGGTGTGTCCACTGATATATTTCCTGAAGTGAATGCCTACTATGTACCGGTTATTTCAAACGGGCGTGTTAAGGGCGTGATTGGTATTGCACTGTCAAAGCAATCACCGTTACCTGCATTTGAACGAAATATTTTGCATGCCATTATCAATGATTTTTCATTCGCACTTGATAAATGGTATTTACAAAAACTCAATGAAGAAGTAGCTAGAGAAGCTGAGATGGAACAAATTCGAGCAAACCTTTTGCGTGCAGTTTCTCATGATTTAAGAACACCGCTAACTGCTATTTCTGGTAATGCAGATATATTACTATCAAATGCATCCCAAATTCGAGAGGATGAAAAAAGCAGAATATATGAGGATATTTATAAAAATTCCAAATGGCTTGTACAAATGGTTGAAAACTTACTTGCTGTGTCTAAGTTAGAAGATGGACAATTTGCTTTAGAGTTACAAATGGAACTAGTAGAAGAAATTATTCAAGAGGCACTAACACATGTCGTTCGTCTAAATAATACCCATGAAATAACCTATCAAATTGAACCTGAATTTGTATTTGCTTTAATGGATGCGCGACTGATTATTCAAGTTCTCATTAATATTATTGATAATGCATTGACCTATACACCATCAGGTAGTGTTATTACTATACAGGTAAAAGAATCTGAACATTTAGTACACTTCCGCATTTCTGATGATGGACCTGGCATTGATGATGCTATAAAAGGAAGCCTTTTTGAGCCATTTACAACTGGAAAAGTACAGCGTAGTGATAGTCGAAGAGGCCTGGGTTTAGGCTTGGCTCTATGTCAAACTATTTTAAAATTACATGGGAGCGAAATAACAGTTTCAGATAATAAACCAAACGGAACGATTTTTAATTTTTCACTGAAAAAAAGCTCTTTACCAAAAGTTAAGGATGACATTTATTAAATTGGGCGACTTCTTGGGATCAACGTCATAGGCGGGATTCTGATCAGCCCTTCTTTGTAATCGCCCATTAGGAACAGAAATAACTCCCATCCGCGTTATGGGAAAGAGCCGAAAAAGGAGTAATGAAATTCGATGAATAAACGAATTCTAGTAGTAGAAGACGATGTAGCCATTGGCAATTTAATTAAAATGACATTAGCTACTCAGCAGTATGAATTCGATATTGCACGAGATGGTAATAGTGCTCTACAAAAGGCTCTTGCCATGAACCCAGACGTATTTATATTGGATTTAGGACTACCGGACATAGACGGTGTAGAGCTCATAACGAAAATTAGAAGCTGGACTCAAACACCTATTATCGTAGTTAGTGCACGTGGCGAAGAGCACGATAAAATCAATGCTTTAGATGCTGGAGCAGACGATTATGTTACAAAGCCTTTCAGCGTTGAAGAGCTTTTAGCCCGAATTCGAGTAGCTTTGAGAAGAATGTCGTTCGAGCATCAGCTAGAAAACGAACCCTCTGTCTTTGTAAATGGTCATTTACAAATAAACTACGCGGCAAATACTGTGTTTGTAAATGGTAAAGAAGTGCATTTGACGCCTATTGAGTATAAGCTCTTGGTTGTTTTATCAAAGCATGTCGGCAAAGTATTAACACATAATTTTATTTTAAAGGAAATTTGGCACAATGCACTTCAATCGGACGTTCCCAGTCTAAGAGTTTTTATGGCCACTCTTCGAAAGAAAATAGAGGACAATCCAGCTAACCCGAAGTTAATCCAGACACATGTCCGCGTTGGGTACAGAATGCTGCGTTGTCATGAAGAATAAAAGTCTTTAACTTTGCTAAATAGTATTGTTTTATATAGTAAACTTATTATTGATAGACTCGCCAAAAAGTGATAAGATTTTTCCGATAATGATTATCACTACAAGAAAGTAGGTAGATCTCATGAACCTTCATGCGGTTCAATTGGGTGAAAAAGTTAAAGTGAAAGATCTTCAGCAAATTGACACTCTTTTATGTAAACGATTAAATGCATTCGGTATAAAGGAAGGCTGTCAAGTTTGTATGGTCCAAAAAGGATGGTTTTCTGGCGCTTGTATTTTAGAATGTCAAGGACAGAAAATCGGGCTTAGAAAAAAAGATTTAATGGATATAAAGGTCGAACAATTATGAGTAGATTAGCTTTAATAGGAAACCCCAATATCGGTAAAACATCATTGTTCAATACGATGACAAATTCATATGAATATGTCGGCAATTGGAGTGGTGTAACCGTTGAAAAAAAAGTAGGACAAGTAAAAAAACTACAAAAGGAAATTATTGATTTACCTGGTGTCTATACGCTTAACCCGATTTCAAAAGATGAAAGTGTTGTGACTTCATTTTTACTTGAAGATCAAGTAGATGGAATTTTAAATATTATTGATGCCTCTAATTTCGAACGAAATATGCAATTAACTGTAGATATACTTGAACTTAGAAAGCCTGTTTACATTTGTTTAAATATGATAGACGTTGCGAAAAAGAAAGGCATTTCAATTGATGTCGAGAAATTACAGCGTTCTTTAGGAGTACCTGTTATTCCAATAAGCGCTCGAACTGGTAAAGGTGTCGAAGGTATTTATACTGCTATTCAAGCCTCCGAACATACTCAACAACGTTTTACATTAACCTATGATGACCTAATTGAAGAAGGCATCTCAAAAATTGAAGCATTGTTACAGCATATTCCTGAAGAGCAAAGAAGATGGTGTACTATTCAATTTTTAATAGGAAATGACGCTGTTGACGCTTATTTGAAAGTCAAGGAATACTTTGAACAGCTAGTTGCAGTGCGTGATGCTTTAGAGAAGCAAATAGGTGAACCATTAAATAAAGCTATTGCTAAAAAACGTGATTTATATATTTCCAACATCTATAGCGAAGTAATTATACAAGAGAAAAGTGAAACACAATGGACAGAGAAAGTTGATAAAATTCTAACACATCCGATTTTAGGTATTCCGATTTTCTTAGCGCTTATGTTTTTAATGTTTCAAGCAACGTTTGCATGGATTGGTACCCCGCTATCTGATTATTTGGATGGCATTGTAGGCGGCCCTCTAACAGATACTGTTACGCAAGGCTTAGAAGCTATTGGTGCGGCCCCTTTTATTATTAATTTAATATGTGATGGGATCATTGCAGGGGTTGGTGGCGTCTTAGTTTTCATTCCACAAATCTTTGTACTGTTTTTCTTTATTTCACTATTAGAAGATTCCGGGTATATGGCGAGAATTGCTGTTGTTATGGATCGCCTTATGGAATTTTTCGGCTTAAACGGCAAGGCCTTCATTCCGATGATTGTAAGCTTTGGATGTAATGTTCCTGGTGTAATGGCTGCAAGAACAATTGAACAGCCAAGAGAACGACTATTAACTATTCTTGTTGCTCCATTTATGAGCTGTTCAGCAAGGTTACCTGTATATGCTTTATTTGGTGCCGCATTCTTTACTGCACATCAATCTTTAGTGGTATTCTCCCTGTATATAATGGGTATAGTGATGGCTCTTATTGTGACAAAAATATTATCAATGACGCTTTTGAAAAATGAAACATCCGTTTTTATTGTTGAATTACCAGCTTATCATGTACCGCAGCTAAAAACACTTTGGCGTTCCACTTGGGAAAAAGGAAAAGGATTTTTCCGCAAAGCTGGTACTATAATATTTGCAGGCTCCGTGATTATTTGGCTTCTTTCTTATTTAGGACCACATGGCGCTAATGTCAATATGGATGATAGCTTTTTGGCAATTATTGGAGGCGCTTTTGGTGTGTTGTTTATCCCACTTGGCTTTGGAACATGGCAAGCCGGAGCATCCCTTATTGCTGGTTTCCTGGCAAAAGAAGTGATTGTTTCAACAATGGCGATTATTTATGGAGTAAGTGAAGGTGTCTTATCGTCTACAATGACAACTCATTTTACAGCTTTAAGTGCTTATACATTCTTGGCCTTTGTTTTACTGTACATGCCTTGTTTAGCTACAGTAGGTGCAATAAAAAGAGAAACACAGTCTGTGAAATGGACATTATTCGCAACCATTTATCCATTTGTTGTAGCGTATCTTATTGCACTTATGATTTATGGTATTGGGAATTTATTGATGTGAGGTGTATAGAATGTCTTTATTGATTAATATCTTAATCGGTAGTATTATATTTGGCTATGCTGGTATTACCTTATATAAGAGCATTAAGAAGCAAAAGAAGGGCAAATGCGCATCGTGCTCATTACAGAAAAGTTGCTCCTCTAACGCTTGTGTCCCCCCTTCTCAACTGAAAGATTTTACTACTAAATAAATAGAGCGAGGTATTTCCAAACTGTTAATTTGTTGGAGATTACCTCGCTTTTTTGTGCACTTTTAGAGATGGAGGGCAGGAATTTTGAAATGACATTTTGCTAAAACGTATACCATGTGAATAAGTTGATTGGAATGGAGGCTAAAAGCATCACATCCTGTGATAACGCCTTCGTGACCAACATCATGTTGGCCCGAGACCCTGGAGCGAGCACATAGGGGAACGAAGGCTAAAAGCATCACGTCCTGTAATAACGCCTTCGTGACCAACATCGTGTTGGCCCAAGCGGCTCATCGGACGCCCCCAAGAAGCTTTGCTCTGTGCGAAAGCGTAGCGACAGCAACAACAAATGTTTTATCTGCGCGAAAGCGTAGCGGCAGCGACAAAGCGCCCAGCCGGAACGGAAATCAACCACTCACTTTGCCTATGCGCCTCTTAAATTTTAAATTTATTCATTTCTCCTTCACGGACACCGCTTCTTCACTTAATGCCTTTGCAACAGCGTTAATTTCTAGAATAGTCGCAGATTGTTTTGCATGATTTACCAACAAAACATTATACCTTTCTTATCGACCGAAAAAGTGAAAAAATGTGTAGTTTTCAAGAATTTTTTACCACTTATTGACTATGAAATAAGAAAACCTGACAGGATATAGTGAGACACATTTACAATCGCCCTAGTTATTTATTTAAGCGTGTCGAACGCTAACTTACCCATCTGCATATCATATTTATAATCAGGTATGTCATCAATGATAAATCACTATCGAAAGGAGATCGTTATGGTATTTAGACCACAGTTCCCAATGTATCCTGGTGGCATGAGAATGCCCATGCAAATGCCGATGCAAATGCCAATGCAAATGCCAATGCAAATGCCAACACCTCCGCAGATGTCACCGCAGTCCTTTTTCCCGCCTGGAGGCTTCCCAACTCCACGAATGCCGGGTGGCTTTCCAATGTCTAGTGGAATAGGATCATTTGGAGGACAAATGCCAATGCCTTCCATGCAGGAACCTTCAAAAATCGGTTCATTTTTGCAGCAGGCGAATAACTTATTTAACTCAGCGAAAACATATACGCCTTACATTCAGCAAGCAATGCCAATGGTGAAAAATATTCCGTCACTTTTAAAATTGTATAAAGGATTTCAAGGTCTTCCTGCTGCAGGAGCTGCCGCGGGGGCTGGAGCAGTAGCAGCTGAAGCAGCGGCTAGCGGAGGAGCAGGTTCTACTAAAAGTCGAAAAGCGTCTCGACAAAATGCATCATTAACTCCTGCTGACCCACTTCCATCTAAGCCCCGTATATTCCAGCCGCCTATGTAGATGAAGGTTTCTTTGTATTCGCCGTTCCTGTCCGTTATAATGTAGATAGGTAAGCTTGAAAGGAGTCACAACCATGCAAGTATTAAAAATTAATCCACGTGGCTATTGCTACGGTGTAGTTGATGCGATGGTCATCGCTCGAAACGCCGCACTCGATAAAACATTACCAAGACCTATCTACATTTTAGGTATGATTGTGCATAATAAACATGTCACGGATGCCTTTGAAGCAGATGGCATCATCACATTAGATGGCGAGAATCGTTTAGAAATTATTGAACAAGTTGAAACTGGCACTGTTATTTTCACAGCGCATGGTGTTTCACCTGAAATTCGTGAAATTGCGAAGCGAAAAGGCTTAGTATCCATTGATGCTACATGTCCTGACGTAACAGTTACACACGATTTAATTCGTGAAAAATCATCAAATGGCTATGATATTATTTATATTGGTAAAAAAGGCCATCCCGAGCCAGAGGGAGCAATTGGCGTTGCACCAGATCATGTGCATTTAGTGCAATCATCCACTGATATTGATGCATTAAATTTAACGAATGATAAATTACTAGTAACGAATCAAACGACGATGAGTCAATGGGATGTCGCTCATTTAATTGATAGTTTAAAAGAGAAATTCCCACATATTGAGGTGCATAAGGAGATTTGTTTGGCAACCCAGGTTCGTCAAGAGGCAGTTGCACAGCAAGCGGGGGTAGCAGATTTACTTATTGTTGTTGGTGACCCAAAATCCAATAACTCAAATCGTTTAACACAAGTGTCTGTTGAAATAGCAGATACGCCATCATATCGAATTGCAGACGTTTCTGAGCTAAAAATTGAATGGTTAAAAGGAATTAATTCCGTCGCTGTCACTGCAGGGGCTTCAACGCCAACACCAATTGTAAAAGAGGTTATTTCATTCCTTGAACAATTCGATGAAAATGATGAATCAACACACAGCATTAAGCGTACAATTACATTAGATAAAATTCTACCTAAAATTAAAACGCCAAAGCCTGTTGATAAAATTATGCCTTACTAACTGAAAAACCCTGATTGTCTGTTTTGACAATCAGGATTTTTTTATTTACTAAAATAATAGTTAACCGGACGACCAATGCCACCATAATGCACATCCATCGTAATTTCCTCTTGCTTCTCTAAATAATCTAAGTAACGTCTTGCTGTTACACGTGCAATACCTATACCACTGGCAACTTCTTCGGCCGATGCCCCTTCTACAGATTGCAAATAGTGCACAACTTTCTCAAGTGTTGCACGATTAAAACCCTTAGGTAGACTTTTTTCCGACCTTACGAAATTTGTTTGCTGAACCTCATTATGCCCATCATGATAATGGAATAATTGATCGAGCTCCCCCTGTGTTAACTCACGCTCTGTTTGTATTTGCTTTTTGAAGCGCAAATAATTTTCAAGGGTGCCTTGCACTCGTTCAAATGAAAAAGGTTTCATAATATAATCAAAGACGCCAAGATGCAGGACCTGTTTGACAGTTTCCATATCATTAGCAGCGGTTACCGTAATTACATCTACCGGTAATTCAAGTTCACGAATTTTTCGTAAGCTTGTCACTCCATCCTGTTCTGGCATGAAAATATCCATAAATACTAATTCTGGTTTAAGTGTTCGAATTTGAGCAATCCCCTCTACTCCGTTTGAGGCTTGCCCAATTACTTCAAATCCAGCTATCTTTTCTATAAATTGGCGATTAACTTCTCGCACCATTGGATCGTCCTCTATTAATAAAACCTTTGTTTGTATCACTGTTAGCCCTCCATACACTCTGTTCTATCTCTATATGTGTAAATTTTCACTTAAGGAAGCTATCTAAGAGAGCGTCACATTGTTCCCATAGAATTTCTCGCTTCTACTTCAACTATAAATACTTAAATCCCTTAAATTTCCACTACCTAGAATGGCAAATGAACTCCAAGTAGTCGCCCAGTCTTTACTCTAATCAAAAAAACAAATGTTACCCTCAGCCTTTGGTGATACGCCTATTAAGTATGGTAAAAAGTTATTAAAAAGCTTGTTCCCTTATTCGCTTCACTTATGACTTCAATTTCTCCCTTTCCTTTCTGTACAATTTCTTTTATTAAATAAAGTCCAATGCCTCGACCTTTTTTCTCTTTTGTTGAATAACCGTTATCAAAAATATGTGATTTCACTTCATTTGTCATGCCTATACCATTATCTGTTACTAAGATTGCCAGCACATCCTCATCTTCATCAACAGAAACATGGATCATTTTTTCTGCAATTTGTACATCCCTTAGTGCATCAAAAGCATTTTCGATTAAGTTTCCAAATAAAATAACGAAATCATGATGGTCTAAATTGTTGGGAAATGTTGTCAAACGGCTTTCTCTGTCAATCTCCAGTATGATCCCCTGTTCTTTCGCATAAGAAATTTTACTAAGCAATAGCCCTGAAATATTTTCATTTTTAATTCGTTCATTTAAAAAGTTTGTAATTTCATCGTGTTCTTCTTTTACTTGCGTTAAGTATGATAGTGCTTGTTTATGATGTCCAAGTTGCAAAAGACCCGCAATTGTGTGCAATTTATTTTTATGCTCATGTGTTTGTACGCGTAATGCTTGTACAAATGCCTTCACACCGGTTAATTCCTCTGCAAGCTTTTTCACTTCTGTACGATCCTTAAACATAGCCACAGCGCCAACCGTTTTTCCATTAACTTGTATAGGAATACGATTACTCATAATACTGTGATCATTAATATAGAGCTCACGATTGAAAATAGGTTGATCTAACTCCAAAATTTCCGGTAATCGTGTATCAGGTAATACATCAAAAATCTTCTTCCCAATTAATGTTGATGGTTGTTTATGTACACCTAATATTTCAGATGCTTTTTCATTAAATATTGTGATGGTCAATTCATTATCTATTGCAATAATTCCTTCATGCATCGCGTTAAAGGTTTCTGTTCGTTCTACATACATTTTAGCAATTTCATGAGGCTCAAGACCAAACATTTGCTTTTTCATATGAAGGCCTAACGTATGAGCCCCCCATGCACTAAAGAAAAGAGACAATAAAATAGTAATCATTAATTCTGTTTGAATCGATTGTAGTAACTCTGCAACAGTTAAAACACTATAGCCTGCTACTACTACACCTATTTGCCTTCCTTCCTTACTCATAATCGGGACGAATGCCCGTAGCATATCTCCATGTTGACCATGTGCGATGGATGTATAATAATGCTCTGAGAACGCTGCGTTTAGATCACCTGATTGCGAGACTTGCCCAATCTCTTCTGCATTTGGATGTGAGTACTTGCGCCTTTGCATATCAAGGACAACAATATATTCTGCACCATTTATATCACGTATTTCTTCCACTACAGGATTAATGTGTTTCGTAGCCTTATTAAAATTATTATTTGCAATGTACGTTTTCAGCTCAGGAAGCTGTGATACGGTTTTTGCCACGAGTACAGCCTGATTTCCAAGCTTGTCCTTTTGTTCATTCATGACATACCCTAGCAAAAATGTACCACCTATACTAAAAGAGAGCATGAGAATAAAAAAAGTCAAAGACATAATTTTTCTCTTCATCGATAATTTTTGAAATTTCAAGATGTCCGCCTCCCTCTTACTATATTTTAGCTTACTCCATATGTTAGAATAACAAAAACATCAGAAAATACGAAAAAATTGGGTGTAATAGATGAAAAAATTTATTATTGGAACAATAGTAACCGTTTTACTATTAACGATAGCGATTGGTGTTCAACAGGGCTTACTATTCTCCAAACCTCTTCCCTATGACGATGAGCAAAAAGGCTTGGATACACAAATTACGATTCATTTAAGTCATGTGGTAGCTGAGAATACTCCAAAAGGACAAGCGGCAAGTAAATTCGCCGAGCTTGTTGAGAAAAAAACAAATGGTGAAGTGAAGGTACACGTCTACCCAAACTCTTCCTTGTTTAATGATGAAAATGAGTTTCAGGCTTTGCAAAATGGAGAAGTAGAAATGATTATCCCTACTTTTTCAAAGATGACATCCTATGTACCAAATTGGCAGGTTCTTGATTTACCTTACCTTTTTAATACGGATGATGAAGTCCACGAAGTTCTTACAGGTTCGATTGGTGAACAGTTGTTAAATGAGCTTGAACCTTTTCATATAAAAGGACTGGGCTTTTGGCATAATGGCTTTAAGCATTTAACCACTGTCAATCACCCTATTCATACATTTGAAGACTTAAAAGGCTTACGAGTCCGTACAATGCCAAGTAAAACTCTTGAAAAGCAATTCGAGGCTGTTGGGGCTACACCAACTCCAATTTCCTTTAGTGAGGTTTTTACTGATTTAGAATCGAATACCATTGATGCTCAGGAAAACACAGCGTCAAATATTTATTCTAAAGGTTTCTATAAAGTGCAGAAGCATATGACTTTAACTAAGCATGGCATTTTAGGATACGCTGTTTTAATTAATGATAAGTTTTGGGAATCTCTACCTCCGAAAATTCAAAAACAAATTATGGAGGCTATGAAAGAAACAACAGACTGGCAATTTAAACAGGCTGTAGAAATGAACGAAGAAGATCTGCAAAAACTTGAGCAGCAAGATAACTTTGAGATTTATACGATGAGCGATAAGGAACGGCAACGCTTTAAAGAAAAACTAGCACCTGTTTATGATTTTTATAGAAACAATGTACAAAATAACGATGCTTTATCGGAAATTGAAAAAATTGTTTCCCCTTAGAGTAAAACTTTAACTTCTATATGCCGAGGCATACTTGATTCAGAAGCGTTTTCTTCACTACCCGTTTAATGCGGGAATACTTTTGTTCATTAATGATGAAATCCTCACTTACGTGGGGATTTTTTTCTTTTGTATTATAATAGATTCTAAAATTACAAAACTACTATAAAACAGCTTCAAACCCTTACTATCACTAGTTTTATCGACTCCCCAACTAAAAATGAACAAAATGAACAATAGAAACATTACGGTCATAAAAGCTATTGTCGGAAAATTTCAGCTATGATAACCACATGAAAGCGTTCACATAATATTCATAAGTAGTGTAAGGGGAGAACTTTATGCGTATAAATTTTAAAAACTTAACTGTACAAGTACTAATTGCCATTGTGCTAGGTATTATTGTAGGTGCTACGTTTCCAGAGTTCGGAGCGCAGTTAAAAATATTAGCAGATATTTTTATTAAATTAATTAAGATGTTAATAGCTCCTATCATTTTCTTAACAGTTGTTATTGGAATAGGTAGTATGGGCGATGTAAAAAAAGTTGGTAAAATTGGCGGGAAAGCATTAATTTATTTTGAGATTGTCTCTACTTTCGCACTAGCGATCGGCTTAATCGTTGTCAATATTGTACAACCTGGTAAAGGATTTAATACTGAAGCTGCCAACGGTGCAGATGTTTCTCAATATACAGAGGCGGCAGCCGCTACAGAACATGGTATTGGTGCATTTATTATGCAAATTATACCTGATAATGTTGTCGGCGCACTTGCAAATGGAGAGTTATTACCTGTTTTATTCTCAGCTGTATTATTTGGTATAGCTGCAGCTGCTATTGGTGAACAAGCTAAACCAGTTATTACATTTTTCGAACGAGTAGCAGATATCTTCTTTAAAATTGTTAATATGGTCATGAAGGTTTCCCCGATTGGCGCATTTGGCGCTATGAGCTACACAATCGGAAACTTCGGTCTTAAATCACTTGGAAACTTAGGATTTTTAATGTTATCCGTGTATATTACAATGTTTATTTTTATCGTAGTGATCATTGGTCTTATTTCACGTTACTTCGGGTTTAGTATTTTTAAGTTTATAAAATATATTAAAGATGAAATTTTTATCGTTATTGGGACATCATCCTCAGAATCTGCACTGCCTTCGATGATGCGCAAATTAGAAAACTATGGTTGCTCGAAACAGGTCGTTGGTCTTGTCATTCCAACGGGGTACTCCTTTAACCTTGATGGTACGTCCATTTACTTATCCATGGCGGCTATTTTTATCGCACAGGCTTATGGAGTTGATTTAGATGTTTGGCATCAAATTACATTGCTTGCTATTTTAATGCTAACATCTAAAGGTGCAGCCGGTGTAACAGGCTCAGGCTTTATTACGCTCGCAGCAACATTAGCAGCATTCCCTATGATTCCAGTAGAAGGGATTGCACTTTTAATCGGGGTCGACCGCTTTATGTCAGAGGCTCGCGCCGTAACAAACTTAATTGGTAACGGTGTAGCAACTGTTGTCGTTTCAAAAATGGAAAAAGAATTCGATCCAGAACAAGAAAAACGTGCTCTTGCAGGAGAAGTCACAACTCAATCATAAAAATGAAGGCTGACCGAACGTGAAAAATTTCACATGTTCGGTCAGCCTTTTTTATTGTTAAACTGCCTATCTTATTGATTCCTTTTCAATTACTATATATATTTTTGAGTTTTACGGGGATTTTTTTGATTCATTGTGATTCCCCTCTCTCACTGTCTATCAAAATTTTGTTGAAGGTGAAACCTGGCGTTAAGCTTCCCCGTATAGTAAGTAGATTGGAGGCTTTTTTATGACTACATTTACCCTTACCTACCCAAAAGCTTTCGAAAGCTTTGCAAATATCCCTATTGTGAATGAACAAAATGAAACTGTTTGTGTGCTACAAAAGGTTGAACGTTCATCTGTTGGAAAAGTAATCAACGCTGTCATGCTCGTTGCTGCACAACAAACATCGCCACATCGCTATGCAACATGTACTACTTTAGGGGCACCACTTTTTCAAGTGCAATTTACACCATTAACAAAGGGTGTTAGCCATCAACTTATTATGCCAGATGGATTCATTTTACCGATACAACGGAAGACGGTTCAATTACTTGAATCCTCCTACTCCTTTACAATGGATGGACTCGCTTTTCGCTTTGAAAAGGATTTTACTTCAACCGCCTATTTATATTGTAATGATGAAAAGATCGCAAGCGCTAGTACTATTGAAACTGAACTTGTGCGAACTGGAATATCTTTTAAACTTTTTAACTCTGACGATACGCTCTTTGTTGCTTTGCTAGCAACTCTGTATCAGGCTTTATTCTCAATGAGTAATTAGTAGGCTCGCACTTTACTACAATAAATGTTGAGGAAAAGGTCATTGTCTTGTTAGGTTGAAATGACGTTCGATTAAAATAAACCACTATAACTTGATCTGCGAGAAAAGAAGAATCTGTTTTTGAAAAAAGTTCAATCGTATAAAGGAACTCCCTTATAAAAACTTCTTTTAAGTTTCAGATTCTTCTATATTTACTTTGTTAAATTATTGAATAAATTTAGGATTTAATATACCTAAACCACTGCCCTCAATTTCAAACTTCACTTTTGAAGCTCCTTCTAAATTAACATTAACCTTTACCTTGTCTTTTATCGATCCACTATCATAGATCAATTTATTATCTGCGTAAATTTTCATAGACCCTATGCCGAAAGAGCCCGCCACTAACTTTTTAACTGGTGCTAAATACGTTTCAAATCCTTTATATTTTCCATTAGCTAAGTATTCAACTGTATGATCTTGTACAGCCCCTCCACCATGATATCCACCAAGTTGATAGGATTGTTCAAACTTTTCTCCGGTACTAATCACAATAGAGCTTGGGTTATGGAAGAAGTGGTCTTCATCACTCCCAATAGGTTTTACATCTTTTAAAGAGATGAATTTTGGAACATCACCAATATAAACGGATTTTGATTTTCCATCCCATGTCACTTTTTTCCCTAAAGATTCAGCAACAAAACGCATTGGAACATAAGTAGTACCTTCATATATAAAGCCAGATTGACCCTCTTTTGGTTTTTTTTCAACCTTGTCTACATAGTAATTGATTGTATCTTGAAATACGCTAATCTTTTTCAGATTGCTTGCTGCTTCCGTTGTTGAGAGGTACGTAAAGGTTAAACCTCCTAATATAAAAAAGCCTAAATAACTTGTTACTATAAGTAGTTTTTTCATATAATCACTCCTTAATATATATAGTTATATGTAATTATACCAAAAATTACATACTATCTTTCAAATTATTAATCAACTATTGACTATAGTGGTATAAGTAGAAATTCTGCTTATCCTCACAGGATTATTAAGTAATCTATATTCTACATATTAGATTTCAAAGACTATTCAACAGTATGATGTATGACTTCGAACCCTTTTCAATGACGATTGATATGATTCATAAAGCTAGTGATTATATGTCTTCCATTACTGCTAGAATCATTCAATATATTCCGGGACACGAAATAAATTCGCTTTGTTTTGACCATTTTATGCCGTCCTTCTAAAAAAGGAGTACACTAAAGAGGTAGAAATACTATATTTTCGGAGGCATTCAAAATGGATACAAAAGCAGCAGACATTAAAAATTTAATGACGCTAGATCTACTTGTTCAAATTCTAGAGGAACGCGGTATTATGACAGATAGGGAATTAAAAGAACGTCTCACTAATAACGTTAAACTTTCCTCTATGGATGCAGATTTAAAAGAAAAAGTCATTGAAGAAATAAAACATTAATGGCATGGATGCATATCAAAAAGGGCCGCTTCCTCAGCAATAAAAATACTATAAGCGGTACCTTTTTAAATATGCACTTGTAGTTCCCTCACATGTACAGCCGTTCCTGTAATCGAAATATTCAATTTCCCCGCATCTTTTTTTACATGTACATGTACACGCCCATCCTTCCCAAGTTCCTGACCCTGTTCTACAGTAAGTGTTTTTGGCAATTGGGTTTCCCGATCGATATAATTTGCAAAATATGCCCCCATAACACCTGAGGCAGTACCTGTAGTTATATCTTCAATTGTTCCAGAATAAGGCGATGAAAAGTGTCTTGCGTGCATATCAACATTCTTATCAATTGCCTCTAAACAAAAAGGATGCAAGGATGCTTTTGGCATTTCATCTAGAATAGCTGGAAAATCTGCAGATTGCGGCTTCATTTTGTCAAAGTATGATAAATTTTTAATAGGGATTAGCAATGTCCAAATCCCTGTGCTTCCATAAACTATCGGTAATTCAGGATGTATCGCTTCCTCTGTTAGTCCAATTGATTGGGCAAGTTTAGATTTTGAACCGTTAAAGGCTTCAAACTGAGGTGTTGCATGTTGCATGGTGATGTAAATTCGTCCTGCTTTTTGTTCTTTTATCTCAATTGCGAGAATTCCTGCCTTCGTCTCAATAGTTAGCTTTGATTTATCTTCTAGTAATCCTTTTGTTTTTAGTGCATATATCGTTGCCATTGTTGCATGTCCACATAAATTCATCTCATGCCCTGGTGTGAAATAACGTATACGTAAATCAGCTTTATCCGATTTTAGCGCAAAAGCAGTTTCGTTAAAGCCTACTTGCTTAGCAATAGCCTGCATTTCTATTTCACTATACTGATCTCCCTCAACGACGACACCTGCTGGATTCCCCATATTAGGGATCGTGCTAAACGCATCATAATGATGGACAGTAACCATTTTCATATACTTTTCCTTCCTTTATTTAAGTTTTGGCAGTCTTAGTTTGTTTTTGTGTCACACTACACTCCAACCCTTCTTCTTTAATATCCAATTCACTTACATTAATGGATACGAATTCCCCGTAGAAAAGTTCCATTATTCTTAAAATGATAAAGCGATTCTAAAATATCCCCTTTAAAATGGATTAGCACAGAGGCATTTATCGCAAAGCTAAACTGCCATAAAACTGCATAAAAAACGAAACAAACGCAACAATACCATTAAGAAAAATGGTAGCACAATAAAGTTTTGGGAATATTTATAGAATGATAATATATAATGAAAGAACAGTATTACTAAAAAGTTGGGGAATACATTTGAAAAAAATTTTATTAATATTAAGTTTGTTATTATTGGTTATGTTCAATTGATGAAGTTAAATATGATGGAGCACCTTTAAAAATTGCTGTCGTTGGTGATATTCCTGAATTAAATAATGAAAAAGTTCAGTTCGAACCAATTTCATTAGATGAATTTAGTGAAGATACATTGACTATTTCAACAAATTTTGATGCTGTAATGATAACACCAGTGATGTTTGAAGAAGCATCAGGTGATAAAGTTGTTAAAGTTTATAAAAATTCTAAAATGCCTATTATTTTTTTGATTCACCAAAACGTAATTTGCCATTTACAAACGAAGGGATTACCTATGAAACAGCTGATTGGGAAACATTAAATAATGGTTCTCATACGACAATTTATTTATCTAATATCGATGCAAATCGCGAAGATGCTTGGTACTTCTATTTAAAAGGTGAAAAAGAGTTAAATATCCTTTACAAAGAGATTTTTCAAAAGATTGAAACATTATAAAGGTAGGTAGCTTTATATGTATTTGCTACTCGAAAACCTGCGTATTCGAAAATTCTTGAATACGCTTTTTTATTTGAGAAAAACAACAATCGATTTAAACAGAGCCAAATAAAAAAAGCAATATGCACTCCTTACTGTACATATTGCTTTAGCCTTTATCGAATTGTTTTTAATGCTGTTGCCCAAGGGATAAGTTGATCCAGCATTTGATTGACTGAATCTACTTGCATATCCTTTGGTTTAAATACTGTACCATTTTCGAAATCTGTAAATAAAGATAAAGCAGGATGTACGCGAACATCCGCTACTAATAATTCACCAAGAATTCCACGCAAATGTTCAGCTGCTCTTGCACCACCAACAGAGCCGTAAGAAACAATACCTGCGGCCTTATTATTCCATTCCACGCGTAAGTAATCTAATGCATTTTTTAGTGCACCCGTAATGGAATGGTTATATTCTGCAACGATAAAAACAAAACCATCACATGCAGCGACTTTTTGTGACCATGTAGCTACACCTGAAGCATCTCCACCAGGCTCGCCTAGAAGAGGTAATTTAAAATCCGCGATATCAATAATTTCATACTCTGCATCACCACGTTTTCCAGCTACTTCCTTAACCCATTCGCCCACTTGTGGACTTAAACGACCTTCACGCGTACTCCCTAAAATAACCCCAATTTTCATCACATTATTCCTCCTTCATTCATCCCTCAAATTGTGACCGAATCATTCATTTGAACTAAAAACGGTTCTCTTAGCCATGTTGTACAGGAATGCATTTCTTTATTCAATACAAAGATGGTTAATTAAACTATTGTTTTTTACTTCGAATTAAATTATCTTCAATCCAAGATAAAAGTATCATATATTTATGGAAATTTCCAATTATTTGATTAATTTATTTTAATAGGTCTTTCTAATGCCGCAAGCTCATCCTCAATCGATGCATATTGTCTTTCTACAACATATTTTGTATCCGATATAGCTGCATTATAAATATGTGGAGCAATATTCTCCTTTATAAAATCAAATACTCTTTCTGCTTCAAATTCTGAAATATCCTCATCTCGATTATTGTAGAAAAATCGTTGAATATCAGCTATTATTGTTTCCTGTTGTTCTTTTGTTAAACGAATAAACATTTAATAACTCTCCTCTCATTACAATTTATACTCACCTATCATAACACTCTAAAATTAATCCATGCATATACAAAAAGGCTGAATTATCTTTAATACTTTAATTCAGTCTTCATATTCTCTTTTACGTCAATTAATTAAAGAATCACAATAAATTATGTTAGGCTCTTCGGCAAAACGAGGGGTTGATTTCCGTTCCGGCTTGGCGCTTTGTTGTTGCTGTCGCTACGCTTTCGCACAGATAAAACAATTGCTGCCGCTTCGCTTTCGCACAGTTAAAACATTTGCCGCTGACGCTTCGCTTTCGCGCAGAGCAGAGCCTCCTGGGGGCGTCCGATAGATATGTTTGTCAAAAGAGAAAATTAATATAATTTTAAAAGCCATCGCTAAATATTGAACTTTATCAAGTTTTGTTCAATTAATAACAAAACTTGATAATAGACCGGTGGCATAGGATTCTCTAAAGAATTTATGAGTACTTAATTGTTCAAAACATTTTAAGTTTGTTCTAGCAACAGTTCTTTATTGCGATTTCGAAGTGAAAACAGTGAATAATTTTCTGAATTTTATCATTTTTTTGTTCATTTAATGACAAAAGTTGATTTTTAAATATTTATAGCTAATGATATGCTATTTATCATACCCGGGTAAAAGTAAGAGGTTGAATGATGCGCACAATACTCAGAAAATTCATACTATTTCAAAGAACAGCGTTAATCAGTAATGGAGGTGATTTAAATGAAACCACATTTCCGTAATGGCGATCGCTAATATAGCGTGCTAGAACACTAAAAATATTGCAAAAATCCCTTATATAAAAACAAAACAGAAGGAATCTACATTCTTTCTGTTTTGTTTCAATTCAAAAATTAGGTTTTAATTGGAGGAATATTTCTATGACCGAATTAAAGATAAAAAAGACTTTGCAGCCTTTGATTGTAGGAGAAAAAATAATCTTTGGATTAGGCCAAGATGGAATCGAAAGATCAATAGAAAAAAGTGAAATGAACATTGATATTTTAAAAGTATTAAATGGTGAGAATGAACGTTCAGAATTAAAAATAAGCGAAGAAAAATTTAATAATAAAATTAATGTTCTAAAGAATTTAGGTCTACTTACTACAAATGAATATGATAAAAAATATAAATATTCACGTAATATAAACTTTTTCGAATGGATGGATGTCTCGAATAATACAAACCCTTCCATTTATCAACAAAAATTAAATGAAGCACATGTTTTAATAGTTGGTTTAGGCGGAATTGGTTCGAATGTATGCGAAATCTTAACTAGATTGGGTATTAAAACATTCACTATCATTGACAATGATGTTATAGACGAATCAAATTTAACTAGACAGGGTACATATTTCAAAGAAGATTTAGGAAAAAATAAAGCTGATATAGTTGATAAATATATAAAAAAAATAGATCCAAATGTAAATGTAAATAAAATTAATAAATACATATCTACCAAAGATGACTTAAAAGATATTTTCAAAGAATATAATTTTGATATTTCAATATGTTGTGCCGATACTCCAAAGTACAAAATTGACGTTTGGTTTGATGAATTGTCTATAGAATTTAATAAACCTTTTATTTCAGGATCATATGCTTCTACAGTTATAAATACATTTTGTATGAACCCAAATATAACAATTACAAGCTCTGAACTATATGGAGAACAAGGTGCTTCAAGAGAACAGCTCTTGGAAAACATATCATTCCCGACAAGTGTTATAGCTCCGATTACTTATATGGCTGCAGGATTAATTTCTTATCAAGCT
Source organism: Lysinibacillus sp. NPDC097214 (assembly GCF_050277945.1). Taxonomy (NCBI): domain Bacteria; kingdom Bacillati; phylum Bacillota; class Bacilli; order Caryophanales; family Bacillaceae; genus Lysinibacillus; species Lysinibacillus sp. NPDC097214. The sequence goes on from NZ_JBNNSS010000001.1 coordinate 238,771, forward strand.
CAAAGTGTCATTACACAACTAAATTATAAACCAGAGGCAATTCAAATCGACTTATTTGACTGGAACATATATAAATATGACCTTAGCAAAAAATAAAAACTTCATTTATTTAATTTCTGGAAGGATAGCAACAAATTTCGGAGATAGCTTATATACAGTTGTTTTAACCTATATAACAATATCTATTTACAACTTTGGTGCCAGTGCTTTAGCTATCTTCGGATTAATAGCTTTTTTACCATCCTTAATGAATTTTGCCTTTGGAACTTTAATAGACAACTTTAAAAACAAAAAAAAATTATTAATTAGTTTCGAAATTATACAATTAATATCTATAACTGGGATATTATTAACTGTGTACTTTAGATCAGATATAATATTAATTTTTTTATTGCATTTCATATTTTCATTTGCAAATACAATGATTTATCCAGCTCAATCAAGTTTTGTTCCAGAAATATTACAAAACAAAAAGAAAGATATTGAAAATTCCGTTTATATAATGAATGTCACTAATAATACAGTTGATATAATATCAAACTTCCTCTCAGCAATTATTCTTATATATATGTCCGTAATAAGTATACTTGTACTTGATATATTTACTTTTGTATTATGTATAGCATTATTCTTAAAAATTTCGTATAAAAACATTGATAATACATCAATTAATGACAATCACTCTCAACAAAATCTTAATTACAAAGATAGCATTTTGTACTCATTTAAATATTTTTGGAAAGAAAAAACACCTTCAAGAATTGTTGTAATGGAAGGTATTTTAAGTGGCCTTACAACCATGGTTATGCGAATTGTTGGTGTTTATCTAGTAATAATAAATATTGGAGTTGAATATTTAGGTATTCTTTTAGCTATCCAAAGGGGATCTGAGTTAATTGGAGTATTTCTCTCAAACCATATTAAGATGCCTTTTAAAAACTTTTTCATGATAGATTATTTGATTTCTGGTACAGCTATAACATTGATTGTCTTTACAGATAACATAGCCATAAAAACAGTTCTCTTTTCTTTAACATTTTTTTTAATTGGTATGTCAGGAACAGTTTATGGAAAAATGATCTATCATTTTTATGATTATAAACATATAGGTAAAGTTTCATCTGTAATAAATACAGTTTCTTCATCTGCCATTGTTGCATGTATGCTTATCCCTATGATCTATGACGATGTAGAAAAATTAATATTTATCACAGGAGTTATCACTATAGTATTTGGTTTATATCTTTTATTTTTTAACAAATCTAAAGATTCATTAGAAGACGTTTAAACAATGGCTCTAGTCTAGAAAAAGTTAGAAAGAGCATAAGGAAAAACTAATAGCACTTTAACGCCAGGCAAAGCCTCGTTAAAGTGCTATCACAATTTTAAAAAAAGACACACAATGGCCCCCTTGCAGCATCAGCTCGCCCACAGGAAGCCTTGCTCTGCGCGAAAGCGAAGCGACAGCAACAACAAAGCGAGTAGCCTGGAACGGAAATTACCCTCATTTTTAGAGCACAACATTCACAAAGTTTCCTTTAGCATTTTGTTCTCAACAACACAAAAAGGCTGAATTATATTACATACTATAATTCAGCCTTTTTATTATTACTGGTTACATTTAAACGAATAGTTTGTTGATAGAAACTTCTTTTCTTTTGAGACGATGGCTTCGCCGCCATCTTTTTCACATTGCTCGGTCATTGCATCAATTTTTTTGGCATTCATCGTATTTGTCATAAATGTCATGCCTACACCAAACACAGCAATTAGCAAACCAATCATGATCCATAACTTGCCGCCTTTATTGCCAGCAGGTCTTTCATTCGCCACTGATATTCCCCTCTCTTACACGAATAAAAACGGTTCTGTATGAATAGTAGATTGTACAAATTCAACAGAATATTTTTTATCCTCACACATTCTTGCCATCTTTTTAGCTACTCCGGCAATCATCACCTTCTCCACATGATGACCTGGATCTACAATTTGCAGTCCAATTGCTTGAGCGTCCTGGGCAGTATGGAAATACATATCTCCTGTTAAAAATACATCTGCTCCAGCACGTTTCGCAGAATAGATATATTTATTGCCGTCGCCGCCGACAAGCGCAACTTTTTTCACCGTTGACTGTAAATCGCCAACAACTCGTACAGCAGGCACGTCTAGCTGCTTCTTGACAAATTGTGTGAATTCGTGAAGAGTCATTTCTTGTGGTAAATAACCAACCCGCCCTAAGCCCATTACATTTGTTTGCTTGTCTAGACGAATAAGATCATAAGCAGGTTCTTCATATGGATGTGCGTTTAACATGGCCTTTAGCACACGATTTTTTACGGATTCCGGAAATACTACTTCTACCTTCACTTCTTCTTCAACGTGTAATTCACCAATAGAACCTACATGTGGATTTGCACCTTCTAGCGCACGGAAACGCCCTTCTCCCATTGTCGTATAGCTACACGCTTCATAATCTCCAATACGACCCGCTCCTGCCTTTGCTAATGCCTCACGTAAATCAGTGGCATTGTTAGTCGGTATAAAAACTGCCAACTTCAACATATTTTCCGCATAAGTTTCTTCTAGAATAAAACGGTTTTCAAGCTGTAGCGCATCTGCTAGTAAATCGTTGACACCACCTTCAGCCACATCTAAATTCGTATGTGCTGCATAAACAGCAATATCATTTTTAATAAGTTTTTCATATAAACGCCCAGTTGGATTGTCAGTACGAATATTCGAAAGTCGTCTAAAAATCGGTGGATGATGTGCAATTATTAGTTCGCATCCTTGAGCAATAGCCTCATCGGCTACTTCTTCATTCACATCTAATGTGACTAATACTTTACTTACAGGTTTGTTTAATGTGCCAATCGCAAGACCAATTGGGTCATTTTCCATACAGGCTAGCTTTTTAGGCGACCATGATTCAAACAATTGAATAATTTCCTGACCGTTTACTGTTTTCATGTCACAGAACCCCTTCCACTAAATTGAGTAGAGCCACTAACTCTGCACGTTTTTCTTCAATTTCAGGTGTTTGATCTGCCCCTTCAATAGACTGTAATACACGCTGCCAATTTTCTTTTTCACGCGACCATTTTTTAATAAATGCTGGTGATTTTCGTTGCATTAATCTCGGACCAAATATAATTTCCGGTTCCGATAACGTCATTGAGCTTCTTTGCAATACAAGAATTTCATAAATTTTTTCGTCTTCCTCTAAAATCTCTTCGTCCTGGATTGCCCAATTATGTGCTAATGCCCATTCGCGAATCACTTTAGCATGAATATTTGGCTGCAAAATAAGCCTTGTTACCCCATTTAACTTTTCAGGATGCTTCTCTAAAATGGAGACAATCAAAGGACCGCCCATTCCAGCAATAGTAACCGTATCAACATGGTCCGCTTCTTCCACTGCCGCTAAACCACTCGCAAGTCGTACTGTAATTTTTTCTGTTAAGCCTTCCTTTTGCACTTGTCCAACTGCTGATTCAAATGGCCCTTTCACTACTTCTCCTGCTATTGCATAAGAAGCAATACCTTTATGAATTAAGTAGCATGGTAAATATGCATGGTCGCTCCCAATATCAGCTACAACCGCACCTGAGGGAACAAAGCTTGCTACTGTTTCTAATCGTTTTGATAATTTTTGTGCATTCATTTTTTTTACCGCCTGTCTTCAATAGTGTCCATTCTTAGTATGTATGATGTCGAGAAAAAAAACAAATGGAGTTGCCTCAAATTTTTGAGCAACTCCATTTTCCATTAAACAATGAAAATAAATAAATTATAGCTGTACTAATAACGATTAAACGCTTTTTAGTACAGCTACTTTTTTAGAACTATTTTAGAGTTGAAATGTACTTAGCGATTTCTTTTGCTTCCGCTTCAGTTTTCATTCCAGGTTGCATTGGAGTTCCTTCGATACCCTTAGTTAAGACTTCAACGATACGAGCCTCATCTAAGCCATGTAAGTTTGGACCTACAGAACCAGTTAAGTCAGCAGCGTGACAGCCGATACAAGATTGTACTAAAGCTGAGCCGTCATCAGTAGCTTCTGTCTTTTCGCCACCGCCCTCTTTTTCAGCAGCAATTTCTTTTTTGTTCTCTGCACCTGTTAAAGACATGAAGAAAATAAGACCAATACCAAATGCAAGAATTAAGATGTAAGGAACGACTGGATTGTTTTTCATATGTTTCCCCTCCTCATTGTAAATCTACTTCTATTATAATATAGAATCAGTCAACATCTAATATTGTACTTCATTAACCATAAAACGAAAAGACCATTCGCTAAGTTTTCCTTTGTTTGTAACAAATTCGACATTTCTGTATCTATTGGATAAAATATGTCTTGAAATCACCAATATTTGGACTATCTATACTCTATTTAGCATTAAACTTTTGCTTCATTACATGTTGTTATCTTTCCTCTCTTTACGCATCATATACCAAGAAAATCAAAATATTTTATTAACATTTGCTAACAATAAAATGGTTTTTATTGTTAATCTTCCCCAATAAGGCTTTTACGTAGGATCATGACGCAAAAAAAGAATCCGTATGCTAATGAAAGCAAACAGATTCTTGTGGTTTGTCAGCGAACTAATTTACAAAATGAGTTCTTACAATAAGTTTATGATATAATAGCTAATCAGTGCTAGTAACCCTAGGACACCTGATACCGTGAAATAAAGTAGCTTCATTTTTAAACCTGACCAAAGCCAAACCCCACAGTTCGCTGCAATCAAGCAAAACAATGCCATATTATTTCCGTTAAAATATGTAGTGTAAATTCGAATAGACATACTAAACAATAAAACAGCGGCCAACAAATGGAAAACAGGCGCTAATAAATCATTTTTTTGTGCCATTCGAAATGCCGTCAGAAATAATGCTAAAGCAGCTATTCCAACGACAACCGTTAAAATGATCATGTAGGAGGTTATTGTAAAATAAATAGATAACAGAGCAATCATCGCAATACATATACCTGCAATTATAAGTAACAGCCTTCTCTTTTCTGAAGGCAATATAGCTTGTTTATGATGTACTGGTTCTAACTCCTCTAAATCTTCCCCCTCTGCATAAAGAGCCGTTAAAAAGTCACAGTAATGCTCTGGTAATAGCTTATTTTGCTTCCAAAACAAAATCTCATTCAAAATTATTTTTTTTCGAGGATTGGTCATAGTTTTTGCTCCAAACATTGCTTTATATGGTTGTTATTCCAATTTTATCTCAAAACATTGCAAAACACATCTATATAAAGTAGCAAAAATATTAAGTTTGTCACATTCTAGTACATAATATAAACTTTTTCGAAACAATATTTTCTTTTGATAGACTTCACTTATACGAGTATTCTCCTGATTCAATAGTAGCATAAAAAGGGCTATCCAATTAGTCATCACTAATTGGATAGCCCTAACCTGTATAGCTCTATTCTAAGAAATCTTTTAAACGTTTACTACGAGAAGGGTGGCGTAGCTTTCTAAGCGCCTTCGCCTCAATTTGACGAATACGTTCACGTGTTACACCAAATACTTTCCCTACCTCTTCTAATGTACGTGTGCGACCATCATCTAGACCGAAACGTAAGCGAAGGACATTTTCTTCACGGTCAGTTAATGTATCTAACACGTCCTCTAATTGTTCTTTTAACAATTCATATGCTGCATGGTCAGATGGAGATTGAGCTTCAGAATCCTCAATAAAGTCCCCTAAATGTGAATCATCTTCTTCTCCAATTGGTGTTTCAAGAGATACTGGTTCTTGCGCAATTTTTAAAATTTCACGTACTTTTTCAGGTGTTAAATCCATTTCTTCCCCAATTTCTTCTGGAGATGGTTCGCGACCTAAGTCTTGTAGTAATTGGCGTTGTACACGAATTAATTTATTAATTGTTTCGACCATATGCACTGGAATACGAATTGTACGTGCTTGGTCCGCAATAGCACGTGTAATCGCTTGGCGAATCCACCATGTTGCATAAGTGGAGAATTTAAAGCCTTTACGGTAGTCAAATTTCTCAACAGCCTTGATAAGCCCCATATTCCCCTCTTGAATTAAATCAAGGAATAGCATTCCACGGCCAACATAACGCTTAGCAATCGATACAACAAGACGTAAGTTCGCTTCTGCTAGACGTTTACGCGCTTCTTCGTCACCTTGCTCAATACGCTCAGCTAGAGCGATTTCTTGCTCGGCAGAAAGTAAATCAACTCGACCAATTTCTTTTAAATACATACGTACAGGGTCATTTATTTTAACACCCGGTGGTACACTCAAATCATTTAAATCGAAAGTCTCTTCGCTCGCTTCTTCTTTCATTAAGCTTTCTTCTTCAAACTCTTCTTTTCCAATGATTTGAATGTCTTTTGCCTTTTCAAGATCCTCAGCAAAGTGGAAAATCTCTTCGTTCTCCAATTCATAAGGCGCAAGTTTCTCTGAAATTTCTTTCATTGAAATTTCACCTTCTGTTTTTGCTTTTTCTTGTAGTATCTTTTTTGCTTCATCTAATGTAATTTCTACTTCTACCTCTTTTGAACGTTCTGACTTGTCCGCCATAAACCTTCCTCCTTCTAAACAACCGAATCGGGTTAAATCGCCGATAACGATTTTCTTAAATGAATAATCTGTTGGGCGATTTCAAGTGCACGCGCATACTCGTGCATCTTCTCCGCTTCCTTTGACTCATGCATCTTTTGTTGAATTTCTTGCTCAATTCTATATTTTTGCAGCTGACGTATTGAGTCTGTGACCTCTGCCTCTGCTTGGTCGGGATCCCGCTCCGTTAAAGCCGCTTCCATTACTATCTTGCGTAATTCAGAGTCATCTAATATCTCAACAAAACGCTGATAATCAGGATGACCATATTCCTCATAAAATCCTACTAAGCGAACAAAAACTGCCAAATAGGCATCTCGTACAAACGGTTCTTTTTGCTCACTACGTAATACCCTGTCCACTACATCTATATTATGAAGCATATGAGCCAGTAATAAACGTTCGGCACGTTCAGCTGCGTCCATAGGCTTATGTTGCTGCGTGACCGGCATCGAAGGCGTTTGAACAGGCATCTCTACTTTTGTAGAACGTACCTGATTTGCCTCTAGCTTTCGGAATTGAGCATAAATCGCTTCTTCCGAGATATTTGTCTCATTCGATAGCTGTCTTATATACAAATCTCGCTCAACCGGTGACGATCTACCTACCAGTTGCTCAAGAACTTCTTGAATATATTGAAGCGTATCATTTTCAAACTGAAAGTTCTTATTTCGTCTAGCATGCATCATCATAAAAGCAATATACGCATGAGGGTTTTCCAAAATTTGTTCTTTAAATGCTTGTCCACCTAAACTACGAATGTATTCATCGGGATCTAGCTTATCTGGTAACACCGCAATATTGACTTTCATACGTTCCGTTTGAAGTAACTGTGCCGCTCTTTTTGCCGCATCAAAACCTGCATTATCACCATCATAGCAAACCGTAACCTGCTCTACTAAGCGCTTTAGCTTTGTGATATGCTGATTCGTAAGCGAAGTGCCCATTGTTGCTACAGCATTCGTTACACCAACAGAAGTTGCTGCTAAAACATCCATAAACCCTTCCATCAATACTACTTGACGATTTTTTCTAATGGAGGTTCGTGCTTTATCTAGGTTATATAGCACTTCACTCTTTTGAAAAATCGGTGATTCTGGACTATTTAAATATTTTGCCTCTTCACCAGTCGATGCAAGAATTCGTCCAGAAAATGCTATAATCTTACCGTTCTCATCACGGATGGGAAACATAATACGCCCTCTAAAACGATCAAAATAGCGTTCTTCCCCTTCACGCTTAATTACTAAACCACTTTCCGCGATTTCTTGTAAGTTATAACCTTTTCTTTCAAGCAATATCGTTAATGCATCAAAGCTTGGAAGAGACCATCCAATGCTATTAGATTCTATAAGTTCCCTTGTAAATCCTCTTTCTAGCAAATAATTTAAAGGTTCTTCTCCATCTTCTGTATTTAACAGTAAATGTTGAAAAAAATCTGCTGCAAAAGCGTGGGCTTCTTTCATCCTTTCTTCTGCTTTAGATACCTTTTTCGTTACTTCAGGTAAACTAGGCCCTACATCTAAATGTATGCCAACACGTTCACCAAGTTTCACAACAGCGTCAGGAAAAGAAATACCTTCTATATCCATGACAAAAGTAATAGCATTACCACCTGCACCACAACCAAAGCAACGGAAAATTTGTTTGTCTGATGACACAGAAAAAGATGGCGTTTGTTCTCCATGAAAAGGACAGAGGCCAAACCAATTGCGCCCACGCTTAGTAAGCTGCATGTATTCGCTTATGACATCAATAATATCCGATTGTGTGCGAATCTGTTCAATCACTTCTTCAGGAATCTTCCCTGCCAAATCAATCACCATCTTTAAATTACGTTCTAAAACACAATTCGCTATCCGATTTAAAAATCCTTTATTTCTCGACAAAAAAATAGGATTTTTCTCTTAATAAATATTTTTACCACAATTTTATTATTATAAAACAAAAATTAGTTTTTATCTATACTATTTTCAAACCCGACTCAAAAAAACCGCCTCTTATAATCGAGGTGGTTTATCATCATTCGTTTCTTATTTACTGTTCAAAATATGCTCAATAATGACGTTTGCTGTTTCTTCAACAGCTTTGTTTGTCACATCAATAACCTTACAGCCAATTTTAGCAACAATTTTTTCAAAATGCTGGATTTCTTCTAATATTCGATTATGCTTTGCATAGATAGCATCATCATTCAATCCTAGAGACATTAATCTCTCTTTTCTAATTGAATTTAATTTATCAGGAGAAATAATTAAACCAAAACATTTTTTGGGATCAATTTTTAAAAGTTCTTCAGGTGGCTCCACTTCTGGTACTAAGGGTACGTTCGCCACCTTATAGCGTTTATGTGCTAAATATTGTGATAGCGGTGTTTTAGAAGTACGGGAAACACCAACTAGCACAATATCAGCCTGTAATAGACCACGTGGATCTCTACCATCATCATATTTTACAGCAAATTCAATAGCCTCAATTTTTTTAAAATAATCATCATCTAGCTGGTGAACAATTCCTGGTGCTTCTAATGGGAATTCTTCCACAAAGGTTGCCATTGTTTTTAAAGCAGGCCCTAAAATATCGACGGCATATACCTTTTCTTGCTCACACAGGTCATGCAATAACGATCGCATCTCCTGTCGAACAAGCGTATACACAATAAATGCCTTCTGTTTTGCTGCAAGGCATACAATTTTTCGAATGAGCTCCTCAGATTGTATATGAGGAAAACGACGAATTATCGTGTTTTCCAAACCAGGTCGAAACTGGCTAATAACCGCTTTCGCTACTTGGTCACCAGTTTCACCGACTGAATCAGATACAACAAAAACTCGTAGTCTTTTCATGCTGCTCTCCTTCAACTATTTAGTCATTCTGTGCAAGTGATAAGAAAGCTCGTGTTATCGTCGTTTTTGTAAGACGACCAACGATTGTCAATCCACCTTCTTGTGGCTCAACTACTGGTAGCGAATCCACTTCTCGTTCAATTAGTTTATTCGCTGCGACAACTAAAGAATCTGATCTCTCGCAGTACGAAATATTTGGCATGCGTGTCATAATTATATGTACAGGAATTTTGTTTAAATCCTGCGTGCCAATACTTGTTCGTAGTAAATCCTTACGAGAAAGCACTCCTGTCAAAAATTCATTCTTATCTACGACAAAGAGTGTTCCAACATCCTCTGAAAACATGAAGCAAATCGCATCATAAACAGTCATTGTTTCTGGCACAACAACAGGGCCTGAATGAAAATCTTTCACCTTTAAATTGTTAATACTATCCGTCAATGTAACGGATGTTTTTTTACCTGAATAGAAATAGCCAACACGAGGTCTAGCATCTAAAAAGCCTGCCATTGTGAGTATTGCTAAATCTGGTCTTAAAGTTGCTCTTGTCAGATTGAGACGTTCTGCAATATGTTCGCCTGTGATTGGGCCGTTTTCTTTCACAATTTGTAAAATGTCTTCCTGACGTTTATTGAGTTCGATTGGACTCACCGCCTCAAATCTAATAGTGTTATACTTATGCTCAATTATTATATACTATTTTAATAATTATTGCGAAGAAAAGAACTACATGCTACAATATTGACACATACGCTTGCTCTCGATGTATTTTCGAGTGATTTGCGTTATATAAGCGATGACGGGAAAAAAGTATCTGTTCCATTTTAAAGCGAGTAGAAGATGGTGAAAGTCTACACAGTAACAGAGAAAAGGCACTCCTTGAGCTACCTTTTTAAAAAGAGGTTTTAAACATCTCGTTTAAAACAATCAGGGTGGAACCGCGGGTTTTAGCACTCGTCCCTGGGCATTTATTGTGCCCGGAGACGGGTGCTATTTTTAATTTAGTCCTACCTAAATTAAAAATATCTAGCGAATTTATCAATCGTATAAATGCGCTAACCAAAATCAAAGTTCACTCTTTGAAAACTATAAAGGAGGCTATTTTTATGGCTAACAAATCAATGGAAACAATTGTATCATTAGCGAAGCATCGCGGCTTTGTCTTCCCAGGTTCTGAAATCTACGGGGGCTTAGCAAACACTTGGGATTACGGTCCACTAGGTGTTGAATTAAAAAACAATGTAAAAAAAGCATGGTGGCAAAAATTTGTCCAAGAATCAGAGCACAATGTTGGGATAGATGCTGCAATTTTAATGAATCCAAAAGCTTGGGTTGCTTCTGGTCACGTTGGTAACTTTAATGATCCAATGGTCGATTGTAAGGCATGTAAAGCACGCCATCGTGCTGATAAAATCATCGAGGATGCTGCGCTAGCTAAAGGCGATGAAATCATTGTCGATGGTATGACATTTGACCAAATGAAAGAAACGATGATTAAGTATGACGTAGTGTGCCCGGATTGCGGTAAAGCTGATTTTACAGATATTCGTCAATTTAATTTAATGTTTAAAACATTCCAAGGTGTAACAGAATCTTCTACTAACGAAATTTATTTACGCCCAGAAACAGCACAAGGTATTTTCGTGAACTTTAAAAATGTACAACGTTCTATGCGTAAACGTACACCATTCGGTATTGCACAAATTGGTAAGTCATTCCGTAACGAAATTACTCCAGGTAACTTCACTTTCCGTACACGTGAATTTGAACAAATGGAACTTGAATTTTTCTGTAAGCCAGGAGAAGACCTTGAATGGCACGCATACTGGAAAGAATTTTGTAAAAATTGGTTATTAAATTTAGGCATGAACGAAGAGTCTATGCGTCTTCGCGACCACGAAGACGACGAATTGTCTCACTACTCAAACGCTACAACTGATATTGAATTTAAATTCCCATTCGGTTGGGGCGAGCTTTGGGGCGTAGCGGATCGTACAGATTACGATTTAAAACAGCATATGGAGCATTCTGGTGAAGATTTTACTTACATTGATCCAGTATCAAACGAACGTTACGTTCCATATTGCATCGAGCCATCTTTAGGTGCAGACCGTGTGACATTAGCATTCCTTTGCGATGCTTATGACGAGGAAGAGCTTGAAGGCGATGATAAACGTACAGTTTTACGCTTCCACCCTGCTCTAGCGCCATTTAAAGCTGCAGTTCTACCACTTTCTAAAAAGCTTTCAGATGAGGCTACTAATGTATGGGCAGAGCTTCGCAAAGCATTCCCAGTTGACTTTGACGAGTCACAATCAATCGGTAAACGTTACCGTCGTCAAGATGAAATTGGTACACCATTCTGTATCACTTACGACTTTGACTCAAAAGAAGATGGTCAAGTAACAGTGCGTCATCGCGATTCAATGTCTCAAGTTCGTATGCCAATTACGGATGTTAAAGCATACATCGAAAAACATCTTCAATTCTAAATTCATAAGTATATAAAGAGGGAGTCGCATTTTAAGCGACTCCCTTTAGACTATAAACAAACGCTACTCCTGATCGCTGTATGGTGATTTAATCGTTAGAGCCCGACGTTCCCATTTAGTGCGGAGCCTTGAAACCGTCTCGTATGGTGCGGCTTTCTTAGATAAAAAATGCCTACTCAGACTTATGATGAGGAACCGTTGATTTTCCACTGAGCATGGTGATTCCCGCGGGATGAACTTGCGCGGAAAGCGCCCACTCGGAGTGAAAATCAACCTTGTTTTAGGATACACAATTTATTCTTTTGTTAGGTCTTTAATGATGAAAACAAGCGCTCTTGCATCTTCTCCTCAAATGAAAACCTTTTCATACTCATACCTACTAAGCTTATTAGGATTTCCTCGATATCTACAAGCGTATAATATAGAAATGTTCCTTCTCGCATTGGACGAACCCTTTTCTCAATTGTTAGTTGATCCTCAATAAAGTAAGCTACATTTACATTACAATGTTCCATCAATTGTGAAATGCGTTGGTCATCATCTGGATTAATAAAAAACGGCACAATTTTGTCAATATACAAAATACTTTGCACAAGTTTTATGAAGAAATTTTCACGAAGGGAAGTTTCCACAACAAATACAGCTGTTTTCTCATGCTGATAATCCATATACAATATATTTATTTGTTCTTCTAATAACTTTTTTAGAATATTAATAGAATTTCTATACTTTGTCATATCCGTTTGGATTTCTCTTGTTAATAAACGTAGAATTCGAAAGGCAGGTAAAAATATTTTTAAAACAATTTCTTTAGGATGTAAATGATCTATTAATTTTTTAAAGTAGACTCTTAAGCTGTTTTCGTCACAGCGAATTAATTGTTCTATAAATAGGTTAAAAATTTCTTCAAAGCTGTTAGCACGATAATCTATCATTTTCGAAATTTTCACACTATAATTCAAAGGTAAAATCATAGACTTTTGCTCATCTAATAACTTAACTTTAGGTAATGTCGGGAATAAATCATAGACAAGTTCAACTTGCGCACTTCGATTATCAGATAATTGCACGACTGAGTTGACAGGATAAATCCCTAAACACTCTACAAATTTATGCATAAATTTCTCGTTATATAAATGTCGATCACGATATAAAACAGCTAATGCATCTGTTGCAGCATATCCCGAATGATATACACGCTTCGATGTCATCGCTGAATAAACATCAATAATCTGCAGCATTTGAACTCCCTCACACATATCATCCTCACAAAGCTGATTCGGATAACCTTGACCAGCAATGCGCTCATGATGATCACGTGCTAAATAGGCGATATCCTCTTCCCCATTTTCAATGAGTAGCTCATAACCTTTAGTCGTATGAGTTTTGACAATATCAAACTCATCTTCCGATAATTTTCGTTTTAAATTTAATATTTCTTGCGGAATAAATACCTTCCCAATATCGTGGAACAAATAGCCTCTTGCTAACGTTTCAATATCCATTAAACCTAAATAACGAGCAAAGATTGTACCTAAAACAAAAACATCAAATGAATGAACAAAAGAATATTCATCCCATTCTTTTAATCGCATGAGTAATTCATAGCGATGTTTTTTTTCTAAAACTCTTTCAAAAACATCTCGTACATAAGCAGTGTCTTGGATGCTTTTTAAAATTTTACCATAGCGTAATTCATGCACAACATTCTCTAATGTAGTCATAAAAAGTTGCTTTACTGTTTCTTTATACTCATCTGCCTCATCCTTTTTATCCATTAGCGGCGCAAATACATCCTCGTAATCCTTGGAACGCTGAACACTTAAATCATGAACAATTCGGACTGAATCAGTTGGTAGATAAACAGATAATTCATCAACTTTTCTAAGTTTAAGTAAAGCAATAATTCGTTCCGTTAACACTAGATCTTTTTTAGCTAATAAACGATAATCAGAAAAAATATCTTCAGCTAAAACATCATTTGCTTCAACTTCATCAATACTTAACGTCACTTTTCTTAGCATATTTTCTGCCACATACGCAATGTTTAAGCATTATGTGACTCCCTCCTTCTTCCGTAAGACTGCGTTGTGCGTTGTTCATCAATTATGCCTCGGCATAATTGATCCAGAATCGGCTTTGTGCTGAAGCCTGCAGATGTTTTTTGTGCGAAAGCGCAGTGCTAACGTAGCGACAGCAACAGATGTATTTTGTGCGAAAGCGCAGTGCTAACGTAGCGACAGCACATGTTTTTGTCTGTGCGAAAGCGAAGCGACAGCAACACAGTTTTATCTGTGCGAAAGCGAAGCGACAGCAACACAGTTTTATCTGTGCGAAAGCGAAGCGACAGCAACAACAACAACATGAGGGCCGACACGATGTCGGTATTTCGATAATCGCACAGATAAATTACCACAGGACGTAGCGATCTTAGACTGAGTTCCTTTATTCCAAGGGGGTTGGACCCCCGCTGAAAAGTAGCTTAAATCCGCATTCATCTCACCTTCTTTAGAGGTGGGACGCTTCTGTGCCTGACACTTTGCTTCCGCTACAGAGAATAATTGTTGAAAGAAGGTAAATATCATCATCTATATTAATTACAATATCATAGAGTAAAATGCCTTTTCAACTATTATATGGAATTAGAATGAATAGTTTCTACTATGTTTATATTAAAAACTATACCAAAATTAATATTTTAGACCTAAAACAATTATTTCATAACAGCTATTAAGTCGAATCAAAAAGTACATAAAGTCCTATAAAACAGAAAATAAAAGTTTGTTTTTATAAGTTATAATTAAATTTCTCTCATAAACAAAATTTCTGTAAATGATACAGGATTAATCAATTTGACCTAATGCGATTTGCAAAAAAATCGATGCCACTATAAAAATAACATTTTGACAAAATAACCGCCTAGCATTCGGATGGGAAACATTAGGAGTCCGCCTTTTCCTTGTATTTTCAAGACGAATTAAAAAAGAAAAAACGCCAGAAGATCATTGTTAATGGTCTTCTGGCGTTTTTTCTTGTTCTGTATTTGTTCTTAACTGAAATTCAGGCGTTCGCTCTAGCTGTTCAATAAATTTTTTAGTCTTAAAACGAATTCCTGTTTGTTCCTCGTAAATGGTTGTAATTATTTTTTTTATAAAATATTTTGTTTCCTTTTTCAAATCTAGTTTCCCAATCTGGTCAATGGGTACAGTATAGAACATCCGAATAAGCTTAAGCTGGGTCGGTGTTAATCGAATGATATAAGGATCATGCTGATAACAACGATGACACAAAAAACCTCCCTGCGCAAAAGAAAATGCAAATTCACCGTCTACGGCACCACAAGCAGCACAAGCATGTAATATAGGCTGCACACCTGTATAGGGTAGCATTTTCCATTCTACAAACAATGTAATGGCCTCCGGGTCATAACCTTCCTCAATTGCTTGTAATGCTTGAAGGAGCACATCAAATGCATATGGCTCAGGTTTCCCCTCTTCTACTACTCGCTCGACAAGTTCCATTATATAACTTGCATATGCTGTTGCCATAATATCCTCACGAATATGGCGCATTGAATTGAGATGCTCACCTTGTTGCAATGTCCCCATACCAGTATGATGCTGCACCATAAACATGCCATAGGTAAACGGCTGTGTCACAGATGCTAATCTGCTAGAAGGCTTCTTCGCTCCTCGAGCCATCGTTGCAACCTTTCCCGCTTCTCTAGTTAGTAATATTACAATTTTATTTGATTCTCCATAGGCACGTACCTTTAGGACAATCCCTTCCCATTTATGAAGCATCGATCCCCCTCCTTTCTACAAGCCACGCATGAAAATGGAGCTGTCCAATAAATTTATTGGACAGCTCCATATCAATTATGCCTCGGCATAATTGCGTCCGGAATCGGCTTTGGGCCAACGTGATGTTGGTCACTCAGTCATTGCCACTGGACGTGGCGTTCTAAGACGGAGTTCCTCTATTTCAGCGGATGTTTGGACACCCGTTGAGATAGAAGTTAATATTCATCATCACGGAAACCGAAGTCACGTAAATGTGTTGATTTATTTCGCCAATCCTTTTGCACCTTTACCCACAGCTCTAAATACACTTTTGAACCAAGAAGCATCTCAATATCTTTTCTTGCACGTATCCCTACTTCTTTTAGTAGCGCGCCACGTTTACCAATGACAATCCCTTTTTGCGAATCTCTTTCCACGATAATCGTAGCTGCTACACGAATTTTATCTTCATTTTCTTCATCACGGCGAATTTTATCAATTACAACAGCAATGGAATGAGGTATTTCTTCACGCGTTAAATGTAACACTTTTTCACGAATTAACTCTGAAATAATAAAACGCTCAGGATGATCTGTTACTTGATCTGCTGGATAATATTGTGGACCCTCTGGTAAATATTTCGATAATGTCGCTAATAAATCTTCTACATTATTCCCTTGTAATGCGGAAATCGGTACTATTTCCGCAAAGTCATAACGCTCTTTGTAGCTTTCAATAATCCCTATTAATTCATCAGGATGAATTTGATCGATTTTATTTATTACCAGGAAGACAGGCGTTGGATTACCTGCCAGCATTTCAAGGATGAATTCGTCACCCTTTCCAAGTTTCTGTTCTGCATTAACCATGAACATAATAACATCCACTTCACGCAAAGTATTTTTAGAAACCTTTAGCATAAAATCCCCTAGCTTATGTTTCGGCTTGTGGATTCCTGGTGTATCTATAAAAATCATTTGGCTATCATTTGATGTTAGTACACCTTGTACTTTATTTCGTGTTGTTTGTGGTTTATCACTCATAATCGCAATTTTTTGACCAATAACACGGTTTAAAAACGTTGATTTCCCAACATTTGGTCGACCGATTATGGAGATAAAACCTGACTTATAGCCATTATTATTTTCCAGCATTCTCTAAATCCTCCGTTGTAAATGCAAACGGTAGTAATTCGCCTACAGACGTTACCGTGACATCACCTTTTAAATTTGTTAAATATACAGGCATAGACGGCTTGCAAAACTCCATCATCACTTGACGACAAGCTCCGCATGGCGCACATGGTCCATCCGTATCAGCTACAATAGCAATCGCCTCAAAATCATAAATACCTTCTGACACAGCTTTGAAAAATGCTGTACGCTCAGCACAATTCGTCATACTATAGCCTGCATTTTCAATATTGCAGCCATGAATGACCTCTCCATTTTTCGTTAAAATCGCCGCGCCAACTTTAAATTTTGAATAAGGTACATAAGCCTTTTCACGCGCTTTTTTTGATTCTTCTAGTAATGCATGCATATCAATTGTCATCATGTTCTCCTCTACATCATCAATTTCGCCTTGGCGTAATTGCCTCGGTCGCTTTCTCCAGCAAACTTGCTACTACTTAATGACCGAACCATTTCGGTATAAATATGAGTAATCCGATTATAGCACTGAATATCGCAAATACAAGTACTGCACCTGCTGCAAGATCTTTAGCCTGCTTAGCAAGCGGATGGATAGTAGGTGAAGCTAAATCCACTACTCGTTCAATTGCTGTATTAATCATTTCAAGTGCAAACATTAGAGCAATTAATAACAATACAATATACCATTCTATACGTGATAAATCCGTAAAATAGCCAGCAATCAAAACAATTCCTGCACTTAGTAAGTGGGATTTAAAATTTTGCTCCGCACAGGCTGTAATAATACCTTTAAAGGCATACCCAAAAGAGCGTACAAATTTGCGAACATTCATCTATTCTCGTCCTAAGCCGAAAGATTGTAAAATCTCATCCTGCTTACTGAACATCACCTTTTCATCTTCTGGTACCATATGATCATAGCCAAGTAAATGTAAGAAACCGTGGACCGCTAAAAAGCCTAATTCTCGCTCAAATGTATGTCCATATTCCTCTGCTTGCTCTTTTGTACGATCCGTTGAAATAATAATATCTCCTAAGATACGAGGCATCCCTTCAAATGTTACTTCCATTTCTCCCTCACCTAATTCCTCCAGGGCAAACGAGATCACATCTGTCGGTTGATCCTTGTCACGATATTCTCGGTTTATTTCTTGAATCGCTTCATTTGTAACGAATGTCACCGACACTTCCGTTTCCGGCTCAATATTCTCAAGTTTAGCTGCCTGCTGCAAAAGCTTTTCAACAAGCTCCATATGTTCAGTAGCCACTTCATTTGTTTCATCTGTAAAATCAATTGTTAAAATCATAGATCCTCCTACTTATCTGCCTTTGGATATTCAATTCGCGAGTGGAAAATTCCATTCAACGTTTCACAAAGTACTCTCTCTATACATTTTAACTCTTTTATTGAAATATCGCATTCATCAAACTGACTGTCTTGTACTCGATCGTCAATAATTGCTCGTACCAACTTTTGAATTTTCTCTGCATTCGGCTCCTTCATGGATCGAACCGCTGCCTCAACGCTATCTGCAACGCTAATAACTGCCGCTTCCTTCGTTTGTGGTTTCGGACCTGGATATCTGTATGTTGTATCATCTAAGCACTTTCCTTCTTCCTTCGCTTTAAAGTAGAAGTATTTTAACAGACTAGATCCGTGATGCTGCAAGGCAATATCAATAATTTCCTGTGGCATCTTATATCGTTTTAGCATTTCAGCCCCATCAGTAGTATGCGCAATTATAATTTCCGCGCTTTTTTCCGGAGACAATGAATCATGTGGATTAATACCAGACATTTGATTCTCGATGAAAAAGGCAGGACGCTTCGTTTTGCCAATATCATGATAATAGCAGCCTACACGAGCTAGTAATCCATCTGCTCCAATTTCCTCACATGCAGCCTCCGCTAAGTTCGCCACCATAACACTATGATGATATGTTCCCGGAGCCTCCATTAGTAATTTTTTCAGCAATGGATGGTTTGGGTTCGACAATTCAATTAAACGCAACGACGACAATAAACTAAAAGCTGATTCAAAGAATGGTAAGAGACCCATTGTAAGGGCCCCTGATAGTAGAGCCGATATCATTGCCGCGATAAAGTAAAACACTAACTCTGACAAACCGTATGAAGATTGTGTCATCAGTAAATAAAATGCAATAAATAACATATTTACTAGCCCTATGACACCTACAGTATGTAAAATATGCGAACGTTTTTCCATACTTTGTAAAAAGAATAAGCTCGCAAATCCTCCAAAAATTATATACAGTGTAATTTCCATCTGCATGACAGATGAATAACCCTCTTGGAAAATAACACCCGCAGATGCTGCTGTCATAACCGTAATAAGAACTGCAGCACGGTCATCCGCTAATAACCGTACTAGCATTGTTGCCAATGCCGTTGGGAAAAGGAAGGCAACAGTAACATCAAAGCCACCTGAGACTAGGCTAATAAATTTCATCAGCAGGATCGATAAACTATACACAATTACTGTTACCAACAGGGCATTACGTTTCTTGCGCTCATCTATATCCCAGCGTTCGAATAAAACAAACATGAACATCATTTCAAGAAGTATTAAAATAATCAGCCCTGCAATCGGTTTCATCGATGCCTTATTACTTACCATACCTAGAAGCTCTAATTGACGGAACGCCTCATTATCAATAATTTGACCTTCCTGTACAATGATTTGACCTTGAAGAATTCGAGTTGGTTCAACTGATTCCTTCACTTGTTCCTTTCGAATTTTCGTTTGTTCCTCGTTTATCGTCTCGTTTTCGATAATACTTGTACGTCCAATTAAAACTACCGTATTAAATATTTTATCAGGATAGCCTCGTTGTCCACGAATTTTTGCCTCAAAATCATTTTGAGACGCAAACACATTTTCAGATCGAATGGATTTTTGTAAATAGTCCTGCACGAGTTTTGATAGTTGCGTACTTGTTCTTTTTAAATCTGCTTCACTTTGTACTAACAAACCTTCTAGCTGTGAATCAGTGAAGATAATTGGCATTTGATCTGAATCTATAGATTCAAGTTTTTTACGAAGCTGCGCCACTTGGTCGACTACAGGAATAGGCTCTTTGTTACTCTCAACATCCGCCTTTACGTCAAGAACATAGTCGAATAAAGACGTTACAATCGCAGCTCGCTGTTTAGCAACATCGGCAGAAAATTGATAGACTGGTGCAACCGAATCTGTTGCTTTTTCTCGTTCCTGTTGCGTTTTATAAGTATCTTCTATCGTTTTAGTAGATCGTACTGTTTCAGGCGCTAGCTGTAATGGTTTAAAATCATATGTAACACCTTTAACATTGCCATACATAAAAGTAAATTGTAGGGCTCCTGTTAAGATGAGAACGACAATTAAAAAGTAGCGAAAGCCAATAAGTTCTGTAATTTTTTTTAATTGTTTCTCCATCTTGCACCTCCTCTATCTACCTACTATCATACCAATTCAAAAAACATTTTTCCTGAAAAATGTATAAGAAAGTAAAAAAACAGCTATACACATCGTATAGCTGTCACAATTTTTTCCATTTTCATGGTTATTAGTTTTGAATCATCACCAAAACGTGTGGTTGATTTCCGTTCCGACTGGGCGCTTTGCCGCTGACGCTTCGCTTTCGCGCAGAGCAGAGCTTCCTGGGGGCGTCCGATGAGCCACTTCACTCGCGTTGCTCGCTCCAGGTCTCGGGCCAACACGATGTTGGTCACGAAGGCGTTATCACAGGATGTGATGATTTTAGCCTTCGTTCCCCTATCGCTAATCCCCAAGGAGTCGCCCAGTCTCCACTCCAATCAACTTATTTACATAGTAGACGTTTAACAAAAAGTCATCCACAACTTTTGATGATGAACCTAAGTTTTGTATATCGTGTTACTTCGGTCTTTTAAACCTGCCGTTACACTTTCGGTGCAGACTTTAATATGACCGCTAGCGGTCATATTAAAGTTGCTGTTCTTCGTATGCTTGGATGATTTTTGCTACGATTGGGTGGCGTACTACATCGCCTTGCTCCAAAATTTGGAAATGTATAGATTTTACATACTTTAATGTTCGTTCTGCTACGATTAATCCAGAATCCGTATTTTTTGGTAGGTCAATTTGTGTTTTGTCGCCGGTAATGACCATTTTTGAGCCAAATCCTAGTCGCGTTAAAAACATTTTCATCTGCTGATGTGTCGTATTTTGAGCTTCATCTAAAATAACAAAGGCATCGTCTAATGTACGTCCACGCATATACGCTAAAGGTGCAATTTCGATTGTGCCTCGTTCAATCAGTCTTTGGGTTTGTTCAGTCCCATAAATATCGTTTAGAGCGTCATACAGGGGGCGTAAGTACGGATCTACCTTTTCCTTCAAATCCCCCGGAAGAAAGCCTAGAGACTCGCCTGCCTCTACTGCAGGGCGTGTTAAAATAATACGCTTAACGTGCCCATTTTTTAGCGCCTGTGTTGCCATGACTACCGCTAAATACGTTTTCCCAGTACCGGCTGGTCCGATACCAAAAACAACGTCCTTATGACGGATTGCTTGTATGTATTCTCGTTGACCTATTGTTTTTGCACGAATAGGCTTCCCTTTCGTCGTGCGAGCTATTTCTTCATCATAAAGTTCTGCAAAGTATTCAATCGTTCCTTTTTGTGTCATTTCAATAGCTGTTGCTACATCACGCTGATCAATATTAATTCCTTTACGAATGACCTTTAAAAGAGCATGTAAAAGGAATCTTGCTTGTTCTTTTGCATCCTCTTCACCAGCAAGCTGAATTTGTTCACCACGTGTAATAATGTGAACTTTTAGAGCCTCTTCGATTAATTTCATATTGGCATCGGATATTCCGAGTAGCATAACCGCTTCGTTTGGATTATCCACTTGTAATACAGTTAAATGTTCTGACATAATCATTCTCCTTGTAGGCCTTGTATTGGACTGGCAATGTTTTCATTGATTAAAAATAGAACTTTCCCTTCAACTGTACCATCCCCCCACTTTACCTGTAAAAGGTTTTCTTTTTTAATAACCGTTTTCGCAGGTAATGAACGTAGTACTTTTTCATGAAGCAATGGTATGAGCAATGAATCTATTTTGGACTCATTAAGCTCTACTTGAATTTTTTTTGTGTACTGCTCCTCAACAATTGAAACATATGGATTGAGCCAATTAGGTAAATCTTTCTTTTGAACATAGTCAACTTTTTCTTTTTCTTCATGAATGCCTTTCACTAATACACGCCACTGCTTTTGTTGTAGCGTTTCCATCGTTAGTTTTGTTGGAATTTTAAATGAGCATTCAAGCCAATAATCAGCGTATACCTCTCCCTTTGCTCCAACAAACACTTGATCTTCACCACTTTCAATTACGCCACTTACGAGAACATCACCTTCGTAGGCAGTATCGTTAACTGAAATTTTTCGTTCTCCATTTTGAATATTAAAGTGAGTAATAACACCACTTTTTGTTGCTACTAAATGCGTCGCTAGCTTTTCATTCGTTTGTTTAGTTTGTTTCGGGGACTCCTGAGGTCGTAAAATTACACGTCCACCATGCTTTTCAATATGCACCCATGAAAGATCTCGATGCCCTTCTAATAGCTTCTGACGAATGACAGCATCTGAGGGTAAGACTTTTTTAGAAATGGGTGTTTCTAATTGAAAGGTATCTTGAAATGTCTCTCCTAGACGTTCCTCTAACTCAGGTGTTGCCGCTTTAATATCGATCCGCCAAATAACCTGTGCACATAGTAATGGTATTAATATCATCAACGCTAGGCCAAGCAAAGTCCAAAGCTGTGCTCGAAAAACTTGAAGTTCATCTGCATAATAGATAGCCGTTTTAAGTCGGTAACGCCTACGCACACGGCGAATCTTTGGTAGATAATGCATAGTTGTTTCAAAGGCAACCTCTTGCTCACGAAACACAACACGCTTTAATGGCACATGTTGTGCATGCAATGCTTGAATAAAAGGATGAACATTTTCATGGCGCTTTATACGTATGATAATTGGCCGATTATTCCACATTATCGCTCACACCCATATCCTTTGTCATTTCCAAATGAAGCTCCTGCAAATCCTCTACAGAAAGATGTAGCATTTCTTCTTTAAGAGCATTAATTTCCACTGATTTTCCACGCACAGTAATATGATAATCTGCATAGATAAATGAGCACGATGTAGCATCAGCATGTAGAAAACGATATGGGCCAATGATTTTTAATGTTTCATATTGTAATAATTCAAGTAGTGGCGTTAATTGAAATAGTTTTCTCATAAAAAAATGCCTCCTTCTT
The DNA here is from genome assembly GCF_050277945.1 of Lysinibacillus sp. NPDC097214. Lineage (NCBI taxonomy): Bacteria > Bacillati > Bacillota > Bacilli > Caryophanales > Bacillaceae > Lysinibacillus > Lysinibacillus sp. NPDC097214. Next base: position 261,966 of record NZ_JBNNSS010000001.1, read on the forward strand.
CGGCAATATATGCATCGAAAAAGGAGGACATGCTAGTTATTTTCTTTTTGCTTTTGGAGGGCCTAAAACTTCTGCCATTACAACAGCTTGCATAAGTGATTTTTTTGATGTCGGTAATTGAAAAGCCGATTGTGATTCAGCTACTCTCTCGACTTTTTTCCCAGCAGCTAAACGCTCCATACTTTCTCTATTCGTAGGACGACTCACTTTCTCAGTCGGGATTAAGGATGGTGCTACATAGCTTGGTACTTTCTCATTTACTGTTTCTTCGACAATTTTTTTCGGCTCTTCAAATTTAGGCTGTTCATTTTCCCATTCACCTAAAAATCCACGTGCAAAATCCTCAAAGCTCTGTGGTTTAGAACGTTGCTGTGGATTCACCTCTGCTTTTTTTATAACAGGAGGCTCAACATGTGAATCCTTATTATTAAAAGTTGGCATTGGTTTTTGTTCTTTTTTATTTTTTGATTTACCGAAAATAGAGCTGACTATGGCAATTATCACAAATATAATTAATTGTTCCATTTATTAGTACCGCTCCTTTCAGTTTTTATTAGTTAGGTTCATTTGTTTCTGATTTATCTGAGCTTACTTTAGAAATGGAGTCTCGCATCGCTGTATCTGCTTGAATGTTGCGGTAGTTCATGTAATCCATAATACCAAGATTACCCGAACGTAGAGCTTCTGCCATTGCCTGTGGTACTTCAGCTTCTGCTTCTACTACTTTCGCTTTCATCTCTTGTACGCGTGCAATCATTTCTTGCTCGTTCGCTACAGCCATCGCACGACGTTCTTCAGCCTTCGCTTGGGCAATGTTTTTATCTGCCTGTGCTTGTTCAATTTGTAATTCAGCACCGATGTTTTTGCCGATATCAACATCAGCAATATCGATCGATAAGATTTCAAATGCTGTACCAGAATCTAAGCCCTTTGCTAATACAGTTTGAGAAATCATATCAGGATTTTCAAGAACTGTCGTATGACTAGAAGCGCTACCAATTGTAGAAACGATCCCCTCACCTACACGGGCAATAACCGTTTCTTCACCAGCACCACCGACTAAACGTTCAATGTTTGCGCGCACTGTAATACGTGCCTTCGCTTTTACTTCAATCCCGTTCATCGCAACACCTGCAATAAATGGTGTTTCAATGACTTTCGGGTTAACAGACATTTGTACAGCTTCTAATACATCACGACCCGCTAAATCAATTGCCGCACAACGTTCAAATGTTAACTCGATATTTGCACGATGAGCCGCGATTAGCGCATTTACTACACGGTCAACATTACCACCTGCTAAATAGTGACTTTCAAGTTGATTGATTGTAACAGGTAATCCTGCTTTATGTGCTTTAATTAATGGGTTCACAATTCGTGATGGGATTACACGACGTAATCGCATACCGATTAATGTAAATATACTAACGCGGACACCTGCAGCAAGTGCAGAAATCCACAGCGCCACTGGTACAAAGGTAAAGAATACCGCGACAACAATGAATAATAAAACTAGCCCTACAATTGGACCTATTAAAGCTAAATCAAAACCCATTTGCTATTCCTCCATCTCTTTTTCTGTTTGTCTCACAACAATACGTGAGCCCTCTACCTTAATAACTTCTACATGTTCCCCAACATCAACATAGCCACCTTCCGATACTACGTCAATGCGCTCACTTCCAAATAATATTGTACCCGCCGGACGAAGTGGTGTAATCGCTTTACCCACTTTTCCAAGCAGCTCTGTGCGATTCACGTTAGATACATAACCCTCTTCCGTCGTTGTCGCATCCATCAAGACTAGCTTGTTTAAAACATGCAATTTTTTACCAAAAAATTTCATCAGAATCACCATTCCTATTATCGCTACAAGAAGCGCAATGAAAATCGCTATAATCATTTGCATCATGTTTGCACCTGCCAGTATTAGACTTAGTAATATTAGCGCACCACCTAAAATACCAACAATACCTCCGGGGACAAAAAACTCCGCTATAATAAGCGCTAAGCCTACAATAAATAAAAGTAAGGTTTCATAACCTGCCAAGCCCGCCACCATATGACCGAAGAAAAACAATCCAAGTGCTGACAATCCCATTATACCTGGAACACCAAAACCTGGCGAATAAAGCTCAACTACAAGTCCCAAGCTTGCAATCGACAATAAAATCGGAACTATAATTGGATTCGTAATAAAACGAGCAAGCTTTTCAGCAAAAGTAGGTTCAATTGAAACGATATCACGCTCATCTAATTGCGTTGCTTTTAAAAGGTCCTGGAAATTTGAAACCGTTTCATTTGAATAACCAACTTTTTTTGCCTCCGAAGCCGATAAAGTTAATAAATTCCCTTTTCCTGCTCGAAATTCCGGTAAATCAACAGATACATCAGCCATTGCTCGTGCATATATTGGATTGCGATTTTTTGATTCTGCAGCTGCCTCCATTTGAGCAACCCATGCACTATGAGCCTTTAAATCTGCTGCATTTCCTGCTGAATCAATAACTGCAGCCGCCCCGATCGTTCCATTTGGCACCATATAGATTTCATCCGCATGTAAGGCTAAAAAGGCACCTGCAGAATGAGCGTCTTTGTTAATATACGCAATCGTACGTATATCCGTAGCATCCATAAGCATAGCTATATCACCTGCTGCATTCACAAAACCGCCGGGCGTATGAATGTCTAAAATAATCGCCTCTGCATTGTTTTCTTCCGCCTCTTTAAAAGCTCGTTCTAAAAATGCGTGAAGTCCTCTTTCTACTTCATTATGAATTGGTATATGGTAGACCTTATTACTTGCAAAAGCAGACGTTAATGGAAACGCTAACAAAAATGTCATCCAAATAACTATTAAATAGCTGAGGATTCTTCGTCTTCGCATCTTTTTCCCTCCCTTCTAACATGCTTCTCTCCTGTATATACGACTGACTATGCAAAAAGTTTCATAAATCTTAATAATTTTATTATATAGTGAATCATTAACTTAACTGGCCTTAATAACCGTAAATAATTTATACAATAAGTATATAACATAAAAGCCGAATGAATCACAGGGATCACATTCGGCTTCTCCAATATGTACGTAAATTTGAGCTTAATGTAAAATACCTGAAATTAATCGACATGCGATTAATTTCAGGTATATTTTTGTCTGCTCAGTGAATCATACAATTGCGTGTTATGAACGTAGGGATTTTTAATGGGAAATTAAATTACCACTTACGTTTACGTGCAGCTTCTGATTTCTTTTTACGTTTAACGCTAGGTTTTTCGTAGAACTCGCGCTTTCTAACTTCTTGAATTGTACCACTTTTTGATACAGTACGTTTGAAGCGGCGAAGAGCATCTTCAAGCGATTCGTTTTTGCGAACGACAGTTTTTGACATCTCTCTTTCCCTCCCTCCGAACACACGTCAATACACAAATAGGCTAATAACCATCTGCTGTGTACTAAAGAATTATAACGTATTGTCTAAAAATGGTCAATAGAAAGTGTACGAATTAATCTGGTGAATTTTTTGTTTTATTTCCATAAGAATTTTCAACTTACTTTTGGACAACAATAAACGTACATATTTATTAATTAAAGGTTCAATGAGGAGAATAAAATGAAAACATTTATAAATAAATTAAATCCTCCAAAAGTGCTAGTTCTGGGCTTCGCCATCATCATTTTAATTGGAGCATTTTTCTTAACGCTCCCCATCGCAACGGTTGATGCTAATGGTCTTTCATTTTTAGATGCTCTATTTACCGCTACCTCTGCTACCTGTGTAACAGGCTTGGTTGTTGTAGATACTGGTGATACATTTTCTATATTTGGAGAATTAGTTATTCTTTTTCTTATTCAAATTGGCGGATTAGGCTTTATGACATTCGCGACGTTTTTATTTTTGTTATTAGGAAAAAAGATTTCTTTAAAAGAACGACTTTTGTTAAAAGAGGCATTTAATAACGTAACAATTGCTGGTCTAGTTAAATTAGTTAAAAGGATTCTGTTATTTACGGCACTAATTGAATTAATAGGTGGTTTCATTTTATCTATTCGTTTTTCGTTCGATATGCCTGTAGGAAAAGCCTTCTATTTTGGATTTTTTCACGCCATTTCAAATTTTAATAATGCTGGATTTGATTTAATGGGTGACTTTAAGAGCTTAACAGCGTACGTAGATGATCCTTTCGTCGTAATCACTATTTGTGCACTTATTACGATTGGGGGCTTAGGATTTATTGTTATCAATGAACTATATGAATACCGCGGAACGAAACGACTTTCAGTGCATAGCAAAATTGTTTTAACTACAACATTTATTTTAACCGTCGGCTCGACGCTTTTAATTTTCTTATTTGAATACGGAAATAGTAAAACTCTTGGACCACTATCTGAATGGGGCAAAATTCTTGGTTCTTTATACCAAGCAGTTACACCAAGAACTGCTGGCTCTAATACCCTTCCTATTGGTGATTTAACACATTCAACATTATTTTTAATCATTTGGTTAATGTTCATCGGAGGAGGTTCTGGATCAACTGCTGGAGGTATTAAAATAACGACTTTCGCAGTTTTAGTTGCTACGATGTGGTGTCAAATAAAAGGGAAAGAAGATGTAGTACTTTTCAGACGTAGAATTGTTAATGAAACGATTTTAAAAGCTCTAACAGTCACAATGTGTGGGATGATGATTGTCGTACTTGTAACCATTGTATTAAGTCTTATTGAACAACGCCATAGTTTTATGATGTATTTATTTGAAGCTACCTCTGCATTTGGAACAGCTGGACTTACAATGGGGTTAACTCCCGAACTATCAACTGGCGGTCGTCTTCTTATCATATTAACAATGTTTGCAGGAAGATTAGGCCCCTTAACAATTGCTTTTGCCATTACAAATCGTCGGAAAAGGGAGGCTTTCCGTCATCCAAAAGGAAAGATTATGATCGGATAACCATGATAAAGGAGCGATGCATACAATGACGATCAAACAATATGCTGTAATAGGTCTTGGTAGGTTTGGTGTAAGCGTAGCCCGCAAATTATATGAAGCTGGGAATGAAGTTTTAGGAATTGATATTAATGAGGAAAGAGTCGAAGATGCAGAATCTTATGTTACACATGCAGTAGTTGCTGATACGACAGAAGAAAAAGCACTTACCTCCATAGGGATCAGAAATTTCGATTGTGTCATTGTCGCTATTGGAATAGATATGCAATCAAGTATTTTAACGGTCTCATTGTTAAAGGAGATAGGAATTAAAAAAATAATTGCAAAGGCTCTTGGAAAAAGACATGGACAGGTTTTAGAAAAGGTTGGTGCAGATTGGATTATTTACCCTGAACGGGATATGGGAGAGCGCGTAGCCAATCAGCTTCTTTCACCAAATATGCTAAATTATATTGAATTATCAAAGGAATACAGTATAGAGGAAATTATGATTCCTTCTAAAATGGCCGGACAAAATTTACGGAATTTAGACATTCGAGCGAAATATAATGTCAGTGTTATTGCCATAGTTCGGGACGGCAATATTACTATTTTACCTTCTCCTGATCAGATTATTGAAGAAAACGATATATTAGTTATGATTGGCCATAGAAAGGATCTTACTTTATTTTCAAATGTTGAATAGAAAAAAAGCTAAAATCAATTATGCCTCGGCATAATTGCGTCAGGAATCGGCTTTGTGTTTAGGCCTGCACGATGTTGGTCACTCAGGCGTTTTCACAGGATGTGAAGGTCTTAGCCTGAGTTCCTCTTTTTCAGCGGATGTTTGAACACCCACTGAAAATAGCTTAATTCCGCATTTATCTCAACGCCTATTGAGGTGGGAGCCTACTGTAACTGCCGTTTCAATTTCGCTACGAAAACACTTGCTGAAAGAAGTTAAAATAGGCTGTGTTCAAAGGTGATTTCCCCCTTGAAACAGCCTTCGATATTTTTCAAAAGATTTTCTTGCTATCCCTATCGTCTTTTAAAATCTCTACAGCTTCTCTGAAACGTAGAGAATGGACAATTTCTCGTTCACGTAAAAACTTCAAACTATCATTCAAATCAGTGTCATCTGATAAATCAATAATCCACTGATAAGTCGCTCGTGCTTTTTCTTCGGCTGCGATATCCTCATACAAATCAGCGATTGGATCCCCTTTAGCCTGAATATAAGTTGCCGTGAACGGTGATCCAGCTGCATTCTGATAAAATAATGCCCTGTCATGGTTGGCATAGTGTTCTCCAAGACCAGCTTCTTTTAGCATCTCTGGAGTAGCATCCTTCGTTAGTTTATAAATCATCGTGGCAATCATTTCTAAGTGCGAAAATTCCTCTGTTGCTATATCGGTTAACAATCCGACCACTTTGTCGGGAATCGTATACCGCTGATTCATATACCGAAGTGCTGCTGCTAATTCCCCGTCTGCACCACCATATTGCTCAATTAAATACTTAGCGAGCATAGGGTTACATGTACTCACCCTCACTGGATACTGGAGCTTCTTTTCATAATACCACAAAAAAAATTCCTCCTAATTACTTATTAATCACTTATACCTCGGCATAATTGCGTCCAGAATCGGCTTTGTGCTTGCACAAAAAAACTAAACATCTGTAGCTGACGTTTCACTTTCGCCACTAAAATATTTGATAAAAAAAGTTAGACTTGCCATGGCCAAGGTGTATCTATCCAAGTAAAAGGATAATTTGAATAACTTCTCCCAAAATTCATAAGTGGACCAAATTTCTGTTCAAATTCAACCTTAAGTCGCATACTGATTTCAGTGTTTTCGTTAAATTGCTGAATAGCATCAAAATCGTGAGGATGAGTATCTAAATAAAGATTCAATTCCACTATGACAAAATCAATGGCTTGGATTTCTTCAAGTAGCTTATAAAATTCGGGTGGCATCTCTTTACTCATTCTTCATCCCTCCTTTTTGGGGATTTGGATAGGGACTAAATAATTGAGGCCATAACGTGCCAGATCTGAGAGCTTCTCTAGGAGTTGGATATTGCGGTAGCCCGGGCGGTTGAAAACCCATATATAATTGAGGCGGTGTAGAAAAACTTTTAACCCTTATAGGTGGACATGGATCGTATTGGCTAATAAAAGGCTTCCAGTATTTATATTGTGAAAACATTGTATCCTCCCTTCTATAATCCATTTCATCAGTGGAGTATATGAGGTAGATAAAATTATTATTCTGACTAGAGTTGCTGCTATCTGATGGAAAATCACCTAACCAGAGTGCCAATAAACTTGTTTTCGAATGAGTTGTAAAACCTCATTACTTAGACGATTGTATATCGTAGGGAATAACTCCCGCACTAAGCATCTATCGTATACATAAAACAGCTCGCATTTCGAAAAACGCGAGCTGTATTTCTATTAAGCATTTTTAGTTCCATTGAAGCTTTATATAAAAAGTGCATTGTATATCCTTATAAAGTTATACCAAGAAAATATCCTATAGAAATAAAAATAATTACCCATACCATAGCCCCAAAACAAGCAAAAGCCAGATAAGTACTAAACTTCATTTGTGTTATTCCAGACATGTAACTTGTAACATGTCTAATACCCGGAACAAAATATCCGATAATTATTGTCCACGGTCCAAAACGATGAAACCACCGTTCAACTTTAGTAAACCGCCTATTATTGAGTCCAAACCACTTTCCATATTTTAATATTAATGGTTTCCCTAATTTATTTCCAATTGCATAGCTAAATACCATACCAATGGATGCGCCTAAAAGGCTTAAGCAAATACTCAATAGAAAGTTTAAATGCCCCTCTTGACACAAAAATCCCACAAACGTCATCAAGATCTCATCGGGAATGGGTAAGCCAATTATTCCTAAAGATAAGATTAAAAATATAGCTAGATATCCATATTGACTTATAAAACTGCTTATGAATTCCACGAATAGTTTCTCCTTTTTTAATACAAATCGTTACCTATATCATCAAACATCATATATTCCCCCATTTTTTCACTTAAACACTGGAAGGATTATTAAAAACCGAGAGGCAATTAAGATTAAATAATAGTAGTTGATTGACCTGTTAATTCTACACATTCAAACTTAAATACCCTATGTTTCGATGTTACTAAGTTATGTAAGAATTCAGTGCATAACTATACAAAGTTCTTGTAAAATGATCCAATCATCAAGATTTTTATATTTATAAAATTATTGATGATAACCCAATAAAAATGATAATATTCCTCTCTGTACATTTTTACAAGTACTCTTCATAATACATCATCTACTATGAGTTAAAAAGAGGCGGATTGTGGATGAAACAACTACAATCAATCAATAGGTTAAATTTTGATAATAACCATATAAATATTAAGGGAATTTTTCAACTTGCACAAATTGGAATTTCACTCATTTCAGGAAATGAATATTTTCCATTGATTAGACTACCAGAAAAGGCATTTATAAAATTTCCAATAAAAACGGGGCTAGTTCATAAAGAACAGCCCCGTAACACTTACTATATAAGGATTTTCATTACTATTAATAATTAGAATCTGCAATTAATCCGTTCATAATAGCAACACCAGAGCTTGCTCCAATACGAGTGGCTCCAGCCTCAACCATCTTTTTCATATCCTCTAAGCTTCGTACACCGCCAGATGCTTTTACACCTAAATCTGGACCTACTGTTTTACGCATTAAAGCAATATCTTCTGCAGTTGCGCCTCCAGTAGAAAAACCTGTTGATGTTTTTACGTAGTCAGTACCTGCTGCCACAGCTAGCTCACATGCTTTTACTTTTTCTTCATCAGTTAGAAGGCAAGATTCAATAATTACTTTTACAAGTGCGCTACCTTTTGCCGCTTCAACAACTGCAGCAATATCTGCTTGCACAAGGTCATAGTTTTTATCCTTTAATGCACCGATATTGATAACCATATCTACCTCTTTTGCACCGTTAGCAATCGCATCTTTCGCTTCGAACGCTTTAACAGCTGGCGTGTTAGCACCTAGAGGGAAGCCAATTACAGTACAAACTAAAACTTCCGAGCCTTGTAAAAGCTCGCTGCTATATTTCACCCAAGTTGGATTTACACAAACAGAAGCGAAGTTAAATTGTTTTGCCTCTGCACAGAGTTTTTCGATTTGCTCTTTTGTAGCTTCAGCCTTTAATAATGTGTGATCAATCATTCGTGCGAAATTTTGTTCCATTTTTATTAGACTCTCCTTCTATCAACAAGTTGTACGTACCTCTCTGGAATCATAACATTTTTTAACGTTTCCGTCTAATTTTGAATGAAATTAGATGATTTCTAATTATTTTTGAAACCAGTAAACTTGTATCTAATGATAAAGGAAAATCAACTATAGTTGCAATTATTTACAATCTGATTGCGTATGCTCACAAATTGGCCGAGATATAAACAATTATTTCTAACTAAACGTTTACATTAGAGCTTCATTTATTAATATAACGTGTCTACAATGTTTTGATTAAGATACTAGCAATAACGACTGATCCAATTGTTACAGTTGTAAATCCGCCTATTAACATTGGCGTTAATATTTCATTTAATATTTTTTCTTCTTCCTCTTTATTTCTACCTACACTTCGACTAATTTCCTCACAAACAAGATAATCACCTGGGAATCCCACTGTGGCTGTTAGTGCTACAGGAAGAGCTTTTAAAGGATCCCATTTAAATAGTTTTGATCCTAAAAATCCTCCTATCAAAATACCAAAAATTCCGACAATCATAACTAGAAAAGTTTCTGGAAGTCGACTAATAAACATACTAAATGTTACGTCATTCATTGTGGCAAGAATCAAAAATACGAGTCCAGCCATCCCAACTATAAAGGCATTAGCTCGCTCCATTGCACGATCTGGATATAGACCAATTAATCTTCCACCAATGCCAAGCGCCAAAGCCCACAAACTATACGGAATGCCAGTTACTCGATCTAAAGCCATAGCAATAGCACCACCGACAAATAGTAAGAAAAGAAGAATCAGATTTGTTTGATATTTCTCAGGAATCCAAGTCCTCTTTCGCACCTCTACTTTTTCTTCATCAATAACATCTACTACCCTCACATCCATTGTAGCAGCTACATACGTTCCGGAATCTATCGTATCCCTAAACTTTAATGCATATCGACGTAATAAATTTGCTGAAAGTGGCATACCAATCAGTGATTGTAATGATAATATTAAAGCTGAAATTGTCACAAGGCTTGTCAAACCCATCTCTTTTAGCCCCTGCGAGGTTACAAGAAAAGCAATTACTCCACCAGTTAATGGACCTGTTCCTGCAACAGCTGTTTCATAGTCGAACAGCATTGGAATCAAGAGAAGGATTAAACCAGCACCAACAATAATACCCATCAAAGAAATAGCTACTGCCTTCCATTGACTGCGAATAGTATTAAGAGGTATTAGCGTTCCCATATGAATGATTATCGGAGCAGTTCCTAATACAACACCAATTTCAATAAATTTAGAATCACCGATAAGACTCTTCGGTATAATTCCTGTCCAAATTAACACAAGATAACCAACTATAGCGACTAGAAACATAGAAACCCTAGCCCTTGTAAAAATAGAAATAATTTCTCCCAATGCGACTAGCGAGAAGATAATCATAGTTGCAATAACAGGTTCATGTATCATTTTTCCATCCCCTTTGTTTATCTATTTTTCAATGAAAGTAGATTGATTTTTCATTCATCTTTTTTGTACTCTCTATCCCTAATAATTTAAAAGATGATTGAACAAACAGTTCCACACCAATCTTTAGTGCATCTTCATCAAATGTAAAGCGTGGATGATGGTGCGGATGAATAATCCCCTTATTTTGATTTCCTGCACCAACAAAGATGAAGCAACCTGGTCGTTCATCTGAAAATGCTGAAAAATCTTCACCGCTCATCAATGCGGGTAGTCTTAGTAAATAATCCATTCCCCATACCTCATCTATCGTTTCTTCTATCAACTCTCTTACCCTATCGTTATTGATTACTGAACTGTAGCCAAAATGATAATCAACCTCAAATGACGCATTATGTGCTTCTGTAACTCCCTTAGCGACTTTTTTTATTAAACATGGAACTTGTTGACGGATGTCAGGATTAAGGCTTCGCACCGATCCGCCAATAATAGCAGTGTCAGGAATGACATTGTAAGCACTTCCGCTATGAAACTTCGTTACAGATACTACCAATTTTTCAAGTGGATTAAGATTTCTTGAGACAATATGTTGCAGATTGTTGATTACTTGTGCCCCAATTGCAATTGGATCAACCGTTAAATGAGGTTCTGAAGAATGACCTCCTCTTCCTTTAATTTTTAAATCAAAGGTATCGCTTCCTGATGTAGCTGGCCCATCACAAATCCCAATTTTACCAATCTCAACAGTGGACGCAAGATGAATTCCGATTACTTCATCCACCCCCTCTAACACACCTACTTTTACCATTTCTTGTGCGCCGCCTGGGAATAACTCTTCAGCATGTTGAAATAAAAAGCGTACCTCGCCCTCAATTAGATCTTTTAACTGTGTAAGAATCTTTGCTGCACCGAGTAGCATAGCTGTATGTCCGTCATGTCCACAAGCATGCATCACGCCTGGATGCTTTGATACAAAGTCAAAGTCGTTTTCTTCTTCAATTGGAAGCGCATCCATATCTGCCCGTAGTGCAATAACTTTTCCTGGTTTTGAACCAATTAAACGGGCCATAACACTTGTTTTAGTTGGACGTGAAATTTCCAAATTTCCAAATGTCTGTAGTGTTTCATAAACAAATTGTGCTGTTTTATCTTCTTGAAAAGATAACTCGGGATATTTATGTAAATACCTTCGCCATTCAATTACCTCATCCTTAGTAATTTCAACTAATTCTTGAATCAACGTCATTAAAGTCAAATTTCCCAGCCCCTTTTAAATTTTTCTTTTAAGGATTATTTAAAGAAAAAATTCCTTAAATGGAGTATAAGAGTTTAATTGTTTAATTTCAAGACTTTTCTGAAAAATACAAATCAAATTTCCGGTATACTAAAGTGGAACAAAATAAAAAGCACCCCAATAGGTGCTTATAACAATCGATAAATTTTAGTTGGTCTTCCACGAGTAGCATACGTCTCCTGACCAATGCATCGTGCCAAATCAACTTTGCACATATCTGTAACTATACGTCTAACATTACGCTCTGTCATCTCAAGGTGTGTCGCTAAGTCCTTTGTTGTAAAATCCGACCACCCCATCTTTTGTATGAGTGCTACTATTTTTTTATATGTTTTCACACTGATGTTACCTTGTTTTAACTTTTCAATAAGAAGTTCATTTTGTGTACGGCTTGAATAATGTAGTTCCCCTTTTTTCCCTGGAGACTCTACGATTAGTCCATCTTCTTGAACAATGACAATTTCACGCTTCTTCATTGCTTTTGAATGTTGAATAGCACGAAAAGCGTTTATTTCTGCCGAATAAGCCGTTTCTCCAAATCCAATACCAACCGCAACAGTAGTATCTGCTTCAAACGCTAATCTTTGAACTGTATCTTCAAGTGTTCCGATTTCCCGCTCAATAGCACCACGGGAACTAAAAATCATATATCTCCCGTTTCCCTTATCAGAAAAAGAGCCATTTATTTTCTCACCAAGTTGAATTAACATTTCTTTTAGTCGAAGTTCTAAATACTGTAGATTATAGGGTGTTTTCATTTCCTCCGCTACTTTGTTAAAATATTCAACTTCAATGATCTCAACTCCTATTTGAGTATCTTTAAAATAGGAGGTCTTTACTTTTTCTGACAGCGCCCGAAGCGATTGTTGTATTTCCATCGTACTCATTGACATTTTGTATGCTGGAATTCCCTGTTCTCTTAGTGCCACACACACAGATGGAAAACAAGTGAGAGCACCTTCTGTCTTTCCCTCACCCCATAAGTTCAAGTGGAAATTTAACAATTCATTTGTATCTACATCTAAATCAAACATTTTCGTATAAATTTTCGGGATATTCATCGTTAACTTTGACATAGCTTCTTTACTAATATTATTTGCAGTCATCGTATCTATACTTAGCTTCTCAATAATTTGACCCTGTTCATAAATCATCTCTAAGATAGCTTTATAAAGACCTGATTCTGTAGCAGGAACATGCACCATTATTTTATCTGTACCTAATTTTCTTTTGGCAATTTCATACGGAATGGGACCAGAAAAAAACCAAGCGTGCACATGCCATTCATGTTCCACTATAATTTTCTCAATTTCATTAATTTCTTCATAAGGAAGAGATATAAATTCTAACTCATGTTTATATTCATCTGCTAAGTCCACTATTTGATCGATAGAAGCTTTTAGTCCAACTAATCCAATTTTATACATGCTATTTACCAACTTTCTTTATCAGTTGACATATGTTCAGGCATTATACCTCAGCATAATTGCGTCCAGAGGCTTTAGCTTCTTTTAACGGGTGTTTAGACACCTGCTGAAAGAAGTTAAATAAACATTTATAGTAATCTAATTACACTTATATACTATTTTAGCATGATATTTGTAGGAAAAATACGTGATAACTTTTAATCAATGATGCCTCGGCATAATTGCATCCGGAATCGATTTTGTGTTTGCACATTCGACTCCGCTTCCGCGGGTATTCGCACCACTTCCGTGGGTATTTAGACAGAAATAGATTAAAATATAGCAAAACACCGTTCAAAGTTTGAACGGTGTTTCTATTCATAGGTACTCTATTGTTATTTTACAGTTTCTAATACACGAACAAATTGTCCTTTAGAATGAGGATATCCAGCTTGCGTAATTTTCACTTTCACAAGCTGACCGATTAGGCTTTCAGGACCTTCAAAGACTACTTTTAAGTAATTATCAGTATATCCTGTTAAAAGCCCTGTCTCATCGCTTCCATCATGTACGAATTCTTCAGGGATTACCTCTAGCACTTGATCTTCAAAGCGAGAAGCATATTCCTTCGCTAATTGGTCATTTAAAGCGATTAAACGGTGAACACGTTCGTTTTTAATGTTCTCGTCAATTTGGTCCTCCATACGCGCGGCTGGTGTACCTGTACGTGGAGAGAATGGGAATACGTGTAATTCAGAAAACTTATGATCACGAATAAAGTTATATGTTTCCATGAACTCTTCCTCAGTTTCTCCTGGGAAACCTACGATTACGTCAGAAGTGACAGCCAAGTCTGGTAAAGCTTCATGTAGTTTTGTTAAGCGTTCACCGAAGAACTCCATTGTATACTTACGACGCATACGTTTTAAAACTGTATCAGAGCCCGATTGGATTGGAATGTGTAAGTGGTTAACAACAATTTTTGATTCACGTAAAACTTCAATCACTTCATCTGTTAATTGACTTGCCTCAATTGAAGAAATACGAAGACGTTTTAAGCCTTTCACATTTGCCTCTAAATCACGTAGTAGCTGGGCTAAATTGTAATCTTTTAAGTCTTGTCCATAGCCACCTGTATGAATACCCGTTAGAACAATTTCAAGATACCCCGCATCCACTAGTTGTTGGGCTTGGCTCAATACTTCTTGAGGATCTCGAGAGCGCATTAACCCACGTGCCCATGGAATAATACAAAACGTACAGAAGTTATTACAGCCTTCTTGTATTTTTAAAGATGCGCGTGTACGGTCTGTAAATGCAGGCACGTCTAATTCCTCATACACACGATTTTTCATAATGTTGCGTACAGCATTAATTGGTTGGCGTTCAGTAAGATATTGGTCTATGTAGCCAAGTAATTTTGTACGGTCTTGTGTTCCTACAACAATGTCAACACCAGGAATCGCCATAATTTCAGCTGGAGATGTTTGAGCGTAACATCCTGTAACACAAATGACAGCGTCTGGATTTTGACGAATAGCTCGACGGATAACTTGACGTGATTTTTTATCCCCTGTATTTGTTACTGTACAAGTATTAATGACATAGACGTCTGCTTGACGATCAAACTCCGTACGATCATAGCCTTCTTCTTTAAATAACTGCCAAATTGCTTCTGTTTCATAATGATTTACTTTACAACCTAGAGTATGGAAACTCACGATTTTTGGTCGCTCGTTACTCATAATATATATCATCCTTTCAAGAGTACACTACAATAAATTAATTTATCAACGTGTCTTATAATAGCACAAATAAAGATAATGAGCCTAGCTTTTTGGCTAGTCTTATTTTTTAGCATAATAAAACAGGCACCATAATATTGAGTACCTGCTTGTTATTAGCTGTTCCACTAAAACCAAAAACGGCCATTTTATCATTCTTGCTCCATTTATAGCAATTATACCTCGGCATGTTTGCGTCTGGCATCAGCTTTGTGCTTAGGACTGATGAGGGATTTTGGGCCAACGTGGGTGCTATTAAAATATGTAGAGTCAATTGCTATGAACATATCTTAATGAATAATTCGTTTTTTAATTGCACTTTCTCTAGATGTAATTTGATCGAAATATTTTTTATTAACTGTTAAAAAAACCTTCGCAACCCCCTAGCTCCTCCGAATACCCCTGGGAAGAAATCTATTCCGTTAGTTATTAAATTGCAAAAAGGCAGTTAAAAATTAGATTCAACTGCCTACTCAAATGTAGGATTTTTATCAGTGCCCATTAAATATTACATGTGTATTTTCAGTTTACATTTTTTTGCAAAGAAATGCTTTTTTATTTGTTTTGCTCCTCTAAAAACTAGAGTTATTATTGACTCATAGGAGGAGTAAGCCCGAAAAGATTAGGAGTTATTACATTAGTACCCGATCCAAGGCGGATTTGTTGAACTTGCAGTACTTTTACAGTAAGCTCTAGCACAATTTTTTCACGTAATGTGCTGAAAGTACCTTCTGGTGCTGCCATAATTGGTGAAAAATCAAGTTCAAAGAAGTTTGCAGCTACTAATTCACCAAATGGTTGTTCATTGTATTTAACGAGATTTTGGAAGAAAGCCTTATCCAATCGAGCATCCATTTGCGTTTTATCATTAAGGAAGTTCGCTTCAGCAAACTCGGATATTCCTAAAATCGGAGTAGGACCTCCAGGTGTTTGTGGGAAAGTAAGGTCTGTAAAACCCGAAAACTGAACATCAGCAATTCTATCTCTGAGTGCCCCATTACATGCTGATGAAGCATATTCTATATTTTTGCGAATATGTCCCGCTACAAATAATTTTGCTCTTGTCACCTTAAAAAAGTCAGTGCCATCAATACGTATAAAAGCAACTGGTACCAGTTTCACTTGATTTAGGAATACATTTTTTTTCACTCTTTTGATTTCAGTTGCTGCAGGAGTAAGCGTAATATCTGACTCCACAACTATTTGAAGTGTTGGTTCTGAAAGTACAACTGGAACTTTAATTGTTGGAGTCACAAGCGGTGAAGCAACTACTGGAGTAGTCTCACTATTTAATGGCATTTGTTCAGTTGATGCTACTGGACAAGGTTCCTTATGACCGCCATGACTAACTAATTGATTATCTAATTGTTCACTCAAAAAAATCCCTCTTTTCATTTTTTTTAACTTTCATATCGCTAGAATATGTAGCCATTTAACCTATACATGGACGTATATACTAGTTTTTATGTTTTTTGTGCGAAAGCGTAGTGGCTAACGCAGTGACAGCAACAGATGTTTTTTCCGCGAAAGAGAAGCGTTAGCGGCAGATGCTTTTTGTGTGAAAGCACAGTGCTAACGTAGCGACAGCAACATGATGTCGCTTTCGCACAGATAAATTGCACAGGACGTGGCGTTCTTAGACTGAGTTCTTCTATTTCAGCGGATGTTTGTACACCCGCTGAAAAGTAACTTAAACTCGCATTCATCACACCACCTTTAGAGAGAATTCTGTACATGTCGTTACGCATCCAATACAAAAACTTTTCTAAAAAGGTGAAAAAAGGGATTTTTAAGAAAAGGGATAAGTTTCAAGTATCCTCTAGATCCTTGGCACTCGAATTTTCTGTGCTTGTAGCATATGAATGATTAATTCTAATACTATGTTCTGACACATTTGATTTGAATGATTAAATGACTCATTTTGTGCAGGTACTGCATTATCAGTGTGAGGTGCAGTATACTCAATACTCTGATAAATATAACCTTCAATATATAATTTCCCCTTAAATGCCGAACATGTCCCATTACCTAATGATTGAGAAAACTTAGGAACAAATCTGCAATCGGTTAATACTACCTCATTCGAGATATCTTTAACTCCCACAATTCCTTTTTCAAACACGATATTCTCTTCAAGGCATATTTCTATTTTATATTCCCCTACTACAACTGGAGCTCTAATGTGTATAAAGTCATCGGAACTGTAAGAGTGATTATTCGTTTCTCCTTGTTTAATTGATCGTTTGTTATGTAAGGGAATTCCAACTGATTTAGATGGATAACTCTTCTGATTATTCTTATCATAAGTATTAGTTCTCTTTAAAAATATAATTTCATTAAATTTTGAGCGGACCAAACGACATTCAGGCAGTTCAGGATAATCTGTTGTAGTATTAAATAATTTCGTTTCAAATTGAGGAGTAAGGTGATTGTCTAGATCAAGAAAATCAAATGTATTTTTAACAATCTCACCACATATAGGAGCATGAAGAAAATCATCAATTTCCACGTGAGTAGAAATTAGAATTTTTTTCGTTTTAGAACATACTGTTCCTTGCATTGACCCAGCAGATGCACTTTCATGACCTGTAGGATTGGTTTTCTCCAACTCTTCAGTATCAATAGGACTCATAATTTTATCATCCCCGTTGTATTTAGAAGGACTTAAAAATTCACGATTAGAGTCTAGTTGAAATGCAAAATCCTGTTCTTCCACAAGATTGGTTCCTTCTACCTCGTCTATATCAAGCGGGTCATTCATTTTATCCTCACCATCAATTTCAGATGGGATAAGTAGCTCACAATTGGAACCTAGATGCGCTGCAAGCTCCTGTTCCTCTACAGGATTGATTTCTTCATCTTCTGTATCACAGAGATTATTCATCCCTTTCTCTACATAAGTTTCGGAATTAATGAGTAGTTCACGATTAGGATCTAGATGAGCTGTAGAATCCTGTTCTTCTACAGGATTGGTTTCATCCGCCTCTTCTATATCAAGGAGATTATTCTTTTCATCCTCAATATCAAATTCAGATGGGATCAGTAGCCCACAATCGGAGTCTAGATGTGCTACAAACTCCTGTTCCTCTACAAAATTAGTTTCATCCGCCTCTTCTTTATCAAGGAGATTATTCTTTTCATTCTCAACATCAATTTCAGAAGGGATCAGTAGCCCAC
This sequence comes from Lysinibacillus sp. NPDC097214, assembly GCF_050277945.1. NCBI lineage: Bacteria > Bacillati > Bacillota > Bacilli > Caryophanales > Bacillaceae > Lysinibacillus > Lysinibacillus sp. NPDC097214. The sequence goes on from NZ_JBNNSS010000001.1 coordinate 280,286, forward strand.
AATCGGAGTCTAAATGCGCTACGAGTTCCTGTTCCTCTACAGAATTGGTTTCATCCGCCTCTTCTTTATCAAGGAGATTATTCTTTTCATCCTCAACATCAATTTCAGAAGGGATCAGTAGCCCACAATCGGAGTCTAGATGCGCTACATGTTCCTTCTCCTCTACAGAATTGGTTTCATCCGCTTCTTCTATATCAAGGAGATCATTCATTTCATCCTCAGCATCAACTTCAGAAGGAATGAGTAACTCACGATTGGGATCTAGATGTGCTGTAGGGCTAGTTTCATCTTCTTTTTCTATAGTAAGGAGGTTATTACAATAGACAAATACTTTTTGCTTGGAACTTATTTCTTTCATCTCTCTATAATTAATCCATGGAGTTTTCATTAGTTCACTCCCAAATAATGTTTTGACAAATAAAGTGCAACAGTTAATCAGTAAAAATTCTTACGCATTTTTCCAGCCAAGAAGTCTTTTTGGTGATTTATTTTTTGATAAAATTTTATGAATTCTTTTAGAGAGACTTGTTCAAAATCCGTTTTCTTCAGGGAAAACTCACGAAGTAACCCGTTTTTCATTTTTTATTACTTCCACTTACCTTAATGAATAGATTGGTTAAAAAACAGCGATTTCCTTTTCCTTTTCCTTTTCCTTTTCCTTTTCCTTTTCCTTTTCCTTTTCTAATATCTGATAACAGCTAAAATACTTTTGCTTTTGATGGATGTGTATAACTTAAAATGAATACCTTTTTTTATAAATAAAATTCAAACGATATCATTTTGAGTTACTTTTATTTTGATCTAGGTGTTGCACCTATAATTACAATCCATTTTATGCATTACTTTTACTTTTGTCACAGAGTACTTTCAAAAATCTCAGTAGCAATTAAGATACTAATGCGCTTGAGAGACGATTGTTTAGTCAAAACTAAAATTTTATCTTTACATTATTTTTTTCAATTCGATTATTTTGATCGCATCTATTAGTGCATTTACGATCGATATTATTATAGAAAAAATGCAGTTGAAAATTCGATTCAATCGAACTTTCAACTGCAAGCTTAAATATTGGATTTTTTCAGTACCCTCAAATGTTCTTTTATATCTTATTTCCTCCTCTAAAAATTAGCAAGATTCAGATTCAGTAGGATGAATAACAGGAGGATCTACAGGACCAACTGGAGGAGTAAGCCCCGTTAGATTAGGAGTTATTACATTAGTGCCTGTTCCAAGACGGATTTGTTGAACTTGCAGTACTTTTACAGTAAGCTCTAGTACGATTTTTTCACGTATTGTGTCGAAAGTGCCTTCTGGATCTGCCATAACTGGTGAAAAATCAAGTTCAAAGAAGTTCGCAGCTACTAATTCGCCAAATGGTTGTTCATTGTATTTAACGAGATTTTGGAAGAAAGCCTTATCCAATCGAGCATCCATTTGCGTAGTTTCATTAAGGAAGTTCGCTTCGGCAAACTCAGAAATTCCTAAAATCGGAGTAGGACCTCCAAGTATTTGTGGGAAAGTAAGGTCTGTAAAGCCAGAAAACGGAACATCGGCAATTCTATCTTGGAGCGCACCGTTACATTCTGCTGAAGCATATTCTATATTTTTGCGAATGTGTCCTGCTACAAATAATTTTGCTCTTGTTACCCTAAAAAAGTCAGTGCCATCAATACGTGCAAAAGCAACCGGTACCAATTTCACTTGATTTAGGAATACATGTTTTTTCACTCTTTTGATTTCAGTTGCTGCAGGAGCAAGAGGAATATCTGCCTCCACAACTATTTGAAGTGTTGGTTCTGCAAGTACAACTGGAACTTTAATAGTTGGAGTTACCGGTGTAGCGACTAGTGGAGTAGGTTCAGTAGTTAATGGTATTTGTTCTGTTGATGTTACTGGACAAGATTGGATTGGATCTAATTGATTACTCAAAAAATTTCCCTCGTTTCATTTTGTAGTATTTGAGAGCTCTACATATAGAATATGTAGCAACTAAATCTATGAATGGACGTGTATACTAGTTTTTTTACTAATTATTTTAGAAAAATGGCAGTTGAAAATTGATTTATCAACTGCCAACTCAAATATTAGATTTTTTTCAGTACCCTCAAATGTCCTTTTATAGCTAATTTCCTTCTCTAAAAATTAGAGATTAACAAGATTTAAGATTTAGTAGGATTTATAACAGAAGGATCTATTTTGGACTAAAACCCGAAAAGATTAGGAGTTATTACATTAGTGCCTGTTCCAAGACGGATTTGTTGAACTTGCAGTACTTTTACAGTAAGCTCTAGTACGATTTTTTCACGTATTGTGTCGAAAGTACCTTCTGGATCTGCCATAACTGGTGAAAAATCAAGTTCAAAGAAGTTCGCAGCTACTAATTCGCCAAATGGTTGTTCATTGTATTTAACGAGATTTTGGAAGAAAGCCTTATCCAATCGAGCATCCATTTGCGTAGTTTCATTAAGGAAGTTCGCTTCGGCAAACTCAGAAATTCCTAAAATCGGGGAAGGACCTCCTGTTGTTTGTGGGAAAGCAAGGTCTGTAAAACCAGAAAACGGAACATCGGCAATTCTATCTTGGAGCGCACCGTTACATTCTGCTGAAGCATATTCTATATTTTTGCGAATGTGTCCTGCTACAAATAATTTTGCTCTTGTTACCCTAAAAAAGTCAGTGCCATCAATACGTGCAAAAGCAACCGGTACCAGTTTCACTTGATTTAGGAATACATGTTTTTTCACTCTTTTGATTTCAGTTGCTGCAGGAGCAAGAGGAATATCTGCCTCGACAACTATTTGAAGTGTTGGTTCTGCAAGTACAACTGGAACTTTAATAGTTGGAGCCGTTACCGGTGTAGCGACTAGTGGAGTAGTATCAGTAGTTAATGGTATTTGTTCTGTTGATGTTACTGGACAAGATTGGATTGGATCTAATTGATTACTCAAAAAATTTCCCTCGTTTCATTTTGTAGTATTTGAGAGCTCTCCATATAGAATATGTAGCAATTAAATCTATGAATGGACGTGTATACTAGTTTTTTTACTGATTATTATTTATAGAAAAAATGGCAGTTGAAAATTCGATTTTTCAACTGCCATTTCAAATATTAGATTTTTTTCAGTACCCTCAAATGTCCTTTTATAGCTAATTTCTTCCTCTAAAAATTAGAGATTAACAAGATTTAAGATTTAGTAGGATTTATAACAGGAGGATCTATTTTGGACTAAAACCCGAAAAGATTAGGAGTTATTACATTAGTGCCTGTTCCAAGACGGATTTGTTGAACTTGCAGTACTTTTACAGTAAGCTCTAGTACGATTTTTTCACGTATTGTGTCGAAAGTGCCTTCTGGATCTGCCATAACTGGTGAAAAATCAAGTTCAAAGAAGTTCGCAGCTACTAATTCGCCAAATGGTTGTTCATTGTATTTAACGAGATTTTGGAAGAAAGCCTTATCCAATCGAGCATCCATTTGCGTAGTTTCATTAAGGAAGTTCGCTTCGGCAAACTCAGAAATTCCTAAAATTGGGGAAGGACCTCCTGTTGTTTGTGGGAAAGCAAGGTCTGTAAAACCAGAAAACGGAATATCAGCAATTCTATCTTGGAGCGCCCCGTTACATTCTGCTGAAGCATATTCTAAATTTTTGCGAATATGTCCTGCTACAAATAATTTTGCTCTTGTTACCCTAAAAAAGTCAGTGCCATCAATACGCGCAAAAGCAACCGGTACCAGTTTCACTTGATTTAGGAATACATGTTTTTTCACTCTTTTGATTTCAGTTGCTGCAGGAGCAAGAGGAATATCTGCCTCGACAACTATTTGAAGTGTTGGTTCTGCAAGTACAACTGGAACTTTAATAGTTGGAGCCGTTACCGGTGTAGCGACTAGTGGAGTAGTTTCAGTAGTTAATGGTATTTGTTCTGTTGATGTTACTGGACAAGATTGGATTGGATCTAATTGATTACTCAAAAAATTTCCCTCGTTTCATTTTGTAGTATTTGAGAGCTCTCCATATAGAATATGTAGTAATTAAATCTATGAATAGACGTGTATACTAGTTTTTTTACTGATATTAAAAAATGGGATTTTGAGCTGAGCGAGAGTAAAAATGAACACAAAATGTCAGGTACTCTTTTTACCTTTGTTTTATTTTTCAAAGCTTTCCAATACTTGATTCTTGCTTGAATGCTGGGATAATTAGATAACTGAATTACTCGCTTATCTTTTCCCAATTTACGTTTTTACTTATTTTCCCGTAAGTGTAAAATGCCGAATCCGGCCACAATACTAAAAGCTAATATTGAAATTGGTATTTTACCTATTTCAAGTAAACGAATATTAAATAATTTAGGAAATGAAACAGTATATAAACCTGTTGCTATTAAAGTAGCACAATAGATCATCAGCAATTACAAAAAAGTTAATGAGAAAATTAATTTATTCATTTGCTTCCCCGTCCAAAATTTAATTATTCTGTTTTCCACAATCTGAATTATATAAAAGGAAGCTTAGAATAACATATTTTCACAGTTGGGCTGTCATATCACGGCACGTTATGGGGATGAGCATGTAGTAAAGCCGATTCAAAATTTTTTGAATCGGCTTCTTTTTTTGATAGGATTAATAATAACAACAGTCATTAAGCGTAGTTTTTGCCTACTCTCTCAAACCTTGCCACGACTGCATTAAACACACGAACTTCAGGTGTATGAAAAACCTCTTTTGACAAGTCTAAACGCCTATTTCATTCAAATTCATAAGATATTGCAGATAGTGCATAGAGTGGCGCTGTTTCTGCTCGTAAAATTCGGGGGCCTAGAGACATCGTTTGTGCACCTGCTTGAAGCAATGCATCCGCTTCTTTTCGTGCAATGCCGCCTTCAGGGCCAAAGATAATAAGAATGGATTTCGACTTCTTGTCATACACGCTTTTTAGCTTCTCTGCAAATCTTGTGCGTTTTTCTGCTTTTGCATCCTCTTCATCGGCTATAAAAACGGCGTCGAAATGGCCTACTTGTTCTACTAGCTGTTTAAAAGAGATTGGTTCATAAATTTCTGGGATATGTGTACGATGGGATTGCTCAGCTGCTTCTTTTGCAATTTTTTGTAGACGCTCTTGCTTTTTGGCACCCTTCTTTTTATCCCATTTAACGATGGAACGCTCCGCTTCAAATGGCAACAAGGCATACATTCCAAGCTCTGTCGCCTTTTGTGTAATCAGTTCCAACTTATCGCCCTTCGGCAAACCACATGCTACTGTTACATGAACAGCTAACTCTGGTGAAGGAACGATTTCACCCGTAGTTTGAACGTGTACCTCATCTCCTTCAAAAGCTGCAATTTCGCAAATATGAGCAGTGTTTTGTGCGACAACTACGATTTTGTCGCCCTCTTTCATACGCATTACTCGTTCAATATGTCGGGCATCTTCCCCGCTAATACGCGCTTCCTCTATGGCTGTCTCAATAAAATATCGTTGCATTTGACCGTACTCCTTTCTAGCAAGAAGAGAAAACGCCAAATCACAAGCACTCGGCTCCCGATTTGGCGCTTCCTCAGTCCAATTATTGTGGTCGACGGGCAATGATAGCTACCCAATCTTCCATTAGTAATACTTCTTCGATTTCAAAGCCCGAAGCTTCTAGTGCTGCTTTTACATCATCACGTTTTGCGGCAATGATGCCTGAAGTGACATATAATCCACCCGGTTTAACAATTGAAAATGCATCGTCAGTAAAGGACATAATAATTTCTGCTAAAATATTAGCAACAACGACATCAGCTGGTTCCTTTACAGTATCCAATAAGTTACCATGGAATACTGATACTTTATCATCCACTTTATTTAACACAACATTTTCTTGTGCTGAACGTACAGCTACTTCGTCTAAATCAAGTGCATGTACGCTCTTAGCTCCTAGTAAGGCTGCACCAATTGATAGAACGCCTGAACCCGTTCCGATATCGATAACCATATCTTCCTCTTTTACAACCTTCTCAAGCCCCTGTAAACACATAACAGTTGTAGGGTGTGTTCCTGTACCAAAAGCCATACCGGGATCTAATTCAATAATTAGCTCATCTGTTGATACTGGTACATATTCTTCCCATGTTGGTACGATTGTAAAGCGTTCAGAAATTTTTACAGGATGATAGTATTGCTTCCATGCTGTTGCCCAATCTTCCTCGTTAACTTCCACAATCGAAACAACATTTTCACCAATATCGATGTTGAAGTTCGTTAGATTTGTTATAGCCGCCTTAATTTCTTCGACTGTTTCATTTAAAAAACTAGACTCCGATAAGTAAGCCTTAACAATCACACCATCTTTCGGAAAATCTGCTTCATTTAGCGCATAAATTTCCCCATACTGATCTTCTCGTGGCTTCGCAAATTCTGCAGAATCCTCAATAACCACACCACTTGCCCCTGCTTCATGCAAAATATTCGAAATTGCTTCTACCGCTTCATTTTTTGTATGAATGGATAATTCTGACCACTTCACGTAGCTCTTCAGCTCCTCTAATTATTCACCTTGGAATTTTTTCTTAATTTTATCGAATAGTGTACTTCCTTGCTCTTCAGGAATATCACCACTGATTTCCGCAAATTCACGTAGTAATTGCTTTTGTTTTTCTGTTAATTTTTCTGGCGTTACAACTTTTACTGTTACATATTGGTTCCCTGTGCCATAGCCATGTACGTTTTTGACACCTTTGTCTTTTAGACGGAATTGTGCACCTGACTGTGTTCCCGCTGGAATACGTAGTTTTACTTTCCCATGAACAGTCGGAACCTCAATTTCATCACCAAGAGCTGCTTGTGGGAATGTCAGTTTAAGTTCGAAATAAATGTCATCGCCATCACGCTCAAATTCTTTATGTCCTTGAACGCGGAACATAATATATAAATCCCCCGCAGGTCCTCCATTTATACCTGGCTCACCTTGACCAGACACACGAATTTGCTGACCATCGTCAACACCTGCTGGAATGTTCACTTTGATTTTCTTACGTTGTTGAACTTTTCCTTCACCACGACAAGTAGAACATTTTTCTTTTATGATTTTACCTGCACCTTGACATGTAGAACAAGCACGACGATTCATCATACGGCCGAAAGGTGTATCTACAGCTTGATTTACTTGACCTGCACCTTGACATGTTGAACATGTTTCAGGATTTGTACCTGGTTTTGCACCTGAACCATGGCATGTATCACATTCTTCATCTTTAGGAATTTCGATTTCTGTTTCTTTGCCGAAAATCGCTTCCTCAAACGTAATATTCATACGATATTGAAGGTCATCACCTTTGCGTGGTGCATTCGGGTCCTGACGGCGACCGCCACCACCAAAGAATGAGCTGAAAATATCCTCGAAGCCGCCAAAGCCGCCGCCTCCGAAGCCACCACCAAAGCCTGCATTTGGATCCTCGTGGCCAAATTGATCATAGCGTGCTTTTTTCTGATCGTCACTTAATACTTCATAAGCTTCAGCGATTTCTTTGAATTTTTCATCTGCACCTGGCTCTTTATTAAGGTCAGGATGGTATTGCTTTGATAATTTACGGTATGCTTTTTTAATTTCATCTTTAGAAGCTGACTTCGTTAAACCAAGCACCTCGTAGTAATCGCGTTTCTCCATGATTCACACTCCGCTCTTTTTGCATAAAATCTATTGTATCACGCAGTTAAAAAAACTGCCTCTATTTTATTATTAAATATACATTACAATTGTTGTACCAAGCGTGTTGATTAACCATTTTTATCTACTCAAATTAATTAGAAGGCTCTGATTTCCGCTACGGGCTACTCGCTTTGTCGCTGACGCTTCGCTTTCGCGCAGAGCAAAGCTTCCTGCGGGCGAGCGTCGAGCCGCTTCCTCCGCTAAAGGAACGAAGGCTAAATGCGTCACGTCCTGTGACAATGCCTTCGTGACCAACATCATGTTGGCCTCAGGGTCTCGTCTGTCTCGCTTTCCCGCGGGAGTCGAGTAGCCCTACGCTACAATCAGTTAAAATGGACATACATTAGCAAAATATCAACAAAAGAATCCTTTTATCAGCCAATCATAAACCTATATTTTCCTAATCAACACGCCTGTTGTTGTACACATATTTTTTCACTGTTCTCGCAAATAATCTAGCAAATGTACATAGGATATAGCAGTACATAAAGAGAAAAGCCAAAGCCGCAAGCGGTCTTTGGCTTCTTCACTTAACTGTGTTACTTACTATTATTTATCGTCTTTTACTTCTTCAAAGTCAGCGTCTACGATGTCGTCTTTTTTACCATCGCCAGCTTCTGCACCTGCTTCGCCACCTTGAGCTGCTTGAGCAGCTGCTGCAGCTTGTTCATATACTTTCATTACTAATGGTTGTAATACACCATCTAGTTTTTCTTTAGCAGATTTAATGCCTTCTAATTCGCCAGCTTCAAGCGCTTTTTTCAGTTCATCACGAGCATCTTCTACAGATTTTTTCTCGTCTTCTGTAATTTGTTCGCCTAAGTCAGCAATTGTTTTGTCAACTTGGAACACTAATTGGTCCGCTTCGTTGCGAAGATCTGCTTCCTCTTTACGTTTAGTATCCGCCTCAGCATTTGCCTCAGCATCTTTTACCATACGTTCGATTTCTTCCTCAGATAAACCAGAATCAGATTGGATAACAATTGTTTGTTCTTTGTTTGTACCAAGGTCTTTCGCTTTAACAGATACGATACCATTTTTATCAATATCGAATGTTACTTCGATTTGTGGTACGCCACGTGGAGCTGGTGGAATATCTGATAATTGGAAGCGACCTAATGTTTTGTTGTCTGCTGCCATTGAACGTTCACCTTGTAGAACGTGAATATCTACTGCTGGTTGGTTGTCAGCTGCAGTTGAGAATACTTGTGATTTAGATGTTGGGATCGTCGTATTACGGTCAATTAATTTTGTGAAAACGCCACCCATAGTTTCGATACCTAATGAAAGTGGAGTTACGTCAAGAAGAACTACGTCTTTCACATCACCAGTTAATACGCCACCTTGAACTGCAGCACCCATTGCTACAACTTCGTCAGGGTTTACACCACGGTGTGGCTCTTTAGCAGTTTCTTTACGTACAGCTTCTTGTACAGCTGGAATACGAGTAGAACCACCAACTAAGATTACTTGGTCAATTTCAGATGTTGAAAGACCAGCATCAGATAATGCTTGACGTACTGGACCTACTGTACGGTTTACTAATGGTAATGTAATTTCGTCAAATTTTGCACGAGTTAAAGAAATTTCTAAGTGTAATGGACCCGCTTCACCAGCAGTGATGAATGGTAAAGAAATTTGAGTAGATGTTACACCTGATAAGTCTTTTTTCGCTTTTTCAGCTGCATCTTTTAGACGTTGCATAGCCATTTTATCTTTTGAAAGGTCAATGCCGTTTTCTTTTTTGAATTCTGCTACAAGATACTCGATAATAGCGTCGTCGAAATCGTCTCCACCTAGTTTGTTATCACCAGCTGTTGCTAATACTTCAAATACACCGTCACCTAATTCAAGAATAGATACGTCAAATGTACCGCCACCAAGGTCAAATACTAATACTTTTTGATCTGTATCTTGTTTGTCTAAACCATAAGCAAGTGCAGCAGCTGTTGGTTCGTTGATAATACGCTCTACTTCTAAACCAGCGATTTTACCAGCATCTTTTGTAGCTTGACGTTGAGCATCGTTGAAGTAAGCAGGTACAGTAATAACTGCTTTTGTTACTTTTTCACCTAAGTAGTCTTCAGCATAGCCTTTTAAGTATTGAAGAATCATTGCAGAAACTTCTTGTGGCGTATATTCTTTATCTTCCACTTGAACTTTTTCAGATGTACCCATTTTAGATTTAATAGAAATAATTGTGTTAGGGTTTGTAACTGATTGACGTTTCGCTACTTCACCAACTTGACGTTCGCCGCCTTTAAATGCAACAACAGATGGAGTTGTACGGTTTCCTTCTGGATTTGGAATTACTTTTGGTTCTCCGCCTTCAAGTACAGAGACACATGAGTTTGTTGTTCCTAAGTCAATACCGATAATTTTGCTCATAAAAATTTCCTCCTATTTTTAAACGCAAATGATGCGTTTTCTAACTAATTGTATTTAACTAAATAGTACTAAGTCTATTCGTTCACAGATACCATCGTTGGGCGTAATACGCGATCCTTTAACATATAGCCTTTTTGAAGCTCACGTAAAACAACACCCGTCTCTTTTTCACTATCTTGCTCCTGCATGACAGCTTGGTGAACATTCGGATCAAATTGCTCACCTTCAGCTTTAATAATTTGTAAGCCTTCCTTCTCAGTTGCTTCTATCAGAGAACGGTACACCATTTCAATACCTTTTACGATAGAAGCAGTTTCTTCTGAAGTCGCTTCAACTTGTAAGGCACGCTCAAAATTATCGAGGACTGGCAGTAAATCTGACAGTAAGGTTTGAGCGCGATACTTTTCAGCAGCCTCACGATCAAGTTGGTTGCGACGGCGAATATTATCGAAGTCAGCACGTAAGCGTAGATGACGGCTTTCCTCATCGTCTAACTTTGCTTGTAACTCAGCTAGCTTTGCTTCGTACTGTTCTTCAATTGTTAATTCAACTTCTTGTTCTTCTACTTTAACTTCTGTTTCTTCTACTACATTTTCAGCATGTACATCTTCTTGTACAAGGTCTTTGTTTTCAGTTGTTTCTGTCACTTGAAATCCTCCTCATTATCAATCACTACGATTCTTCGTAAAGGCTTGTGATAAATCCATGCGCATTACGTCTAGTAAAGCAACAACACGTTTATAATCCATTCGTGTTGGGCCAATAATTGCTATTGCCCCTTGCTGATCTTCACCAATAGAATAAGTGGTCGTAATGACACTACAGTTTTCCATTTCTAGTTGTTTGTTTTCCGAGCCAATACGAATATGAATGCCCGATTCATTAGGATGGAAGAGCGACTGCACCTGGCTAGTCGTTTCCATTAAGTCCAAAATCATACGAACTTTATTTAAATCGTGGAATTCCGGTTGGTTGAACATATTTGTTTTACCACCATAAAAAATTTTACTTTCCGAATTATGCATCGTCGCTGAAACGAGAGCGTGAATAAAATCATCCGCTGATCGAACATGCTGTTGTAATACTGTTAGCACTTCAGCTTCGAGTTTTTTATGAATATCCTCTAATGACACACCAACTAGGCGTTCATTTAAGACATTAACCATTTTCTCTAAATCAGAAGCGGTAAAATTCGGAGGTAAACTAAACATGCGATTTTCAACATGTCCGTTATTCGTTACGATAATCGCCACTGCTGTATCGCTAGAGAGTGGCACAATTGAAAATCGTTTAACACGATGTCTTTGAACATCTGGTCCTAAAAGAATCGATGTATACGATGTCAGCTCCGATAATATATTGGCTGACTTTCGGATAATATGTTCTACTTCTACTAAGCGATCGTTGAAAATTGATTGGATTTGCTGAATATCCCTTGAATTAATGCCTTGTGGGTTCAACAAATGATCTACATAAAATCTATAACCCTTTTCCGAAGGCACTCGACCAGAGGAAGTGTGCGTTTTTTCTAAGAAGCCTAATTCCTCTAAATCCGCCATCTCATTTCGAATTGTGGCAGGACTAAATGTAATCTCTTGCTTTTTGGAGATTTGGCGAGAACCTACCGGCTGTGCAAACATAATAAAGTCATCTACAATAGCTTGCAATATTTGTAATTGCCGATTTGTTAGCATGATTATCACCTCTGTTAGCACTCAACCAAGAGGAGTGCTAATACTATTATTAAGTTATCAAATCCTACATTTTATGTCAACGATATCGCTCAATCTTCTAGTAAAAATTGTTGAAATACTTCATTACCTACAAAACGACCTTTTCGCGTAAGCCGAATTCCTTTAGTATCATGTTCCAAAAGACCTTCTGAAACTAACTCTTCAATAACATGTGAGTAATTACTATGCATCGATTCTTTAAATTTTTCTTCATATATAGTGTGTGTAATTCCTTCCGTTTTACGCAGACCTAAAAACATTTGCTCTTCACGTTTCTCTTTCTCTGTTACAACATGTTCATATACAATTGGTAGTTCTCCTGCATTTACTGCATCCATATACTTTTTCAATGGTCCATGATTTGAATATCGCATACCAGTTAGATATCCATGAGCACCCGCACCAAAGCCTGCATATTCATCGTTTTCCCAGTATATTTTGTTATGTCTAGAACTGAAACCAGATTGAGCAAAGTTACTAATTTCGTATTGTCGAAGTCCATGTGCCTCCATCTGGTTCATTAACACCTCGTACATATCCGCCTCAAGATCTTCAGTTGGTAAATGAAGCTTACCTTTTGTGTATTGATTATAAAAAATCGTTTTCGGCTCTACGATTAGTGAGTATGCAGAATAATGTGGTATATCCAGCGCGAACGCTTTTTCTAATGTATCCGTCCATTGTGCCATCGTTTGTCCCGGCAAACCGTACATTAAATCCAGACTAATATTTCTGAAACCTACCTTTTTCGCCAAGGCAATTGTTTCATAGACATGATTGTTGCTATGTGTACGGCCAATTTTCTTTAACAACTCTTGATCAAAGGATTGCACACCCATACTTATGCGATTTACACCGCCAACAAATAATGCCTGTAATTTTGCTTCTGATAGCTCGTCCGGATTGGCCTCTGACGTAAATTCCGTCACGCTGTCCATTGGAATATACGTACGAATAAGCTCAAGAAGTCTCCCTATTTGTTGAGGCGTTAATGCTGTTGGTGTACCGCCACCAAGAAATATCGTTTCGATTTTTTTAAAACTTTCGGGATATTTTTTAGTTGCAAGCTCCATCTCCTTGCCAAGCATTTCTATATATTCATCAACTGGTTGATTTTTAAAATAAAATTTATTGAAATCGCAATAGTTGCAAATTTGATGACAAAAAGGAATATGAATGTAAACACCCCGTGCCATAGCTATCCCTTCTTTCTCGTTAGTCTTTTTCCATTTCCTCATTATAAACAATCAAGACAGGGAACGCCATGAATCCAACCAGTAAAAATAACTAAATCAAAACTATAGGGTATTCACATTATTTATCTTAACAATTGCATGACATAAATAAACATTTTATAGAAGGATCCTGTCTACTAGATATGTTTTAAAAGGGGGAAATTGTAAAAAAAGCTGTACGCACTTTATGTAAGTAGCCCATTTCACAAAAAAATCAAACCCTCTGCAACAAGTGGGTTTGATTCATCGAGAAAGGAATAAATATAAATTAATGTTTATCAATAAAAATGATGATTTTCATCCCGAGTGAAAGCTTTCCACGGATTCAAGATTAGTCAACAAGCGGCTATGATTAAAAGGACGCGAACTAGCCTCATCATATAGACCTCACAGTTTCGTCGCTCCTTACAAAGCACTATGTAGATGAATACCCCAAGTGAAATCACCATACGAATCAAAATCACGGCAATAATTTTTTTGTGTACTTAATAACATACAATTCCTACACAAACACCCATTAGCACAAGTAAATAAGGTTGAATTTTCCAACGCATCAAGCACCATAAAAAAACGGCTGCAATTACTATGTCTAAACCATTTTGAATTGTCTTTGTAACAATTGGATGAATAAAAGCTGCAGCTAATATTCCAACAACTGCTGCATTTGCACCAACCATCGCCCCTCTTAACCCAGCAAAACGATTAAGAGTTAGCCAAAAAGGCATTGCCCCTACCATTAGCAAAAATGCCGGTAAAAAAATCGCTATCGTCGCAATAATAGCCCCAGGTACTCCAGCAATGACCATACCTATATAGGAAGCAAACGTAAATAATGGACCAGGGACTGCCTGCGTCATTCCGTATCCTGCTAAAAAATCAGAAGAACTCATTAATCCACTTTGGACAAACTGTGCTTCTAGTAAAGGCAATACGACATGGCCTCCGCCAAACACTAATGCACCTGATAAATAAAACTTTTCAATCATCGTAAACCATTTATTTTGAATTAGCGAGCTAACAATTGGTAATCCAACAAGCAGTATAACAAACAGCGCTAAAAAGCATATACCAGTCGTTTTTGAAATAGGGACCATCGTTTCTTTTGGGTCATCTCTTTGATTTGTCATCTTAAAAAAGAGGTAGCCTATAAAAGAAGCAACAAGAATAGTCGTTACCTGAGCAAGTGGATGCACCCATAAAAGCACTACTACAAGAGCCAATAAAGTGATTATAAAATGGCGTAAACTAGGGATTAATTTTTTTGACATATCAAAAATAGCTTGCGCAACAATCGCAACAGCCACCAATTTCAAGCCATGAATCCAGCCCATATCCATCCCTATATGTGCAGAAAAATACGCAAATGCCATAAGTAGTAAAACAGATGGTAATGTAAAACCAAGAAATGACACAATACTCCCCAATAAACCGCCTCTTAATAAGCCAATACCCATCCCTACCTGGCTCGATGCTGGCCCAGGTAAAAATTGACTGAGCCCAACTAGTTGACTGTATTCATTATCAGATAACCATTTACGCTTCTGAACATATTCATTTTGAAAATATCCTAAATGTGCAGCGGGACCCCCAAAGGATGTGCACCCTAATTTAAGCGAAACTAAAAAAATTCCCCATAACCTTCGCAATATCTTCAACTACTTTCCATTCCATATATATTCATATTACACGGGGGAACCATCCTTGTTGTTTAAGATATTGTAAAGTTTTTACTGTAAAAATCTAGTTTCGTTATTCACCTCCAATTTTAATAGCAGAACCAAGCTCACTTCCATTAGCAGCAATCGGAATCAGCTCATAGCTCTCCTCCGTTAAATATAAGGCATCGAGGCGGACCCCCCACTTCGTATAATCTTCATTTAAAGGATACGCTAAGTTAAAGGGCCAAGATTCCCCTGTTGATGATTGGATTTTAAAATGAAATGCTTCATTTAACAGGCTTTTCTCAGAATCAAAGTAAATCGTTGTTGATATTGGAGTAGAAACAACCTTTTCTATTGTTATTTCCTGACCATCTAACAGCTGTACTTTTTTCTCAACAGGGAAAACCTTTCTATCATCTTGTAATTGCTTTTGTGAAGCTTCCACTTGAAATTCCCATGGCTCGTCAATCTTTTTTTCCCCGTTCCAGTCGTTATAACGAATATCTAAATTCAATGTTTTATCCGCTGGTAGTTCACTTAATTTCACACTACTATAGATTGTATAGGTTTTATCGGATTGTTGGATTGTTTGTCCTCCATTTCTAACCGTGAACTCATTTCCATTCACAAAAACCTGTGGAAAGAAAAAAATTTGCTGGTCGAAATTTATGCCCTTTACCGGCTTAAAGGTAGCATTCAATAATATTTGGTTATCGTCAATTATTATTTCATTTAACGTTAAACGCCCTAGACTATTTTCAGTAGTTTTACCGACCGTTGTTTTGTAGGCTTCAAAATTCAAATCCTTATTAAACAAAAAATAAAAAACAATGGCACAAGTAACTACCAATAAAAGCAATACTACAACAAACCATATTTTGCGTGCTCGATTTCCCTTTGGCTGATTCTCAACTAGAAGCATATCGGACATCATGTACACCTCATTTTAAGAAATTATGTCTGCACAAAAGCTTTTTATTTATTGTAGTTTTCAGTTGAACATTATATAACCTCTAACGTTGTCTTGATTTGGCTGATTTCGCTATGTATCTAAAGGAATAATGTATATTCCTTTAATTTATCTGAATGAACATAGTGCTTCTGCAAAACGAGGGGTTGATTTCCGTTCCGACTGGGCGCTTTGTTGCTGACGCTTCGCTTTCGCACAGAGCAAAGCTTCCTGGGGGCGTCGGGGCAACAGATGTTTTTTGTGCGAAAGCGTAGTGCAACGTAGCGGCAGCGACACGATGTTGGTCACGAAGGCGTTATCACAGGACGTGATGCTTTTAGCCTTCGTTCCCCTCCCGCTTCGCTGCAGGGTCTCGGGCCAACATGATGTTGGTCACGAAGGCGTTATCACAGGATGTGATGGTCTTAGCCTTCGTTCCTCTATCGCTGATCCCCGAGGAGTAGTCCAATCTCCACTCCAATCAACCACTTCTCATTACATATATCATCGGCATAACTTCAAAAAGATATGTTTTTGTGCGAAAGTGAAGCAGTTCGACACTTGCCCACTAGAAAGTAAGTCCTGAAAAGGAAATCCCCCTATTTAAGGCTTTACACAATCTCAAAGATTCCCTCGACCATTTTTTCATACCATTTTATGAATAGTCTATATCCCTTACTCTAGATGACGAACCTTTTTTGCCTCTTCCATTAAATAATCTACAAACAACTCATCTTTCACTAACCATGCTTGATAATTTCTTTTTAAAAACCATTCTGCTTCATAAAAACTTGTAAAGATCTGATCTATTGGAAGTTTATTTTTTTCAATTACCCAATCAAAATCACTTATTGAATATAGGAGGAAATTTTCTTCATTCAGGTTTTTATACATGGTCCCAAAAGAAGAAAACCTTAAATTATAGCGATTTCGTTTTGCGTCTTCTGGTATTGGTGCTATATGAAATGTTTGGGTCACATACTGCTCATAAGCATCATCTGTTAAAGAGCAACCAGCTGCTTTTTGATGCCCTCCCCCTCCGAATTCTGCTGCAATAGCCGAAACATCTACGTGGTCATGAATCGTACGAAAGGAAATTCTTTTGCCACCCATATTTAATATAGCTATAAAATCAAGGTGTACATTTTCTTTCCCCAACTCATTCCCAAGCTCTGAATGATAAGATTCTGCATACACCACACCTGTAAAGTAATCTCCTATCGATGTTTGTACTAGCTCCCTTTTTTTTCGGCGGATGTACCGTTCTATTTTCTCTTCTTCCATAGTCAAAATTTTCTTTTCAAATTCATCAAAGTCAAAGTGTTCGCTTGTCTTTAAACGTTCAAGCATTTTTTCTTCAAATTCATCGATTGATACTAAAAAAAAGAGAGTGTTTAGCCGACGTGCTTGTTGATTATCATTCTTTTCCCATTCCCATGTATCGTACTGCCTTACTAATTCTACAAATTCTGTGACGGAATTTGTTTGTTCTAAAAATCCATGTGATACAAGGTACTGATAAAATAAAGACGTTGCTGATGTTAAATATCCATTTTCATCTTCTATTAATACTTTACCCCATTCATAATCGTTCAAATGATAGGCTGTTTTATGATGATCAAGAAGTTGAACATTGCCAGTGGCGGTATAATAATCATTTAATCTTTTTTCATTTTCCTCGTTTGGCGATAAGTCTGTAATAAATAAAAATGTACCTTGTTCGTTCGTGTCTAAAAAATACTCAATTTCGCGATCCAGCGATGAAATCGAATTGTACCTTACCTTCACTTGATCTTGAAAGGCAAGTTTGGCTAAAATTCCGCAACCAATTCCATCTAAATCATTATGCGATAGCAATTTATACATTTTTTCACCTCTCGATTAGTATGGTTTATGATTGAAAAAATTATCGGTATTGTTAGGAGTGTTTCTGCTGAAAATGAAAATTACTTTGCAGATTCCTTTTTGATAAAACGTAGGTCAATATTTATATATCACCCCATCAATAGTTACAAAGTATTAAAAAAATTCACACTTTTTTGTTTAAGTCAAAATTATTATTTTAATAGTATTTCCATAAAAAGTCCCATCTCCTCATAGCACTTCTCCGTCACTAACTTTGCAATAATTCATAAATAAAGAGTCTCAAAAACCCTTTAAAATCAACTTTTTCAAAATAATCTACTATAATTTTCTTTTAATTATTTCGCCCCTCGAAATAAGTTCGACTATTTAGAAATGTCAAAATTAATTTTCTGGTAAAATATAAATTCATTTTTTGTTATAATATGTTATCATAACTTTAGTAAAACGACCTATTTTTGTTAATTTAAAAATAGAGGAAAAACGAACTAAAAAGGACGATGCATATGAAAAAAATCCAGCAATTATTCCAAAGTGAAGATGGTAATATCGAACAAAGAGAGAATTTTTTATCCCTCTTAGAGAAAATTGTTTCATCATTAGATGAGTTAAAAAACCCAAACGCAACGACTCTTGGACCAATGAAAGAACGCTCAGACAATTTCTATAAAGAGTTAATGCAAGAAAATCAAGTTCCAACTTCAGGTGTCGGACTTGATCAAGTTGTGAATGAATTGACAAAATTGATGCAAGGACACCCTTACCATACACGCAACTTTGTAACAAATGTTTTGCCAATGGCGAGTATTCCCGGTATTCTAGGCCAATTTACGAATGCTCTACTTAACGGTAACAATCTATGGGATGTATACGGACCTGCTGCCGCAGAATGTGAGGTAAAGGTAGTAGCAATGATGTCGAAGTTAGTTGGCTATGACTATACACAAAGTTTTGGTTACACAACTTGGGGTGGACAAGGGGCTGTTTTCAGTGGGCTACGTCTTGCGATTGCTAAACAATTCCCGAACGCAAAGGAAGATGGCGTACCAAATAATTTATATTGCTTCGCTTCTGAAAATGCACATTACAGCTTATTAAAATCAATTGAAGCAGTCGGCATCGGTAGCAAACATTTAATTCGTGTTAAAGCTGGAAAAGACCATTCAATGGATATCGAAGACTTACGTTTACGTATGACTGAGGTTATCGAAAATGGTGGCATTCCAGTGTATGTAGTTGCTACAACAGGCGCTACAGATCAATTTGCCATTGACGATGTACAAGCAATCAAAAATGTTACAACTGAGCTAGAACAAAAACATTCATTAAAACCTATACATATTCATGCTGATTCAGCTTTAGGTGGTTTTTACGCATTTTTCAACGATTATGATTTTAAGGCGAACCCACTTCAGTTCGAGACTGATGTTTTACAAGGTCTTGAACAAATTAGAGACCGTATGCAATATCTTCCTATTGCAGATAGCCTTTGCTTTGACTTCCAAAAGCTTGGTCAAACACCGTATTTAACAAGCTTATTCTTAATAAAAGAAGGAAAACATTTGCAACTATTAGATATTGAGGACTTCGACACACCTTATGTTGGTAATCGAGGCTATGGTTCTTATCATACAGGCTATACATTAGAGTGCTCTCGTATGGGTAGTTCAATTGCTATTTATGCTGCATTACAAGCGTTTGGTAAAGAAGGCTACCAACAAATATTGGCTAATTATGTGCGTGTAAATTTAGCGTTCCGTGCGCAGTTAGCTGAGAAAACGCCAATGTTACAAGTAGTCAATGAGTCTAATATTGGACCAGTCACAGCATTTCGTTTGTATCCAGAAGGCTTGAATTGGAAATCTGAACAGACAGGTAGCTATACACAAGATCAGATTGAATATATTAATGGCCTTAACGCTTCTTTATTTGAAATTATAGGAGAAGGTCGCGACGAAGTATTTTTCGGTGATACAACACGTGTTTGCACTGTCAATACTAGCGATACAAAACAACAAATTCCAGTCGCTGCTGCAAAATTCTTTTCAATTTCTCCTTATACCGAGACAGAACATGTTAGTGATATGGTTCAGTTCTTACAACAAAAGGTGAAAGTAATGGAGGCTGCTAAAGTTGAGTATAGTCAAAAAATTTAAAAGCTCTTTACTCTATAAATATATTGCAAGTTTCACTATTCCAATTGCTATTATTTCAGTAATTTTTAGTATCGTCTTATTTATTACATCTTATCGGATCATCGATAATTTTGTTATTACTCAATTTGAGTCATCATTAGACGTAATATCAAATACAATTTTTGATGATCTAGACGAAAATGACGTCAAAGCTGCAGATGACGGCGATAAGGATAAATATGATGACATATTAAAAGAATTAAATGACACTCTTAAAGAGTATGATATTCAAAATGCCTACGTTCTTTCCCGTGCAAATGGTAAAGAACATATCGTGGCATTAAGCGATAAAGATGATTATCAAGCAGACTATGTTTTTAGCCAGGAAATGAAGGATGCACTAGATACTGAAACCGTTCAATCCAGTGATATTTATGAAGATGAATACGGAATTCATAAATCGATTTTTTTACCATTTAAAGATACTGATATTCTTTTTGGTTTAGATATGGACGCTTCCTTTATTTCTAAACTTCAAACAGAGACTCTTTGGATTTGTATCATCATGACTGTGATGTTTTTGTTATTCGGTATTATTGTGGCTTATTTCATTAGTAAAGGCATTATAAAACCAATTAAAAATATGACTAGTTATGTTGGTAAAGTGGCACAAGGAGACTTAGCTGTTGAATCACTTAACATACAGGGTTCTAATGAAATTGCACAGCTTTCAGGTGGCATTGAAAATATGACAGAAGACTTACGCTCACTTATTCAGCAAATTGCTGAAAATGCAGAGCAAGTAGCTGCTATGTCCGAAGAGTTATCGGCAGGCTCTGAGCAAACAAGTGCATCGATTCAACAAATAACATCTTCCATGCAAGAAGTAGCTGCAGGATCAGATAAACAAACTTCCTCTATTGAAGAAGTAGAAAGTCATATTACGACAATCTCCACAAAGATGTCAGAAGTTGTATCGAGCGTAAATGATGTCACTACTAAAGCATCTAATGCATCTTCTATTTCAGAAAAAGGCAATACGACGATTCAAAGTGCTACAGAAAAAATGGCCTTAACATCTAATGCTATTCAAGATACTTCAGAGGTTGTGAAACGTTTAAGCACTTATTCAAATGAGATCGGCGACATTGTAACTTTAATTAACGAGATTACTGATCAAACTAATTTACTCGCTTTAAATGCATCTATTGAAGCGGCACGTGCTGGTGAGCACGGTAAAGGATTCGCGGTTGTAGCCGAAGAAGTACGTAAACTTGCCGACCAATCACTAGCAGCAACAAATAGTATTCGAACACGTATTGAAACCATTAAGGAAGAGTCTGTGCAAGCTGTAAAGTCCATGGAAATTAGCAGTAGTAATCTTGCAGAAAGCTCTACTAGCTTTAATGAATCAGGTGAAGCCTTTAAAGAAATATATTCGAATATTACTTCATTAACCCAAGAAATGGATTATGTCAATAATATCATTTCAAACATTAATGACGGGGTTAACAACATTGCATTTTCTGTAGAGGAAGTTAATGTAATAGCCGTTCAAGCATCTGGAAACATTCAAAATGTGGCTGCTGCTTCTGAGGAACAATCAGCTAGTATTGAAGAGATTACAGCGTCTTCAAATAATTTAGCTGAGATGGCACAGGAACTTCGTAATATCATACAAAAATTTAAGCTGTAAGAAATACTAATAAAAAAATCCGCTATGCTTTCTGTAGGTGAGTTTCTACCAACAGAAGTTTATGCGGATTTTTTCATTGACTCTTAAAAGGTTTTTAATGCCCTCTTGTTCATCCATGCAAGCGTTTCTTCTAGCCCTACTGTATATGAAGTACTTGGTAAAGCACCTATATCCTTTTCAAATTTTTCCCCACTTAAAATGACCGGTTCTTCTGTTAAATACAAGATTTCAACTACTTCTTTCATAGAAGGAGCAAATATTCCAATCAGTCGGATCATGCCTTTAGAAACTGTACGAATACCCTTTTTGTAGCCAGTAATGTCACGTAAAATTTTCACTAGTTCTTCCCCTGCAATTGGGTGAACAGCCGGCACATTCCAGTTCTGATTATATGTGTCGTCTCGTAAAGCAAGCTCAACCATAGCCATTGCACCATCAACTGTATAAAGAAATTCTCTCTTCACTTGCATATTCCCTACAAAATTAGCTTTTTTATCTTGTGCAACACTTTTTAATGTTTCATAGAGTATTGTATTCTCTGCATTTGGTCCATACAAATCAGGGAAATGTACAATTAACGAGGGTACCTTACTGTTTTTCAATTTATTTTCCATCGTTAAACGAATTTTCCCTTTTTTCGTCTGTGGTTCCTTTCTCGCTTGCTCTATTACAGGGTTTATCGATTGTCTTCCATATGCATAAATATTATCTACAAGTGCAATCTTCGCTCCTCGCCTTTCGGCTATGTTAATCACCATATCTAAGCATCGCAAATGGAGCTTTTCCCAATCCTGATACGGAAAACTAATAGCATGAAAAATAATATCCACACCGTTTGAAGCTCTCATTATATCTTGTTCATTAAATACATCACCCGAAATGATTTCGACATTTTTGTGCTGCCGAAAAAGTGCAACTAACTTTTTTTCATTTCTAGCAAATGCCTTCACCTGTATATTTCGACTAACTAGTTCATTTACTAGCGCATAACCCATACCACCAGATGCCCCAATAACTAATGCTTTTCGCAAACTTTATTCCCCCCTCATTAATTAACCACTGGTCAAATAACTGTTAAAAGAATGCTCTAGATTTTTTACTAGAGCTACTCTCTTAATGTTAAAGCCTTGATAAGAAATTTTGCATGTACATCCACTGCTTCTTTCGCTTCCTCATAATTTTTTACATAATGACGATAATGTGCAACAAATCCATGAAGAGCAATGAATGTAGAATGTATATCTGAAATCAACAGTTCTGCCTGTGATAAGGACTGTACAGATTGTGCAAATTTTTCATAACTATGGTTCGCTGCCTCTTGCGATAGCCCATCAATTTCGCTATCCCTCATGATAAACATTAATTCATACTGACTTTGATTATTTAAACCAAACGCCATATAGCCTACAAAAACATTCAGCAGTTTAGTGGTCTGATCATCAGGACCGTTCATATTTTCATCTAAAGTATTATTTAGTTCAGTGAAATAGTCACTTAATATTGCATAAAATATTTCTGCTTTATTTTTAAAATGATAGTAAATAGCCCCATGACTACAACCAAGCTCTTTAGCAATACTTCGCATTGATATTTGCTGAAAATCCTTCGTGATAAATTGCTTATGAGCCTCATTTATAATCATTTCTTTCGTCAAATCTTTTGTTGACGGCTTACGTGGCGACATAGTATCCTCCTTGTTGACCAGTGGTTAATAATGAGTATATAGGTGTTTTCATTTTTTGGCAATAGTGACACAAACTTGGCACAAAAAATAAAGTAGCCCAAAAAAACAACCCCTTACTACATAGGAGTAGGAGGCTGTTTCTATCGATATTAAATAAGGCCCTTTACAACTTTTGAAATAACAGCGCCTTCAGCCTGACCAGTTAGTAAAGGTTTTGCAATTTTCATCGCTTCCCCCATGTTCATCCCTTTTACAACACCAGCTGCCAAAAGTTTTTCTGTAATTTCTTCTTCAGTTAATTGCTCTGGTAAAAATGATTTTAGAAGAACTAATTTCGCTTCCTCTTTTTCAATTAAGTCTGCGCGCCCTGCATTTTGAGCACCCTCTAGAGCCTGATTTGTTTGCTTTACTTCACGATTTATAATAGTGATTTCCTCTTCAGGCGTTAAAGCTTCTCCCTTTTCTTTTTCAGTTAAATCTAGAGCAGATTTCAAAAGCGATAATACGCCTTTTGCTAATACATCCTTTTCTTTCATTGCCTTTTTTAATTGTTCAAATACCTCTGTTTTTAACAATGTTTTCACTCCTTCGTGACATTTATTATACCATAAAAAAATACCGTACCCTTAAGGAATACGGTAGCGTGTGTCATGGAATGATGTCGAGGCATAATTAATACTATTTTACTTGTTTAAGCATAGATACTTCAGCTTTTGTCGTTATTACATCTGATGATAAAATATCAAACTTTGCATCTACAAGGTCAATTTTTCGACTTAAATTTTGTTCAACTTTATCTAATCTTTTTTCCAACGCTTCGTTTTTTTCTTCTAATCTCTTCTCAACTGCTTCGATTTGTTGTTGAAGATCCGATTTCATGTCTTGCATTTGCTTTGAAAGCTCTAAAATTGCTTGAAGAATCGTATGTTGGTTGACTTCTTGTTCCATTTTTGAGTTCCTCCGCTCTTTTATATTCATAACATTATCTATTAATTTCATAGCATTAATCACATTGACAGAAATAAAAATAGGTAGAGTTACATAAGCAACTCTACCTGTCATTCTATCTACGATTTATCTAAAAGTCAAAGTATATTAAGAGATGGAATTTGTCAAGTATTCATCCGTTAATTTCACTTGATATAATCGTATCGCTTTATATTCCTGTATATGTAAACAGATCCTTACAATCACTTCTCAAATTGCCATGGCAAGCAGTATTTTACTCCAATTAAACTGACTGCATTAGCAATACCTAGTGATTTGTCAATCTCTGCCATTCATCCAATAGACAAAACCAATAACGGCTCCACCAATAATATTACCTAGTGTTACAGGTAATAGATTTGAAATGGCTCCACCAAACGATACTAGTTCACCATGAGGTATGAGGAGTGCAAGGGAAAACAATGTCATATTTGCTATACAGTGCTCAAATCCAATTGTGACAAAAGGGAAAATACAGCAGAAGATCATTACTAATTTTCCAGTCTCTGTTTTTAATTTATAGGTACACCATACGGCCAAGCATACAAGCAAGTTACATAAAATTCCTCGCAATAAAAGTTCAACGAAACTAGCATTCATTTTAGCTGTAGCCAGTTTTTCAATGTAAGCGGCTGTGTCTCCAACTGCTAACCCCGAGTAAAAAAATAATGCGGCTGCTAAAAGAGAACCAAAGAAATTTCCTATGTAACTAAACGACCAAATGCCCAACATCTCAAATGGTGATGATTTTTTTGATAGTGTACTAACCGTTAAAACTAGATTATCACCAGTAAATAAATTTGCCCCAGCCATCATGACCATACTAAGTGCCACACCAAATGCTAATCCTTGTAAGATTTTCATACTTGGTACCTCAGTTGGACTTAATAAGCCGCCAATAGTAGTGATGAGCAAAATTCCAAATCCGATAAAAAGTCCGCCAAAAATAGCTAACAATAAATAATTAGCAGACTTATGCTTCATCATGTTAATTTTTGTTTCAGCAGTTATACAAACTGAAGAAATTGTTTCTTTCATACTTTCATCTCCCAAACTACATCAAGCTATTTAATAGCTCATTTTTAACGTTGATCTCAAGTAGTCACCAAGTTTCCACTTCAGCCAACTTTTATACAAGGCTACATTTTAACAAATATTATTCCAAAATATCATTAATTAGCAAATTTAAAGTAAATTCCTCCAAATAAACATATATTTATGCACTTTAAAGATTACTTTTATGTTTTCTATTAGTTCATTTGGATTAAAAAGGAATAGTTAATCAGCTACAATGCAGATATTTCTTTCTGAAAAGACGTTAATTTGTGTTACATGCTACTCGCTTTCGCATAGAAGCAATATCAATAATAATCCAGACTTCTCTCATTACACATAGGAAAAATTAATTTGTAGATTGGATTCATTATTTTTTTCTATCATTAGATTCAATCATTCTATCAGGCATTTTATTGCTTATAAGGATTTATCATGATACGATTCCACTAATTCCTACAAAACAAGTAAGTTAAGTAGGAACAATTATGCCTCGGCATAATTGCGTCAGGAATCGGCTTTGTGCTTAGGCCTGCAGATGTTTTTTGCGCGAAAGCGTAGCGGCAGCAACAACACAAGGGCCTATACGATGTTGGTTACTCAGGCGTTTTCACAGGATGTGAAGTTATTAGCCTGAGTTCCTCTATTTCAGCGGGTGTTTGGACCCCACTGAAATAAGTTAAATTGAAGGGGTTGATTGGGATGGGTCAAATTGTAACGAAGAAGATCAAACAATCTATTACAGAATTAATCGGACATACACCACTATTAGCATTAAATCAGTATGTAAAAGAGCAACAGTTAGAAGCCGAAATTATCGTAAAGCTAGAGTATTTTAATCCTGCTAATAGTGTGAAGGACCGTGTTGCTAAAGCGATGATTGAGGATGCTGAAGCTCGTGGTATATTAACAAAGGATAAAACAATAATTGAAACAACAAGTGGCAATACCGGTATTGGTCTAGCCGCAATTGCAGCTGCAAAAGGCTATAAGCTTCGAATTTACATGCAGGATGGTGTAAGTGAAGAGCGTACAAAAGTTGTAAAGGCATACGGAACGGAGGTTGTCCCTTTTTCAGATGTCCCAGAAATGGTAGCTGCTTTTGAGGAAACAGAGGGTGATTTTGTTGAAACGAATAAAGTATTTCGAGAAACAGTCGTTGAACAAGAAGAAAATGTTGTGTTTTTAAATCAGCTTAATAATGATGCCAACCCAAATATTCATAAGTTAACCACTGGCCCTGAGATTTGGGAGGATACAGACGGACAAATTGATATCTTTGTGGCAGCAATCGGCACAGGTGGTACGATAAGTGGTGCTGGCGCATACTTAAAATCAAAAAATCCAGCTATTCAGATCATTGGAGTAGAGCCTGCTGTTAATTCCATTGCAACAGTTGATAATCCAGATATCCATGAAATCACAGGCGTTCACCGCTTCTCTGATGCCGACGAGGCTCGTGTACCATCGAATGTTCATTTAGAAATAATTGATGAAGTGCTTGAGGTAGAAACTGCACAAGCTTATGAGGCTGCACGCGCAGTTGCGAAATCAGATGGTATATTAGTAGGTACTTCATCAGGTGCTGCTATATTTGCCGCCACAGCTCTTGCAAAACGTACAGAGAACAGAGGAAAACGAATTGTCGTTATTTTACCTGATACTGGTCTGCGTTATTTATCAACTGATTTATTTTAGGATCGTAATAATCTTAGATTTTTTAAGCTGGCATAAAAAAACGAAGGGTAAAAATAATACCCTTCATTTTTATTTACAACTTGATCAATTATGCCATGCATAATTGCGTCCGGAATCGGAAAGGAGTGCTTTAGGCCAACAATATGTCTTTTGTGCGAAAGCGTAGTGCCAACGCAGCGTCAGCAGCAGGTGTCTTTTGTGCGAAAGCGCAGATAAATTGCCACAGGACGTGGCGTTCTTAGACTGAGTTCCTATATTTCAGCGGGTGAACATTCGCTGAAAGAAGTTAAAAAAATCTTTCCTTTAGTAGTTTTAGATGATTCAACAGCCGTTATCGCGTTTTTAATGTCTAACAAATCATAATGAGCATCAACCGTCATCATTTTTAAATTACCACTATTAACTAGTTGAATTAAATGATGAAATGTATCTTGCCATCTTTCTACCGATACTTGCTTATTCCAATGACGCAAATGGAACATATTTGCATTTACATTTGCCTCTTTAACGATTCTCTGCCAATTCACTTGCACACCTGATAAAAGACCAATAGCTAAAAAGTTCCCTCCAGATTTCAGACAGAAAGCAAGATCATTGCCTGCTGCCCCTCCAATAGAATCAATAGCAGCATTAGCACCCCTACCATTTGTTAGTTCCATTACTGTCTCATAGAGCGGTGCTTTTGAAGTATCTATTACATAGGAAGCGCCAAGCTGAATTAAATCGTCCGTATGTCGATTATTTCTCGTTACTGCGATTAATTGAAAACCTAATAATTTTGCTAGCTGAGCAAATATGTGTCCAATTGCGGACCCACAAGCATTCACTAATAAAACATCATTTGGCCTCAATTGTAATATGTCCGTACAAGTCACCCAAGCTGTCATTGGGTTGATATACATTTGCGCTGCAGTAAAATCATCGATAGAATCTGGAATGGGCACTGCGAATTCTGCGCTTGTTTTTACAATTTCCTGCCAAGTCCCTTCCCCTCGTAAAGGTAATACACGCTTTCCGATAAGATTCTGAGAAACATACGGACCTACATCTTCTACAATACCGACCCCTTCATAGCCAGGAATAGTTGGTAAAGAAATTCGATGAGCATAACTCCCCCATATTGGTATTAAATCTGAAGGATTAATAGGTCGAGCCAGCATTCGAACAAGAATTTCTTGTTCTTGAGGGGGCTGAATCGTTTTATTTTCAAACTTCAAAACCTCCCGAGGGCTTCCAAATTCATATAATTTAATGCTTTTTGCTTTCAATAAAATAACTCCTTTATGATTGATTATTAGCATTTTTATTGCACTACTTCTAAATGAAACCTTCAGGGGGGGTTACTTTATCCCCACCGATTATTAGTCTTCACCAACGGGATTTTATGAGCAGTTTTTCTCCCGAATATTCCCCTAATCCCTTTTCGTTTTATTCAATGGCAATTATAAGGAGATTTTATGGTCTGATAGTGTTTTTAAAGCTGCGAAATGGTGAAATCACCGTCTTCGGTCATGCATAGTTGCAAGTTTTTATTGATTTCTATCTTAATAGGACTAACAATTGCTTTTTTATTAGAAAAATACCAAATACGTTCACTTGGTCCTAAAAGTAAATTTGCTCCATCTTCATAATTCCCCATAAACGTGAGAGCATTTGAGCGAATTTCGTTATGATTCATTGGCGTTATACCGTATTCTTTTAAACTATCGGCTACTGAATAAATAGCATCCGTCGTTAAATTCATTTCGGCAATATTTAGTATTTGCTCGGGTGAAAAAGACTCTACATCCTGTTTTGGATTTACATCCTGTCTTGAAATGAGCTCAATAATATTTCCTTCTGGATCATAAAAATAACAAGAAAGAGCCTTTAATGTATCAAAGTATACTTCATCCTGTCCCTCTGAAAATAATAATTCTGCATATTCTTTTACCCAGCTTTTCGCTTGTTTAAATAGATTACATGGAATATTTAACGCAAAATGATATTGTTTTTTAACCAAATACGGTATTTTTTCAAAAGTGATAATACTTTCACCAACAGCTATATCAAAAAAGTTATCCGTATTCTGAATTAATGTAAATCCTAAATGATTGCAGTAAAATTCCTTCATTTTATGTAGATCATGGACATATAGTTTCACCTTCGTAATCTTCATTCGTAAAACATCTCCTTTGCAATTGTTAACATTTACTATACTTACTAAAATAAATACATTCCTCATGCAAAAGAATGAAAATTACTTTATAGTTGGATACGAACACGATCTCCTCTACTATTTGCTTGTGAAATGACCAAAAACTCTACCTCTTCCCCTGAATCATTACGCATCTGGTGCGGTTTAATGGGTAGCACTTCAATTCCTTCATTTTTTTGTAACACAATTCGTTCTCCGTCAATATCGATCGTTGCTGTTCCATATAGCACAAAGAAAAATTGTTGTGCATGCTGATGATAATGATTAACCTCAACTGTTTTAGCAGCCATTCACTCATAAATAATACTGAGATCTTTATTCTTCACTAAATGCCAGCCATCACATGGATCTCCCCATATAAAATGTTCTGCATACTGTTTGCTAATTTTCAAAGCTGATGTCTACCTCACTTCTTAATTCCCATGGATATTTGTCTGATAATTCTATAAAATGTAAATAAGGGGGATAAATTTTAAAAATCCTACGCAATAAGGAGTGAGAACGTTGAATATCAAAAAACAATTGTTAGGCACTGTTCTCGGCTATATGCTTGCAATCGTAATTGCATACATCTTTTACGATTATTTTTCTTGGTCGTTTACTCTAGGTTCTTTTATAGGTATTTGTTTATTTGCTCTAATTTTAAAGTTCATAAAAGGGGGATAAATTCCCTACTCATAATGTATTTAATAATTTTTCGAACTTGTTTGCACTCATAATTTCATGTGAAATAAACTGAACATTGTAAGATAGCCCAAAGGTTGTCCATATGATAGGTGCATTCTGTGCTTCATCTTTCGTCATTAGTTGATATGCATGAAAAGGAATGCCCCTTTTCTCTGCTTTATTTTTCAAATCATTTATAACACCTACTGCAAACGGACATCGGGCAGTGAAATATATCACAATACCTCTGTTATTAGATAAAGGATTTTTCTTCTGTAGTTTAAAGGAAGGATACTCGGCACAATCGTTAAATTTATAGACAACTAGCTACTAGCTGAAAATAAGGTGCTGCTTGATCTACAACTTTAAACCCCAACTGTTCAAAATAACGCTTATCACTTAGAAATGGAAACATTCCCCCCCCTATTATATGTACGTTACCATCCATACCTTGCGCTAGTGCATCTTCCTTACACTTTTCAAGCAGTTGTCGCATGATTCTGATTTTTATACTTACCTGAAACCCAAAGGCAATTAATATACATATAATTCGGTGCATCTATAGGAACCCAAGCTTGTTTTGCAGGTAAATATTCAATAAACACCTTTGCCTGATCATTTAAACGATAAAAAACTAACCCCTCATCCATACGGTTCATTAGCCATTCTTTCTTTTCCTTTACCGCTTGTTCGTATTGCTTCGCCCCAAGTGCACAACATAAATGCTCCTGTTCAATATTGCTCCTAGTAATTTGAATATAATTCACTTTACCATCCGCCTCTTTACCGACCAAATTAATTTGAAACCACTATTTTATTGATATACGTTTTAACAAATGCATCTCAAACTTTGTGTGATGACCCTATCTTATTTTATCGAAGGTAGAAAATGGATATCAATTCCTTTTCTTTTTTCTGTTGTCTAATTTTACAGTTAATGTGAACAATAGAAAACGGTGATAGATATTAAATCCTAGATATTCTTTAGGCTACACATACTATAATTTTATTCTTCTCTCGCTTAATTAGCATATTATCTTAATCCAAAGACCATAGCTAATACCTTAATGTATTGTATAAATATTTATTAACTATGGTTATGCATCTTTCCTTTATACAACTTTTTTTCACACTCATTATTTAATAGGAATTAGGAAAAAACGTTGCTATAGACCCACACAAAGTTTACTTGGTATCATAAGTCTAAATGTATCAGGAGGTGATTTAAGGTGAATTCATCAAAAATTGCATTTTTATCAGTTATTAGTAATTCTACTGTTGTCCTTTTAAAAATTATTGTTGGATTGTTCACTGGATCGGTAGCAATTTTGTCTGAAGCAATCCATTCTTTTTTAGACTTACTCGCTTCTTTAATTGCCTTTTTCTCCGTACGAATCTCCGGTAAACCAGCTGATAAAGAGCATCCCTACGGACACGGGAAGGTTGAAAATATTTCTGGAACGATTGAAACACTGTTAATTTTTGTTGCTGGGATTTGGATTATTTACGAATGTATTCATAAAATTATTACTCCCACACCAATCAAACTCCCAGTTCTAGGAATACTGGTCATGTTATTTGGCGCCTTGATTAATTTTGTTGTATCAAGGATTGTTTATAGAACTGCAAAGAATACCAACTCTGTTGCCATGAAATCAAATGCACTCCACCTACTTACAGATGTCTATACATCATTAGGCGTTGCCCTAAGTTTATTGATTGTCCATTTAACTGGTTGGTATATATTAGACCCAATTATCGGTATTCTATTAGCCTGTTATATTATGGTGGAAGCTTTCAAACTCATGAAAGAAGCATTTCCTCCATTATTAGATGCGCGTTTATCAAAAGAAGAGGAAGAACAAATTATCCAAATTATTGAATCATTTAAAGATGAATACATCGAGTATCATGATTTTCGAACTAGACGTTCCGGCGCTGAAGAATATATCGATTTCCATTTAGTTGTAGCATCCAATAAAAGCATTGAAACCGTTCATGATTTATGTGATCGTATTGAAGAAAAGATAAATAACCTCTTTCATCAAGCCAATATTCTTATTCACTTAGAACCAGAGAATGAAAAAATGAATGAATGATTTGCAAAATGACCAGGTCTTTACTTTTTAAGTACCTGGTTATTTGTCTAATGCTATATATACTTATCTTTTTTATTTTATAATTAGGAGGATGCTATTTGGATAAAATTAACATAAGACGTCCCCAACCAACAGATACTAAAGAGTTGCATGAGTTTTTTCTCCTTGTGATTACCGATACTTTTGAAAAAGAAGGTCTTGCAGGGCTACATGATGATCAAAAAGAAGAATGGGAACTAAAAAAACATTATTTACAATGGGATTTGGATAGCCAAGGAGAGAAAAGATTTTTCTGGATAGCAGTTGATGAAGAAACTAAGAATATTATGGGTACAATCGAATACGGAGTAGCGAATGAATTGATTCAAAAAACGATAAAGGACGATCTAATAGAATTTCCTGAGATTGGGACGGTTTTTGTTCACCCCCACTATCAAAATCGTGGAATAGGATCGATGTTACTTCAAAAAATGTTCACCACGCTAGAGAGTAAAAATGTGCGAGGTTTTTGTTTAGATAGTGGCTACAAACAGGCTCAAACTTTTTGGCAGAAAAAATTGGGGAAGCAAAACTTTTTACTAGAACATTATTGGAGTGAAAATAGCCATCATATGATTTGGAAGCGAAATTTCCCATTATAAAAGAGGAGGAAAAAATTTATGCAATACAACATCTCACAAGAGCAAAATGATCGTAAAAAATCTTTAATTAATAATAAGCTGTATGAATACAATTTGAAACATTTCCCAAAAGATTTAAGAGGTAGATATCAAGATATCAACCTCTTCCTTACAGATGAAAATGGTCAAATCTGTGGTGGTATACTGGGGGAAATTTGTTGGAATTGGTTAGAGATCCATACACTTATGATCGATGAGGAAATTCGTGGTTCAGGCTATGGCTCTCAATTATTAGTAGAAATCGAACAAATTGCTTTACATAACAACTGTGATTTCATAAAAGTGGATACTTTAAGTTTTCAAGCTTTAGATTTTTATGAAAATCACGGATATCAAGTATACGGTACATTGGACAATGTAGGAAGAGATTATAAGCACTACTATTTAAAAAAGGATCTTTCAAAAATTCCTGTAACAAAAAAATAGATAAGAACTTCCAATCTAACTATAATATATTGTACTTAATTTTCTATCAATAATTCTCTATACAAAATATCAAAAAGTTGCAATTGCAATCACTTAATTACAATTGCAACTTATTCTATTGTAATGAATATATAGCATGAATTTTATTAAAAATAAACGACTCCTTTTCCTTCATAAAACCATTTTTTTCAGCCACACGAATGGATGGTCCATTTTTTGGATCAATAATACTTATTAATTTTTCTTGTCCTAAATGTGTAAATCCATATTCCACACAACCTTTAGCTGCTTCAGTTGCATATCCTTTAGACCAATATTTTTTATGAATATGGTAACCCACTTCAACTTCAGTTTTTCCATCAACTATTTGTTTAACGAGGCCACAATCTCCAATTAATTCTTTCGATTCTTTTAAACAGACAGCCCATAAACCATAACCATCTTCTCGATATCTTTGTTTATTTTTGTCAATCCAATTTTTAGTTTGTTGTAAATTAAATGGAGACGGATAATATTTCATTGTTTCTGCATCTGAAAAAATTGTGTGAAGGACAGAAATATCCTCATCATTAAATTCTCGTAATTCTAACCTTTCTGTTTCCATAATTATCAAAATTGTTCCCTCCTTAAATGTGTAAATCGTTTTTCCTTATTCTCAGTTTATAACAATCTATTCCAGACTTGCTAGAGTTTGAGGACGTAATTTATTTTTAAGTTTTATGTAAGAATTAGGTTTCTTAGGAATATATTTAAGGCAAGTAAGACTCATGCTCTATTAACTCTCAAGTGAGGGCTCATTAATTACGCATTTCTTGCCATTAACATAATAAACGATACTGCTCCATAAATTTCTCATTGAACAGACATTGAAAAAATGCTTAGTATTTCACAAAATTTATTGATGGAGGGACAGTGAATGCACCTACAAAGTAAATCGTCTTGGTTACTTGCATTATTAACCCTAGTAGCGGTTATTTCCGTCTATTCTTTGATGGATTCACCAAAACAATCAAAAGAGGAGATTACATTTAGAGAAGATGCAGATCAAAAAGAAACTTTACAGAATGTAACAAAGGAAGTATCCTCTTCAAGCACTTTATTTGAAGAAACGCGCCTACAAGTTAGTAACGAGAGAAACCAACTTCGCCAAAAGTTAACACAACAAATTACGTCAGATCAGTATTTTGCTGAAGAAAAAAATAAGGCGTCTATAGAAATTGATACTCTCAATAAAGAAGAATCTACAGAAACCATACTCGAGATGCAAATCAAGACACTAGGCTACCCCGATGCTTTAGTACGAATAGAAGGAGAAAAAGTTTCTGTAACAGTGATGGCAAAGGAACTACCAAAATATCAAGCAAATGAAATTATCTACCTGGTAAAAAAAGAATACGAGGATGCAAATGTGCAAGTTAAATTCGGCGCAAATAATTATTAAAGAATAAAGAAAAAGGGTTTTCAATAAAAAAAACTTGCAGAAGATCGTTTACTCAAGCAGAGCTATTTTTGATAGCATGCACCCCATCGCCATCAACCTAAGATTTTAAAGTACCCCCAAACGAAAATTTTGTGTTTTTTATAGCACCGAAGTTTATTTTTATCGTTTTGGGGACAGTCTGTTCCATTAGGTTGATAGGCATATGGCGGGACCCCTAATTAAGCTTTTTCATTGCTCCATTATAATGAAGCAATGAAAAAGAAAAAAATCAATTTACCCTTGTTTTTCTAACAATAAGGCGATAGTTTCACTTCCTCCGGTTCCTGTTTTACCAGAAACATCATCATAAATTTCTTTTACAATAAACCCTACAGCGGTTACCTCTTTGATGAAGAATTCCTTTGTGAAGAATTGATACCAAATGTTGTAAGTTTCTATTTTATCATCGGTTACCACTGTTGTTTGCTCTAATGTTACTCTATCAAGATATTTAAGATTTCTACCGATAGCTACATAGCAATCCTTTGACCAGAAACCACCATCTTCATTAGTACTCCAATATTGTTCTTCTTTGAATTGATCAAATTTATTTTGAGAGAAAACATCTAATAACAACTTTCCACCATTCTTCAAACTGTTCCAAATGTTGAAAAGTAATTTCCTGCGATCTTCAGGTGCAAGAGCACCATAATCACAATATATTAATAGGGCCAGGTCATAGATATTTGAATCATTTAATTCCAAATAATTCTCATAGCGATATTCAATATCATAATCTAGTTTTTTTGCTTGTTCTTTAGCATAACGAATTGAGTTTTCAGAGAAGTCTATCCCTGTTACCGTATAACCTTTTTTGGCTAATCGCTCACTATAAAGTCCTGGACCACAACCTAAGTCTAGTACTTTTTGATAAGATTTTTTGGGAGCTATTTGTTGAATAAAATCAATAGATTTATCAATAAACGGAAAACTCCTACTAGCTCCTTCAATATCAGAGTTTAAATGAGCTTCTAATAATTGTTTGGCAATATAAGGATCCTGCCAAAAAATATTATCAGTCTGTTCAAATCGTGAAGGTACCTGTAATTGGTTTAATAAATTATTCATAAAAACTTCCTCCTAAAAATTTTAAAACACAAAAAACCGCAGAGCTTTACTCTGCGGTTAAAAAAGAGAATCAGTCCGTAGAGTAAAAAATCAAATGGGCATACCAAATAAACACATAAAAATGCTTATTTCAGTTTGCTTCAAATTGATTTTTTTACTCTTTTCCAGTCATAACAAAGTTCGCGAAAATCAAACTTCTGCTATGCCGAACTTCTTCACCTATCCTTTTAGTGTTTCTGAAAATATAACAGACAATAAACCACGGGGTCAACTACTAAATTTAAACCATTTTTAAGATTAACCCTACAATGGAATAAGGTATGATTATTTGTTCCCTTTCGAAGCTTTCTATATAAGCAGTACCAGTAGCTGCAGGTGATCGTTTATTAATGGTATTTTATATTTCATCGTTACCAGGAGAAACTGCAGTTGACATTATTCTTGGTAATGCGACTGCAGGAATTAATATTGTTTAAAACAGGTTCTCATCCATTATTGATACTTGTAGAATTGCTTTTTTCAGATCAATCTATATTTTTATTTAGCCGGTGAACCTTTACTTATTAGGGTTTATAGGTTGTTTTTCATTTAATTTTATTCAGGGATATTTTGATTTTATCGAGCTTTAATTTTCTACATATGGTGGAGATTTGATGAACAAAATAAAGACCTTCCATCATGGATTGGTCTTTATATAGTGTATTTAAATCAATTATTCCTCGGCTTAATCCTCTGTAAAAAATTTAGACCGTATGATGAATAAACGCAAAAAGACCAGGTACTCATATGTTATGAGCACCTGGTCAGCAGTCGTTTATTAGATAAAGTACTGTACTATCAATAGTCTTAATAGATTTTGCTAGCGTGAATTAAATTTGTTTTTCGAACCTTTTAAAAGCGTCAGACATTCTGTTAATAATCTCGTCAACCTGTTGGCTTGTAATAATAAGCGGTGGAGCAAGAGCAACCGTATTTGTTCCCTTCCAATCGAAGTAACGCAATTGCAGCCCTAAGTCCATGCATATATCTGTATACAGAGCTGCGGCGTGTACCGACTGATCAAATGAGATGCCATTTTCAGGATCTTTAACTAGCTCAATACCGGCAAGTAGACCAAGACCTCTTACATTCGTTATATGTTTGTGATTGCTTTCGAGATA
Organism: Lysinibacillus sp. NPDC097214; assembly: GCF_050277945.1. NCBI lineage: Bacteria > Bacillati > Bacillota > Bacilli > Caryophanales > Bacillaceae > Lysinibacillus > Lysinibacillus sp. NPDC097214. The sequence goes on from NZ_JBNNSS010000001.1 coordinate 316,836, forward strand.
CTTAAGTCCTTTTAATAATTCTTCACCGCGAAGTCTACTATTCTCCACAATTTGATCTCTTTCTAATATCTCAAGTGTCTTCAAGCCAACCGCGCAAGCCATTGGATGTCCACTATATGTGAATCCATGGAACATCATTTCATCTGATTGAATAAATGCTTCTCTTACATGCTCTCTCATAATTACGGCACCAAGGTGTGCGTAGCCACTTGAGATTCCTTTTGCAACACATAGTAGGTCCGGAACAATGTTCCAATTATCAACACCAAAGGTCTTTCCGGTTCTTCCAAACCCACAAATCACCTCATCTGCAATAAGCAAAATGTTGTGTTCGTCGCAAAGTTTGCGAACAGCTTGAAGGTATCCATCAGGAGGGAACCTTACCCCGCCTGCGCCTTGGATTGGCTCCAGAATGACAGCGGCTATGTTGTCGGATCCTTCTGATTCAATTATCCCACGAATAGAACGCGCGTAATTTGGATCAGTTTTGTCACCAAGTTCTGCATTTAAAACATGGGCTGCAGCAGTAAGGAAGTTCGGAGCATTAGAAGTCGTAAATTTGTTGAATCCCTCGATTCCGGTAGCACTTGTGGCTCCTACTGTAACCCCATGGAATGATTGTTCAAGAGAAATAATTTTAGTTTTCTCTGGCTGACCTTTTACTTTCCAATAAAAACGGGCTAGTTTAAATGCAGTATCATTAGATTCCGAGCCTCCCGATGTGAAGAAGCAAACATTTAAATCACCAGGTGCTAATGAGGCCACTTTCTGTGCTAAAAGGATAGCAGGCTCATTGGATTGTCCGCTGAATGAAGAGCTGTAAGAAAGTTTTAACATCTGCTGTTTTGCTACCTCAGCAAGCTCTTCATTCCCATAGCCAAGGTTAACATTCCAAAGCATCGAAACCCCATCAATACGCTCCTTCCCCTCTATGTCTTTCAGATAAATTCCTTTTCCTTCTGTAAAGATTGTTGAAGGCCCTGATAAATAATGGGCTCTTGGTGGTGTGGTTGGATGTAAATAATGTTTTTTATCAAGTTCTGATAATTCCAATTTACTTAGGTTTTCCCTCTTTGTAACGAATTGCATATTTTATTCCTCCTTTAATAGACAAATATTATTAAGCATTGTTCGTTTATTTAACTAATATTCTGCCCTTCTATATCTGTTAAGAGTCTCTTTGATTCTTTTGAATACAAGGATCGAATCACGAAATAACAAACACCAATTCCCATCCAGGTAAATCCAACTATTTTTCCGGTTGTTGAAAGCCCCCATAAGATATAAAGACAAACCAACATCCCTATTAATGGTATAATCAAATATTTAACGATATTTTTTTGCTTATTTTTTAAATAGTAATGATTAATTACACAAACATTCACGAAAGCAAATCCTAATAATCCACCAAATGCAACTAAGTCGGATACAATTTGCAGATTCAAAGATACTGCACCTATAATTCCGATGATTGACATTAATAAAATATTATTAACCGGTGTTTTATACTTTGGATGGATATAGCTAAAAAATTTTCGAGGGATGACATTGTCACGCCCCATCCCTAAGAGCAGACGACTTGAAGCTGATTGGCTAGCTAAGGCGCTTGCAATTCCAGATGCGATAATCGTAAGTGTAATATAAGTCTGAAGAAACCCGCCCCCTATAGTCTCTAAAACGTTGAAGAAGGCTGTGTCGGGATTATCAATAGCTAAATAGTTTCCCACAAGAATCACTGCTAAATAAGTGACGGAAACATAAAATACTGTTTGAATGACACAGGTAAACAAAATGGCCAAACCAATTTTATTCCCTCCTACGTTCGTCTCTTCAGCCAAGGTTGTTATAGCATCAAAACCTAGGTAAGCGACAATCACAATAGCTGCCCCACCAATCACCGCTCCTACTGAAAATGAATCACCATCATAAATTGCCTTATAGTTTATTAGAGCTAAATCGCCCGTTATAATAAAGTGACTTGCGCTTAAAACAAAGGCAATCACCGCGATAATCATGAGGAGCACTAAAACTAAGTTCAACTTAGCTGCTATATCAATTCCAATCATATTTACAATCGTGATTGGGATAGCAAAAATGAGCACCCAACCCCAAATCGGAATGCTTGGTACAAGGGCGTTTGCAAAACTTGCACTGATCAAAAAAGTTAGCATGGGGATTAACAGATAATCAAGGAGCATTCCCCATCCAGCTATAAATCCTATTTTAGGGTGTAGCGCTTTATGGGCGTAGGTATAGGTTGAGCCCGCAACTGGGTAAGCTTCAACCATTTTACCGAAACTGTACGCCGTAAATAACATTGCAACAAAACCAAGAACATATGAGAGGACAGAATGGCCCTGAGATACCAATGTGATAATTCCAAACATTGACATCGCTGCAACTGGTGCCATAAAGCCAAGGCCAAAAATAACTAAATCTCGCATCTTTAAACTTCTTTTTAGACTTTGCCCATCTGATAAAATTTGAATGTTCTCTACTGATTTTTGTGTCTCTATAATCCCTACCCCCATTGGTGTTATTATAATTTTGTTATTTATACAAAGCGTTACCCTCCATATTCAAAACTTTTTCATTCAAGTCAACCCAGGCATGCTTTGTCTAACTGTACATTTCCGGTTCTGAGGTTAATAGACTCAAACGTTGCCTGGCATAGCCTCAACCCAATTACCATTAATAAACAGTTGGTATTTCGTCATTCATCTGACTCCCCTCTTTTGTTTTGTTGATTGCCCATTTTTCCTTTGAACTGTAGTAGGAACAATAAGCATTCTTTATATTAATTACAGATTATCAGATGAAGATAATTTGATATTGTAAAAATCGGAACATTCTAAATTTTCACCCAAAAATTCTTCCAATATGCGCATGCCAGTCGCACGTAAAAAAGCAATTACTTAAATAAGTAATTGCTTTAGCTAAACAAACGTTATTTAGCTAGTTTTCAGGCAGCTTTTTTGCCCAGTTAGTTGATAAGGTGTCACGCATCCAAAATTCCGAAACTCATGGATCAAATGGGCTTGGTCATAATAACCATTCTCATAAATAACATCATTTAACGTAAAGTGGGTTGTCCTTAGAAGCATATTTAGTGACGATTGAAATCTTACTATTTGGCTAAATAATTTTGGGGAAATGCCAATATGGTCTTCAAATTGTTTTCTTAAATATCTAGTTGAATATCCTATTTCTTCTGCAAGTTGAGTTATCGTAATATTACCTCTCGTCGCGTATATATTATATAATGCTTGTTTTATTAGTTTTGTTGATATATCAATCTCAAAAATTTGACTTCCCAATGTTTCAATGAATATATTGACTCTTTCCATGAAACTTTCGTCAGTTACTACCCTTTCTAAAATATTCGTATTTACAGGAAACATTTCATTTAAGCAAATTTCTTTATCTGTAAGGTCTTTAATACCGAATTTTATTTTCTTAATATCTAGGCATGGCAGAAAACGAATACCAAAGTATGTATTGTTTGGGAGAAGATTAATCACTCTACTTTTAGTAACGCTTCCACAAATATTACCGTAATGCTGATCACAATTAATAAGAATATCGATACACCCGTCCGGAATAACAGAAATTTGACTACTAACCCCTCCCATTTTAAATTGGTAAAACAGAATAGATGGTTGATTTGGTTTAATTCTAACTTTATGTTCAATATAGTAATCTGTCTGAAATTCAAAGTCAGGCTGAGACGGCAAGTAACTAATTGTTTTCGAATTCAAAGGACTAATCAACTTTATACCCCCCGTAATACAAATTAGTAAACGCTTACAAATCGATGCTTAATATGTGATTATTTCCTCGTTTAATCGAATAACAGCTAAATCAACAGTTTATTACTTTTCTTACACAAGTAAGTTTAAGATATTTCGCAATTATTCAGGGTTGATCCTCCTCTACGTCTACTCTCTGGCTTTCTGTTTTCAAGGAGATAAGATATGATGAACTTCTATCTTAATGCCTGTTTTTGACATAAAAATAGCCACCTTCATTTCAAGAAGTAGCTATTCTTCATTTAGAAATACCATGCCAGAAGATGTTCCAAGACAGATCAAGCCTTAAATCAAATTTCTCTATACTTGAGTAAATCAACTCAACTAACATGCCATCTAAAAATTTAAAAATGAAATTGTTCTTTCATCTACACCAACACGAAGATTCTCAGCTCTTAGTAAAGATAATTCCACAAAATTTTCAAGCTCACTATAATAGGAATTAAAGTGCTCTTTTACAATGTCAGTTAAAGAAGTACTCTCGTATCCTTTCTCCACAAATTGAGCCAAAGTACTTGTCTTAATAAGTAGAGCTTTCATATTCCACCCGATTACTAACGTTCGTAAAATAAGTGTAATTAAAAAAGGAAAAATAATCAATATAACTTTTAGAAAATTTCGATAATTAACCACCTTCCCTCAGTGTCTCTGATTTTTTATTTGATGAAGATGGTTATTTCTTTATTGTAAATTGGAAAAAAGATGTGGTCATTAGAGGTAGACTCAATATATATCCAAGGGAAATTGAAGAAGTTTACATTTGACTCCATATAAAATTCCTACATATTAAGAGCGCTTTCCCACTCATAATTACTATCGGTATCTAAGTTAAAAGCCTGTATCCCTTGTTAACTCAAGGTTACAGGCTTTTTTAACAACTGTGAATTTCGCTCCAATCCTAAAACGGATAATCTAATTTACTCGTTTGTACAGATACCCATTTCGCAACAGTAAACTCATCTACAATCCATTCATATCCAAAACGCCCAATTCCACTTTGTTTCACTCCACCAAATGGAACATTTCCTTCTAGCACTGCAGGCATATCATTTATATGTGTTGTACCAGATTCGATCTCAAGGGCTAATCTTTCCCCTCTTTCTAAGTCACTAGTCATAATGGCAGAGGATAATCCATATTCCGTGTCATTAGCAAAACGAATAGCCTCTTCATCACTTTCAGCCGGAATAATTTGTGCAACAGGACCGAAAATTTCACAAGATGCAAGACTTGAATCATTCGGTACATCAACAAATACAAATGGAGAAATAACATTCCCTGTACGGTCACCTTCTACGGCAACTTTTAATCCATTTTCCTTTGCTTTATTAACTAAATCCATGATTTTATCAGCTTGTTTTTCATTTATAACAGGACCAATAATTGTGTTAGGGTCCTTGGGGTCTCCTACTGTTAATCCCTTTACTTTTTCTACGTATCTAGCAACAAATTCATCATAAATGTCTCTATTAACAATAATTCGGTTTGTAATCGCACAGATTTGGCCACTATGCAAAAATTTCCCGAAGATGGCGACTTTCACTGCTTGTTCTACGTCGGCATCGCTTAAAACTACTAAAGGATTATTGCCTCCAAGTTCTAATGCCATTTGTTTTAATGTTCCGCCTGTTACTTTATTAATGTGTTTTCCTACTGCAGTTGATCCTGTAAAACTGATAAACGAAGAATTCGTATTTAACAGGAATTCATCTCCTGCTTCTTGAAGATCAGTTAAAATTGAATTAAACACTCCAGCAGGAAGTCCTGCTTCTTCGAAAGCCTTTGCAAAAACTTGTCCACCAACTATTCCAACTTGGAGATCTGGTTTATGAACAACACTGTTCCCGAGAGCAATGGCAGGGAAAATTGTTCTTGTCGCCATGTTAAATGGGAAGTTAAAAGGTGTGATGGACGTAATAACACCTAAAGGTAATCGATATACACGACTAACTTTTCCTGGTGTACTAGATGCATAATTTTTGGGTGAGAATATTTCATCAACCATATTAATAGAATCTTTTATGTCGCTAACCCCAAAGCCAAACTCAACATGAGCTTTAAGTAGTGTTCCACCTGTTTCTCGTGTAAGTAATTCCAAAATATGCTCTTTATTTTTCTCTAAATAGTCTAATGCTTTCGTTAAAACCTCTCTTCTTTGTTCTGGGGTAGATTTAGCCCATTCCTTTTGTGCTGCTTTTGCTTTGTGATAAGCGTCTTTTATTTGCTCTACATTCGCTAAATCTACAGTTGTAATAGTTGACTGATCATATGGATCCTTTATTGAATAAGTTCTTTTACTACCACCCTCTACCCATTGACCTCCAATATAACTTTTGTTTATTTTACTTGCCCATTCAATGCAGTTCATGTCTAAAGCTTGATTCTTTGTCATTTAAAGTCCCCTTCCTGAAATGAAAATCTAACCTTAACGCGATGTAACCTAAATTGTAAGCGGCATCAATTGTTTTTTATTGTAAAAAGCGGAACTACTCTTACAAACAGATTCAACTATGTTGTCTTGATATAAAGGCTCATAACCTCTGAAAAATGGAGGTTATGAGCCTTCAATAAAAAACAACAGTAATGAAGATATTAGATTCCTTCTTACTTTTTAAAACGCTTATGAATATTGTTATACTTGTAAGTACCTTCCTCACTGAATTCAATCAATTCCATCGATAATGCCAGATATCTCCTAGTAAATAGATCAGCAAAATGATCCTTGATTACTTCGAATAGTTCGTCACAAGTTTCTTTCTTATTTTCAGCCGATCTTCCCGCCCCAATTTTTAATATAGCATGAACAAATGCATCATCTTCTGCTCCATCTGCTACTCGGTAATCTTGAAGTTCAACTGCTCTTGATCGAATTCCTCCAGTCGGAAAAAGATTACTACGGCTAATCAAAACATCATTCACTTTTTTAAGCAAATTCGGAATGTCTGCTTCTTTCTTTATGTTATCGGTATACTCAACTATAAAATGCGGCATGTTTTCATCCCTCTCACTGGCTAAAAATGGCGTTATCACTTTTAGTTCTTAAGAAATGCTTTTCACTAATAATGGTATTTACTAGTCGTCCCACTCCTTCAATTTCAGTAATGACTTCATCCCCTACCTTTGTATCAACTAAGCCCTCAGGCGTACCAGTAAGGATAATGTCGTTTTTATTTAATGTCATAAAACTACTTAAATACTCAATTAATTGCGGAATACTAAAAATCATATCTTTCGTTGTGCCTTCCTGCGTAACTTTTCCATTTACATAAGTACGCAATGTAAGATTCATAGGATCTTCAATATCTTTTGCATCGACTAGCCATGGACCGATTGGTGTACAAGTATCTCTATTCTTTACTTTTAAGTTCGGACGATAATAGTTTTCTAAATAATCACGGATGGCATAGTCATTTGCAACGGTATATCCTGCTACATAATCATAAGCATCTTCTCGTTTAATGTTAGACCCTGAACGCCCAATGACAACTGCAAGTTCACATTCATAATGCATATTGGTAGCATCAGCCGGTCGGTAAGTCTGACCTCGATGACCAATAAAAGTATTAGGACCTTTTAGAAAAACTAAAGGTTCTGTTGGTGCTTGAAAAGCAAGTTCCTTTGCATGATCTGCATAATTGAGGCCTAAAGCAAAAACGGTTCTAGGTTGGACAGGCGGTAGCCAGTCCACTTCCTCCTCAGAAACAATTTGTCCATTATCAAGTTTAAGATGACCATCATCTGTTTCAATTGCGTGATGAATGATCTCCTGAAATACTACACGTGCATGTTTCATAATAATCGCGCTCCTTTACAAAACAATGAGATTCTCATTTAACTGTATTTTCTAAATAACCGATTCCATCGATTTCAATTCGTACTCGATCTCCCTTTTTAACAAGCGGAGGATTTTCAGGTACCCCAACCAGTAAAACATCTCCCTCATACAGCGTCATAAATTCCGAAATTTCAGAAATCAGTCGTGATACAGGACGAATTAAATTGGCCGTTGTATTCTTTTGTTTTAATTCATCGTTAACGAATACTGTAATCGTCAACTTATTAGGGTCAGCGATTGCATCTCGTTCAATAATCCATGGACCTACAGGGCAAAAGTTATCTCTTGCTTTTTGTTTAATAGCTGGTCGATAAAAACTCTCATGTGGAATACTCACATCATTTACAATGGTATATCCTAATACATAATCTAAAGCTTTTTCTTCTGTTACACGAGTAGCATTTTTCCCAATGACAATGCCTAATGAGGCACCTACTTGCAGATGAGATGTATCCTCGGGTAATGGAATTGAAGATTTAAATCCAGTAATGGTGTTCACCGGTTTAATATATAAGACAGGCGCCTTGGGAGGCTGTTTATAAGGTTCTTTAGTTAAAGATGAACTTATTGCCTTAAGCTCGCCACTATAATTTAATAAAGCCCCATATACTGTACCCGAAATTGGCGCCTCCAAAGAGGACTGCTCTACTGTTAAATTTCTATCACCGAGAATAATTGTATTGCTTTGAGGATCTACTTCCACTTCTTTTGTGTGAAGGGTTTCACTAAATTTAATAATTGCCTTACTCATAACTATTCACTCCTCTCATAAACTCGTAAATTCTTCTGATGCTTCCTTAATCTTATTGAGCTTGTAAAACTATCACTAATGATTAACTACACCTTTAACATCATGTCCTATATTTGACTTAACGATAATTTCTGAAAAATTATCCTCTACATTTTTTGACTTACGGGCCCCTATTAATGTACCAATAAAGCAGCCTAAGAAACCTAACGGTATAGAAAGAATTCCTGGTGATGCAAGAGGGAAAATAGGATTACCAGTAAATAAGGCTACACCTGGTTCTGGATTCCAAACATTTGGGCTTAACATAACTAGACCAATCGTGCTAATTAATCCTATAAGCATCCCAAAGATTGCTCCAGTTTTGTTGAATTTCCTCCAAAAAATAGTTAATAATATAACTGGTAAATTCGAACTCGCTGCTAATGTTAGAGCGATTGATGCTACAAAGGCAACATTAAAATTTTGAAGAAATAGTGATAAGGCAATGGCGATAGCAGTGATGACAATCGATGCAAGACGTACCATAAACATTTGCTGTTTTTCGGTTGCTTTCCCGTCTTTTAAAATTTCGTTATAAAAGTCATGGGAAAATGCTGTTGCTCCCGTAACCACAATTCCAGCAACAACTGCAAGAATAGTAGCAAAAGAAACCGCAGAAATGAAAGCAAACATAAAATCTCCGCCAATATACTTTGCTAATAATGGCGCTGCCATATTCCCTGCTGGGTTAGCCTCTATAATATTCGAAGTTCCAACTAGCTTTGCTGCTCCAAACCCAAGGAAAATGACCATAATATGGAATAGTCCCATGATCCACATAAGCCAAACAACTGACTTTCTGGCAACCTTAGCATTAGGTACAGTTAAAAAGCGAACTAATACATGGGGTAGACCCGCTGTCCCAAGAATGAGCCCAAGTGTTAAAGAAGCTGCATCCCAACCGTTTTTATATTTCAAACCAGGATTTAAGAAATCAATTCCAAAAGGAGTGGCTGTTTTCATATCAGTAAAAATGCCAATAAAATTAAAATTAAATTTCCACATAACCATTACAAACATAATAAAGGTTCCACCTACTAAAAGAACGGCTTTAATAATTTGAACCCAGCTTGTTGCGGTCATTCCTCCAAACAAAACAAAAGCTAACATAGCAACACCAACAATAAGGACTGAAGTATTATATGGAATACCTAATAATAATTTAAATAAAGCTCCTGCAGCAACAAGCTGTGCAAGCATATAAAAAACCGAGATGATTATTGTATTGAAGGCAGTTACACCTCGTACTTGTTTAAACTTAAATCGAGCAGTAATCATATCACCTAATGTATATTTCCCAAGATTCCTTAATGGTTCTGCAACTAAAAATAAAATGACAAGAAAAGAAACTAGGGCACCGTACATGAGGAAAAATCCGTCATATCCCGTTAAAGAAAAGGCTCCAATTAACCCTAAAAAGGTAGATGCAGACATAAAGTCTCCAGCTAAAGCAAGTCCATTTTGCCTAGCAGTCAGACCACCTCCAGCTGTATAAAAAGAACCTGCCGTTTTTGTTTTTTTGGAAGCATAGTACGTAATGAAAAGTACCCCTATTGACATGAGTACAAAAAGAAGAATAATATCCCATCCCATATGTCTACAGCCCCTCCTTTACTATGATTTGCTTTACTTTTTCGTCAAATTCAGCAGACTTCTTTACATATACACTGCATACCCCAAATGACATAAAGATAATTGAAATACCGTAAATCCACGCCAACGTAATGTCTCCTATTACTTGGACGTTTAATATATTTGTAAACAAGGCTAGGAATGGTAAAGCCAGTGAATAAGCCAAATAAAAAATTGTGTATGAAATAATAAACTTTTTCTTATTTAAAAGTAGTTGTTTAAAATCCTCCGAAGTAGAAATTTTGTCATAATCTATTTGTTTGTTGTCTTGTTGTTCGATGTCTTTTTTTACATTACTCTGTTCTTTTACTAGCTCCAAATTGATAGCACCTCTTTCCTAATAATTCTATAGGGTTCTTAAATGCTTCTAATTCTTCGATTTTTAATTTCTATTAAAAACTACTAGTTTTAGCTCTGTCATTTCCTCTACAGCATATTTTATTCCTTCTCTTCCAACTCCACTTTCCTTCACACCTCCATAAGGCATGTTATCTACACGAAATGTGGGAATGTCATTAATCATTACGCCTCCAACATGAAGGTTTTCAGCTGCAGTTAACGCTGTATGAACATTATCTGTGTAGATTCCCGCTTGGAGACCATATCGCGAATCATTTACTTGCTCAATTGCCTCCTCTACCGTTTGAACTTTATTGATGATTACAATTGGAGCAAACACTTCTTGACACGAAACTTTTAAAGAAGACTCTGCATTTAATAATACCGTTGGCAATAGAATATTCCCTTTCGCGATTCCCCCAGTTGCTACTTCTGCTCCATGTTGTTTCGCCTCATGAATCCAATCTAAAGTACGTTCCACATCTCCTTTTGAAATAAGCGCTGAAACATCCGTACTTGGATCTAAAGGGTCACCCATTTTGAGTTGTTGCGTTGCTTCAACGAATTTTTGCACAAATGTTTCGTACAAACTTTCATGAATATAAATTCGTTGTAATGATATACATACTTGACCTTGGAAAGAAAAAGCTCCCTTCACACAACGATTAATAATTGAATCTATATCGATCCCTTTATCAATAATAACGGCTGCATTTGAACCCAGTTCTAATGTCACGCGCTTCAGTCCTGCTTTGTTTCGAATGCCAATCCCAACAGCTGGGCTTCCGGTAAATGTAATAGCTGCAATTCTATCATCGGTCACGATTTTATCCCCCACGACTCTTCCGCTTCCAGTAATTACATTAAGAGCTCCATTAGGTAAACCCGCCTCTTGTAACAACTCTGCTAAAAAGAAAGAAGATAGTGGCGTTTGAGATGCTGGTTTTAATACAATTGTATTGCCTGTGGCAATGGCAGGACCTACTTTATGGGCAACTAAATTCATCGGGAAATTAAATGGCGTAATCGCTCCAATAACCCCAATCGGTTCACGCACCGTATATGCTATTCGTTTTTCTCCACCCGGCGCAGCATCCAATGGCAGTGTTTCTCCATGAATTCGCTTTGCTTCTTCAGCTGCAAACTTATACGTTTGTATTGTCCGTTTCACTTCTTCGATTGCAGTAGCAATTGGTTTAGCTGCCTCTAAAGCGATAATTTCTGCAGCTTCATCTAAACGCTTCTCAAACAAAGCTACCAAACGTTCCAAAATAGCTGCACGTTCGTGAGCTGGCATTTTCGCCATTACTGTTTTTGCACGACATGCAGCTTCAATTGCCTCATTCACTTCTTTTTCATTAGCCTTAGGAATATATGCAATAACATCTCCAGAGTATGGAGATGTTAGGGATGCATGTTCAGTGGCTTCTTGCCATTGACCATCAATGTATAAGTTTTTCTTTCTTGCTTGCACTTTTAAATTCATATTCTACTCCTTTCTGTAATAGCCTACCTTTAATTAGATCACTAGCTCATCTTTATTCATGTATTCATTCATTCCGTATGACTCATTCTGCTTGCCATATTTATAATCTAGCCATTTTACATTAATCCGCTTCTTGTATGGGTATACAGAACAATCTTTTAATTGGATTAATAATGAAGGGTGTTGCTCATTTATAGATATTTGGTGGCAGGTCCCATCATAATAATTACCATCTATTTCAACTTGAATATGGTAAATACCAGGTTTAGGCATTCGGTATCTCTTTTTTACTATTAATTTAAGAAACTGATGATTTTTGTAAAAAAGGGAACTTTGATTTACTTCTCCATTAATCTCATAAAAATCGCCAAGGTACATAGGAATCTTTTGCACATGACCTTCATCTAGCAATTTTCGGATTGCTGTTGAACTAATTTTTTCATCAGAATGTTGGATCTTTGGAACAGTCGTTACTTCCAAACATCCGGGACGATACTCTGATAACGTTTTCATATTACCGAGTCCTTTATAGCCATAATGATAATCAAAGCCTGCTACAACATGTATGCATCCAAGTCCTATAATGTATTGTTCAACAAAATCGTTAGGAGAAAGACGGGCAAACTCAGGGCTAAACTCAACAACAAATAACTTCTCAACACCCAGCTTTTCAAATCTATCTTCTTTTAAAGGAAGCGGAGTTAAATAAGTCATTGGCTCCATATGAGGAAAGAGTATATCTTTTGGGTGCGGATAAAACGTCATAACACCAAAGGCGCATTGTTTTTGCACAGCAATTTGTTTTGCTGTTTCAAGAATTCTTTGATGACCGATGTGAACGCCATCAAAAAAACCAAGGGCCAAAACACAAGCTTCCATTTCAGTGAACTTTGATTTATCAGTTGAACTTTTGATATAAATTGTCTCCATCGTTCGCCCTCCCCTTTTATGTTAAGTTAACTGCGGTGCAGTGATCTGGCCATATTTTCCTGCAAAGAATGTCAGAGGATTTCCTTCACGAAGGACAATATCTTCTACCTCTCCAATGAACAGCGTATGGTCACCAGCTACTTGCTTTCCATATACATTGCAGACAATATTTGCTAGCGCATCCTTTACTACCGAGATTTCGTTTAGGCGGTCAAATTCTGGTTCACGCTTTTCTTTGATCTGACCAGCGAATAACATAGAAACTTCTTGCTGGTCTTCGGATAAAATATTTACCGCAAATTTACCGGAGCGGTTAATTTTATCTAGCATTTTTGCATTTTCTTTAATCGATATTAGTACGAGTTTTGGGTTTAGCGACACTGACATGAAGGCATTTGCTGTCATGCCATGAGGCTCTCCATCAATGTCCGTTGTAATAACTGTTACGCCGGTTGCAAATTTACCCATCGCATCTCGAAATGTACGATCATCCATTGAAATTCCTCCATTCTTTTTATTTATATAGCTAATTCTGGTTTGCGCTGTGCAAGGTTTGGTGCCGTCGATTGAATTTGTTCGTTGGTTTCAATATCTAAAAACGGAGATGTTTCATTAAACCAGCTGTCCGGTGCTTTTGCACCCCATAACGTTTGACGACGTGGGTCATTTAAATCCCATCGAATTGGCTCAAAGTCATTGTCACTTGTTAAGTAATCTCCGTTATACAGCTCAATGCGGTATCCATCTGGATCTCTTAAATACAAGAAGAACGCATTGGATAAGCCGTGGCGTGCTGGACCTCTTTCAATGTTCTCTGAATAGCCAAGAGAAGCTAAAACATCACAGCAGTGAATTAGAGCAAGTGGATCCGGTAGCCAGTAAGCAAAGTGATGAAGACGCGGACCATCTCCGTTCATAAAGGCTTGATCATGCACGGTCTGTTTTCGGTGGAGCCACGCAGCCCAGATACTTCCATCTTCTATAGTTGTATATTCAGAACATGCAAAGCCTAGCTCGTTGATAAAGAAGTTGTAAGCTTTTTCTACATCCGGTACAGCACAATTTACGTGGTCAATTCGCTGAATTCGGGCACCTCTGTATAAGTCGTAGCGCTGAAGTAAGCGCTCTGCTTTTTCAATCTTGCAGAAAAACTCAAGAGGCATCCCTGAAATATCATGTACATGCAGTGCGCGCCCAAGAGCATGCTGAGTTCCTTCCTTAAGCCACTTTGTTTTTAAGCCTTTTGATTGAAAGAATTCAGCCAGACGGTCAAGATCTTCTTCTTTTTCTACTTTGTAACCGAGTGCGTGTACCCCTAACGTCTCGGACTTTTTAAGAACCAAGCTGTGGTGTGTGTGTTCTTCAAGCCCTCTCAAATAAACACAGTCGTCCTTTGTTTCCGTTTCAATCATGCCGAGCGCTTTTACATAAAAATCTTTTGAACGGTCTAAATCCTTCACATTTATAACAGTTCTGGCAATACGAATGATATTGAAATCCATACTCCTCATCTCCCTTAGCCGTTTATTTATTTTTAACTAACGCTTCTGATCGATTCAAAAATTCTTTTACACGATCAACATATTCCTGTTTGTCATACCCGTTATAAAGCGTACTTGCCATTCTAACTGGATCACCGAAGAAGAAGCGCTCATAAAGTGTTTGTCGAGTACCGAATGAACTTATACATACATCCCATGCCAAACGATAAAGTTTCACACGATCATAAGCATCTCCAGTGGCTGATTGTAAATACTTATCAAGATCCGGACGAATTTCAGAATTGAAGTCTGATTCTGATGGGATCGCCATTAAGCCACTTGCACCCATTAATTGCATAATTTCTGTAAAGCGAGGGTAAATTTTCGGGAAGTAATGACGTGCTACATTTAACGGTGCAAAATCTGGTGTCATAGTTCCCCATCTATCCACTTTTGCATTTGCTTCGGCAGCAACGACATATGCTTTCATCGTTTCAAGTGCAATAATTACCTCAGAGATTTTCTCCTGTATATGTTGGTATTGGCCAATATTAATTGTCTCTGCCATTAATTGAAGAATACCAAGTACAAACTCTGTTTTCGCGATATTTTTTGATACAACTTGATGTGTCATATGAACAACCGCATTACTTTCATTGTAGGCCTGGTTGCACACATTAACATCACCAAGGGCAAAAACTCGATTCCACGGAACGACAACATCATCAAACACAACAATGGTATCCATTTCTTCAAAGCGAGATCCTAGCGGATGGTCGAAATGAGACTTACCATAATCAAAAGATTCTCGACAAATAAATTTTAAGCCCGGAGTGTTATTAGGAATAGAAAATGCAAATGCATATGGATTTTCTTCAGCTGATTGTTTTAACAAAGTAGATGGGAATACCATGATTTCATCGGTAATACCACCTTGAGTAGCAAGTAATCTTGCCCCTTTAATAACGACCCCTTCAGATGTTTTCTCTTTAATCCGCGCTGCAATATACGGATCTGGAAGCTGTGCTGAGTTTACTCCTCTATTGACTTGAGGCTGAATCAACGTATGTGTTAAAGATAAATCATTTTCACGGCAATACTCGTAGTAGTTAGTCATGTTTTCGGCATAGATGGAGTCCTGTTTTCCAAACATTTCTGCAGCTGAACCATACGCCATCATCCCGACATTAATGTAATCAGGAGTACGTCCCATCATGCCACCATTATATTTCGCCCATTCTTGCATCATTTTGCGACGTGTCACCAAATCTTCTTTTGTTTTTGGCTGAATAAAAGATGTACCCACCCGTTCACCAGTTGTCGGAGATTCATATGTCATGTAATCCTTTTTGTCTGGATCATGTTGCAAATCGTAAAGTTCTGCCTGAGTTTTCATAACTCCTTTAAAAGCTGGATGTTCAGAAATCTTCCCTTCTACTCGTTTGCCATCAATCCATATATTTGCCTGTGCATTATCAACTCGTTCAATATATTGCTTCCCTGTTTTTGCTGGCATTATTGTTTCCCCCTTAAAAAATAGTGTTTACTTCCCAAATTGCGGAATATGATGGTCACCTATAGCAACATGGATTACCTTTGGTTCTGTATAGAATTCAAACATTGCGTAATGACCACCCTCTCTTCCAATTCCACTATCTTTCATACCACCAAATGGAATTCGAAGATCTCGTACGTTTTGAGCGTTAATCCAAAGCATACCTGCTTCAATAGCATCCGCCATACGATGTGCTCGTTTTAAATCTTTTGTCCATACAAAACCAGCTAGCCCGTAAGATACGTCATTTGCCATATGAAGTACTTCTTCATCTGTTTCAAATTCGATTACGGCCATAACGGGACCAAAGATTTCTTCCTGACATACTCTCATGTCATTTTTTGCATTTAATAAAAGTGTCGGTGGTACAAAATTACCTGCCTTTACCTTCTCCGGAACCACTCCCTGAACTACTTCACAACCTTCTTCTTTAGCGATTTCTATATATTTTTTTACTTTGTTGTAGTGACCTTTTTCAATTAGCGGACCAAGCTCAGTTGATGAATCCATTGGGTCACCGATTTTAATGTTTGCAACACGTGCTTTTAATTTTTCAACAAATTGATCTTTAATATTTTTATGCAAGAATACTCGAGAATTGGATGTGCAACGTTCCCCATTAAAAGAGAAAATCCCCCATATTGCTGCATCTAGAGCTCGTTCAAGATCTGCATCATCAAATACAATTAAAGGTGATTTCCCACCAAGCTCCATCGATGTTTTCTTTAAAGTATCCGCAGAGTTTTTAATAATAGTAGAACCTGTAGTCGTTTCACCTGTAAATGAAATCGCTTTCACATTTGGGTGAGCAACAAGAGCAGCCCCTGCTGTTTCTCCAAAGCCATGAACGACATTAAAGACTCCATCCGGAACTTTAGCTTTATGAATAATTTCAGCTAATTTATTGGCAGTCAAAGGTGAAAGTTCAGCTGGTTTTAGAACAACAGTATTTCCAGTTGCTAATGCAGGCGCTACTTTCCAAGTCTCTAACATGAATGGGGCATTCCATGGAGTAATTAACCCTATAACTCCTAATGGTTTATAAACTGTATAATTAACGAATTCATCATCCATTGGATAAGATTCGCCATGCAATTTTGTCTCAACCATTCGTGCGTAGAAACGGAAATTCTCTGCAGCACGTGCGGTTTGATTTCTTGTTTGGCTAATTGGCAGACCTGTATCTAATGATTCTAAGAAAGCAATTTCTTCAATCTCCTCATCGATGAGATCTGCAATTCTATTAATATATTTCATTCTTTCTTTCAATTTCATCTTGCCCCACGGACCATTCTCAAACGCTTCTTTTGCTGAGAGAACAGCTTGATCTATATCCGCTTCACGTCCCTCAGCAATATAGTTGTTTATTTCATTTGTAAATGGATTTTTATTTTCAAAAGAAGCACCTGACTTACTGTCGACAAACTGTCCATTAATATAGAGTTTTATATTTTCTACTTGCATGTGTTCGTGATTTTTTTGAGTCTCAGTTACTTGAACTTGCATGTGATTACACTCCTCATTCTTCTCTTACTCCTATAACAAGGAGTAAGAGAATTTTTTTGATGTTGAATGATTATTTAGTTACAATCTCATTTGATAAAATGCCATATTGATTTAAAACTTCACGAATTTCGTTTTGAAGTGCCTCAGATGGTAAATCCATTGGCTTGCGTAAAACTGGCGTAATTTTACCCATCATGCCCAGCGCTGCTTTTACTGGTCCAGGGTTAGTTTCTTTGAATAACACATCATTTAATGTCATTAATTCATAATGAAGATTTAACGCTTTTTCAGCGTCGCCTTCCTCCCAAGCATTGTGCATTTCTGCTACTTTCGCTGGTGCAACGTTTGCTGTGGCACTAATAGAACCTTTTCCACCGATTGTTAACATTGGGTAGCAAAGAAGTTCAATTCCCGAGAATAGACTAAAATCTCTACCACAATTTAATAGCACCCGATTGACATGTTCAAAATCTTTATTTGACTCTTTGGCACCAATAATGTTCGGGCAATCTTCAACAAGTCGAGCCATTGTCGTTACTTCCATATTCACCCCTGTTCTTCCAGGAATGTTATATATAATAATTGGAATATCCACGGCATCGGAGATAGCTTTATAGTGTTTATATAACGCTTGCTGGGAAGGCTTGTTATAATATGGAACGATGACCATCGCAGCATCTGCTCCCATTTCTTGAGCAGCCTTTGTTAGTCGAAGCGCTTCATTATGATTAACTGATCCCGTTGCTGGTATAAATGGAACTCGTCCGTTAATCGTTTTACTTGCTGTTTCCATCACAAGCTCTCTCTCTTCGATTGTTAGAGAACTAGGCTCCCCAGAAGTCCCAGTTACCGAAATACCATGGCTCCCACTTTCTATTTGCCAGTTAATTAAATTTTTAAATGTCTGTAAATCTAAACTTTCATCTTCCTTGAATGGTGTAATAACTGGTGCAATCGAACCTTTTATACTTTCTTTAGCTTTTTGAATTCTAGACATTTTATCTTCTCCTTTTCTACCTTTTCATGGAATCATTTTCAAGATTAATGTATCATTAAGTTTAAAATATTTAAAATATTTAAAATGTTTGTAATGCATATAAAATAAATATGCTTTCTAAGGAGGAATTTCATGGATATAAGACAATTGCGATACTTTACCACTATTGTTGAAGAAGGCCAAATCACTAGAGCAGCAAAGAAATTACATATGGCCCAACCCCCCCTTAGTCAACAGCTAAAAGCGCTGGAGGAAGAACTTAGTACTCTTTTGATAGTACGAAATGGAAAGAATATAGAACTAACAGCAGCAGGAAAAGTTTTGTATAAGAGGGCTACCAATCTTTTAAGTCAGATTGATGAAATAATTATGGAAGTGAAAGAAGTAGGAGAAGGTCTTAAGGGTACCTTATCAATTGGAACTGTAAAAACATGCTTTTCTTACTTACCTGAACGCATTCGTTTTTTCCGAGAAAAGTATTCAAATGTTACATTTCGTTTATACGAAGGGGATACCTATCGATTATTACAAGATTTAAGAAATAGGCATATTGAAGTTGCAATAGTCCGGTTACCTTTAGAAGCAGAATCAGATGACTTATCCTCACTGCCATTACCTCCGGACCATTTTGTAGCCGTTATCCCTGAGACGTGGAATTATGAAAATACAATAAGACTAGATGAACTTTCAAGTATGCCACTAATGTTGCTACAACGTTTTAAGGGTGTTGGTCAATACGAACTGGTTATAGAAGCTTGTAGAAAATATCACTATGAACCAAATATTGTCTGTCAATGTTCAGACGCTGCTATGATTATGTCCCTAGTTAGAGAAGGTGTCGGTGCTTCCTTACTTCCAAGGTCTGTCTTACATTCATTTTCTATGAATGGCCTGAAAATATTGGAGCTTGAAGAACTTAGTATTCAATCAGATTCCGCCGTTATCTGGTTGAAGGACCGTTACCTTTCAAAAAGTGCTATTAAATTTATTGAAACGTTTAAGAGGGACTACACTTTAAATATTTCACAAGTAGAATGACGCAAATAATTTCATGATTGTATAAATCATATGTGTTGAATCCGTTTTAAAGATTTTAATTACTCTCCCGTTACTCGAACCTGTATAGTTATATGAAATATATATTAGAGCTTACAAAGAAATTTAAATTTCCTTTGTAAGCATAAATTTTGTCAATTTAATTCTAATTCATTTTTATCATCTAATTTCTTATATACGGATTTGTATAATCGATTAATATTAGGTACATTTCTACCAAAGTAAAAAATACCCGCCTAAGATTCCTCTTAGACGGGTACCATATAAAATTTTTATCTCCGTACAATATACCCTACTACACGAGGCACTATTACGCTCTTATTATCAATAGCTTTATTGACATCCGTGGAAGGTTTTTTAATTGGTTGTTCTATAAAATCATACATAGTAATTTGTTTTTGTTCTTTCATATTTTATATTCCCCTCTCTACCATTCCAGCCAATTCTCAATGTTTGGTCTGCTGTTTATTTGTGTACGCTCATCACGTTCATTAAGCCAGTTAAAAAATGGCACTTGACGTTTCCTATTCACTGTCTCTTCTATATATGATGATTTATCCGATTTATTACTCAATCGCTATACAACCTTACTATATGCACCTACAAATACAGCTCTTAATGTACTAGCAACCGTCAGTACAACTTCTTTAATATCCGTAGATTTTGAATAGTACGTTCTTAGCTTTTATAAATTCATCCACAGAATTTATTTGTGAAGTTAAAACACATTTATGTGATACATCTTTTAAGTTGTCTGCTAAGGGCAAACTATTCATGAAATCAAATAGCATTACCTGGTACTCGTTCATGTATTTCTTACAAGCTTCCTTTTCAGCGGGAGCGTTATTATATATATCTTGTAAATTGCTTGTTTTAAAAGAAGAAAGACTAAAAGACTTAGATGTTAGGTTTTCTGTAAAAATCTAGGAATCATGTCATTTCTGACTTCATCGATTGTCTCTCGTTGGGACACGCTCGACGGGACATAAGGTAAAATGCAATATAGCCCCTTTTATACCGTTCAAAATACGAGGCCCACTTTGTATCACTCAGTTCAGAAAAGCAGATAACTAGGCACAGTTGTCTGTTATTTTATATGTACTTTTTCCTTCAAATTTCCTAGAATGGTAATTGAAAATGTAAAGGGAGGATTTTGTAAATGAAAAAATTATTCTACATAGGAGTCATGTCTGCATTATTACTTGCTGCATGTGGTGAAGAAGAAACTGCTACAGTTACTCCAGATGAGTTTAAAAAGTTGGAAAACGGTATGAGCCCTGATGAGGTAAAAGAAATTGTAGGTGGCATATCGAAAAATCCAGATGCAAAAGAAGATGACAACTTATTATTAGAATTAGACTATGATGGAGAAAATGGAGTAGATAAAGAATCTTCTGTATCGCTTATTTTCAAAGATGGAAAATTAAATTCTATTATAGAAGATGGTTTAATAACGGAGAAAGTAGAGTTGACTAAGGAGCAAAAAGAAAAAATTTCCGAAGACGTATCAAATTCCATGAATAAAGTTTCAAATGATTTGATTGATAAATACGAAACTACATTAAAACAAATCATTACCAAAACTAAGAGTAATTCTAATATCAGTATGAAAGACAAGGAATTAATTGAAGCCGGAAGATATAGCATTGAATTAACAAGTGATATTTTTATCTTTATAGATATGAATAAAGAAAATCACGTTGAAAAAATTAGTGCTGCTGTCTCATCGAATGCTCTTGCAACACAAAATAAAGAAGTGAAAATTGCATTCGAAGCATTATTACAAAGCGTAGATGATACTTTAAGTATTCAGCAACAATCAGCTATTCTGGAGAAACTTGGATTTACAGGTGATGGGAAATTAGTTGATCACACTAAATCACATAGTCATAATCCTTTTATGTATACATACCACAGTAGTATTGAAAATGATTCTGCAATATTGCAAGCTAAACTAGAATAAGTCGCTCAAATGAGTGGCTTTTTTCATTGCATAAAAAATAGGCACTATACTAATCAGTGCCTTTGTTTATATGGCTTAAAAGTAATTCCTCAACTCGTTTTTTTACTGTCTGATTGGCATACCTTAATACTTGGTCCTGCCCAGGTGTTGTAACAGTTAAGTCACTGAAATGCTCACTTATCTTTTCCCATCTAACGATTTTTATTTTATCCTTCGCTAAATCTCTTTTAATGTTGTAGTGATCTCTAGTTATTGCCTTTAATAGCTTTTCAATCATTGCTATATAAACATTACACATTTTTAGATTTTCAATGACCGAAAAATCACGCTGTAATGATTGAATTGCTAAATCCAGTATCACAAATTTGTGTAATAGCCTTTGTTGTTCAAATTTAATCATACTACCTCACGCTCTCTTTGAGTGATTGGAACAACTGCCAATCGCTATCAATAATAAATGTACGTTTTGCCTGTCTATTGAAACAATAAGCTTGAAATGAATCTCCAAAAACTTTAATAATCTTGATACGTCTTTTTGTTACTTCACCAGATTTAGCTAAGTACATCATATTTAAAAATTGATTACGCTGCATTGCTTTAATCAATTGTTCTTTCATCATTCCACACACTCCTTCAAATAAGAATGTTTGTTTGCATCTATATTAGAACGTTTGTTTGTATTTTGGAAAGTGAAAATTTATGAAATAAAAAAAGACCAAGCTCAAAATTATTGATTGCCTAGCCCTTCTCATTTGTTTATATGATTACTAAGTAGTTCACCTTTCCTATTTCATATGAAAATAGTTCGTTGAAACTGGCGATGTAACACTGTATTTCCTTCTTGTGGTATACCTAAATTGTTAATACCCCAAGTATTTATAATACATGGATCACCTGGAGTGATAGGGTCATTAGGTAGGAAAATATTAGTAGGAATGATCGGATCATTTGGCAGTGTCACCAGTACTTCATAACATGGATCAACTGGTTGCCAAGCATTTTGCGGAGTTGCATTAACAACAAGTAGTTTTTTTGCTGGGATTGTAAAAGTAAGAGGAGTTGATGTTCCATCAAAAAGTGAAGGTTGAGATTCTCCACATAAGAATGCATCTTTTGGCATCTCTTCTTGGGCACAATTTTGCCAATCTAATACCGAAACTGTTACTGTTTTGGATGCGTCTGTTTTATTTAAAAGAGTGACAACAATCGTCTCTGTAGCTGGATTTCTCCAAATTGCTCCTGTCGTAAAAGTATTTGGAACTGAAGGCTGAGCAAAATTCCCACGACAAATAGGACATGAAGAAACTTTATTTAAACGAACTACATTTTTTGTGCAATCACAATTACAACAAGGTTCCATCATCGCATTACCCCTTTTTAAATTTCAGCTTGATAATATTAGTTTATGATAAATGATTCATAAAGTTTAGATTATTTGCAATGTAACAATTTATTAATTTAGGAACAATAACATTGCATATGATATAACTTAAATAATTTTCCCCTTACAGTAAATACAGACCATATGATGATTAAACACAAAAAAGCCCAGGCTCAAAATTAATTGAATACCTAGGCTTTACACTTATCGTTGTGCAATTCCAAAAGACTTATAAATTGCTGGCATAATTTTAAAGCGGTGGCAATCTCCACCCTACTGATATAAAAACACTCAATTCAAACGTTGTTATATCAATGTTACTTCGAATCATCCATCTTCAGAACAGCCATGAATGCTTCTTGTGGTACTTCGACTGAACCTACTTGTTTCATACGTTTTTTACCTTCTTTTTGTTTATCAAGAAGTTTTCGTTTACGAGAAATATCCCCACCGTAACATTTTGCTAAAACGTTTTTACGCATCGCTTTAATTGTTGAACGAGCGACAATTTTTTGTCCAACTGCTGCTTGAATTGGCACTTCAAATTGTTGGCGTGGGATTAATTCTTTTAATTTTTCAACGATGACTTTACCGCGCTCATACGCAAAGTCACGGTGTACGATAAAGCTTAGTGCATCGACTTGCTCAGCATTTAATAAGATATCCATCTTCACTAGTTTTGAAGTCTGATAACCAATGAGTTCATAGTCAAATGACGCATAGCCCTTCGTATTTGACTTTAAATAATCAAAGAAATCATAAACGATTTCTGATAACGGCATTTCATAAATAATGCTGACACGTGTTGTATCAATATAATCCATTGTCATGAAGTTACCGCGCTTTAATTGACACAGCTCCATAACAGCTCCTACATAATCGTTCGGTACCATGATTGTAGCTTTTACATATGGTTCTTCCACTCGTTCAATTTTTTGAGGATCCGGCATAAATGACGGGTTGTCAACCTTAACTGTAGATCCATCTGTCATTTGAACATTGTAAATTACTGAAGGTGCTGTTGTAATTAAATCAATGTTAAATTCACGCTCGATACGCTCTTGAATGATTTCCATGTGTAAAAGCCCTAAGAAGCCACATCGGAAACCAAATCCTAGTGCTTGCGATGTCTCTGGCTCATATTGAAGTGCAGAGTCATTGAGCTCTAACTTTTCTAACGCTTCACGTAAGTCATTATATCTCGCTGTATCGATTGGATATAATCCGCAGTATACCATTGGATTTAATCGACGATAACCTGCTAATGGCTCAGTTGCTGGGCGATTAGCAAATGTAACTGTATCCCCCACACGAGTATCACCTACATTTTTAATGGAGGCTGTTAAATAGCCTACGTCACCAACTGTTAATTCAGACTGTGCTACAACTTTCGGTGTGTGTACACCAACTTCAATAACTTCAAATTCTGCTCCAGTAGCCATCATACGAATTTTATCGCCAGGTTTTACTGTACCATTCATGATTCGAATGGAAATAATAACACCTTTATAAGCATCATAAACAGAGTCAAAAATAAGGGCTTGTAACGGTGCATCTGGATCACCCGTTGGTGCAGGCACTTTCTCTACAATTTGTTCTAAAATATCTTCAATCCCGATACCTGCTTTAGCAGAAGCCAAAACCGCTTCAGAAGCATCTAACCCGATTACGTCTTCAACTTCTTGACGAACACGTTCTGGGTCTGCAGCTGGTAAATCGATTTTATTGATAACTGGTAAAATTTCTAGGTCATTATCAAGAGCTAAATATACATTTGCTAGTGTTTGTGCTTCAATACCTTGTGCTGCGTCTACAACTAAAATAGCACCTTCACAAGCAGCTAAACTACGTGATACTTCATAAGTGAAATCGACATGCCCTGGTGTGTCGATTAAATGGAATGTATACACTTCGCCATCTTTCGCTTCGTACTTTAATTGTACCGCATTTAATTTAATCGTAATGCCTCGCTCACGTTCTAAATCCATTGAGTCAAGGAGCTGTGCCTTCATTTCACGAGATGTTAAAGATTTCGTTTGCTCTAAAATACGGTCAGCAAGCGTTGATTTCCCGTGGTCAATATGTGCAATAATAGAGAAATTTCGTATATTCTCTTGTCTTTTTAAACGTGCTTCTCGGTTCATCTTTTCCACTCCTAATTAAACTATAATGAATTATACTATGAAAGATATGCAAAGTACAACAACAACTAGTCTAGAAAGCCTGTTACATCAATACTTGTAAGTGTTTTATGCGGTTTTTAGATTTTGCAGGTTAATGTATATTACAGCATGATTTCGGGGCTATTTGGGCTAGATTGGGACTAATAAGGCGAGCGTGTGTACAGGAATGCGTGAGTAAGAAAAATTGAGGCTAATTGCTTCGATCTTTTTTTGTTGGTAAATTATAAGAATATCTCACTTACTTAAAAAATAGCACTGTACATATTTGTCCAAGGAATATGTTCAGAACATCTTTCTAAAAAGACATGCCATTGTTTATCCGATTAATAATAAACTTTACGAGTATAATTCAAAACATTTCCCGAAGATTTACGAGGCAGATATTAAGAAATCAACCGCTTCCTCACAGATGAAAATGATCAAATCCTCGGCGCCATATTAGGAGAAATTTGTTGGAATTGGTTAGAGATCCATACACTGATGATTGATGAAGATATTCGCGGATTATGTTACGGTTCTAACTTATTATTAGAAATCGAACAAATTACTTTAAATAACAAATGTTATGCCTCACCGTTTGTCAGAATTGTGTCTAAGTTATGGCCAGGCCAGCTGTTAAACCGCTTTGCGCTTTAATAATGCAATTCAAGACTCCACAAAAAGCTGATTGGCCATTTTACAACGGGCAATCAGCTTTTTTGTAGTTTAGAGATGATTAATATACGTTGAATTGAAAACTACTCGCCACTTTGCT
The DNA here is from genome assembly GCF_050277945.1 of Lysinibacillus sp. NPDC097214. Classification (NCBI taxonomy): domain Bacteria; kingdom Bacillati; phylum Bacillota; class Bacilli; order Caryophanales; family Bacillaceae; genus Lysinibacillus; species Lysinibacillus sp. NPDC097214. The sequence continues at coordinate 342,533 of NZ_JBNNSS010000001.1, forward strand.
AACGCTTGAAGCGGGAGTCTTCTGTCGGGATCTGATAAAAAATCCTACAAACAACGCTCGGCGCTTGGGGATACCACCCGCAATAAACTAGACAGAAAACTACTGTCAGTCTTATTATTTCCGCCTATCACTGTAGGCGCCTTCTCTGAATGATAGAATAGCATCTTTATCCAATATACCCAGTAAAGCAATAGGTGCTTACCCGAATTGCCACGGACGATTTGCGCCCGCCTTTTTCCTTGGCTTATTGGTCCCTAATTCTTCTCGACTCATTATTCGCGGTTCCATTCCCTTTTCGATTTGCGAACTAATTGCTCTCGAAAGTGTATACACATTCGGTGCAAAATAGACCCGATTTGACTCTAATTGGCAAATAGGACAAGTTGATTTGTCTTTATTCCCTGCCATTGATTTAAAAAATAGCGTAAAATCTCCACAATCATTGCAACGAAATGTGTAACTAGGCAAGTATAAACCTCCTTATCCTATCATTTTGGCATAATATTTTTATCGAATATTTTTGTAGGGATTGCAATGGTACAACAAGCATTTGGAACATCGACTATGCCATTGATTCGACTTTCAACTGGTGCTGTACTCAGTAACATATAAGCTTGTTCACCTGTATAACCCAGCGTTTTTAAATACTCAATGGCATTCAAGCATGCCCGACGAAACGCAAGAGTAGCATCTAAATAATGTTGTTTCCCATCCTTATTATCTACTGAAATCCCTTGGAAAACGAGGAAATCATTATAGTTTGGATCTACTGGGCCCGGTTGGAATACAGGATTCTCGTAAATTTTATAGGTTTCCATGCCACCTTTAATGACATCCACCTTTAGATCAATCCATCCTGCCATCTCGATACCACCACAAAATGTGATTTCTCCATCCCCTTGTGAAAAGTGAAGATCTCCTACCGATAACTTCGCCCCCTCCACAAATACTGGGAAGAAGATTTTCGACCCTTTAGAAAGATTTTTAATATCACAGTTCCCGCCATTTTCCCTTGGTGGTACTGTTCGAGCTCCTTCCTTAGCTACACGATCAAACTCAGCCCCTTTTAATGTGCCGAGCACTGCCCTCTCCGGAGTCGGCGCATTGGCCAACGTTGGAACCCGGTCCGGGTTGGTCATGATGAGTTCTTTTTCTCTTTCATTCCATTTTTGCAATAGTTCCATAGAGGGAGCAACGCCTATTAAGCCAGGATGGATAATCCCAGCAAACTTCACACCAGGTACATGTCTCGAAGTCGTATAAATGCCTTCAAAATCCCAGATTGATTTAGCTGCTTCTGGAAATTCGTCAACTAAGAAACTTCCCCCATTCTCTCTTGCGAAAATGCCATTAAACCCCCACGCCGAATCTTGAAAAGTACCAATATCTAAAATATCTACGACAAGTAAATCTCCAGGTTCAACGCCGTTCACATAGACCGGTCCACTCAACACATGAACACGTGCAAGATTCACATCCCGAATATCATTTGGACTATCATCATTTTTAATTTGCCCATCTGTCCAGTCTTTACATTCCATCCTAAAAGAAGTGCCTGGATCTACTGAAAAAGCTGCTGGTATGTCTGGGTGCCATCGATTGTGACCAGGATGCGCCTGTTCTTCCATTGATTTGCTTAAATCTAGTTTGTACAGAGTTTTCGCCATTTGATTTACTACCCCCAGTTTCTATGTAAGTGATGTATGCGTTTTCATATTATCAAAGATAAATAGTAACGTCAAATTATTTTGAATATTCTATCTTTAGATTAATAAACAAACTAGAATGCATTGAGGGCAGCCAAATGTATTATTTCTTATTTAAAAACCTCACACATTCAGTATCCCCCTTCAACCTATTATCTAAATTGCGAATGTTCTGATTTTTTATCAGAAAAATAGATGCTAACAACTATTTATATAAAGTTGGATTATTTAATTTCTTTGTCATTTATTGTGCATCTAAAAATGGTTTGTAACTAGACTCATTAATCTTTTTTTATGCAAATATGTATCGACAATAAAGTACAGTATATTGGAACGCCAATGTAGAATGAAAATCTGCGTCTATATTTTCCTACAAAAAAATATCCAGCTACACTTACGTGCACTCTGGATATTTTATTACTAAATTATATATTTACGGATTGTTGAATTAGGCTCGTTAACGTATTAACACCTTTTTGTTCTAAATGTACGCCATCTGGAGCAAAGAATTCTGGATGATTGATGGCAGTCGAATGCCAATCAATCAATGTAATATTATCATGCTCTTGAGCTTTTTGTTGTAATGAATAATTCACTTTACCTTCCCAAGTACGAGGTACCCGAGTATTCACTAAATAAATATCGGCATTGGAGAAAGCTTCAAGTAGTGCATCTATCTGATCATTCGAAAAGAAACCATTTGTGCCAAGTTGAATAATAACAGCTTTATTTGGCTGATTAAAACTAGCATAATTGGGTGCCAGTTGGATCGCTTGTGAAACTTGGCGACCAATTTTTGCATCAATCGTAATGTTTGGATAGATGTTATGTAAGCTTGAAGCAATATCTATCATTAAAGAATCTCCAATTGCTAATATTCCATTATAGGATTCTTTTTCAGGGTTCGCAGTTGTATCATTTTCTCCTTGCTTAGGTTCTTCTTTGTCAGGAGGGCTAGCTTCAGCTTTTTCATTCTCAACATTCGCTGAGCCGCTTTCTGGTGTTTCTTTTTCCGCTACGGCATCCTGTTGCTTCGAAGGTTGTTCTCCACCGCTTATTTTAATTTCGGTTGGTTGAGACTCTTTTGAGTCCGTTTTTTCTTCACCTACAACACCCGTCATCCCAGTAAAAAATACTAAAAGGAATAGTGGAACGAGCACCGTTGAAATTTTTCTAGCAAACGTAAGGCTGCTCCATTTATTTTTATTAATTACTAAATGCTGTCGATAATAGGAGCGGAAGCCTTCCTTACGTATTGGCATTTCGATATAACGATATGATAATTCAGCAATCATCAAAATAAGAACTAATTGTAATGCAACTCGCCAGTACACAGGATTACCTATTTCATGGACTGGAGTACCCAATACCATAATCGGATAATGCCATAGATAAATTCCATATGATCTTGAACCTATCCAACGTAGAGGCTTTAAAGAAAGTATTTTTCCTAAAATGCTAATTGGATGACAAACACATGCTATTAATATAGCTGCATTCAAACAAAATAGGAACATACCTCCTCTATATAAGAAAGTTTGATATTCATCTACAAAAATAATACTTAAAATGAAAATACTAAAAGCAACTAAGCTTATTACATTTAGTTTATTGACATGGTCAGTAGATAATTTTTGAGAAGATAGTCTTTTCATTGGCCAAACGAGCGCTAGCCAGCAGCCTATAAGTAATTCAAAAGAACGCGTATCTGTCCCGTAATATACTCGACTTGGATCCGCTCCTGGCTCATACAGTATGCCCATTAACACAGCTGAGCATAATGCACCGATAAAGATATAAATGGCTAATTTAGCAGGCTTTTTAACAAGATAAAGCCCTAGCATTAATAGAATTGGCCAAATAAGATAAAATTGTTCCTCAATGGCTAAAGACCATAAATTTTTTATAGGTGAAGGGGATCCAAAACTATCAAAATAAGAGAGTTTATGAAAAATGAACCACCAATTACTTGAATAAAAAATAGAGGATATTGCATCTCCACGCAATGTATTTAGAAGATCCTTATGAAATAAGGTAGCCCAAGCGAATGAAGTAATAATCATTACGTATGCAGCAGGTAGTAGGCGTCGAAATCGCCCCATCCAAAATTTTCCTAAACCTACTGTTAACTGATTTCCTTTTAAGGGTAAAACAGTAGAAGTAATTAAGTAACCCGATAAAACAAAAAAGATATCAACTCCTAGGAACCCACCACTGGCCCATTTGAAGTTAAAATGATAAGCTATCACAGCTAGTACTGCTAAAGCTCGAATCCCATCTAACCCAGGGATATAACGATGATTGACTGCCTTGCCTGACATAATATTCCGACCTCTTCTTCCGATAATCCATAAATCTTTGCCGCATTTTTTATAGTGTAAACGTTAGTTTTAAGTTAAATATCGTCCCCTTTTAACTAGTGAATCAGTGCAATCACTTATATAAATGACGGATGAGTAATTATAAAAGTTTAAATTTTATCATAAACAACACGAAATTCTTCTCATATGTATAGTTGCCCCTTTATCCTTTTTAGAATAAAGGTTTATTTTATCCATCAAAAAAGCATCTCCAAAAATGGTAGATGCTTCAAAAGCGTATTCCGCCTATTGCATATGCCGCAAAACTTTTACAATTCAAAGTCAAATCTTTATGTGCTGACTCGAAAATTATAAGGCAAGAAACGAATAAATAAAAGGCTTAACTTCTATTTTTTCTAAAAAAATTCCTATCATTTTTGCTAACAATTATTCTTTTAAAAAAATAGTAAAAACAACGCCTAATTGGCAAAAAGAGAGACTATTTTGACAATCTCTAATATATTGTTTTACTCTTGTTTTTCTGTAACGAAGGATTTTGCTATAGCTTTTCCTATTACAGCAATTGTACGATTCAATTCTTCTTCTGTATTGTCAATTCCACCTATTTCGATTAAGATCATTTCTTTTGTTAAATCTTGATTATAACGACCATCCACATTGTCACCACTTTTTGATATAACACCTCTGGAAATTTTCGGCACAATTTCATTCATAGTAGCTGATAGACTTTCTGCATAAGCAGTATTCCATCTATAATTCTTATGCTCTGCACCAATGACAATGGCAATCCGTGCATATGATTCGTTATTATGGGTTATCGTTGTTGCATTTTTCTTAGCAGAATCTCGATGCAAATCAATCACTAAATCGTAGGATTGCTCTTGTAAACGTTTTGCTAAATAAGGACGTACAACGTTGTAAGCAGCCGGAAAAGTTTTTTTCTGACGTTTTAATTCCTTCATCACATCAACGTCTAAAACGTCCGTTTGTATACCGTTCATACTAAAATGCTTAGAAATCGTATCTTTTAAATTAAAAATATTTGTTTTTTCATCATAAACGGCCGCTTTCCCGCTAACAGCTTGCACCATTGGTTGATATGATTCCTGTGAATGTGTAAATACTAACAATACTTTAAATGGATCTTTTGTTACCTCTTTTGTTACCTCTTCTGGTGTTTCCTCTTTTGTCTGCTCAAGGACACTTTGTTCAGGTAAATTAGTAGCGGCAAACACGACTGGTTTATCCTCTGGCTCTTTAATCGGAGTCGATGCTTGCTTGTTGAACGGAAGTTGCCCAGCAATGACAGGTAATACGAAGAAGAACAATAATAAACCAAATGACCACTGTAGTTTTTTTAGCAAAGTCACACCCTCCTCCCCTTATCGTATGGAGAGGGTGTGCCTTTTAGAACGGAAAAAATTATAGATTATTTGCCCATTTCATAAGCATAGATGATACGAGTTTTGCATAATTATCTATCCAATAATCGGCTTCCTTTGGAGTGACCATCAGCTGTGTATGCGAGCCTGCGAAAGTCTCTTCAAACAATTGCTGACGCTCTTCTTTAGACCATGTAGCCCATTCACCAAAAATCGGCTGTACTAAAGACATATCTAGTTCTTTATTGATATCTGGTTGCCAAGACGACAATGACAATTTTGATGAAGGTTTACTCCGTTCTGACACTCGTGCAGCTATTGAACGTAGCATTACCTCTACAGCATCGGCAATTAGTACAGGTGCATCGACTACTGTTGGGATACCAATTGCGGTAACAGGAATGCCAAGCATCTCATATGAGATTTCCTTACGCTTATTTCCTACGCCTGAACCAGGGTGTATTCCTGTATCCGTTAATTGAATTGTTTTACATAAGCGATTACTCGCTCTAGTTGCAAGTGCGTCTACAACAATAATTAATTTGGGCTTTAGACGTTCTGCCAACGCCGCTACAAATTCACCAGTTTCATATCCTGTTTGCCCCGTTACACCAGGCGCATACATGACGAATTTTTCATCAATTACATCTAAACTATGCAAATGATCAATAAGATATGGTCCTATAGCATCTGGTGTAATTGTACGATTACCTAGACCAATAATTAAAATTTTGTCATCTTCTTGCCATGACATGGATTCATGCATTTTTTTAAAATTCACAAGCAATTCTTTCTCAAGCTGCTCAAATCCATCTCGATCTTCTAGCGTCAAAGTAGGCACAGATAGTGTAATGTACTGCCCTTTCTTCTTCCCAATTTGTTGCTCGCCTTCTGCATTCACAAGTACATCTGTAATTTTTACCCGACCAGCATTCCGATCTTCAATTTGAATACCACTTGATTCTTCAAGCGTTTCTTTTTGTTCTTTCGTTTGATGTAAAACAACCTCTTCAGATTCATCAATTAAATCTGTACGTTGCCAATTAAAGTTTTGCATACAGTTCACCTCAACTGTAGTTTGTTCAAACTGTCAAGTAAATATTCTTTGCATTTATCTATTGCAATTTGGCCAAGCGTTTGTTAAAATGATTTTTGTTGTATTGACACAAGAAATCAAATGAGAAGATATCATCTCGTACCTATTTTAGGAGGTGAAACATATGCCAAACATTAAATCTGCGATTAAACGCGTAAAAGTTAACGAAAAAGCTAACGCTGCTAACACTAAAGCTAAATCTGCAATGCGTACTACAGTGAAAAAAGCTGAAAACGCTGTTGCTGCTAAAGCTGAAAACACACAAGAACTTTTACAAGCAGCTTACAAATCATTAGATAAAGCAGCTTCAAAAGGACTTATCCACAAAAACGCGGCGGCTCGTAAAAAGTCTCGCCTTGCTAAAAAAGCGTAATTGTTGTAAAGGATCAGTATACTCTATTAAGAGTTACTGATCTTTTTATTTATAGGAAAAATCAATTACCCCTAATCGTAATTGTAACTATAGCTGTCACTTCATTTTCCTACTATGATACTTACTCAAGCGTGTTGTTATTTTTATCCACTATAATTAATTAGAGGGCTCTGATTTCGTTATGGGCTACTCGCTTTGTTGCTGCCGCTACGCTTTCGCACAGATAAAACATTTGTTGCTGCCGCTACGCTTTCGCACAGATAAAACATTTGTCGCTGACGCTTCGCTTTCGCGCAGAGCAAGGCTTCCTGCGGGCTAGCGTCGAGCCGCTTCCTTCGCTAAAGGAACGAAGGCTAAATGCGTCACGTCCTGTGACAATGCCTTCGTGACCAACATCATGTTGGCCTCAGGGTCTCGTCTGTCTCGCTTTCCCGCGGGAGTCGAGTAGCCCTACGCTACAATCAGACATTAGCAAAATATCAACAAAAAAAAATCCTTTTATCAGCCAATTATAAACCTATATGTTCCTAATCAACACGCCTGATACTTACTGAACGAAAATAAAGAGCTGCCCATATTGCTTCGGACAGCTCATCAATAGATATATTTCATTCTAAACAATCGTTACATTTAGAGTCGGCGCAGTAAAAAGAGTTCTAAATAACGCTCACGATTGCCTCCTGTTGATTTCAGTTGTAAATCGACCTCTGCTAACTGATATAAAGCCTTCAATAAGCTTTCCTCTGATGGACGATTACGCTGCTCAACCATCAGCTTGACACGATAAGGATGTATTTTTAAATTTTTTGCGATTTGCTGTGGATGATAGCCCTTTTTTAATAAATAAAATACATTGGACATCGTACGTACATTTGATGCAAGCAATCCAACAAGCATGATAGGCTCTTGCTTTTGACGTAGTAAATCGTGATAAATAGACAATGCCCCTACAGAATCGTTCGCAAAATAAGCATTTAACATTTTAAAGGCATCCTGCTCTAACGTTTTTGCTACTAAATCCTCGACTAACGTAGCAGTTATTTCACCGCCATTTCCTACATAAAGAGTCAGCTTCTCAATTTCCATTTGCAACTGTAGCATATTCGGTCCAACCATTGCGACAAGCTGCTCAAGTGCATTTTGTGTGATGCTATTGCCCTCGGCTTTGACTCTACTTTGTATCCACACGGCTAAGTCCTGCTCCTTTGGTGTTTCAGCTTGGACTAATAACGCATGCTCCTTCATCATCTTTGTCACTTTTTTACGTTCATCCAATTTTTCATATGGTGCGATAAAAACTGTTACTGAAAAATCAGAAGGGTTAGCAAGCCATGCTTCTAAGCGTTTTATATCATGGTCAATTTTTTCTTTTCCTTTTTCGGTTGCCTTTAAAAAGGATGCGTTTTTGGCAATGATCAGCTTTCGCTCAGAGAAAAAAGGAATTGTATCTGCTTCATCCATAACGACATCCACTGGCATTTCTTCCAAATCAAATGTTGACATCTCGATCTCTTCTTCGTGCCCTATCGCTTCTTTTAATCGTTTAACTGTTTCGTCTATAAAATAGCTTTCTTCACCAACGAGTAAATAAACTGGTGAGAGCTCTCCCTTTTTGATATTATTCCAAACCGTTGAAATCATAATTTTCCCTCCATGTAGCAATACTACTAGTATACATTATTTATATTCCTTTGTGACTTTGACAAAAATTGTGTCGATTCCTTGCCATTTGGCAGATTCTCCTTTTCGATATAGCTTTTATGAAATTGTTGTCTTATAATAAATAACAGAATTGGAGGGATAACAATGAATCCATTTGAAGGAAAAAACATACAATGTAGCCGTAACGATGCAACTGATTCAGGAGTTGGTTTCGGTGTATCATTCGGAATGTTTTCACTTATGTTTATCATCGCAATAGTAGTAGAAGTAGCATCTAGATAATTGAATGTAATTTACGAGGAAAAAGACCGGCTCATTGGACAAGGTCTTTTTCCTTTTGCACAAACCAACTATTCTCTAGAATTCTTACTTCAATCGTCCCATCTATTCCAGTTGTTAACGTAGATAAATTTCGACTTGTAAAACGCTCCACAATCTCTTCATGTGGATGACGGTAACGATTATTGAGCCCAGCACTGAAAATGGTTAGTTCAGGCCGTAGCAGCTCTACAAATGGCTCAATACTTGATGTTTTACTGCCATGGTGTCCAGCCTTCAACAATGTCATATCCGCTAATTGTTTGTTATAAAGATGAATAAGCTCCTGTTCACCATGTTCCTCTAAGTCACCAGTTAACAATGCTCGAAATGACCCCTGTTGCATATATAAAACGATTGAATCATCATTGCCCTCATAAAGAGTGTCACGGGGCCATAAATAATGAAAAGTAGTTTTTCCTATACGCCAAGCTGTTCCCTGCATTTTTTCTTTTACAGGAACTTTTTTCTTTTTGGCTTCCATCAGTAAATCCCGCATTACAGGCTTGTCCATTGAACCAGGAGTGAGGTGAATTTCATGCATGTTAATCTCCTGCAATATCTCTTCAGCGCCCTCTACGTGATCAGCATCCGCATGAGTGGCGATAAAAATATCAATGTCTCGTATCCCTTTGCCTTTCAAAAACGGGACAACAACTTGCCTCCCGACCTCATATGGGCTGTCTGACGTCTTCCATACGTCCTGCTCAAAGCGTAGTAAGCCACCTGAATCAATAACATACACAGCCCTTCTAAACGGTAATTCAATAACTGTACAATCACCTTGACCAACATTTAAAAATGTAAGTTTAGTTTCGCTAAACAGCATCGGAAAAAAATGAATACATAATGCAGGAATAAAGATCACAACTGCAAATTTACAATACTGTTTTATCTCGATAAAATAGAAGCCTGCTAATACACTTATCAACGCCACGCAAAGAAGCCATATAGCGGGCTTCCCTGGCGACCACAGCTGAAACGGCAATTCTTGAAGATATAAAATAAACTTTGTAAGCCAAACACGGAGCGGCTCGTACACTTCAAATAAAGCTTTTGCTACTGGCATTGATAGTATTGTTATAACAAACATGACCATATTAAAAGGTAGAATAACAAAGGAAAACAGTGGTACAAAAATAATATTTGCTAAAAATGAAGAAATAGAAATTTCATAAAAATGATGGAGCAATAATGGATATACAAGAAGCTGGCACACAAATGTAATGAAAAATGAGCGGATTAACCAGTTCGCGAATAGTCTAAAAATGACAGCTGAATAGACGAGACTAACCGTTGCTAAATATGACAATTGAAAGCCAATCTGATAAATGACACCTGGTTCAAGTAGGACAAAGCAAATAAAGCTAATGGCTAGAGCATCATCCATAGATATGTGCCATCTAGCGTAACGCATCAACATGATTAATTCTACGACAGATACTGCGCGCCATACGGAAGGCGCACCACCAGCTATCACCCCATATATAGGTAAGATGATGAGTAACACTAAGGTCGCCATTTCCTTTCGTATACCTATACGTAGAAGACCTTCAAAAAACAACCATGAGACAAGTGCCACATGTAAACCAGAGATAGCAAATATATGTGTGATGCCAAGCTTTTGATAGGCTCTTTGAAGCTCATGGTCGACTTGATCCTGTAATCCTATTAGAAGTGCTTGTGCCTCTGCAACTAGTGACTTAGGGAATGTTGTTTCAATATGTTTTTTCATATAGTGTCTCTGTTTAGCAAGAAACGAACGAATGGATGTTTTCTCTTCTATAAAGGTCCAGTTTGAAACTTCAAATATTCCCCTAGCACCTTTACTGATTAAATATTTTTCCATCGAAAACGCATACGCATGTGCGGGTGGAAGGGGTGCTATAAGTTCTCCTTGAACTAGATAGGTCCTACCTGTCAATGAAGTAGTTTCATAAAAGCTTTTCTCTTCTTCTGACGAAAAAGTATATACGACATACAGCTTCTCATCTGTTTCAGTTTTTACAAAGCCTCTGAGTTTTTGACCATTTATTTTATATTCGCTCGACCAAGTTATTGGGAATGTTGACGGTAGAGGGGAAGAGTCCGTCAGTTGAAATGTAACGATGAAGAAATAGGAAAGAAATCCAAAGACGATCACAAGAGCTGAAATTAAACGTGTTTCACCTTTCCATTTAAGCCCTAACACGAAAAGCAGAAGAACGGCGAGTAGCCAAGCTGACTTGTGTGCCGCTATTGAAGCAACAAGTACAGCTAGTGCTACGTAAATCCATTTATGCTTTAAAGCTTTTTGCCAAATAATGCACTCACCTTCTGTTCAAATGGGAGCAGTTTTTCTGCAGGCATACCACTCTCACGAAGCTCGTTTAGCATGTCTATATACAAGGCTAATTTTTCGTCGCTTAAGAAGTCGATTTTACGTTCGTCGAACGGAACGTGTACCACCTCTACACCTGCTTTTTCAAATAACTCTTGTGCATAAGGATTATTTTTATAATCCGTCGCGTAATACACACGTTCAATACCTGCTTGAATAATAGATTTCGTACATGGTAGACATGGGAAATGTGTAACATATAAGTCTGCACCTTTTGTAGGCGTCCCGTATTTAGCACATTGTAGTAGTGCATTCATCTCAGCATGCACTGTGCGCACACAATGGTTATCAACAACATAGCAACCATTTTCAATACAATGTTCATCACCTGTAATTGAGCCATTATAGCCACCAGCAATAATTCGCTTATCTCTTACAACAGTTGCTCCTACTGCAAGCCTTGTACATGTACTACGTAATGCGAGTAAATGGCTTTGCGCCATGAAAAATTGATCCCAAGTAATTCGCTCCATATGACTACCTCCAAAATTTTACATACATTGAATTAACAAGGCTCATCACCCTAACGTGTGGTTGATTTCCGTTCCGACTGGGCGCTTTGTTGTTGCTGTCGCTACGCTTTCGCACAGATAAAACAATTGCTGACGCTTCGCTTTCGCACAGAGCAGAGCTTCCTGGGGGCGTCCGATGAGCCGCTTCGCTTCGCTGCAGGGTCTCGGGCCAACAGATGTTTTCTGCGCGAAAGCGTAGTGTTAACGTAGCGGCAGCAGCACCGATGTTGGTCACGAAGGCGTTGTCACAGGATGTGATGCTTTTAGCCTTCGTTCCTCTATCGCTGATCCCCAAGGAGTCGCCCAGTCGTAACGAAGATCAACTTATTTACAAGGCATACGTCTTATCAAATTTCATCCACAACTTTTGGTAATGAGCCATTAACAAACTGTGCTTTTACTGCAACAGTCACTATGCTTTATAGTGTAGCCCTTTTCGAAAAGAGTCGTCAATATCTCAAAACTTACTGCCATTACTTAACAGTAATGAAATCCTTCAGCTTCTCATACGTTTTTTCACCAATACCACTCACTTTTTTTAAATCCTCAATGGTTTTAAAGCCACCATTCTCCTCACGGTACGAAATAATGCTTTGAGCCTTTGATGGACCAATACCTGATAATGTCGTAAGCATTGCTTCATCTGCTTTATTTAAATTGACCTTTTGATCTTTCACACCGTTGTCACCTTGTGAAGTTCCGCTAGTAGGCATCGTTAAAATAGATGAGGTAATTTCGTCTTGCTTCTCACCCTTTTGAGGAATGTAAATAACCATCTCATCCTCAACTTTTTGCGCATGATTAATGAGTTGTGTATCAGCATCCTGAGTATAGCCACCAGCAAGCTGTACGGCATCTATAATGCGTTTGTCGGGCTGTAGCTCATAGACACCGGGATACATAACAGCACCCTTTATATCAACAAATACCTGCTGTATGACCGCTTCATCAACAGATTCTTTTATTTCATGTTGTTCAATAGGTTGGATTGTTTCGATGAGCTCTTCTTGGGGAGGTGAAGAGTCAGAACTCGAAAAAAAGAAGTAACAAAATCCACTGATAACTAGTATGCCGGGGATCAACATACTTTTTTTATACTTTTGCCAAAAAGATTGGATCATCAACTAACATCCTTTCCTTTGCAAAAGGTAATCATATGGAGTCTATTTCATCTTACAATATCATTCATGCGTTGAAAAGATAAATTATCTATTAAGACAAAAACAAAGGTATCCCTACCCTTTGCTTATGATGGCATGCATAATAATGTGAAATCATGTTATTATGTCAGCCATCATAAAGGCTCACCACCAAAACGTGTGGTTGATTTCCGTTCCGGCTGGGCGCTTTCCTGGGGGCGTCCGATGAGCCGCTTCACTCGCGTTGCTCGCTCCAGGGTCTCGGGCCAACACGAGGTTGGTCACGTAGGCGTTATCACAGGATGTGATGCTTTTAGCCTCCGTTCCTCTATCGCTGATCCCCAAGGAGTCGCCCAGCCTCCACTCCAATCAACTAAATCACTTCAATGATTCAATCCATCACTTTTATTTCTATCAATCAATGTAAAAAGAACCACAATGCATTTTAGTGCAAAGTAGCTCTTTTAAGCAATAATTTTTAAAAAGCTTAGTCTTCTAATAAATCCTTAAATTTCGCTTGTAGCTCAGACGTTAAGATTCCCTCACTGTTAAAATGGCGAATAAACACATTTTGCATCATCTCATCTTCATGAGCAGAGATCATCTGCATTAAAATATCATTAATCTTCTCCGCGAGCTGGACTGGATTGGCATACATCGTATTCCATGCGCGAACCTTTAACTCTATATCTGTACCAAGTGCCGCTGCCTCCAAGTCCTGTATTGGTACTGGCTCACTGAAATGTGCATACGGGTCTTCATATGTATCTGTATGTATAAAATGAATACAATCATCTAACTTGTCTGCCACACGTATTGTATCCACAAAAACGCCTTGATCATTTTCATATAGAAAGCTATTTTCTAAAATTATAAACGGTGCGTGTTGCTGAATCCCGATTACTCGCTGTTTTAATTGAGGTGTAATAAAGGTTAAGCCATGCTCTAGCTTCAATGTTTGAACGTAGTTAGAAAAATTACCGTTTTCAGCAAAATCACTATATGTTTTTGGACGATAATAAAATTCAGCGTCCAACTCCTCTGCTTCAATCGTCCATTCTACCTCTGGACAATCAAAAATAACACGTAGTGCCATTCCATTCGCTGTTTTTCTGAGCTCGTCATAAATATAAAACTGCTCCGGTTCTACTTGACCTACCTCACTTATAATATTGGTGAACGTTAGAGAAATGATTGATTTTGCAGTAAAGCCTCCTGCCATATCAAATGTTAATTCCACTTGAGTAGCATTACGGTGAATACTAACTATTGTTGCATCATGAAGACTTTGCTCAAAGACCTCTCTCTCCTTCGATTCCATATAAGCCAACGTTTTCTGTTTTTCCTCATATGCTGCTTCGAGAATATTTTCAAATAGCTGCTCCTGTTCATTTCTCCATCCTAAAAAGTCTACCCGTACATGTTTAGGAACATCTGGTGTATTCAACGTACCATCTATAACATATGTATGGAATCGCAGTGGTAAATAGTTCATTAAACTATCGCGTATTTCATCTAATTCCTTCTTCTTTTCCTTATATGGATCAATATCATTTTCCTTTGCATAGGCGATGTATTGTGTCCACTCCTCATCAGATTCGTAAATAAATAGTTTCATCGCATTTTCATACGCTTTTTTCTCTTGCAATGTTAAGTGCCACATAATTTCAGCTCCTTTAATTGGGTAGTATAAATAAAAGAAAAATTACTCTTACAATTATTTCGTTTATTCAGTTCCTGCAAGTTATTCTGAATCGAAAATGAATTATCTCTATCCACATCATTTTTGCGTATGTTAGCAAACAATCCGCCTTTCTTGCGAAATATTGAATAGAAAATCACACAATTAAGCTTGTTCTTTCATATCTAACGAGATAATAATGGTGCATAATCAGTTAAATTAAGCATAAGTACCTTTCTTAGCCTGTAATTGCTTTAATAAAGCATTTTTCTGCACTATATACCCCTGCCAATCAAAAACGTCTACAGCTTCATCTAATCCGTCAATTAGGCTATCACTTTTATTTCCATACAGATGTTCAAACCTACGATTTGTCTGAAAATAATTTGCGCTAATAAACATTCTTTTCTTCTTTATTCACCACTTCAAAATCGATACTGTACAATTTTTGTTTTCTTAGCAAAGAGAACTTATTCACAAAGTAAAAAAACAGCTCGCTGGGCAATTTACCAGCAAGCTGTTCTTCTATTTCACCGCACGGATAAAAATGCGTTCACTTTCATATTCAGGACCTTCATCTGTAAAATCGGCTGTTACTTCTACATGTTTAAAGCCAATTTCCTGAAGCCACGCCACATATTGCTCAATTGAGAATGTGCGCTGGTTATGCTCCTCGTCGAAGCGTTCATACAGATTACTCTCAGCATCACGCACATAAAACGTCATTTGGTGGACAACGGAATGTTCAAAATCGCCAGGCTCCGTATGCCATACATAGCTAATATCTCCATCGTCATACGTAAACGGTCCGTCTAAAAATATATCATTCATTTTAAATAACGAATGCACGTCAAAAAACAGCTGGCCGCCATCTCGTAAAGCACCATAAATACGTTCTAATGTTGAATAAACTGCTTTTTCTTCCACTACATAATTCAGCGAATCAATAGCAACTGTTACAACGTCAAGCGCCTCAAAGCCCTCTAATTCATCCATCGACATACAATAAAGAGGTACACGTAATCCTGCATCAGCAAAGCGCTCTGCGGCAATTGAGAGCATATCTTCAGATAAGTCAATCCCACTCACCTTGTAACCTGCTTGCGCAAACTGTAGGCCAAGCACACCTGTACCACAGCCGATATCTAAAAGATTCGGGCATTGACTGCTCGGTGCATGCTGCAAAACCCATCCCACATAACGTTCATAAGGGATATCCGTTTGCAGTTCGTCATACACGTGCGCAAATCGTTCGTAGCTACTCACACTTAAGCCTCTGGCATGTCTAGTTGCGGTGCATCGCCCCATAGACGTTCTAAATTATAATAAGCACGTTCATCTTTATGGAATACATGTGCTACAACATCTCCAAGATCCACAAGAACCCAGCGTGCTCCATCGAAGCCTTCTACACGACGAATTTCATAGCCCTCTTTTACTGCTACCTCTTGTAGTTCACGTGCGATTGCTTGCACTTGGCGATCAGAATTACCATGAGTAATAATAAAGTAATCTGCTAAAAGTGAAATGCCTTCCATATTTAAAACGACAATATCCTCACCATGTTTGTCGTCAATTGCTTTGTAAGCTGATTGTAATAAAGTTGAAGTCATCCTTCACTGTCCTCTCTTTTCATCATATCGTTGTAACATTCTATTGATAATGGATAAATGGGTTGTTTTGTGTCGATTAAAAATGCCAATGTATGGCGTACACAAGCGCTCATCACTTTATCCAAATTTTTCTTTGCTTTTTTTCGCAGACGATCAACACCATCAAATTTACGATTGGGTTCAATCATATCTGCAACAAAAATAATTTTTTCTAAACGGCTCATGCCCACGCGTCCTGTTGTATGAAAACGAATAGCATTTAACATATCCTCATCGATAATGCCAAATTCGCTTTCTGCAATATAAGCACCTACTGGACCATGTAGTAATTCACTACCCCAGCCAAGAAGGCGAGCATCTAATTTTTCATCTAGGACGATTTGCTCCATCCATTCAATATCTGCATATTTCGCAATATCATGAAGGATAGCTGCTATCTCAGCCTTCTTTTCATCCTCACCATAAAATTTTGCTAGCCGGGTGGCCGTTTCCATTACACCAATGGTATGAATATAGCGCTTCTCAGGCATGCGTGGCTTAATCGCCGCTAAGTACTGTTCGCGTTCCATAAAGACCTTCCTCTCGTATGAACGTCTCTACCGCTTCTGGCAGTAAAAAAGTAACCGTTCCTCCAGTGGCAAGGCGTTCACGAAGCAGTGTGGACGATAAATCGATTTGGGGAGCTTCCACCATTATTATAGGATACTCTGTTGTGGCCTCTGTTCCTGGACGCTTTACTCCTACAAATTGCACAAGCTTCACTAATTCATCAATACAGTACCATGTATGAAGCGAATCAATCATGTCGCCGCCAATGATAAAGTAAAATTTCACATTAGGCTCTCTTATACACATCGCAGAAAGTGTCTTATATGAATAGGATACGCCACCCTTATCCACCTCATACGACTCCACAGAAAAATACGGATATGGACTTATTGCACGCCTTACCATTTCAAGGCGCTCCACATCACTAGCATCATGACGTGCAAACTTATGTGGTGGTAACGCATTGGGCATAAAACGAACTTCATCAAGATCTAAAGCATGAAGTACTTCATTAGCCATCATTAAATGTCCATTATGTGGTGGATTAAATGTACCTCCCAGTAAACCGACCTTTTTCATCGTCTCACCTTATTTCGATGCTTTTGGTAATGCAATCTTTTTTTGATTGCGTGATTCTTTATATAAAACAACTGTAAGTCCAATTAATTGTACAAGCTCTGCATGAGCACCTTTAGCAAGTGCTTCTGCCACTTCATGCTTGTCCTCTTCACAGTTATCTAAAATACGTACCTTAATCAACTCTCTTACTTCTAATGCTTCACGAATTTGCTTTGTCATTTCGTCATTAACGCCTGCTTTTCCTACTTGGAAAATTGGTGTTAAATGATGTGCTTCTGCACGTAAAAAACGTTTTTGTTTACCTGTTAACATAAAAATTAATATCCTCCTAATTGCACCTTTAGTTGGGCAATCATTGAATTTGTATTCGGGTATTCATCAAGCCAATGCTCAAAAGCAATAGCCCCTTGATGAACAAACATTCCAAGACCCGTAACGACGGTTGCTCCCTTTTCCTCAGCCGCTTTTAAAAAAGGCGTCATTAATGGATTATACACAATATCGGCCACAATTGCGCCTTCTACAAGTCGTTCTAGTGAAAATGGCATTGAAAAATTGCCCGTAGCAAGCCCAGCCGATGTCATTTGCACTAAAATGCCGAAATCAGCTAGTGATTCTTCAGCCTCTGCTAAAGAAATAGCATTACCTATACCCATTTCATCGACAATTGCCTTTGCATTTGCCACTGTGCGATTGGCAATGGTTAAATTCGTATAGCCTTGCTGCTGCATAGCAAAAGCAATACCACGAGCTGCACCGCCTGCACCAATCAGAAGAACTGGTTTGTCTTTATGTGACTTACCAACCGCTTCCTCTAGCGAGCGCACAAAACCAACACCGTCAGTATTGTATCCCTTGAATTTTCCTTCTTTTGTTCGGACAACCGTATTGACAGCTCCCATTTTTTCTGCCAACTCATCTAGCTCATCTAAATAAGGAATGATTGCTGTTTTATGTGGAATTGTAATGTTCCAACCACTTGCACCTAATGTTTTTAGACCAGCAACCGCTGACTCCAAATTTTCAGAAGATACATGCACTGGAATATACGCCGCATCTATCGACAGGTCCTCGAACCAAGCATTATGCATTGCTGGGGATTTTGAATGCTCAATCGGATCACCAATAACTGCAAACCATTTCTTCATTTCCTAGTCCCTCTTCTCTACTTGTACAGCCTAAATTAGTGATGGGCGAATTGAAACTTGTACACCTTTTGGCGCATAAGCTGCTACAACTACATCAGCATGCTGCACAGTAATCCATCCAAGACCCGAGAATACAACATCTGTTTTCGCTTCTTTAATCGAAAACTCATGACGCACTAATGGCGGTAGCTGTTCTATAAATTCGGCAGTTGGTGGTGCCAGTAATTCACCCTTATGCTCTGCATACAATGTATCTGCCTTCTCAAGCTTTGTACGGTGGATTGGTAAGTCATTTGCCACGTGAACCGTAAATGCCGAACGATCTCCTTGAATAAAGTCAAAACGGGCAAGGGCACCGATAAATAAAGTTTGTCCTGCATTTTGTTGATACACTTTTGGCTTTATTTCTTTTTTAGGCATAATATATTTTAATTCGCTAGCGTCAATATGGTGTGCCATCTGATGATGATTAATAATTCCTGGTGTATCATATAATGCACTACCATCATCTAGTGGAATTTCAATCATATCTAAAGTGGTACCTGGGAAATGAGAAGTCGTAATAACTTCACCCTCACCAGTTGCCTGCTTGATAATGCGATTAATGAACGTGGATTTCCCAACATTTGTACAGCCTACAACGTAAACATTTTGTCCATTACGATACTCATCAATGGCTTCCATCGCTTCAGCCATCCCTATCCCTTTATGAGCACTCACTAAAAGTACATCGACAGGTTGTAGACCTAGAGCCTTTGCTTCGCGTTTTAGCCAATTAATCACTTTTTTCGGTTTCACAGATTTCGGTAATAGATCGGCTTTATTGGCGATTAATAACACAGGATTTTTACCAACGAAGCGGTGAAGTCCTGGTAGCCAGCTCCCATTGAAGTCAAATATATCAACAATTTTTACGATTAAGCCTTGCTGAGTTCCAAGACCGTTTAATATACGTAAAAAGTCGTCATCTGTTAATGACACTGGTTGAATTTCATTATAATTTTTCAAACGGAAGCAACGTTGGCAAATGACCACGTCTTTTTCTAATGATGATGGGGGTGCATACCCAACTGCTGTTTTTTCTTCTGTTTGAATTGTTGTACCACAGCCAATACAATTTGGCATTTCGTTCATTCTTTTTCCTCCCAAGTACTGATTCCTTTTCGTTTTAAATTATTGAACACACGGCGTTCAATAAATCGATTGAATTTTGTTACGAGCCCATCTGATTGTGCAACCGGTTTTACTAGTACCGTATGCAAGCCTAGACGATTTGCGCCCATTACATCTGTTAGTAATTGGTCTCCTACCATTACTACTTCCTGAGGTCGTAGCCCCAATTGAATAATGGCACTATAAAAGGCATTACGAAGTGGCTTTCTCGCCTTATGAATATAAGGAATACCTAATGGCTCAGCAAACTGTTTAACACGTGCTTCTTTATTATTCGACGCAATAATAACACGAATGCCAGATTCTTTCATAATGCGAAGCCAAATAATAAGCTCTTCCGTTGCATCAGCACGGTCCCATTCCACAAGCGTATTATCTAAATCCGTAATTATCCCTTTAATACCTAAGTCTTGAAGCTTTTCCGGTGTAATTTCATAAATACTCGTGACAAATTCATCTGGTAATAAAAAATTATACAAAATAGCGACCCCTAATCTAAACGTATTATTCGACCATTATAGCATATTTGCGAAGGCTTCACCCACTTGAATTGGGCTTCCTTGTACAACATTTTCCGTAAATTCTATTGCATCCTTTTCAAACAGCATAACTACTGTTGAGCCGAATGAAAAATATCCGACTTCTTCACCCTTACGCCACTGCGTTGTTGTATTAGTAAGTACGATAGAATTTACAAAGGTAGCACCCACTTTAATAAACGCTACCTGCTGATTATTAGTGACTTTCAGCTCCGTTACTGAACGGTAATTGTGTGAAATTGGTTTTTTACCGTATGTAAGACCGGCCTGATTAACGGGATAGGATTTTTGACCAAGTGTATATTGCCTTAGCACTTGCCCATCAATCGGGCTATGAATACGGTGATAATCTGCAGGACTCAAGTAAAACACGATAAAATGTCCATCTGCATATTGTGAAGCACGCTCTGTATTGCCAAGTAGATCTTGTAATGCATAAGGCTTACCCTTTACAAGAAACGTCATATCCCATTCGATACGTCCAAATGATTCAACCTTCGCATCCACCGGACTTGCAAAGGTAGTGGGATTTTGCTCAATTGGCCGTGCATCTTCTAAAAGCTCTCTTGTAAAAAAATCATGTAAACTTGAAAAATGTTGTTGTTGTTTTGAAACCTCTTCAAGCTTAATGTCGTATACCTTCATGTAACTAGGAATAATACGTTTACTCCACTTTGCTTTTGCAATAGATTGCAGAAGCTGGGAGGATTGCTTACCATTTGTTAATTCAATCAAGCGTTGATATATTTTTTCTTTCATAAAACAAAACCCCTATCGATTAATTTAGACTGTCAATTTTTTCGCATTCGAAGTATAATGGTACAATATCTTAAGTGCAAAGGAGTGATCCCCCTTGTTTTTTTATCACAAGTTGGTGGATACCACGGTTAAGAAAATGAAATCGCAAGCAGCAAATTTTATCACAATCAGTAATATGTCTTTCGGCGGCGCAGCCATAATGGCTACACTACATGAATACTATAGCTACAGTGTCTTGTTTATCTTTATCGCAGCTCTTCTTGATCGCTATGACGGGAAGGTAGCTAGAGCACTTGGACAAGTGTCTGATTTAGGTAAACAATTAGATTCTATGAGTGATATTATATCATTTGGTGTGGCGCCTGCATTATTAATGTATAAAGTTGTCTTAGTCGACTTTGGTTTTGTCGGCATGACAATGACAGTATTGTATATCATCTGCGGTGCGATGCGATTAGCTCGCTTCAATATTACAGAAGCAAACGGCTATTTTACAGGGTTACCAATTACAGCGGCAGGTACGGTCTTAACTTTAACGTATTTCGCATCTAATACGTTCCACCCAGTATTTTATCTTTTCCTTTTCCCAATACTAGCATTACTAATGATTAGTACAATCACGTTAAAAAAAGTGTAACAGCGCATTTGCTGTTGCACTTTTTTTTCATTTAACACAGTTTTATAACATATACTGTCGAAAAATGGGGAAAGGATGAAATCATTCAATGAGCGGAATTTTTACATCTATGTTGCAGTTATGGCTTGAGATCCCAGCATTACTTGGCTATTTAAAGGGGCAAACTTTCCATAAACCCTTTTCAAAAGAAGAGGAAGCTGCTTGTATTGAACGATTTTTAGGCGGTGATGAGCAAGCGCGACTTGACCTAATCGAACGCAATATGAGACTTGTCGCACACGTTGTGAAAAAATTCCACCCAAAGCATGAGCAACTTGATGATTATATTTCCATCGGTACTATTGGTCTGATGAAAGCCGTAGAAAGTTATACGCCTGACAAAAAAACTCGGCTTGCTACTTATGCCGCCCGCTGTATCGAAAATGAAATTTTAATGCATTTACGTACACAGAAAAAAGTGCAAAAAGATGTTTCCTTATTTGAGCCAATTGGTACAGATAAAGATGGTAATGCCCTACAAATCCGAGATCTCTTACAATGCGATGAAGAGAGTGCAACAGAAAAACTTGAACATAAAGAGCATGTTGCACAACTGTATCATTATTTGTATATGCTCGACGAACGTGAGCTCGAAATCGTTACACTTCGCTATGGTCTTAACCAGCAGGATGCACTCACACAAAAGGAAATTGCTGCACGTTTAAATATTTCTCGTAGTTATGTATCTCGCATTGAAAAGCGAGCACTTATTAAACTCTATCAGTTATATAAACGAGATCAAAAGATTATTGAGTAATATATTGTAAATTGATAATTATAAAATTTCAACAAACCCATTACATTATTCTGCAATTAATCTTGTATTTTTTGTTACAAAGGTAATACTTTGGCTCATCACTATATCGTGAGTTGATTTCCGATCCGACTAGGTCTTCTCCTAGGAGCATCGGGGCAACATTGTTTTTCTGTGCGAAAGCTCAGTGCTAACGTAGCGGCAGTAGCAGATGTTTTTTGCGCGAAAGCGTAGCGACAGCAGCACAGATGTTTTTTGCGCGAAAGCGTAGCGACAGCAGCACAGATGTTTTTTGCGCGAAAGCGTAGCGACAGCAACACCGATGTTGGTCACTCAGGCGTTTTCACAGGATGTGAAGTCTTAGCCAGAGTTCCTCTATTTCAGCGGGTGTATGGACACCCGCCTGCTGAAGAGGATGCTTTGCTTTAGCTACGAAAACATTTGTAGCTGACGTTTCACTTTCGCTACGAAAACATGTGCTGAAAGAAGCTAAACTATAAAGAAAGCCCCCTTGCGTCATTAAATGTCGCAAGAGAGCTTTTCTCTTAATGAATTTCAACAGATTCTGAAAGTTCTACTGAAATAAGTGTACCGAGTAACATCGTTAAAATGACTACACCTGCTGTTAAAAATAGCATTATGCCTGCCTCCCATCTGAATATGAAGAGATTTAATTAACAACAGTTTAGCATTCGTGCGACTTTTAAACTGTGATTTTTCTCACACTAAAAGGCACTCATTTTGACTTTTTTGTGTAGTTTATCCCGCGGATTGGTGATAACTAATAATCAGCGGGATAAATAAAGCCCTGCTGATTATAGACTTTATAACGATTCGATAGCTTTAAGTACTATTTGTGTTGAATGCTTTGCAGCGACTGGTAAAAACTCATCGAAGCTAATATTCGATTCTTTTCCAGCAATATCTGATAAAGCACGAATAACAACAAACGGAGTACCAAATTGATAGCATACTTGTGCAACAGCTGCTGCTTCCATCTCTACTGCCTTCATTTGCGGGAAGTGACGACGAACAGCTTCTACACGAACAGGATCATTCATAAAAGCATCACCTGAGCAAATTAAACCAATACCATATTGGTGCTCTCCAACAGCCTCTACTGCCTCTTCAGCCACTTTCATAAGCTTTTCATCTGATTTATAAGCTGCTGGCATGCCTGCCATTTGACCCATTTCATAACCGAAAATTGTTACATCTACATCATGATGACGGACTTCATCTGAAATAACGATTGCGCCTACTTCAAGCTTTTCATCATAGCCTCCGGCAGAGCCCGTATTAATGACTACATCAGGCTTGAATTCATGTAATAGAATAGTAGTTGACATTGCAGCATTTACTTTACCAATACCACTTTTTAACAAAACTACCTCGTTCCCTTTGTAAGTTCCTGTTGTATATTCACTACCTGCAATTGTTGTGCTTTTTGCCTGCTCTATAGATGCTCGTAAAAGCTCTACTTCCTCTTCCATTGCGCCGATTACTGCAATTTTCATGTCTACGTTACTTCCCTTCTTTATTCACTTCAAATCAATTATGCCTCGGCATAATTGCCGCTGTCGCGCAGATAAATTGCCACAGGACGTGGCGTTCTTAGACTGAGTTCCTCTATATCAGCGGATGTTTGTACATCGGCTGATATAAGTTAAAAATAATAAAACGAGTTACTTTCGTCAATAGGCGCCATTTAATGTATTTAGTTGCTCAAGTTTCACCGGTAACCAGCCTTCGTTGTCGACCCATTCCATGCTGACACGGTACATTTGTGTCTTATCATTCGTTGAAACTGTTGCAATAGCCGAATTAGCGCCACCATTATTTTGTAAACGCCAGATAATCATGTTGTCCTTTTCGATACCTGTAGCGGTTGTAACTGCGGCCACCTTTTCAGCCCAGTCTACAGATTTATCATCGTAAGAAGATACATGCTGACCTGTTTGTGTTGTAGGTGTAGGCTTCCAACTTTTATTTGTTACGACCTTATCAACAATTGGGTTGTCTGACGTGGTTTCAATAGTAGCATCCTGTTCAGATGTTTGAGTTTCATCTGTAGGCTCTTCCTCTGTTTCCTTTTGAGCTGTTCCATCATTATTTTTCTCTTTAGAAGGCTCTTCCTTCACGTCTTCTTTATCGTTCTTCTGCTCCTGTATGGGCTCGTCTTTCTCAGTTTCCCCTGCATCATCCTGCCATTTAAACACAAATGTGGCTACTATAATAATCAGTATCACGACAATACCAATTAAAACATTCAATAGTTTATCTAGCTTTTTATTTTGAGATGGCTGCAAATGACGACTGCTTCGAGTTTGTCGTTCACTCATGAAGTCTCCCCCTCTCTAGCCAATATTTTATCAAGTTCAACAGCACTTGCAAAATAATTGTGCTCATATATTTTTTCATAGAGAAAAATAAAGATATCTCGACGTATTTTCCAATGGATTTTTGGATCATCACCAAAACGTGTGGTTGATTTCCGCTCCGACTGGGCGCTTTCCTGGGGGCGTCCGATGAGCCGCTTCACTCGCGATGCTCGCTCCAGGGTCTCGGGCCAACACGATGTTGGTCACGAAGGCGTTATCACAGGATGTGATGGTTTTAGCCTTCGTTCCTCTATTGCTAATCCCCAAGGAGTCGCCCAGCCTCCACTCCAATCAACCTATTTACATAGTATACGTTTTAGCAAATGTCATCCACAACTTCCTGTGACTAACCATTTTTTATCATTTATGTAAAAATTTACAATAGATTCAAGAATCAATTTCTCCTTGGCATTGCTGTCGTTACAACTTACATTCTGCTAAATGAAGATAAAAGCAGCTAGCTCTCTTTTACAAAGATAAGCTAACTGCTTGTACAAAAAATTATTTTATTGAAATAATTTTTACTTTCATTTCACCACCAGGTGTTTGTACGACAACCTCTTCGCCTTCAGCACGACCTAGCAAGCCTTTAGCAATTGGTGATTCATTTGAAATACGGAATTCCATGGGATCTGCCTCAGCCGAACCAACAATTGTGTACGATTCCTGATCTGTTGTTGGTTTTCCATTAATAATTTCCACAAATGTAACCGTTTTCCCTAATGATACTACACTGTTGTCTGATTCGTCCTCAGAAATAATAACTGCGTTACGAATCATTGATTTTAATGTAGAAATTCGACCTTCCAGAAAGGCTTGCTCTTCTTTTGCAGAATCATACTCAGCATTTTCAGAAAGATCCCCGAAATCACGAGCGATTTTAATACGTTCTACGATTTCCTTACGTGTTTCTGTTTCTAATTTCACTAATTCTTCTTCTAATTTTCTTTTACCTTCAGCTGTCATTGGGTACTGTTTTTCGTTTGCCAAAGTTCTTCACTCCTTGTTTTCGTCAATATAAAAACATAAAACTCGATTAAGTGCCTAGTAGGATTCACTTAATCGAATTTTATTATTTTTAAACGGTTTCAAATTACTCTTTGACCTAATAGTATGCATGCCTTTCTGAAATATGTACAGATATGCATGTAAATATTGTCAATACCACTCTATCTTATTACAATACGTTGTCGGTTTCAAGGATAGTTTTAATCTTAGTTACCAATAAATCAATCGCAACCTCATTATCCCCGCCTTCAGGAATAATAATATCAGCATAACGTTTCGTCGGCTCAATAAATAAATTGTGCATTGGACGCACTGCCGATAAATATTGCTCGATTACAGAATCTGTTGTACGTCCACGCTCTTTTATATCACGCATTATACGACGAATAATACGTAAATCTGAGTCCGTATCTACAAATAATTTAATGTCCATTAAATCACGTAAATCTGCATCTTCTAACACTAAAATACCTTCTAGTATTATAACATCTACAGGCTCTACCTGAATAACTTCTTTTGCTCTAGTATGCTGCACATAATCATACACAGGCTTTTCGATTGGCTGACGGACCAATAATTTTTTTATATGCTCAATTAACAAATCATTATCAAACGCTAACGGATGGTCATAGTTTGTACCTAAACGCTCCTCAAACGTTAAATGACTTTGATCTTTATAATAAAAATCTTGTTCAATTACAACTACTGAATGATCACGGAAAACATCATAAATAGCACGGGTCACACTCGTTTTTCCTGAGCATGAGCCACCAGCGATTCCTATGACGACTGGACGCTTCGCTGCCATTAATTATTCTCCTTTCGCATCATGTTATGTGGTTTTAATGGTGTGTCGCATTTAAATTTAACAATTTGTAGTGGATGACGAGCAGCGTCTAAGCTATTGCCATCTTCATCCCAAATTTCACCCATTGTAATACGGAAATTTTCGATTTCTGGTCCAAAGAACTCTACCTCATCGCCAGGTTTAAAATAGTTACGTTGTTGCATTGTTACCATTTTCGTTTCTGGGTCATGCTCTAAAATTAAACCAGCAAACTCATAAGTCGTTTTACGGCCATGAACACCAAACATTTGCTCTTCGTGACCAGGGGCATCGT
Organism: Lysinibacillus sp. NPDC097214; assembly: GCF_050277945.1. Classification (NCBI taxonomy): domain Bacteria; kingdom Bacillati; phylum Bacillota; class Bacilli; order Caryophanales; family Bacillaceae; genus Lysinibacillus; species Lysinibacillus sp. NPDC097214. The sequence continues at coordinate 369,403 of NZ_JBNNSS010000001.1, forward strand.
GGAAGAATGCTTCTGCAGTATCACGGTTAGCACATTTGTCTAATTCCTCAAGCCATTCACGTTTAATTTTAAAATTGTCAGGGTCCGCACAATAAGCGTCAATCACTTTGCGGTACACTGAAACAACTGTAGCAACATAGTGAATTGATTTCATGCGACCTTCTACTTTTAATGAATCAATACCAAGCTCAATCATATGTGGAATTGCTTCAATCAGCTTTAAGTCTTTCGGACTCATCGCAAAAGGTGCGTGATTCTCATCGAAAAGTGCCTTTTCTTCGCCATCCTCTAGCTCATATAAATCATAGTCCCAGCGACAAGATTGACAGCAACCACCACGGTTAGAGTCACGGGCAGTCATATGATTTGAAAGTACACAGCGACCAGAATAGGCGATACACATCGCTCCATGAACGAATGCCTCAATTTCAATATCGACTTTTTCCTTCATCAGCTTCATCTCTTCGCCGCCTACTTCACGTGCTAATACTACACGATGTAAGCCTTCTTCTTTCCAATACTGGACTGCCTTCCAGTTTGATAAAGATTGCTGTGTAGAAAGATGAATTTCAAGCTTTGGTGCAGCTGTACGGCATGTTTCAATGATAAGTGGATCCGCTACAATAATGCCTGTAACACCTGCAGATTCAATATCTTTTAAATACTGCTCTAAGCCGTCCATATTTTCATTATGGGCGAAAATATTTGTAGTAACATAGATTTTCGCACCATATTTATTGGCGAATTCAACACCTTCGCGCATTTCTTCAATTGAGAAGTTATCTGCGTTTGAACGTAAACCGAACTCTTGTCCACCGATAAATACTGCATCCGCTCCATAATGAACTGCTACTTTTAATTTTTCTAAACTACCTGCAGGGGCAAGTAGCTCTGGTTTTTTTGTAATGACACGTTTTCCGTCTACAATCTCACGAATTTTGTCATTTTGTTCTAATACTAATGCCATGTTCTTGCCACCTCCTAGTAAACTGTTTCCTTGAAGATAAAGCCAGTATCAAGAGGTCTGATGGCAGGCTGAATTTCTTCAATTTTAGCTAATAAATCATCTTTAATATCTTCATACGCATCTTCTGATTCGTCAAAATATGTGTCAATTGCTTGACGATAAGCTTCTGTTACTGTGACTACATATTCTGGTGTTTGAAGAACACCTTCAATTTTTAATGCATCCATGCCACCTTCGAATAATTCGCCAAGCTCATCAATAATGCACATATCGTTCGGACTGAAAATATGCGTACCGTTAGCATCCTCATAAATTGGATATTTATTATTACGTTCATCATCATGAATGAACATATTGCGATTTTCCTTACGATTTTCAATTTCCATTACTTTATCTTGATATAAGAAATAATGGCCTAGTAATGGACGTTTTGATTGGAACATACATGTCATTCCATGTACTTGAACCTCAATCTCTACTTCTACATTTTCTTTAATTTCTAGCACTTCATCTAAAGAAAGTTCACGTGAAAGTACTGCGCGAGTTGCTCCGCGTTTTCCCCAATAATTTGCCGTAAACCAGTTTGTTGCAGTCGTTTCTGGATTCCAGTGTAGCGGTATTGTAACACCCTGATCACGACGGATGATTAATACTGCTGGATCACCATAAATTAAACGGTCAACACCAATACGTTGCATTTCTTTTAAATATTCGGCAAGCGCATCCAATTTTTCATTATGGAATAGCGCATTTACTGCAACATAAACCTTTTTACCTGCTGCATGAATCAACTTTGTAGCTTCTTCCACTTCACTAACAGAAAATTCTCCTGCTAGACGAAGGCCAAATTGTTGTTCACCAATGACAAAAGCATCTGCTCCAGCCTGTAAAAGTGCTTTTACATGGTCCACTGATTGCGGTGTAACAAGCAATTCAGGTTTTTTCATAATAGTCACCTCTTCAAACATAGTAATAAACCATCACCGACCGGTAAAAATGCACTAGTATAATCAGGGTGGTGCATAATCCAATCGGTGAAGTTTTTTAAATTGCGAATCATTGTACGCTTGCGACGCGGTACATCTTTTAAATCCAAATCTGATAAGCCATGCATATACATATTATCGATATATAGAACACCGCCAGATTTTACAAGAGGCGCATACTTTTCAAAAAAGCGTTGATATTGTCCCTTTGCAGCATCGATAAAAACTGCATCGAAGGTCGTATGAATTGCTTCATCGTTCACCTCTAAGGCGTCACCTTCAATGACCGTAATACGATCTGAAACTGTAGAACGTTCAATATACGCCTTTGCTCTCGCAACACGCTCTGTATCACGCTCAATTGTAACGATATGCACATTTGGTAAAGCGTCTGCCATTCTTATTGCAGAATAACCAATTGCTGTACCAATCTCTAAAATTTTCGACGGATTTTGAATACGTAACAGTTGATTTAGTGCATCAATACCAGCAAGCTGCATAATCGGTACATGATTCTCCTCCGCAAATGCTTCCATTTCTAAAAGCAATTCATTACGTGGTTGAATAAATGATTGAATATATGCATCTGATAATTCCATTTTTAAGTTCACCCTCATATCAATTATGCCTCGGCATAATTGCGTCTGGAATCGGCTTTGTGCTTAGGCCTGAGGCCGACACGATGTCGGTCATTTCGGTAATGCTACAGGACGTGGCGTTTTTACCGATGCAGGTCAGTTAGCCTTATCGCATGAATGCGATGGTTTTTTCCGATTTTCATGACATCCGCCAGAGGCTTTAACTTCTTTCAATGGATGTTTGTACACCAGCAGAAAGAAGTTAATAGGCAACGAGCAATCCTCGTTGTCTGTACTTCATCATTTAGCAACAAAAAGAAAAAGACCAAACGTGATGTCTTGGTACTTCGTCATACAAAAATGAGCAATTGTTTTTATAAGCTTTAAACAATTGCCACCACGTATATTATTCCGCATTAACGGACTGATTGAATTTTTCCCATGCGGATAGATTAAAAATCACAATTTATAATAGCACGAAAATAGAAGGAAAGCTATTTTTCTTTCCTTCTATCCACATTATTGCTATTTATTTTTTAATAATATCAATTATGCCTCGGCATAATTGTGTTTTCAGCAGATGTATGGACACCTGCTGAAAAGTAACTCTTCTATACCTGTCGCTTTGCTTTCGGTACTATAAAAACATTGCTGAAAAAAGTTAACAGAAATTACTCTGCCTTACGCAAATATTCTTGTTCTTTCTGCAAATGTTCTTCATATGTTTTCGAGAAGTGATTGACACCCTGTTTATCCGCTAAGAAGAAGAGATATTCTGTTTTACTTGGATTAAGCACTGCTTCAATTGAAGTTTTTCCAGCACCCGCAATAGGACCTGGTGGTAAGCCTTTATTTTTGTAGGTATTATAGGCATTATCTACTTCTAAATCTTTATAAAGTACACGATCTTTATGAGATCCTAGTGCATATAAAACAGTTGGATCTGTTTGTAGCGGCATCCCTCGATTGATACGGTTATAGAATACGCTCGCAATTGTTTCTCGATCTGTTTGGGCAGTAGCTTCTTCTTCCAATAATGAAGCAAATGTTAATAATTGATGTACTGACATTTGCTTTTCAGTAAGAACATCGCTGTAATTTTTCACAACCTTATCCATTGCCCCTACCATTTCGTCTACAATCGATTCCAATGTTGGTTTTTCTTCAAAATAAGAATACGTTGCAGGGAATAAATAGCCCTCTAAATCATAACGAACATTATCGGCTAAAACCGCATCCGTCACAAGCTCAGGATATTTAGCCTTCATTTGTTGAACAAATGTATCGCTTGTTACTAAGTCCATAAATTCCTTTTGAGTATACGGTGTTTTCTTTTCCATAATATTACCGATTTGTTCAAGTGTTAAGCCTTCAGGAATGGTCATTGTAAAGACTGGCGTACGGTAGACCTTTCCGGTTTTTAAACTTTTGATTAGTTCATCTAAAGTCATTGACTGTGTTAAATCATATGTTCCTGCTTGGAACTGGGATTCATTTTTAAATTTAGCATAGTATTTAAAAACACGAGCATCCTTAATTAACCCTTTTTCCTCTAGTAGAGTCGAAATAGAGCTTAAACCTGAACCAATTGGTACTTCAACTGCTATTGTTTTAGTCGCATCTGGATCTACTGGCTTTAATGCACTCTTCACATAATTATAGCCAATTAAACCGACTATCCCTATTATTAGGACCAAAGCAATTGCAACAATAGCAACGATTTTTCTCACAATTTTTACCTCGGATTTTCTTTCTTGCATTTTTGAAAACATTTCTTGTTTTTTTGAACCGTTATTCACGGGTTTCCCCCCTATCACTCCATTATCATACTAGAAATCAACTTTCACGACAAACAGAAATAGAAAATTCAGTAGAAATAGCACACATCAATTATGCCTCGGCATAATTGTGTCCGGAATCGACTTTGTGCTTAGGCCTGCACGAGGGCCGACACGATGTCGGTCATTTCGGTAATGCCACAGGACGTGGCGTTTTTACCGATGCAGGTCAGTTAGCCGTTATCGCATGGATGCGATGGTTTTAGGCTAACATCCTTTTTAAGAACTCCTTTCCGATTCCGTGACATCCGCCGGAGGCTTTGGGCCAACGTGATGTTGGTCACTCAGTCGTTGCCACAGGACGTGGCGTTCTTAGACTGAGTTCATTTATTTCAGCGGGTGTTTGGACAGCCGCTGAAAGAAGTTAAAAATAGCTTGCGACAATAGAATGACTATAATAAATTAGAGTTGATTTCCTAGAATTAGTCAAAAAACTGAATCAAAAATAGTTTTAAGTCATTAATAACATACTAGAGAAAACTAGATAGATTATAATGGGGTCGTTTTGATTATTGGGATGGGAAGCCCCTTCATGGAGATAAACAAAAATCTGCCAACTATATTGTTAGCAGATTCAATATTATTTTCAACACAATAACGGTTGGAAAATTTCAAGATGGAATGACACCTATAATTGGAAAGCTTCTTGTTTGACATTGACTAATAATCCCTTTGCAAGCTGTGTTATAACTACATCATCTGCTGGAGGATTAAAACGGCTACATTGAACATCTCGAAATAGTCGCTGTAATTTACTAGTTTTAGACAGACTCCGTCCACCAACAACTTGCATTGCTTTTGTTACGATATCAATGGCATTGTTACTAATGACATACTTTGCAATACTAACATCTTCAGAAAGTTGATCCTTTATCGCAGGATTTTGCTCTACTTGCGCTGCGATACTATATAATGTTCGACGTGCCGTTTGATAAAGTATTTCTATTTCACCAATTTTTTGTTGGACATGACTTGCGTGTGCGATTGTATTTTCTAAGCTGTATGAATAGGTATTTTTAGCAAAATCTATTGCATAATCCCTAGCAGCACCTGCAACTCCTAAGTAAACAGCTGGAATTTCTAACGAATAGACACGACCATCAGCTAAAAAACGATTTAGTTCATTTGGACGATGCGTGTATAATAATGCTTCCTCTGGTACAAATGTGTTATGAAAAATAATATCATGACTACCTGTTGCACGCATCCCCATCGCATCCCAAGTATTAATAACCTCTACCTGATCATTTTTAGTTATTAAAAATTCAGCTGTTAAATGCTCTTCTTCTATATAGGCAATAATCGTAAATTGTTTTAAAATTGGGGCTAAGGATGCAAAAGCCTTGTCACCTGTAATGATATAGCCTCCAGGCACTTTTTTTGCAATTGTACCAGGTAAACTTCCGCGGGAAATATTACCCTTCCCTCGCTCGCTATTTATAATATTTAATAGAGAGCCTTCTTCAACTGCTTTACGACTTAATTCCGCAAATATATGTTCAGGCCACGACTTCGCCTCACGAACGTTTAAAAAAGTTAATAGATGCCATCCAACAGACAATGCAGTAGAAGCATCACCTCTAGCTAATTGTTCCTGTACTAATAACATTTCATAAAGAGAAATTTCCTCGCCGCCGTATTTTTTTGGCACTGTTAATTTAAAATAGCCAGCATCCTCTAAGATTTTAAAGTGCTCAAACGGAAATTCTCCACTCTCATCATATTTACTAGCTGTCTTGTCAATTTGTTGTGCCAATTCACAAGCATATTGAACTAGCTTTTGCTCACGATCGTTACGAATATAAACATCACTCATCAATGAGTCACCTTACTTTTCGTAAATCTATTTTGCGGTTTTTTCAGCCCTAAATGTTCCCTTAGTGTTGAACCTGTATACTCTTTACGATAAATGCCACGCTCTTGTAAGATTGGCACAATCTTGTTCACAAAGTCTTCTAAATCGCGTGGCAATAATGGAAACTGTAACATAAAGCCATCTGCCGCTTCCTCTGTAATCCAACGCTCCATCTCATCAGCAATTTGTGTGGGTGTTCCAACAAAGGCATCGCGTTTCGCAGGACCAAAGAGGCGCGCATATAATTCGCCAACCTTTAAATTTTCTTTTTTGATAATCTCTAAATGCTCATAGAAATGACTTTGAATACTGTTGACCTTAGGAAAATCCACTTCGATTGCAGGTGTATCTAACGAGTATTTAGTAAAATCCACATTTCCCATATAGCCCGAAACAAATTTTAAACTCTCATATGGGTCAATCAACGCCTGTATTTCATTATACTTACGGATAGCCTCTTCCTCAGTATCCCCCACAATTGGCGATATCCCTTGGAACACAAGAAGCTCCTCCTCGGTGCGTCCAAATGGAGCAAGCTGGGCCTTTAAATGGCGATAATGCTCCTTGGACTTTTCAATTTCATCCCAATGAACAAAAACGACCTCCGCTGTTCGTGCTGCTAATTTTTGCCCAGGTTTTGAGGCACCAGCCTGAATAATAACAGGCTGCCCCTGAACGGAACGTGCAATATTCAACGGACCTTTCACTGATAAATATTTGCCTTTAAAAGCGGTCTCATGTACTTTATTACGATCATAAAAAATATTATTATCACGGTCATAGACAAAAGCATCGTCCTCCCATGAATCCCATAATGACTGAACTACATCGATAAATTCCTCCGCCCGTTCGTAACGATGATCGTGCTCCCAATGCTTGTCACGGCTAAAGTTTAAAGCCGTCTCTCCTGTGGCATCTGCTGTTGTCACTAGATTCCATCCGACTCTACCATCACTAATATGGTCTACGGACATTAGCTGTCGCGCTAATACATATGGCTCACTATATGTGGTTGATGCAGTTGCACCTAGTCCAATTTTTGTTGTCGCAGCTGCCAAAGCTGTAATCTGTATAAGAGGATCAAAGCGATTTAAAATATGTGGATGTGATTCATGATTGATCGCTAAACTATCCGCAACAAAGGCAATATCAAACTTACCCTTTTCAGCAATTTGTGCCACCTTTTGCAAAGCTTTAATATCGATGCTTGCATTAACTTTTGCTGAAGGATGTTTCCAAGCCGCAACATGCATACCTGCCCCAATTAAATATAATGCAAGCTTTAACTCCTTTTTCTTAGTCATTTTCTCGTCATCTCCCTTAAAAATGAATCAATTTCACTATCCACATATAAACAAATGCATTAGGCCAATACAGTGTGGGTCAATGAAGATAAAATTCTTTCCATGTAGCTAATTCATCTAAAGGCATTTTTACAGGAATATAATTGCCATTAGATACCTCTTTAATGAAATTAGCAGTTTCTTCACGCTGATAGATGTCAACAATTTTTTTCAATGTCTCATTGTCCTTATCTTCAGGCCTTGCCACAATGACATTAATAAATGGCTTCGCCGTTTCATTCTCATGAATAATGGCATCTTTCAATAGAAGGCCTGCTTCGACAGCAACCCCATTATTAATGATCGCAAAATCGGCATCCTCCATAACCCTCGGTGTCGTCGCACCATCTACTGGTAAAATGTTCAATTTTTTCGGATTATCTTTAATCCGATCCTCTCCACCGTTGCCATCAAAATTATCCGTAACCGTCAACAAGCCGTATTCTTGTAGCAGCAGTAAAGCTCTACCCCAGTTAGAAGGATCATTTGGTACAGCAATTTTGGCGCCCTCTTTCATATCATCCAAGGATTTATATTTGTTAGAATATAAGCCTATTGGAGCCATGATCGTTGTGCCAATTGCCTGTAAATCTGTCTCGTTATTCGTATTAAATAAATTTAAGTAAGCGACATGCTGAAACGCATTCATATCAACCTCCCCCTCCGCCAATGCTTGGTTCGGGTCATATTGTGCTGAGAATGTCACTAAATCGAGATTTACATCTTCCTTAGCAGCCTGTTCTTTTATATACTCCCATGTTTTCAATTCCGAGCTACGGATACCAACCTTCACAGTATCTTTTTCATCTGCTTTTGCACATGCAACTAGTAGGAATAGTAATGCCATTAATCCTAAAAAATAATTAAATTTCCTCATATTAAAATTCTCCTTTATGACACTCTGCGTAATTTTCGTTCAAGACTATTTCCAATACTTTGAATGATTTGTACAAGTACTACTAGTATCACCACTGTGACTAAAATCGTGACATTGTCAAAGCGTTGATAGCCGTAAGTAATGGCTACATCACCAAGGCCACCTCCCCCAACAGCCCCGGCCATTGCAGTCGCCCCAATAAGCCCAATTGTTGCAGTCGTGACACTTAATATTAAAGAGGGGAAGGCTTCAGGTAGTAAAAACTTTTGAATAATTTGAAGTGGAGAGGCACCCATTGCCTTCGCTGCTTCAATAATGCCCTCATCCACTTCTAATAATGAATTTTCTATTAATCTAGATATATATGGCCCTATATGCAAGACGAGTGGCACAATGGCAGCTGTCGTACCTATCGCTGTTCCAACGAGCAAGCGTGTAAATGGAATGATAGCAACAAGCAAAATAATGAACGGAATAGAGCGCAGGGTATTAACGATAGGATTGATGATGGAGAAAATGATTTTATTTTCAAGAATATGCCCTTTTCTCGTCACAACTAAAGTAACCCCTAAAATAAAGCCTAAAATGGCACCAAAAAATAACGAAATACTAACCATGTAAAGCGTGTCTAGCACTGCGTCGATAATGATTTGTGAGCTCACCTTCATGTGCAATAACCTCCTCTATTTGAATATCTTTCGTTCGAATAAATTGATGTGCCTTTTCTATTTCTTTGTCTATGCCAACTAGTTCAACGATTAAATTACCAAAGGGAATCCCTTGTAGCTCTGTAATATTGCCAAACAGTACATTTACATCAACATCAAACTTTTTTGCTACTTGAGAGACAACAGGTTGCCCAACGTCTACACCTATAAATTTCAGGTTATAAATTTTTTTAGAATGATCTATCGTTTTAAGTTGCTCGTAAACAGATTGTGGAATTTCATCTCGAACGACCGATTGTACAAAGTTTTTAGTCGTCTCCTCTTGCGGTGCAGAAAAAATTTCAAGTACATTGCCTGTTTCAATTACTTTTCCGCTTTCCATAACAGCCACACGATTGCAAATATCCCTTATGACTTCCATTTCATGTGTAATCATTAAAATAGTAATGCCATACTCGATATTGACTCGCTTTAGTAGCGTCAAAATAGATTTAGTCGTTTGCGGGTCAAGAGCAGAGGTCGCCTCATCACACAATAGAATTGTTGGCTTTGTGACAAGTGCACGAGCAATGCCCACTCTCTGCTTTTGTCCACCTGACAGCTCATCGATATAGCGCTCTGCTTTGTCCTGTAAACCGACAAATGCCAAAACCTCTCTTACTTGACCTTCAATTTTTGATTTTTTAACGCCACTTAATACTAAAGGCATCGCAACATTTTCAAAGACAGTTTTAGAACGGAGAAGATTGAAGTGTTGAAAAATCATACCAATGTTTTTCTTTTCCTCGCGAAGCTGCTTTTTACTTAATGTTGTCAGCTCTTTACCATTCACAAGAACGCGACCAGACGTTGGTTCCTCCAGTAAGTTCACTGTCCGTATTAATGTACTTTTGCCAGCACCGCTAAAGCCGATAACACCAAAAACATCACCCTTTTGAATCGTTAAATTAATATGATTTAATGCCGTTACAACGGTTGTTCCTACCTGAAATTCCTTTGTCGTTTCGATAAATTCAATCATTTCACGTCTACCTCCTTAGCTATTTTGACGCCCTCTAGTTTAAGTTAAAATGCTGGAACGACAGCCCCCTTATACTGATCTTCAAAAAAGGTGCGCGCCTTTTCGCTTGTCAGCCATTTAACGACTGTTTGAATTGCTGGATTATTTTGCTTTTCTTTTGTCGTCGCAATAATATTGACATATGGCGATTCTGGACCTTCTATAATAAGAGCATCCTTCATAGGGTTGTAGCCCCCTTCTAAGGCATAGTTCGTATTAATAGCCGAAGCGTCGACATCATCTAATGAACGAGTTAATAACTGAGAATCCACACCGATAAATTGAATATTTTTTTCGTTTTTTGTAATATCCTCGATCGTATAATCATTTTCCTTTGCTTTATTCAATTCAATTAGTCCATTATTCTGAAATAGTAGTAAAGCCCGAGAAAAATTGACGACATCATTCGGAACGGAAACTTTTGCGTTTTTCGGTAAATCATTTATATTTTTAATCTTTTTAGAGTACACACCAAATGGTTCAATATGAATTCCTTTTATACTCACTAAATCTAAATGGCTTTCTTTATTCGTTTGTTCTAAAAACGGAATGTGTTGAAAGTAATTGAAATCTAGTTCACCATCTGCCGTTTGCTGATTTGTTTGAACAGCATCTTTTAAAATGGTAATGTCTAATTTCACGCCATCTTTTTCAAGATCCTTTGCTAAATACTCTAGTACTTCCGCATGTGGCACATTGGCTGCCCCTACTTTTAACGTTACTGTTTCATCTTTACTCGCTTCTCCTTTGTTTGTGCAACCTACCAACAAACCTACCATTAATACACCGACTAGTAGTCCCCATATTGTCCTCATTCTCGATTTCCCCCTTTGTAAATCAACTTACTTGGTTTAATGTAAAACAAATCTTATCTGTTTACTTATGATTGGTCAACGTTCGATATCTCGTTTCATCAATAAATATTTAAAAATTCAGATAAAATAATTCACAAAAAATTCAATTTACCCTCGAATAACAATCAAATTTACTCGAAAATACATAAATTCTATTTACAGATAGAATATTTTTACATAGGAGATAGAAATTTTCTATTAATACTCCGCAAGCACGCCTTCATTTAATCATTAAAAAAACTCTGAGTAGCAAGTTACCACTCAGAGTTCTAATTACAATTCATTTAATACATCTTCAACAAATGCCCATTCTTCATCTGTTTCAATCGGTAATAAATCTTCGATCGTTCCATCATTTCCAGATAAGTATTGAGAAGCAAAAATATCTCGTTCCTCTATTGGCTCGTCCGTTGCCAGAACATAAAGTACATAGGATTTTCCAAATTGTTCTGATGAAAATGTATGAATAACCTCACATACCTGATCTGCCCCATGCTCATCTGTTATTGTAAATTGCTGTGGCTCTTCATCAAATTCGTCTAGAAGTGTCAGGACTACTTCATTAATCATTTCCCATTCTGCCTCTGTTTCGACAGGCTGTAAATTTGTCATTTCTCCATTGTTATCATCATAATCAAATGTCATAGCAGAAATGTCACCAGGAATTTCATTACCATCTTCGTCGATTAACGAAAACAATACATATGATTTTTCTTCTGCATCGAAGGTGAAAACAACACGACACTTTTGCTCTTTGCCATTCTCTCCAATGATCAGAAATTCTTGTGTTTCTTCGTTCATTTAATTTCCTCCTTAATCAAGCTAAATTATGTTTCTGATATGTGCCATTTTTGGTGTGGTACAAAAATTTCACCTTTAATTCATTGGATTCGCCATAGTCTCACATAACTTCACAGTTTATGGCTCATCACCATATCGTGTGGTTGATTTTCGTTCCGGCTTGTCGCTTTGTTGCTGACGCTTCGCTTTCGCACAGATAAAACATTTGCCGCTGACGCTTTGCTTTCGCGCAGAGCAGAGCTTCCTGGGGGCGTCCGATGAGCCGCTTGGGGCAACAGGATGTTGGTCACGAAGGCGTTATCACAGGATGTGATGGTTTTAGCCTTCGTTCCTCTATTGCTAATCCCCAAGGAGTCGCCCAGTCGTAACGAAGATCAACTAATATACAGAGCGTACGTTCTAAAAATATCATCCATAACTTTTAGGAATGGGCAACTTCATTCTTCCTAAAGTAAAAAAGGAACAAGGAGTGCTTGTTGCCATCCTTGTTCCACACTTTTAAAGATTACGATTATTCCTCGTTTTCATCCTCTAAAGCGTTTAATACGTCTTCTACCATATCCCACTCTGCTTCAGTTTCGATTGGTGTTAACTCACCATCTTCGCCGTTTTCAGATGGAACAAATGAAGATACGAAGATTTCTACAGAGCCATCTTCATCTTCTTCTGCGCCTACCATAGAGTAAAACACGTATGATTTGCCAAATTCAGCTGATTCATGTACGTGAATTACTTCACAAAGCTGTTCATTTCCGTTCTCGTCAATTACTGTAATGTGTTGTACATGTAGTTCTTCTTCATGGTTATGCTCTTGTGCCATGGCTTGTCACCTCATCAATTAATTTTTGCTATCTAAGTAGCCTTGTAAAATCATCACAGCAGCCATTTTATCAATGACTTGCTTACGTTTTTTGCGACTCACGTCTGCTTCGATTAGCATACGCTCAGCAGCCATCGTTGTTAAACGCTCATCCCAAAGTTTGACCGGTAGTGAAAATGTTTCTTCTAAAAGCTTTTTATAGTTTTCAGAAGCCTCTCCACGCGGTCCAACCGTATTATTCATGTTTTTCGGGTATCCTACAACAAATTCTGTTATAGCGTACTCCTTCACTAGCTCGGCTATTCGCTCAATGCCGAACTCACCGTTAGCTTCATCAATTTTTACGGTTTCAATACCTTGAGCCGTCCACCCTAAAGCATCACTTGCAGCAACGCCAACGGTTTTTGACCCAACGTCTAATCCCATAATTCTCATTTCTAGTCCTCGTTATTCTTTTTAATATAAAACTTAACAAGCTCTTCTAGAATTTCGTCACGCTCAAGCTTGCGAATTAAATTACGAGCATCCTGATGGCGAGGAATATACGCCGGATCACCAGAAAGTAAATAACCGACAATCTGATTGATAGGGTTATATCCCTTTTCCTCTAATGAAGAATGTACCTTCAACATTACCTGCTTGACTTCCTGTTCCATTGATTCTTCTGGAAAATTAAATTTCATAGTTTGATCAAATGAACTCATGACCAGCACCTCGCTTTCAGAAATAAGGAGATGTGCAATAAAAGCCATCTCCAATTTCTCTTTATTATAACATGTTTTGGCGTATTATCAATTATGCCTCGGCATAATTGCGTCCGGAAATCGGCTTTGAGTTTAGGCCTGTGTGATGCAGGTCAGTTAGCCGTTATCGCATGGATGCGATGATTTTAGGCTAACATCCTATGCGAACTCCTTTCCGATTCCGTGACATCCGCCGGAGGCTTTAACTTCTTTTCGCTAAAAGAAGTTAAATGGATTTAACATAATCATACACAGAAAGTAGTGCTTCATCAAGTTTTGATGCTTCTTTTGCACCTGCCATCGCCATATCTGGACGACCGCCACCTTTACCACCACATGCTTCTGCTACCATTTTTACGATATTTCCGGCATGGTAATTGCCACCAACTAAATCTTTAGTTACTCCAGCACATAGCATAACCTTTTCGCCATCGACAGCACCTAGAACGATGACAGCTTTAGGCATTTTAGCTTTCAAGTCATCCATCATTTGACGCAGTTGATTGTTGTCCTTCGCCTCAACTTTAGTAGATAAAACAGTTACATCTCCAAAAGTTTGCGCTGCGTCCACAATAGCTCCTGCTTGTGCATTGGCGATTTTTTGTGATAATGCTTCATTTTCGCGTTGTAAATCTTTGTAATCAGCTTGCAAAGCTTGTACTTTTGTCACAAGATCTTTTGGATTTGCTTTTAATAATGCTGCCGCTTCGTTTAATAAAGCTTCTTCCTCTTTCACTGCTTCATAAGCAACTTTACCTGTCACAGCCTCGATACGACGAGTACCTGCACCGATACCACCTTCTGAAACAATTTTGAAGAAACCAATTTCAGAAGAGCGTTTCACGTGAATACCACCGCAAAGCTCAATAGAGTAATCACCAATTGCAACAACGCGAACGATATCGCCATACTTCTCACCGAATAGCGCCATTGCTCCCATAGCTTTCGCTTCATCGATACCTTTTTCTTCAATAACAACCTCTATATCATCCCACACTTTTTCATTTACAATACGTTCAATTTGTTGTAATTCCTCTTTTGTCACTTGTCCAAAGTGAGAGAAGTCAAAGCGTAAGCGATCAGGTCCTACATATGATCCGGCTTGGCTAACATGGTCACCTAGTACATCTTTTAATGCACGTTGCATAATATGTGTTGCTGTATGGTTTTTAATAATTAAATTACGTTCATCTCGGTTAACTACTGCTTTTACAGCATCTTCAACATGCATTTCACCAGTTTCTACGAGCACTGTATGAAGCGGCTGACCATTTGGAGCTTTTTGTACATCTTTTACAATGGCAGTAAAGCTATCGTTAGAAATAACACCGCTATCCGCAATTTGACCACCCATTTCAGCATAGAATGGTGTTTTAGCTAAAATAACTAGTGCTTCTTGCCCTTCAGATGCCACTTTTGATACTTGGCCGTTGACAATGATCGCTGCAACTTCTGTGTCTGTCGCTAATGTATCATAGCCTACAAATTCACTTGCAACCGTCAAGTTCGCTAGCACTTCATTTTGCACTTGCATAGAATCCACATCTTGACGAGCTGCACGTGCGCGTTCACGTTGTTCTTCCATTGCTGCTTCAAAGCCTTCATGATCTACCTTCATGCCTACTTCTTCCGCATACTCTTCTGTTAATTCGATTGGGAAACCGTAAGTATCATATAAACGGAATGCATCTGCACCTGGAATATAGTCGTGGCCCGCTGTTTTTTGAGCTTCTACAACTTCGTTAAAGATAGCAAGACCACCGTCTAATGTTTCATGGAAGCGAATTTCTTCATTTTTAATAACACGTTGGATAAATTCGCATTTTTCCGTTACCTCTGGGTAGAAATCATTCATAATTTCACCAACAGTTGGTACTAATTCAAACATAAATGGCTTTTCAATGCCGATTTGTTTTGCATAGCGCACGGCACGACGTAGTAAACGACGTAATACATATCCACGACCTTCATTTGAAGGAAGAGCACCATCACCAATAGCAAACGCCACTGTACGAATATGGTCCGCGATCACTTTAAATGGTGTATTAATATCTTCTTCTGAACCGAAGATTTCACTTAGTGCTACTTCACCTGGACGTTTGTATTTGCGATTTGCTAACTGCTCGATTTTTTCAATAATAGGCATGAATAAATCAGTATCAAAGTTCGTCGGAACATTTTGAACTACCGATACGATACGCTCTAGACCCATACCAGTATCAATATTTTGCTTTGGAAGTGGTGTGTAAGTGCCATCAGGATTATGGTTGAATTGAGAGAACACTAAGTTCCAAATTTCTAGATAGCGTTCATTTTCACCACCTGGATACATTTCTGGATCATTTTCATCTGAACCGTATTCTTCCCCACGGTCATAAAAAATTTCTGAGTTAGGACCAGATGGACCTTCACCGATATCCCAGAAGTTCCCCTCTAGTCGGATTAAACGCTCTTCAGGAATACCAATTTCGTTATGCCAAACGTCATACGCTTCTTGATCTTCAGGATGGATAGTAATAGATAAAAGCTCTGGATCAAAGCCCATCCATTTTTTATCCGTTAAGAATTCCCAAGCATAATGAATAGCTTCTTTTTTGAAGTAATCCCCAATTGAGAAGTTACCTAGCATTTCAAAAAACGTATGGTGTCGTGCCGTTTTACCTACGTTTTCAATATCATTTGTACGAATTGATTTTTGGGCATTTGTAATACGAGGATTTTCAGGGATGATACGACCATCGAAATATGGTTTAAGTGTTGCAACACCTGAGTTAATCCAAAGTAATGATGGGTCATTGATTGGCACAAGTGGTGCTGATGGCTCATGATGATGACCTTTTTCTTTAAAGAATTCTAAATACATGCGGCGAATTTCTACTGCTTTCATTTAAAAAGTTCCTCCCTATATGTTTTGTAAAATCACGAGATGAATCCGCAAGTCAATTTTGCCTTGGCATAATTGTTATTGTCGCTTCGCTTTCGCGCAGAAAACATAAAAAAGCCCCCATCCCCAAAAAGGGACGAGGACTTGTGATTTGTCTCGCGGTACCACCCTAGTTGTAAGTATAAGTATACTTACCTCTTTAGCACTTGTAACGTAAGTGAACGGCAGCGATTAACTGCACTCTGGAGTAGCTTTCGGTATTTGCTATTGTGAGGATTTTTTCAGCCAAGAAATCCCTTTCTTTTACACGCACAAATACGTACTTGTTCCATCATCGTTTTTTACTATTTTCTAACAAGAATTATAAAAAAAATATGTTCTTCTGTCAATTGGCACTATAATTGCTAATCATAAGGATCTTCACCAAAACGTGTAGTTGATTTCCGTTCCGACTGGGCGCTTTGTTGCTGTCGCTACGTTAGCACTACGCTTTCGCACAGAGCAAAGCTTCCTGGGGGCGTCCGATGAGCCGCTTCGTTGCTGTCGCTACGTTAACACTACGCTTTCGCACAGAAAACATCCGCTGCGCTGCAGGGTCTCGGGCCAACATGATGTTGGTCACGAAGGCGTTATCACAGGCTGTGATGCATTTAGCCTTCGTTCCTCTATTGCTGATCCCCAAGGAGTCGCCCGGTCTCCACTCCAATTAACTTATTTACCTAATATACGTTTCACCAAAAGTCATTCACAACTTTTGGTAATGAACCAATTATAACTAAGCTCAATTTTTTCCCAAGGTATCTCCCCTTCATACCGAGACTATCGAGAGAAATAATTTTTTTTGTAAAAAACAAAGGTAGACAATCCTGTTAACACGACCATTACGACGACCACTACCCAAAATGCATTAGATGCATTTTGATACGGTAGAGGCACATTCATCCCATAAACGCTGGCAATTAACATCGGCACCGATAATATAATAGTAAATGAAGCGAGTAATTTAAGTACTTGGCTTACGTTGTTTTGAATGACGTTACCATACGCATCCATAATATTATTTAAATTAGTTTGATTAATTTCCGTCACTTCATATGCTTGATCTATTTCAATCAGCACGTCGTCTAAAATATTTGCATCGTCCTCATCTAATTCGATATTGCTACCC
This sequence comes from Lysinibacillus sp. NPDC097214, assembly GCF_050277945.1. NCBI lineage: Bacteria > Bacillati > Bacillota > Bacilli > Caryophanales > Bacillaceae > Lysinibacillus > Lysinibacillus sp. NPDC097214. Next base: position 386,845 of record NZ_JBNNSS010000001.1, read on the forward strand.
TGTAATGTTTTTTGCATCGTAAATTTCATCTGTTTAAGTGATGTTACCATATATATAAGACTTTCATTTAAATATAGTAGTGTGTATAACTCACTATTACGATATGACTTGGCAAGTTCTTTTTCAGCTATATTGATTTCACGTTCAATTGTAGCTAAAAATCGAATATATGCTCGAGCCGTTGTACTTAATATATTTAAAGTGTTGCGCGTTTTCATATGTGTCTCAAAAAGAGTCATCCCATCATTAAAAAGATCTTTTATGAAAGGTAGCTCTTCTTTACAAATCGTAATCATATGATTTTCAGTATGAATAATCCCCATAGGTATCGTTCGATATTTCACGTTGTGAGAAGAACTCTCGACATTTAATTGATCGTACGGGACATGTATAACCATCAAGACCGCTCCATCGCGCTCTTCGATTCGCGGGCGTTCTTCTATATCAAGTGAATCAGTTAGAAAATCGCTTGGAACGGCAAGAGCTGTCGCTACACGTTCAATTTCACTGGATGTTGGCGCTTCAAGATGAAGCCAACTGTTATACCCAATATTTGATGTCTGCTCAAACTTACCTTCAGAATTACTTTTGTATATTAAAAGCATTTTGGTACACACCCTTTCTATATACGGTATAAAAATAGATCAAAAACGTAAAAATTTTGTTTTGTAAAATACGTAGACAAGACCTCCACTGATTCCTGCCATGAGCCCAAGAATGATGACAAACATGAATGGCTGATCTTCAAAAGGCAATGGAACGTTCATTGCGAAAATACTTCCCAAAATAGTGGGAATCATCAGGACAATCGTAATGGTAGTCAGTATTTTTAAAACGCTATTCAGGTTATTATGAGTAATTGCCGCGTACGCATCCATTAGATTACTTAAACTAAGACTACGCATTTCCGTTACTTCCGCTGCTTGTTCAAGATCTACTAGCGCATTATGTAGCATTTTCTCATCTTCATCATATAGTTTCATATCTTGACCTTTGGAAAGGTGTAAAAACACATTGCGCATCGCTCTCAAAGATGTTGAAAAATACACTAAACCTTTGTTGATATTAATCAAGCCGAATAGCTCGCGGTTGTTATGTGATTCCTTTAACTCTTGTTGTAATCGACCAACTTGGACTTTTATACGTTTGAGAAAATCGAGATACGACTGCGTAATTGCTTCAAATAGTAGCAATGTTATTCGAGTCTTCATATGCGTTTGAAATGTTCCGTACTTCCCTAAAAATATGTCATTACATAATGAATTATCTTTTTTTGTGACAATCACCAAATGATCTTTGACATGGATGATTCCGATTGGTATCGTCCGATAAGGAATTTCTTCGTACAACCGTTCCTCATTCATCGCCACAGGAGAATTGAGAATGATGACCATTGACGAATCATCTTTTTCAATCCGAGGTCGCTCATTGATATCTAAGGAATCACGAATAAAATTTTCCGGAATATTAAGTTTATTTGAAATTTGAGAAATTTCAGCATCTGTCGGATCTACAAGATAAAGCAACGTGTTGTGGACAATGTTAGATACCGTTTGTAATTGACCTGATGAATCACTTTGATATATCGTAAGCATCTTTTTCCCTCACCTTCTCTGCTAAAATAGCTTTGTTTTGTAAAATATCCATCCTGTCAACAAACTAATGACTGTAGAGAAGGACATAAGTACTGCTAATGCGTATACTTCATCCTGCTTGGGCAACGGGAAATTCATCCCGTATATCGTTGCGACCATCGTCGGAAACGTCAAGATAATCGTAAAAGCAGTTAAAACTTTCACGACGACACTAAGATTAATTTCAATCGCCGCAGAATATGCGTCCATTAAATTACTTAAATTTTCGTTGTAAATTTTAGATGTATCATGAGCTTGTTGCATCTCATTAAAAGTGGCTTGTAACCATTTTTCATCCTCTTCATTCATTTCTAACGCTCTTGACAACTTCTTCATCATCACAAGATTGACTTTTAGTGCCTTGGTAAAATAAACAAGACTTTTATTTATATTGAGTAAAGTATACACGTCATTGTTTTTTATCGATTTTTGTATTATTTTTTCAGATACAATAACTTTTTGATCAACATCATCTAGACAACGTAAATAGTAACTGGCGGAAACAAGCAATAACTGCAAAATAAAAGATACATTTATATTGTTATTAAAATTCTTATCGAGAATTTTGCTAAATTCCTGTAAAATCGGATGATCATTACTACGACAAATGATGACAATTACTTCACTTGTTTGAATAATACCAATCGGAATTGTCCTATATGGTATAGTTTCACCATTTGGCATTTTTAAGGGTACATTGACAATTAGCAATAAATCATTTCCGCTTTTTTCTATTCGTGATCGTTCGTCAATATCGAGGGAGTCGCTAATAAAGTCAGTTGGTATCCCAAAGCGATTAGCAACGTACTGTATATCCTCCTCTGTCGGTTCAGTGAGATAAACACAGCTACCCTGAACGATCTTAGGCTGTTCTTCCAGCGCTTCTCTGCCTCTTTTATAGATTTTAAGCATTGAATCGTCCTCCTAATCTGTTGAATTAAAACAGATCTACGTTTTTTACTCCTACTATCTCCATCGGTCATACTTGGACTCTCCATTTTGACCCCCTCCTTTCTAAAAATGAACTCTTATTCTTCTGCTAAAAGAGTTGAATCTAAATAGCAATGTGTAATAAGGCTCTTTATTTGGAAATAAAAAAATCCTCCAGGAGTCCCGGAGGTTTTAAAAAAGCGCATAAAAAATAAATACGTACAACAAGCACTTTCGATTCCCCCTAACTCGAGTTTTAGCACTATACACCGTAAAGAAATAAATACATCTCTTAGCCACCTTAAGAAAAGCCTTAATCCGGCAATTCCTGTTCTACCCATGGGCATCTTTCGATATTTCTGGGCAGTGGCCTATGTTTGTATAGGAGCCTCACCTAACGAGGTTTTATTTAATTTCCTCGCCATCGTAATCCGTATTTTTCATTTTGTCAAGAGTCTAATACTATTTTTTAAGTGCTTTTTATCACGAATTTCTGTTCAAAAATTTGAAATCTCACTAAAATTTTTCTATGCAGAAAAGATAAAGAGTTTTGCTTTATTCAACACGTTCTCCGTTCTTATAAGCTGTTTATTTCAAGCACAGAATTGATTAGAAACCTAGCTACTCACACATAGATATCCAAGAAACCATTATGAAAAGTGCTTAGATTGTTCCAGAATCTTTTAATTATCATAAATACAATATTAATTCATTTGATTTGAGTAGAAATACATGCCTTGAAAGTTTAAAAATAAGCCTCCCCAAAAGTTAGGGATGCTATTTTTTTAATGTATACCAAGTATAAAAGTTACTTGAATGGAGCTAGACAAACACCTGTAACGAGTAAGTAGAAAAACGAAGGCTACAGGAGATACGTCCTGTAATACGCTACGAGACCAATAGCTCATCCAGACACCCAAAAGCGAAACGCATAAACAGAACAGAAATCCCCTACACGATGATGATGAGCCAAAAATACACTTTTTCCCTAATACCGTTTTAAGATTTTTGCTTTTGGAACAGTTGTTGACAACAAAAATTATTCGGAGTACAATTCAGCTGAAAACAATAAGTCCTCGTTAGGTGAGGCTCCTATGCAAACATAGGCCACTGCCCAGAAATATCGAAAGATGCCCATGGGTAGAACAGGAATTGCCGAATTAAGGCTTTTCATAAGGTGGCTAAGAAATGATTTCATTTCTTTACGGTGTATAGTGCTAAAACTCGATCAAGGGGAATCGAACGTGCTTTTTTGTGCACTCTTCACCCCCTCTCTGAATCGAAAGAGGGGTTTTTATTTTATTTGACTAAAAAAGGGGGAAACATATGATGGATAGTTATTCGATATGGCATTTCATAGTTTTAAATAATTCGAATATGGCAAAAGGCAGCGTTTTAGCGTTCAGTCCACATATGTCCCTTTCTTCAATCATCCAATTCTGATTTTTTGCAATTTGGAAATATCAAGATAGGTTTATTTGATGTGTATGTCGAACAAGATACATTCTAAGCAAAAAGCTCCCTTTTTTTTATGGGAGCTTTTTTATTTTATTTTAAATGGCAATCTAAACAAAGAAATGAAAAGGTGATTAACGATGACGATGACAATGACAGTAGAAATGATAATCAAGCTAATCCTAGCTTTGCTATTCGGATTATTGATTGGGATTGACAGACAGATTAAACAAAAACAACTTGGCATAAGACCTAGTATGGTCATCTCTATTGCTAGCTGTTTATTAACAATTGTCTCAATAGAAGCATTCGGTAAATTTGGAGGTGCAAATCATCCGAATATGGATCCGATGCGACTTGCTGCGCAGATTGTAAGTGGAGTTGGTTTCATTGGTGCAGGCGTTATTTTACGAAGAAGTAACGAAGTTATTTCCGGCCTTACTTCCGCTGCGCTAATCTGGTCAGCTTCTGCCCTTGGAATTACGATTGGGGCGGGGTTTTATCTAGAAGCAAGTTGTGCTGTCATCCTCTTGATGGGAGCAGTCAACATTGTGCCTCTTCTCATTAAAACATTAGGCCTGTCAACACTTAACCGCCAGGAAATTTCATTAAAGATTATCGTGGAATCGAATTATCGTATGACAGAATTAATTAAAATGATTAAGTATAAAGGGCAAAATGAACTATCAAAAAAAGATGAATATAAAATTCGGCATTTCAAGCTCAAAGATATTGATAACGGCCACCAATTAATTGATTTAGTTCTTTCTGTACCGGAAGACCAGTATACGACTGAAATATATTATTATGTCAAAAAAATTGATCACGTTCTGAGTGTCGAAATTGAGAATTTGTAATAGAAAGGCGTGTCAAAAATGATTCGATTAAATCAATACAAATATAAAGAAGAGTACACATACTACATGTTGCACTCTTTAAAGTCTGAAAAAAAAGATTCTTTCCGAAAGGATTTCCTAGATTTACACCCTATGGATCAGGCAACATTTTTTATAGAGCTCAGCGAGGAAAGACGCTTTACAATTTATTCTTTTTTAGCTCCCTGCGCATTTGGAGATATTTTTAGCGAGCTAGAACCATCCATGCAGAAAAAATGTATTTTGGAGCTTGACCGTCCATTTGCAGTGGAGATGTTAAATGAATTACCTTCAGATGACGCTACCGATTTTTTGGGGCTACTATCATATAAAGAAGCTGATTATTATTTAGAGCAAATGGAAAAAGATGAAGCTGATGATATTAAGCAATTACTTCAATACGAAAAAGGGTCAGTGGGCGCCTTGATGACAAAAGACGTAGTAATAGTGGCAAAAGATGATTTAGTAATTGATGTGTTTGAACGCCTAAAGCAAAGCGAAGTAGATGCAGAAACTTTTTATTACTTATACGTTACAGATTCCAATAAACAATTGCTTGGAGTCGTATCATTACGAGAGCTTATCCTTTCCCCATCAGAGAGTCGATTGGGCGAAATTATGAACTCTGGAATCATTTCAGTGACTGCCAACACAAACCAATCTGAGGTCTTCCAAATCATACGCAAATATGGTCTTTTAGCAGTCCCCGTTGTAACAGAGAACTTTGAACTCCTTGGAATCGTTACTTTTGATGATGTGCTAACTTATCTATGAAGATATTGATAGTATGTATTTTTTACAGCAATTCATACCAAAGAGAAGTAACTGTTTAAATTAGTTTTAAACAGTTACTTCCTCGAAACTAATTATTATTTTTTAAAAAGCTCTCGACTCTATTCACTAATTCTTCCCTATTGTAAGAATTATAAAGCGCGCTAGCTAAACGGACAGGGTCTCCAAAGAAAAAGCGCTCATACAGTGTTTGTCGTGTACCAAAGCTACTCATCGTTAAATCCCAAGCCAAGCGGAATTTTTTGACGCGCTCCTCACCACCATCCTGAAAAGACTGTAAATAATGCTCAAGGTCGCCTTCATCCGCAGTAAATGCTTTTTCACTTGGAATGGACATCAATCCGCTTGCGCCAAGTAGCTGGATAATTTCTGTAAAGGTCGGATACACTTTAGGGAACACCTGAATAGCTACTTGTACTGTTGGAAGGTCAGGTCTTAGAAAACCAAAATCATCTTTTTTTGCTTCTATTTCGGACTTTAACAGTAAGGCCTTCATCGTTTCTAATGCCACGATGATATCAACAACCTTTTGCTGCACATGTTGGTATTCGCCGACATTTATCGTATTTACAATTGACTGTACAACACCTAAGACAAATTCTGTTTTGGTAATTTGACGTGTAAGAACTTGATGTAAACCATATGTTTGAAAACCACTTACATTCAAAAAGTTATTGGCAACTTCCACATTCTCATAATAAAAGACGCGTTCCCACGGTACTACAACATTATCAAATACAACGATTGCATCCATTTCCTCGTAACGACTACTTAATGGATAATCAAAAGCCGATTCCCCTCCGACAAATGATTGCCTACATAAAAACTTTAAACCTTTTGTATTACTTGGTATTGAGAAAGCAAAGCCTTTTCCTTCATCAAAACCATTTGTTGATATAACAAGGAGTTCATCTGTAATTCCTCCCTGTGTCGCTAGTAATCTCGCACCTTTAATTACTAACCCCTCGCCCGTTTTATCGACAATCTTAGCCGCAATTGTAACCTCCTCATCTTCAAAATAAAATTTTTGACGGTTTACTTGCGGCTCGATAAATGTATGTGTCATAGTCAAATCATTCTCACGAGCATACTCATAAAATTTTAACAAATGCTGTGGGAAACAATTTGGCTTATCTTTCAAATATTCTGCAACCGATGCTAGAGCCATTAATGTCGTATTCATGTAATCCGGACTTCTCCCCATAAGGCCATTATTGGATAATGCCCACTCTCGTATTGCATTACGTCTTTTCACGAGATCTTCGACTGTCACTGCCTGAAGGTAAGACATACCTACACGGTTATTACTCGTTGGCGAAACATATGTCATCTTCTCGAACAATTCCTCTTCATTTTGCAAATCAAAAAGTCTTGCCTGACTCTTCATTACTCCCTTAAATGCTGGATGCTCCGACACCTTCCCTGTGACAACTTTCCCATCAATCGAAATGTATGTTTGTAAAGCGTCAATACGGTCAATATATTGCTGTCCTGTAATTACTGGCATGCAGTCACCCCTAAACGTCACAAATGTTTTTATACTTATTTAGTATATGAAACTTCCTAATATAGGTTCCGCTTAAGCAATCTGTATTATAGCAGAACCCCTTATTTTATAAACTGTACCACTTTATAAATACAGTTAAAAACCCGCCTTTATTGCATGATTTTTCAGTCACTTTAGAGAAAAACGGTTTCAATCAGCACTTTTTAAACAAGTTCAATTTTGCGACACATTCACAAAAAAGTCTCCTTCGACTAGTACAGAATTGCTAGATTTTTTATTTAAGCAGGTGTAAGATAACTTCGAAACCAAAACGAAAACATCTTTTTTTAAAAGGAGCATATATATGAATAAACAAATCATCTCGTACGTAGCGCAAATGGAAGCTGCTTTAATGAACAAAATGGAGGATCATAATGAAGAGAATCTTTTATTAACGATTGCTTCAGATATGATTGCCAAAGAAAAAGATCAATTTAAAAATGTGTGCCAAGCATATGAAGTAGTTAAACATCACTTAGTTGGTATTCACTAATCAAAAATTTGTATAACAAAACCCGATCAATTCGAATTGATCGGGTTTTATTTTACTGTGCATATGGTAGGACCATTTTATGAAACTGGTCAAATGTTGTTGATTGATTGGTGGCATATACTTTTTCTGCAAAAGGTAATAGCAACGTAAATAGAAGCAATCAGCCTTTTACTCATCTAAATAATCATATGGCGAGATACCATCCATGCCTATCAATGGATGGATATATGATTCCGTTTCTACCGTTAGCTTAAAATCAATAGCTTGTTTTTCATTTTGTGAATCTTCGTTCAATGGCATCGTTTCTAATTCTATAATTTCCTCTGCAATATCCATTGGATTGAGCCTTGCACGTAGAGACGTAAAGCGTTGTAAATCATCCGTACGCTGTAAGCCATCTGCTAGCACATCAGGCTCACCACATAAAATTAAGAAATTTTTTGCACGCGTAATACCTGTATATAACAAATTACGACGCAGCATTTTAGAATATCCTCGTACAACCGGCATAATAACTGTTTGGAACTCAGAGCCTTGCGATTTATGAATAGAACAACAGTAGGCAAGTGTCAATTGATTGAGGTCACTACGTTGATAAGTTACTTCAATACCGTCGAATGATACAACAAGTAAATCTTGCTTCTCAATTGTTTCCTTTGCCTTGATAATACTGATTACCTCACCCATATCACCATTAAAAACATTGCTTTCTGGTTGATTAACAAGTTGTAAGACTTTATCCTTTATACGATATGTGACATCCCCAAAGACAAGCTCTTTTCTAGTACCAGTATCGTTTGGATTAATAAGCTCCTGAATCATTTTATTTAGATTGTCTATTCCTGCTGGACCTTTGTACATTGGTGCTAGCACTTGGATATTTCGAATTTCTTGACCTTTCGTAACCGCACTTTTCACAACCTGTGTGACAACATTTGCTACTTGATCTGATGAGGCTTTAATAAATGAACGATCAGACGTTTTTAACGTTAAGTCATTTGTGATATTACCACGTTTAATTTGGTGAGCAAGTTCAATAATAGTCGAGCCCTCTGCTTGTCGATAAACCTCTGTTAATTCCACAGTAGGTATTTGCCCAGAAGCCAACAAATCCTTTAATACCTGGCCTGGTCCTACTGGCGGAAGCTGATCTTGATCGCCAACAAATACGACTTGCACATCCTCATGCAAGGATTTTAATAATTGATGTGCGAGCCAAGTATCGACCATCGACATTTCGTCTACAATAATGAGTTTTCCTGTAACCTCACGCTCAGTTTCTTCCTCTTTTTCCTGACCAGTAAAGCCTAGCAATCGATGAATGGTCATTGCGGGAAGCTCTGTCGATTCCGATAAACGCTTGGCAGCACGTCCTGTTGGAGCACATAAAATAATCGGAAAGGGCTCTTCTTTTTGTGCATATTCCTTCGGGTTTAATGATAGTCCGTGTAGCTTTGCATACACTTCTACTACACCCCGAACAACCGTCGTTTTACCTGTACCAGGTCCACCAGTTAAAATCATAACGGCTGAGTTTAGCGCTTGTTGAATAGCACTCGCTTGTGTTTCAGCATATGAAACATTGAGTAGCTCTTCTGTTTCACCAATCGCTTTGCGTATTTCGTCCTTACTAAAATGTTCAGCCTTATTGTTACGTTCGATTAAAGCTACTATTTTTGATGCAATTCCTACTTCTGAGAAATATAAGGATGGCAAATAGAGTCTCGTTTCTTCCCCACAAATCTTACTTTCCTCACGCAAATCGATGCAAGCTTTTGAAATAATTTCAAAGGGAATTTCCTCTCGTTGGCTTTGCTCAAGCATATCTTTTACTAATGGTAAAACATTTTCTGCATCTAAATACACATGCCCATCCGATAATGCTGCATTATTGAGAGTATGTAGAATCGCCGCCTTAATACGGTCTGGATGATTACCGATAATACCCAATTTAGAACCTAGTTCATCAGCACGAAAGAAACCTACACCTTCTACATCTTCTATTAGGCGATATGGATTTTCATTTAATAATTCAATTGCTTCTGTGCGATATGTTTGGTAAATTTTCATGCCGAGCTGTGGTCCGAAACCCCATTCATTAAGTTGAATCATCACTCGTTCTAAGCCTAGATTTTGTTCAATCGTACGATGAATAACCTCTTTTTTTTCAGCAGATAAACGAGGTACAGCATCAAGCGCATTTGGGTCCTCTAAAATAAGACGTAACGCATTTGCGCCTAGTTTCTCTACGATTGTTTCAGCAGTTTTTCTTCCGATTCCAACAAACAAATCACTTGATAAGTAATGAATAATTCCTTGCTCTGTTGCTGGCACTTCCTTTGTAAATGTCTCAATCTGAAATTGAACACCATATTTTGGATGTTGTTTCAATAATCCTGTAAAACGATATTGTTCATCCATTTGTAACGGCGGAAAATATCCAACAACTATTATTTCCTTATCTTCATACTGTAAGTTGGTCTCTTGAATTTTCACACGAATTATCGAATACATATTTTGTGCATTATGGAAGATAGAGACGATTGGACGTCCGAGTATAAAAAATTTATTTAGTTCAAATAAATCAAGATTATCTGCCATTTTCGGTTCGTCCTTTCCCGTTCATTTCAATCATTATATTTTACCACACCGTAACTTGAAAAATCGTTTAAAAAGAGAATTCACTAAATTATTTCAGTAAATAATCAAGCATGTTGATTAACCACTTTTATCCACTCTAATGAATTAGAAGGCTCTGATTTCCGCTACGGGCTACTCGCTTTGCCGCTGACGCTTCGCTTTCGCGCAGAGCAAGGCTTCCTGCGGGCGAGCGTCGAGCCGCTTCCTCCGCTACGCTCCGTGTAGGGTCTCGTCTGTCTCGCTTTCCCGCAGGAGTCGAGTAGCCCTACACTACAATCAGTAAAAATGGACGTACAGTAGCAAAATATCAACAAAAATCCTTTTATCAGCCAATAATAAACCTATATTTTCCTAATCAACACGCCTGGTAAATAATATTTCACAGTTATTATCAACCTTTCCATGCTATGATATAGGTGAACTTATTGTACGGAAGGATTGTGAAGCTAATGGAATTTAGACCTTGTATCGATTTACACGATGGCAAAGTAAAACAAATTGTTGGCAGCACACTAGGTCATAAAGATCAAGAAGTGATTGAGAACTTTATTTCAAACCATGACTCTAGTTATTATGCAAAAATGTTTGCCAAGGATCAATTAACAGGTGGACATGTCATTATGCTAGGTGATGGAAACGAAGAGGCCGCATTAGCAGCATTAGCAGCATATCCTCGAGGATTGCAAGTTGGCGGCGGGATCACCGCAGATAATGCAAAAAAATATATTGATGCAGGAGCTACCCATGTTATTGTCACATCATTTATATTCTATGATGGTAAGCTCCATTTAGATCGACTCAAGCAATTAGTACAGAATGTTGGTAAAAAGCATCTTGTCATTGACTTAAGCTGCCGAATGCGCGATGGAAAATGGTTTGTTGTTACTGATAAATGGACAAAGTTTAGTGATTTTGAAGTAAATGCTGAGTCTATTGCATTTATCGAAGATTTCTGTGATGAACTACTTATTCACGCTGTTGATGTAGAAGGAAAAAAAGGCGGTATGCAGGAAAGCTTAGTGCATGATTTAGCCTCTTGGACAACGATTCCAACAACATATGCTGGTGGCGTTCGATCTTTAGACGACTTAAAGAAATTTGAAAATATCTCAAATGGTAAGCTTCACGTTACAATTGGTAGCGCTCTTTCAATTTTTGGTGGAAATTTACCTTATTCAGACGTGGTGGATTATTGCAAACAAGACGGGGTTATATGAGGTTAATATAATTTGGATTTTATTTCTCCTTTTTATGAAACTAAATGCTGAAAATATCGTTTGATTACTAAGGGGACTAAACACCCCTTTTTTTATTTTACAATGTAAATATATGAAGCAATAATGCTATAAGATTCAGAGTACTTATTTCAATATAGTAGCTAGTTTTGATGAACTAAAATTGAAAATATACTATTAATCGTGAGCATATTTATTAAAAGAAAGGATTTTATGAACCATGAAAAATGAACTTGAAGCAACTACTCTAAAAACATTACAAACAGAATTAACACGCTTCTTTTTAGTCTATAAATTCGCCTTGCAGGAAATAGAAACGAAAATAAATATTTTACAAGAAGAATTTCAGCTAATTCATGACTATAATCCGATAGAGCATTTATCAACTCGAGTAAAATCACCCAAAAGTATATTATTGAAAATGAAGAAAAATAACCTTGAGCCATCTATTGAAACGATTCGTGATAACATTCGTGATATTGCAGGTATCAGAATTACATGCTCCTTTGTAGAGGATATATATAAAGTGAGTGCGATGATACAGGCACAAAATGATATTGAAGTTGTAGAGGTAAAAGATTATATTGCATCGCCAAAGGGAAATGGTTATCAAAGCTTGCATCTTATAATAAAAATCCCCATTTTTATGTCTGATCGTATGGAGAAGGTATATGCCGAAATTCAAATTCGAACAATTGCAATGGACTTCTGGGCTAGCCTTGAACATAAAATCTATTACAAATACAACAAGGAAGTACCTGAGCATATCCGTTTTGAATTGAAGGAGGCTGCCATTCAAGTAGCTGCGCTGGATCGAAAGATGGAACGACTGAATAAAGAAATTAACATTTTAAAAGCAAACGAAGCAGAACCTTCATTGTTAGATGCTGCTCCAATTGCACATTTAGCACAATATATTTATCAACTACCATTTGATTATCCATCTGAGAATGATGAAGACTAAAATCAAAAAGGATGCTGAACTAGTTTCGGCATCCTTTTAGTTTGTCTACATGAAAATCAATATATAGCAACACAAAAGGATGCCAATGTAATTTTGGCATCCTTTCAGTATTTTTGAGAGCTTTTAAATTATATTAGTTAAATCGTTGCGCGATCATATCATAAAGATAACGTGCTTGGTCGTATTCTGGCTGTAACGTAAAGGCTTGTTTTAGGTGGTACATAGCATCTTCTGTTCGCTCAGTAGATACCGCATATAGTACACCTAAATTATAATGTGCATCTGCGTTATTCCAATCCTGTTCGATTAAATAGTCTAATTCCTTTTTGCCATCTTCAAACATTTCTAGCGCACATAGCACGATTGCATATGCTAGACGAATTTGTGTGTCTTCTGGTGCAAGCTCTGAAGCTCGTTGTAAATATGGCAGTGCAAGCTTCGGATTTTCCATTCGCTCAAAGCATTTACCCATCATATAATACACATCTGCGCCTTCAATTTTATGCTTTAGCGCTTGTTCATAAAGCTTTACTGCCTCTGCATATCGTTCAGCGTTATAATATAAATTTGCTAAACCATAATAAGCAGTTGCTGCCGTTTCATCGACAGTGATTGCTTTTTGAAAAAAACGTTCTGCACGTTCAGTATCCTCTAAGACCGCTAAGAGATTTCCAAAATTCACATAACCAATTGGGTTTCCTGGCTCTGCTTCAATTGCTTGTGTAAAAAGTTGTGCAGCATCCTCGTAGCGCTTTTCTTGAAACGCTTGAATGCCCTGCTCGTTAAAATTCATTGTTTTTCTTCACCTCTATGTAGCGAAAGACTGCTTAATTCTATACGCTTTAGAAAAAGTAGTAAGCAGTCTTTTCGCTAATTAACCTACATATGTTAGTTTTTCATTATTTTTAAAGACTTCGTCGATTGTACCGCCACCTAAACATTCTTCACCGTCGTATAGTACTACAGCTTGTCCAGGTGTAATCGCACGTACTGGCTCAGCAAACGTGATATGTGTACGTCCATCTTCTAAAATTTCCACTTCTACTGGTGTATCTGTTTGACGATAACGGAATTTTGCTGTGCATGAAAATTTCCCGGGCAATTTTTTTGTCGAAGTATAGCTCATTTTCACAGCAGTCAGCGAAGTAGAAAATAATGAATCATTATTGAAACCTTGCCCAACTAACAACACATTGCGCTCCAAATCTTTCCCTAACACGAACCAAGGTTCACCGTCGCCACCAATTCCAAGACCATGACGTTGACCAAGTGTATAGTACATTAATCCATCATGCTGGCCCATTACGACACCATCCATCGTCTCCATTTTACCAGGTTGAGCTGGTAAATATTGACTTAAGAATTCTTTGAAATTACGCTCTCCAATAAAGCAAATTCCTGTTGAATCTTTTTTCTTTGCTGTAGCTAACCCAGCTTCCTCCGCAATTTTACGGACTTCCTTTTTCTCAATATGTCCAATTGGGAACATTACATGCGACAATTGTTCCTGTGATAATTGGTTTAAGAAATACGTTTGATCTTTATTATTGTCTATGCCACGAAGCATTTTCACTTCGCCATCACCACTTCGATCAACTCGAGCATAGTGACCTGTCGCTAAATAATCAGCTCCAAGATCCATCGCGTGCTCTAAAAACGCTTTAAATTTAATTTCCTTATTACACATAACATCAGGATTTGGTGTACGCCCTGCTTTGTATTCTTCTAAAAAGTAGGTGAAAACCTTATCCCAATATTGCTTTTCAAAATTCACTGCATAGTAAGGAATCCCGATTTGATTACATACTTTAATAACATCATCATAGTCTTCTGTAGCTGTACAAACGCCATTTTCGTCTGTATCATCCCAGTTTTTCATAAATATCCCGATTACTTCATATCCTTGTTGTTTCAGTAAATATGCAGCAACCGAAGAATCTACCCCACCCGACATGCCGACAACAACACGAATTTGTGAGGGGTCACGTGTTTCTTTCATTATGGTCACCTTTTCTTTTATTTAAATTCCATTAAAATGGGGATATATTAGCGAAATAGCAACAAAAAAATCCTTTTATCGCTCAATAATAAACCTATTTTTTCGATAGTCTTTTCACAATCGCTGCTGTTTTTTCAGCCGCATGTTGTGCATCAGCTTCTGTTAAACCTTGACCGAAGCTAAAGCGAATCGAGTTACGTAATTCCTCTGTGTCTTGTCCAAACATCGCAACTAATACGTGTGATGGATCAATGGAGCCAGCAGTGCATGCAGAACCACTAGATACGCAAATACCTGCCATATCAAGATTTACAAGGAATGACTCTACTTCCATACCAGAAAAACTCACATTTAAAACGTGTGGGAGTGTATTTTCTAACTCGCCATTCACATGGAATGCTAGATTTTCCTTCGTGAAAACATCCAGCATAATTTGCTTAAAGCGATTGTATAGCACGCGCTTTTCTTCTCGCAACTCATTTGCAATTTGCACTGCAGTTGCAAAGCCAATCACTGCGGGCACATTTTCAGTGCCTGCACGACGTTTTTTCTCATGTGCGCCACCTAATGCATAGCTAGTGAATGGTGTTCCGGCTTTTTGGTATAGGAAACCAATACCTTTAGGCCCATTAATTTTATGTGCGGAAACACTTAGTAAATCAACATGTAAATCAGCAACATTAATTGACTCTAAACCATATGCTTGAACAGCATCTGTATGGAAAACAGCCTTATGCTCGCGTAGTAAATTACCAATTTCAGCAATCGGTTGAATTGTACCGACTTCATTATTACCGTACATAATCGTTACTAAAATTGTATCCTCACGCAATGCATTTCGTACGTCTTCTACAAAAACACGTCCATTTTCATCCACCGGTAAATATGTCACATCAAAGCCATCTCGCTCAAGCTTTTCACAAGTATGTAACACCGCGTGATGTTCAATTTGTGTGGTAATGATGTGCTTCCCTTCAGCAGCACGTGCATAAACAGTACCAAAAATAGCCGTATTATCCGCCTCTGTTCCACCACTTGTTATAATAATTTCCCCAGGTTGAGCACCAATAGATTCGGCAAGTATTTCACGTGCATCATCTAAATATTTGCGCGCCTCTCGACCTATCCCATGAATACTTGATGCATTCCCATAAACTTGTTGCATTGCTGTAGTCATAGCGTTTATTACTTTGTCATTCATTGGTGAAGACGCAGCATGATCGAGATAAATATATGAATTCATGTTGAAAACTCCTTTGTACGAAAAGCGCTAAAGATTCATCTCCATGCCATAGGGCAGGGAGATGTGCTTTAGCCTAGACATTTTAAATGTAGAACATATAGCCTTCCGCTACATTTTCCTCAGTGTATTGTGCTAAATCCTCAATTGTCGTTGTATCTAATACATTTTTCACAGCATCACGAATACGGAGCCATAATTCTCGCTGAGGCGCTTCTTCATTTTCAATACCTTCTACTGGTTGAATTGGACCCTCTAACACACTAATAACATTAGCCGCTGAAATTTCACTTGGTGGATTTGCTAGCATATATCCACCATATGCTCCGCGCACACTTTTCACTAAGCCTGAATTACGTAATGGTGAAACCAACTGCTCTAAGTATGCCTCAGAAAGCTCCTTTTCTGCAGCAATTTTGCGTAGTGGAATAGGCCCTTCTCCATAATGCTTTGCTAATTCAATCATAATCGTTAGACCATAACGGCCCTTTGTAGAAATTTTCATTTTATCACCCTCAAATAGTCTAGTCAAAAATACTACCAACAGTATAACATAATCTCCTCTCGCAGAACTCGGAAATACTCTCGGGAGGTTATGATATACTATTAATTGCGCCTTAGTATAGTTAGGCAAAATACTATGTAATGCTTCATTATAAGCACAAAAAAACATATAGCAAATCAATTATGCCTCGGCATAATTAGTGGCATGATGTTGGTCACTCAGGCGTTTTCACAGGATGTGAGTTTATTGCCTGATTTCCTCTATTTCAGAAAGTACTTGGACACCCGCTGAAAAAAGATAAAAATCAATAAAAACAGTTGAAAGGGGGAATTTTCAATGCATAATGAACCACTCGCTTATCGCATGCGTCCTTTAACCCTTGATGAGATTGTAGGACACCAAGATTTTATCGGTCCTACTACCGCTCTTTATAAAATGATTCAAAATGAGCATGTTCCATCCATGCTGCTATTTGGTGAGCCAGGTATCGGCAAAACGTCAATAGCGAATGCATTAGCAGGAAGCTCGAACCTTCCTTTTTTCGCGCTTAATGCTACTCGCGCTGGTAAAAAAGATGTCGAGGATATTGTACAGGAAGCTAGAATCTCAGGGAAAGTCCTTCTTTTTTTGGATGAAATTCATCGTTTTAATAAATTACAGCAGGATGCTTTGTTGCCGCATGTGGAAAACGGCTCAATCGTGTTAATTGGAGCTACAACGGAAAATCCATACCATGATGTAAATCCCGCTATCCGCTCACGATGCGGAGAAATATACCAACTACAACGTTTAACAAAAGAAAATATAATTGAACTTATAAAAAAAGCACTTTCTGATGATAAACGCGGGCTAGGTAAATATCATTTTGTCTTAACAGATAATCAAATTGAACAAATTGCTGAAGCAGCTAACGGTGACGCTCGGAAGGCATTAACTTTGCTTGAATCGCTTTATTATGCAAGTGATGAAGTGGACGGTCGAACAATTGCTGCTGATCATATTCTTAAGCATCTTATCGGCAGAATTGGTGTTTATGGTGATAAAAAAGGATCCCATTTTTATAATTTGCTATCTGCGTTGCAAAAATCTGTTCGTGGAAGTGATACGAATGCAGCATTGTTTTATTTAGCTCATTTATTGGAAATAGGTGATTTAGTAGCTGTTAGTCGACGCTTACTTGTTATGGCTTATGAAGATATAGGCCTTGCCAATCCTGATGTAGGGCCGCATATGCTTGCGGCTGTTCAATCGGCTGAGCGTTTAGGGCTACCCGAGGCACGTATTCCGCTTGCAAGTGCTGTTATTGAAATGTGCCTTGCATCCAAATCTAATTCTGCAATTGCAGCCATCGATGCCGCCATTGCTAGCATTCATGAAGGAAAAACTGGCGATATCCCGCATCATCTACGCGATGCTCATTATGAAGGAGCAAAAGATTTAGGTCATGTAGGCTATCAATATCCCCATAACAGCCCTATTGGCACATTTGGTGGCTGGGTCGACCAGCAATATTTACCTGATGAGCTTGTAAGTACAGAATTTTATAAACCTGTTATTGCAGGTGAAGAAAAACGAATGGCAGGAATCTACGAAAAGCTTAAATCTTTTCATAAGGATGAAAAGTAATATCGTTACTTGCTTAACTGAAAATCATAATATACTATTTTTTCATGAAAGTAGGGCACTTCATTCTGAACTAGAAGCGCCTTATTTTTTTATTCCATTACTTTCTGAAAAAAACAGGAAGAGTGCTAAGCAATCATCCTGTAAAGGTAACATTATTTGTTGTATAGCGCTTATTGTAAAATCGGTTCAATATATCTTCTACATTTCTCATTGAGGATAATTTAGTCGTTTCTTTCTGCTCTTTTTCTTTTTCGATTTCATGTAAATAATGAAGAAAATTGTAGGTTTGATAAAGTAGACTAGCAAATTCCTGAGAGTTCTCCCGTACTTCAAAGCGAATTGCTTTTACAGCAATCGCTTGACCGATTGATTGCTCCCTTGACGGAGAGGTTTGATCATCCACAGTATCATCTGTAGTTCTATATAATAATTTTAATGCCTCATTAACTTCCTTGTTATCACTAAATCGTTCCTTTATCCACCGTAAGACAAATTGTACTAGGACAATGGCATAAATAAGTGACAGACATTCATCTCCAAAAGATTTTTTTGATAAACGTTTAAAGTACTCAGCTTGTGTCACCAGTTCGAATATGATTAAACGAATTGGATAAAGGAGCGCATGTCCACTGTTGATATATAATTTTTCTTGACCTTTATATAATGCCAACCAAAAATCTCTAACTAATGAGATGGATTTTCTTGTCGAGAGAGCTAATTGGCATTGAATAAGCTCATGTTCAAGTGTTGGTTGTATAAGCCTTAGAAATAAAAATTCCTCATCCTCACTTACTAATAAGAGTGGTTTTTCTAATTTCGCCAAATCGATTTCGATACCGTTTATTAACATTGAACGGCCCCCTTCCAATCAATTATGCCTCGGCATAATTGATTCCGCCGGAGGCTTTAACTTCTTTCAGCATGTAATAAAACCTTAATCATCACCGTAATGTAGGGTTGATTTTTGTTGTGATTGGCACTCCAATCTACTTGTACATAGTATACGTTTTAACAAAACGATGTTGAGCCATAAACCTTACTCATAGATTTTCAATTTTTTAACTATATTTCGACAAAATTTTATAAATACCTTTTAAGAAAAAAGTCCTTTTTTTATTTTCGTACAACAAAATTTTAACATCTCTTTAGCGTTCTTCTTTCAATAATCTATTAACATTAACAAAAAAATCTGCAAAACTTTAAGAATCGGAAACCCAATCACCCCTCGCAAAGTAGAGTGCTGTAAGGATTGGTGGAATAACCGCAAAAAGTAAGCAGATTCTAAATCTGTTATTCTATTTTCTGAAAGTGATGATTAAATCACTCCTAAATTATTTCGTAAATTCATGATCAACAAATGTTTTAAATTGCTGCAAACATTGTTTGACTGCACCTTTTTGTTCGAGTACTGTATTTCGTAATGATACAGTTTTCTCTTCATCTTTTACGACTTCACTGTAAAGTGCGAAAATCGCTGATAATAATTGTTCATTCTCCTCCTGGTCAATACGAGGTAAAGAATAGGCTGCAATCGTTAATAATTGTTCAACTTTTTCAGGTGTTTTTTGTAACTCATTGGATGAATAATAAGTTGCTGCCGCTAAAAAGTAGCAAAGCTTTGCACTGCAATCTATAAACAAATGCCAATAGGTATTGGCACTTGGCAATTCCCCTGCTCTATTGTCTAAATACTCTTTATAAAATGTTGTAACTTGTGTATATAAAGGATTTAGTCCTCTCATAGCCTTTGGATAATTATTAGATGTATCCAAATAGTCAAATACAATATCATTCATTTTCTGCTGAAGTCTTACAATATCTAAATGATCACGAATTACTTGAATTTCCATTTTACCACTCTCCGATGTTCTCATTTGTTTTCTAAACGTCATTCCTACTTCCCTAAGCAGTCCTGTACATTCCAAACAAACTGATCTATTATCTATTGGAATTTATTCAAATTATAGCAATAAACCAAATAGAGAAGTGGTCACATGAAAAAAATAAGACAATTTCGTGAATTAATAGCATTTTGAGCACGTTAGGCGAACTATTTTGGTAAAATTATGTTCTTTGAACATAATCATCAAATAAAGATTGCTCTTTCGTTCGATCAATAATTTCTTTGATACTTCCTTGCGCATATTTTTTTATTCTTTTTTGCGGTATATAAAAATAGGCAGTGTTTGTAATTAACCACTCACTAAGTGTTAATTCATTACCAGGCTGTTGATTTGTCAATATACGTTTATGTCGGAGTATATCCGCCATTTTGTAAAAACCATCTGATAGCTCGTAAGCTGAAACATCAAAATTAAAAATAGGGCTAACAACTTGTCCAACATCAAAAATGTGTATTGTTTGCCCTTCTTCATCAATAGCTAATTCTACTGTGCTAATTTCATCGAATAGATTTAAGCCTCTATATTCCATTTGATAAATTTGCTCCATCATAAAATGCCTCCTTTTATAGGTTCTACAGCAAATATTGGAGGAGTCATAATGTGAAGCTGCCCTAACGTTCAGGCGACCGTCTCTCCCTCATTAATTACCTAACAAATATCTTAGACCTCTTTTTTACAACGCTCCTATTGTAACATATAAAAAGCAGCTGTCTTTAATGAGACAGCTGCTTCCATAAAATGGCTCATTGCCATAACTGACGGTGATTTTCGTTCCGTCTGGGCGCTTTCATGGTGGCGTCCGCTGATTCTTAAGGAGACGCCCTTTTTATTTTTATTGAGAAATTATTTAAGTTTATCGATAGATATTGTTAATTTATCGATAAAAATTTTGAATTTACCGCCCAACTAACAAAAGTGTATTAGCCTTGTACACGTGTAATTTTTATATCCTTTACGATTGCATTCACTACCCAGCTTGCTGCAATTAAGCCTGCCACTGAAGGAACGAAGGCATTGGAAGATGGAGGCATTTTTGCTTTACGGATAGCTGCATCCGGTTTTCCGACATGCTCCACAACATCTGGACGCACTACAATAGGACTCTCATCCGAGAACACAACCGTTACTCCTTTATGAATACCATCCTTCCGTAATTTCGTACGGATTATTTTAGCCAATGGGTCTGTATGCGTTTTGGAAATATCCGCAATTTTGAAACGAGTAGGATCCATTTTATTGGCCGCACCCATACTAGAAATAATCGGTATATTTCGCTTTAGACATTCTTTCATAAGATGAATTTTATACATCACTGTGTCACTTGCATCAATAACATAATCTATGCCTTGTGCGAAAAATTGCTCATATGTTTCCTCCGTGTAAAACATGTGCATATCAATTACTTCACATTCTGGATTAATATCAGCAATACGCTCTTTCATGACACCTGACTTAGATTTTCCGACCGTTGAAAGATAGGCAACTAATTGACGATTAACATTCGTAATATCTACATTATCCTTATCCACCAAAATAATGCGGCCAATACCACTTCGTGCACATGCCTCAGCAGCAAATGAACCTACACCGCCTACACCAAGAATGGCTACTGTTGTATTTTTTAATTTTTCGAGTCCCTCTGTTCCTATTGCGAGCTCATTACGTGAAAATTGATGTAACATCCTTACACTCTCCGTCTATTGAATTTTGATTCCGCTTTAATGGGCAGTCATTTATCTGTATATCTGACCATTTAAGCCTTATTAGTGAAAATGAATAATCAGCTGTAGATTAAGACCTTCCACTGATTACTTTATTAGTAAACCTAGTTATATACTAAGATAAAATCAAACTTATCTTACATTTTATTACGATATTCATCAAGTAAAAATTATAAATAAAAAAATTAAGTATTCCTAATCAAAATACTTACTAAGTATGTAAAGTTTGAATTGTGTCCATGAAAATCTATATGTTCACACTTTTCAAAGCTAGAAGTCGAAATTTCAGGGCAATTGAATAAAGCATAGTTCAATTGCCTTTCATCTCATTACTTTCATTCCTGTTCATAATTTTTGGAGAAAGATTCCACAAAATCTGTGCCGAGCTGAACGTTTATTTGCTTGAAGGCTGCAATTACTGCTCCACCAATTGGTTGTAAGATTGGCCCCATAAATTGCAATGGTATCCCGTCTGCTTGTGCAAATCGCTGTAACTCAGGTAAAAAATACGCTTCATTCTTAAAAACGCCTCCCACTAAAACGACAGGTACGTCCCCTTCCTTCCAAACCATATGGGCGTAACATGCTTTAATCGCCACATAATATTTCTTACAAGCATCCTCAATAATTTTAGCAGCGACACGATCTCCTTTTTCTGCCACGTTAAAAACATATTTACTTAACGGTGCAATCACTGTCCGAGGATGCTCCTCTCCATATATACACTCAATTAATTGTGGTACATTTTCCATAGAAAAATAACGCAATACAACATCTGTCAAAGCTGTTGGGTCTCCTCGTCCATCATAACTTTGAAAAATAGCCTTCAGTACTTGAACCCCTAAATCATAGCCACTGCCCTCATCATCAAAAAGATAACCCCAGCCCCCTACTCTATGAAAATGTTGCTCTCGATCGTAGCCCATTGTGATAGCGCCTGTCCCTGCAATTTGCACAATGCCAGCCTGCCCAAGTGTGCCTGCATAAAGTGCAATTAGAGCATCATTATCAACAAAAACAGGTGTTGTTTTAGGAACGTATTGGCGTACTATCGTTTCTACAACTTCTTCTGCCTGTAGCTCCTTGACCCCAGCCATGCCAGCAAAACAACTATCGATGGCTGCAAATACTTGCGGATTTTGTTGTTGTAAATTTTGCAGTATATCATGAATCGTTGACTGAAAATATTGTACATCCATTGCTGTAGGGTTACTCCGAGTCGTCACTACTTTTGCATAAATATTGCCTAGCTCATTACAAATCACTGCTGATGTTTTCGTTCCACCACCGTCAATCGCTAATACATACATTTCTTTGCTCCTTTCTTCTCTTTCAATTTCGCCCTGGCTTAATTGTAGTTGTAACTATCGAAAACATTGTTAATCAAAATAAAAAAGGATCACACCAAAACGTGTAGTTGATTTCCGTTCCGACTGGGCGCTTTGTTGCTGTCGCTACGTTAGCACTACGCTTTCGCACAGAGCAAAGCTTCCTGGGGGCGTCGGGGCAACAGGATGTTGGTCACGAAGGCGTTATCACAGGACGTGATGGTTTTAGCCTTCGTTCCCCTCCCGCTTCGCTTCGCTGCAGGGTCTCGGGCCAACACGAGGTTGGTCACGAAGGCGTTATCACAGGATGTGATGGTTTTAGCCTTCGTTCCTCTATTGCTAATCCCCAAGGAGTCGCCCAGTCGTAACGAAGATCAACTTATTTGCATAGTATATGTTTTAACAAATGTCATCCACACCCTTTGATGATGAACCATGAAAAAAGGATTAAGCACTGTTAACGAATGGCTTAATCCCTTCTTCTGTAATCATTTCGTAAAGCCAAATGATGCCCATGGCTGAATATGAGCTAATAAGAATTGTTCTTCTTCTACAACTCTTGCCACAACATTTGTTGACCCGGCATTCGGTATTTCCTTTAAAACAATTTGTAGCTCACCTTTATAACGAACATCTAAATTATTATCGATTGTCACGTCCCCCAATGTTAATGGGTGGCTATCATGTACAGGGAAGTCACCATTTTTATATTTAACACGGGATTGTGTACTACGGATCACATACTCTGAAACATCGCCACGATTAAAATGTGGCTCCTTATAAAGGATTGCTTCTTCTAAAATTGACGTTTCAACAGACTGTTCAACCTTCAGCTCTAGCTTATGGCGATTTAATTGGCCTAATGCACGTAATTCTTCCTCAGACGCATACATATTGCCGATAATACAGTCATCTATTAAACCAGTGTGCCATAAATCCTTAGCTTGCACAGTAATTGGCAGATGACGATGCTCTTCTAACGTTGGTAAGCCATGCTCGGTTTCTTCCCAAGGTCCAAAATTAGCATGCTGAGATGAAATCATTGCTGCTGTTCGAATATGATTCGTTTTAAATTGTTGAGATGTTTGTAAAAAATGTTGACGTGACAGACCTGTAAAACGTCTCGGATAAAAATTATGACAGCCAATAATATTAGCTTTATTCGCTTGATAGGATAATATATTGTCTACATATTTAGTACCGTTACTAATATTTAACTCTATTTTTAAATTGCTTGCATCGAGGGACATAAACGCTTCTTCCTGGCCTGAAAAACCCATATCTAAGCGCAATGCCGCTAAATGATAATGCTCTTTAAAGTACCCAATATCTTTATACGTTAAGCCTAAATCTTCAAAAACAGCTGGTGCAATATCAGCTGAAATTTCAAACCCAAGCTGCTGCGCAAATTTGTTTATCTGCTGTAATTTTTGTCGCTCCTGATCGTTATTTAACGACATAAGGCATGTAAATATTCGATCAAAACCATTATCATGAGCGAGCTGAACATACCTCTTCATATCTTCTAGTGTACTATGCTGAGGATATAGTGAAATCCCTAATCTTCTCAATTGCAAATACCTCCATTAGTTTCACAATTACACTTCTACTTTTTGATTTTCTAATTCTGTAACTTGCTGTTCGTTATGAGACTCTGATTCTGCGGCTCGTTGTTCATTCTGTTTTGCGATACGGTTTGCCATCGAAATAAACGGTAAATAAATACACACTGCGACGATCAGTAAAACAAGACTAAGTACAGCTCCTTGCCAAGATTGAGTCGCTAAGAATCCATTTATAATCGGTGGCGTTGTCCATGGTGGTGAAACTGTAGCTGCCGGCACAAAGCCCCACTTTGTTGCAAAGAAAGCAATTGTTACGTTAATCATTGGTGTCAAAATAAATGGTACAAATAACACTGGATTTAATACAATTGGAAGACCGAAAAGTAATGGTTCATTAATATTGAAAAGACCTGGTGCTGCCGACAATTTTCCAACGGTATTATATTGTTTATTCTTTCTAGCGATAATGAAAATAGCAATAATAAGTGCTATTGTCGTACCCGAACCACCCATATTGATGAAGGCATCAAAGAATGGTTTATTGACGATGTATGGCGCTACTTCCCCAGATGAAATTGCTTTTACATTCGCTTCAATTGCTGGTAAATTTATTGTTTGCATAAATGGTTCGATAATGTTAGCGCCGTGAACACCTAATGTCCATAAAAACGTAGGAATGAATGCTAAAGCTAATGCCGCAACCCATGTATTCGTTAAGCCCATAAACGGCTCTTGAATTGCTGAGTAGAATGAACCGACAATATCAGGAATATCAAAGCCTGCCGAAATAATTGTACGAACTAGAGCAAATAAACCAATTGTAATAATAGCAGGTAATAATGCAGCGAATGATTTTGAAACAGCTGGCGGTACACCATTCGGCATTTTTATCAGTAGCTTAGGATTGCCAGACAATCTACAAAATACTTCAGTTGACAGCAAAGCAACAATAATGGCTATAAACAAACCACCTGTACCTGTTGTTAATCCTGTTAATCCACCTTCAGCAAAGGTACCAAATGTCATATAACTGGAAAGGCTGATGACACCGGCTGAAAGTCCATCCTTGTCGTAGCTTTTTGCAAGATTGTAAGCAATTGTAAAGGCTAGTAATAGCGAGAGAATTCCAAACGTTGCTCCCCAAATATTGCCGCCCCACTGTGTCCAAGTTTCATGCTTCCAAATAGCATCAAGTGCATTTTGATAAAATTTGATAGGCAAACTATTAACAAGTACCGCAAGCGTTCCAACAATTGTCAATGGCATGATTGTAATAAAACCATCTCGTATGGCAACTAAATGACGCTGACTCCCTACCCTAGCTGCAACTGGCACAAATTTTTCTTCTAAAAAACGGAACATTTCACACACTCCCTTTACTTTTTATTGTGACATCAAAACTTGATGCTACTCCCCTTTGATTCGTTCATACAACTCAATCATTTCAGATGCTAGATCACGAAACGTAATGGCATTCATTAAATGATCCTGCGCATGAATTAACAGCATCGACACTTCTACTTTTTCTCCCCTTGCCTCTTGTGAAAGTAAAGCCGTCTGAGAATGATGCGCTTCAATCAATGAATCATTGGCTAGCTGTATTTTTCCTTTTGCTTCCTGAATCTGCCCCTTTTTTGCTAGCTGGATCGCCTCCATACACTCACTTTTTGTATTACCACTATGCACAATCAATCCCATAATGGATTCCATCAAAACTGTTTCTTCCATTGCCGTAGCCCCCTTAACCAATCAACTTTAACGCCTGCTTTAAAACATTTTCTCCATTCATCATGCCGTAATCCATCATGTTAATGACATCAATCGGGAAATTTTCCTTGTATTTTGTTTCAAATGTTCCTTTTAAGTAACGGACTTGCGGACCCAGTAGCAGCACGTCCGCCATTTTAGTAGCTAATATTTTGTCGACCTCACTTTCAGCAATCGCATAAATATCCGCCTCAATATTTTGTTCTTGTGCCGCTTTTTGCATTTTCGACACTAGCAAACTAGTACTCATTCCAGCTACACACACTAGCATAATGTTTTTCATCTAAACACTCCTTTTCGTGATTTGAGTTTGACTTTCTAGCGATTATATTTATCAATTATGCCTCGGCATAATTGCGTCCGGAATCGGCTTTGTGCTAGCACAAAGAACTCCTTTCCGATTCCGTGACATCCGTCGGAGGCTTGGGCCAACACGACGTTGGTCACTCAGTCGTGTGTTGCTGCCGCTTCGCTTTCGCACAGATAAATTGCCACAGGACGTGGCGTTCTTAGACTGAGCTCCTCTACTTCAGCGAATGTTTGGACATTTCCTGAAAGACGTATGAAATCGCTTTCTTAAGTTGAGAATAGCACCTATTGGTATATACCACAATATCCTTTTTACACTATTTTCTTCCTTAAGAAATGGTTTTGAAAATTGGGCTATATCGTTGTTACAGACTACTGAAAGGATTCATTTAAGTGGTATAGTCCAGAAAAAAGTTTAAAAAAATTTAAATTTTCAGAACTAACTGATCGATAGTTATTCATTCATGAACGCTTTTCTTAAAAGTATTCATAAAATGCTGGTTTATTAGAGGGTAATGCAAGCTGCCATCGACCAATCATGTCTTCAGTCAAATGTTTATTTGCATAGAAAACCGCATCCTTTACAGAAAAATAGCCAACCATCATCGCTGAAAAAAGATTAATTGGTAATGTTAACATATGCATTTCTGGGATAGAATTAGTCTCAATTATCGAGACATCCCCACTTTTATTTATTTGGTATACGTGTTCATTCCAACTACAAAACGCATCTTCAATTTGAATATATAACGGTTCCTGAATATCGCCCCACGGATAAAGTTGCATAAACCTCAAAGCGTCAACGATCCTTACCATCACATCTTGAACGACTTCTTTTTTAAACTGTGGTTCATTAAAATAAAAGCCAAATTGATGGTTGTTAGAAGTAACCCCCTTGATGTTACTTACACTCACCGCATGCGACGTTATAAAACGCCAAATCGCTTGTTCTGCAAGTAAATCCTCAGCTATAAAATCATGAATCTCAAACGTCCCATCCTTAATAGTATAACGAATATAACCCGCAATTTTATCATCCTTAAAATATGCCGCAAAATGACTATCAGGCATCCTTCGTTCTATTCTTTTCCACCACGCGTCATCGCGTAGCATACTTCCATTATTGAAAAGCGCCTGTGCATTATGAAAATCCTTAATCGCCTGAAAAAGATCACGCTCAGGCCATTCAAAGCTCATACGCTTTACGACGTCCAATTGCTTTCCGAAAGAAGGGAACATCAATTGCGGAATCGTGTAATATAGCTTCTCAAAAAATAATTCCCATCCAAAATAACGATAAAAGGATACAGAAAATGGTGCTAATACAGAAATGCTTTGCCCATTCTCGCGCATTTTCTTTAGTGCCTCTGTCATAAGCTTTTTGATAATACCTTGCTGCCGATACTCAGGATAGGTTGCAACAAAGCCAATCCCGCCCATATCATAATTTTCACCATGGATTGTTATATTAAGTGGCAATATTAATAGCTGTCCAACTACTTTATGTTCATCGTAAGCACCCAATGTTGTGCTTTGCTCAACCCAATAGTGAAAATCATCCCGTCGCGCACCAGTATACTTATTAGGAAAACAATAATCTCTTAATTGATGTACCTGTAAATAATCTTTTGGTGGAATTATTTTTATTTCCATAGACAAAATCACCCCTTCCAACACTGAATATTCCCGCAATTAAAGACAAACTTAAAAACTACCTTAAATCTTTATAGTTTGCCCCTGAGATACAACAATGCCTCTTATTTTTAGCATTCTTCTCCAATTCCTTTAGAAACAATTACTTCTGTTACTGTTTGAAAAAGCTTCTCAGCATCTGGCCCATCTGCTGAAATTTCTACAATGCTTCCTGGTGCTACTCCTTGTGCCATAACACCCATAATTGATTTTAAATTGACCGATTTCTCTTTATAGGTTAACTGCACGTCACACTCAAATGGTGTGACT
Organism: Lysinibacillus sp. NPDC097214; assembly: GCF_050277945.1. Classification (NCBI taxonomy): domain Bacteria; kingdom Bacillati; phylum Bacillota; class Bacilli; order Caryophanales; family Bacillaceae; genus Lysinibacillus; species Lysinibacillus sp. NPDC097214. Next base: position 415,335 of record NZ_JBNNSS010000001.1, read on the forward strand.
GCAGTTACAAGTAAAGCTGCGGGTCTAGCATGTAGTCCCTCCGGCGCTGTTATTTTATATATTTTCTTCATAGATATCCCTCCGCTTGTCATTTAAAGTTAATTCGATGTTGATAATAGGCAATCATAGCCTCATTATGAGACGAATCCGAGTCAACATTATTGCTTTTAAATACTGGTAATACTTCGTCAGATAGGGCCATGATCTCAATGACTTCACTGAATAATGTATTTAAAATAATTGAACCAATAACTGTAGAGGATGGGGCATACTGTATGTCATTGTGATGCAGTAAACCATCTCCTATTGGTATATGCGTATTAACCACTATATCTACTACTTCCTCTAAGCGCTTGCCACTTTGATGACGGGCCCTTTGTTCGCAATAAGCAAGAGATTGCAGAGACATGACAAGTACTCCTGCTTCTTTCGCTAAAAATGCTACATCTATAGGTGCTTGATTTCTCCCGGATGTCGAAATAACAATGCAAACATCATTTTCATGAAAATCAAAATGATCTTTATACTGTTCAATGATCGTCGGGTCCTTTTCGTTTTTGGATGATGTCATTGCTCCTGCATGTAATGTTAAAGGTTCAATAATTATAGGACGAACAGGTACAAGCCCTCCCGCGCGATAAAATGTGTCCTGTGCTAAAAGGTGCGAATGGCCACAACCAAATAATTGGACAATTCCTCCGCGTTGAAGCCTTTGTACAATGAATTGTGCGGCTTCTTTTATTTGGGCATATTCTTGCTCCTTAACGACCTGCATTATCTCTTGAATTTCTCGAAAATATGCATCCATAAGATCACCTTTTAATTTCACTAATGAATTTGTATCGATCAGCTCGATAAGTACTTCGCACAAGTTCAAACGGAATTCCATCAGATAAATAACTTGTACGTTTAATAATTAACACCGGTGCAGTATGATTTATTTGCAAAAATTTACTATCTTCTTTTAGAACAATAGCCGCCTCCATTTGCTGAATAGCGTTTCCAATTTTTTGATGGAATTTCGCTTCAATTAACGCATATAATGACCCCATTATTTTCTTTTCATCTAATTCAGGATATATTTTTACTGGAATATATGTTCTTTCGATGGCCATTGGCTTGGAATCTGCACTACGAATTCGTACAACGTAGAATACCTCTTCGCTCGGCTCTAACATTAAATCTCTAGCAATATCAACTGGTGGAACGATTTTCTCAAAGCGTAAAACTTTACTGCTTGGTTCCATCCCTCTAGCCCGCATATCCTCTGTGAAACTTGTTAATCCTTTTAGCGGCTGTTCTAACTTTGGATTAGCGACATACGTACCTCTCCCTTTTTCACGATACAACAATCCGCTATTGACTAAATTTGTGATGGATTGACGCACAGTCATTCTACTAACATCAAACTGCGTAGAAAGCTCTCGCTCAGAAGGTATATTTTCACCAATTTTGTATTCTTCTAAATAAATACGTTGTTTAATGATCTCTTCTATTTGTATATAAATAGGTATATGAGAATTTTTATCTAACAAATCTTGTACCATCCTTATCGCCTCTTTACTTTCATTTCTCAAATACAACTTTACCCCGACAAATAGTTTTTTGTACATTTAAATTTTCATCTAGTAATACAAAATCTGCATCATAGCCTTCTGCAATACGACCTTTCGTTGCAAGTTGTAATTGCTTAGCAGCATTCGTAGAGGACATTGCGACAATTTCCTGAAATGAGCAATTGGTGATTGCTTTCATATTTTTTACTGCTTGCTCCATCGTTAGCACACTACCAGCTAAAGCCCCATTAGATAAATGGGCGCCATCCTTAGAGACATGAACGGTTTGACCACCTAAATCATAATCACCGTGATGTAAGCCTTTTGCCCGCATCGCATCGGTAATTAAGATAATGCCCTTCGCTCCTTTTATACGATACGCTAGCTTAACAGCTTGAGGATGGCTATGCACGAAATCTGCGATAATTTCAGTCTTTACTAGATCATCTAAAAGCACTGCACCAACGACACCTGGATTGCGATGGTGGAAAGGGCGCATTTGGTTATATAAATGTGTAGCCTGCCTTACTCCCAATGCTACTGCCCTATTCACCTCCTCAATTGATGCGTCAGAATGGCCAATGGAAGCAATAACATTTAACTCCTTTAACGATTCAATAAACGGAAAGCCTCCCTCTACCTCAGGGGCAATTGTGACTTGTTTAATACGTTGCTTACTTATTTTCTGCCAGGATGCAAATTGCTCCGTAGACGGTAAAATAATGTATTCTATTGGCTGTGCGCCTGCCCGTTTTTTTGATACATACGGCCCCTCTACATGTATACCTAATAAGCTTGCCTCATCCTCATTATTTTCAAATCGACCAACAGTTGCTAAAGCGCTTTCAATTGCTTCTATAGATTGTGTCATTGTAGTAGCAAGGAAGCCTGTCACGCCTTCCTGTACTAAAGAGCGTGCCATTTGATGTAGTGCTAATTGCGTAGCATCCATCACATCATGCCCGGCAGAGCCATGTATGTGCATATCTATATAGCCAGGTAACAGAAACCAACTTTTATCTTTGCCATCTATATAGTGCTCAGCCTTATCAGATAAGTTATTACTTATTTTGATAATCTTACCATTATTAATGTGTAGGTCGCCTTTAAACGGTGCTTCATCATGATTGACGATCGTAACATTGGAAATTAAAAGCGTATTCTTCAATAGATCACCCCCTAATCATATTCGAGGAGCTTTGCTGAAGTTAACAAGCTATCACTTAATTCGGTATAGTTGTCTATACCAATTATATGCCATTCCCATAAAAATAAAAAGTGTTTTTTGTATTTTCTAAATTTTTAACTAAAACATCATAATGTAGGGGTGATTTCCGTTCCTGCTAGGCATTTTCCTAGGGCGTCCCGATGCTCGTGAGGCTCGCTCCAAATATCATATGGTACGATTTTCACTTCATTCTTTTTTAAGCCAAGGATCATCGCCAGTCCTCCTCTATGATTTTTCAGTTCTGCTTCTAGCAGTTGTTTTTTGAATAACACTAAAAAAAGGAGCTATTTAAATGCTCCTTTTTTGCTTAAAAACTATGTATGACGAATCCCGATTGTGCCGTTATGCCAAGAAACATTCGTTTTGAACCCGCATTTCGCAGGGGGGTGCCCGCTTTGCAGCTTTAAACGTCCCGCTCCGCTTGGGGCTTGTTTGCGACTACAAAATGAAGGCTCCCGATTCTATAGTGTTCGGTCAAAACTGTTAAGTAGAGCTAGCAATTAGACAAACACATCAGGATTCGTATTACAGTTATAATAACACTATGTTTCTGATAATTCAAACTATTTTCTTTAAAAAAATCTAAATTCTTGCGAAAACGCAAAAAATACCTAGATTCCCAACAGTTTTTGCTAGGAAATCCAGGTATTTAGAAGTACAAATTATTTTCTGAACGGTTTGATTGCTAAATTTAACTCGCTTAATTGATCAGGAGACACATCACTAGGTGCGTTTGTCATTAAGCAACTAGCACTTGCCGTTTTCGGGAATGCAATTGTGTCACGTAAGTTAGTGCGGCCAGCAAGTAACATAACGAAGCGGTCAAGACCAAATGCAAGACCTCCATGTGGTGGTACACCGTATTCAAATGCTTCTAATAAGTAGCCAAATTGAGCTCTTGCTTCTTCTTCTGTGAAACCAAGTAAATTAAACATTTTTTCTTGTAATTCACGCTCATAAATACGTAATGAACCTCCACCAAGCTCATAGCCGTTTAATACGATATCGTATGCTTGTGCGCGGACAGCAGAAGGATCTGTTTCCATTAACTGAATATCTTCGTCAAATGGACGTGTGAATGGATGGTGTGCTGCTTTATAGCGACCATCTTCTTCAGAGTACTCTAATAATGGCCAATCTGTAATCCATAGGAATGCAAATTCTGATTCATCTATTAAGCCTAATTCTTGACCTAATTTTGTACGAAGTGCACCTAGAGATGCTGCTACAACAGGCGCTTTATCAGCTACAAATACTAAAATATCGCCCACTTCCGCTTTCATACGTTCGATTAAAGCAGCTGCTAATGCATCGTCAAAGAATTTTGCAATCGGTCCGTTTAAGCCTTCTTCTGTTACTTTTAACCAAGCAAGACCTTTTGCTCCATAAATCCCAACAAATTTTGTTAGCTCGTCCATGTCTTTACGAGAGTATTTATCTGCTGCACCTTTAATGTTGATACTCTTTACTTGCTTGCCTTGTGCCACTGTATCAGCAAATACCTTGAAATCGCAGCCATCAAAAATGTCATTTAAATCAACAAGCTCTAAACCAAAACGCACGTCCGGTTTATCAGAACCGTAACGATCCATTGCTTCTTGATATTTCATACGTTGGAACGGAGCAGGGATATCAATGCCTTTTACTTCTTTCATAACTGCTTGGATTAAGCGTTCGTTCATTTCTATAATTTCTTCTTGCGTTAAAAAGCTTGTTTCAATGTCAACTTGTGTAAACTCTGGTTGACGGTCAGCACGTAAGTCTTCATCACGGAAGCAACGTGCGATTTGGAAGTATTTTTCAAAACCAGATACCATTAATAATTGCTTAAATAGCTGTGGTGATTGTGGTAATGCATAAAATTCACCTTCATGAACACGTGATGGTACTAAATAGTCACGAGCTCCTTCTGGAGATGATTTTGTTAAAATTGGTGTCTCAACTTCTAAGAAGCCTTCGTTTTGTAGGAAGTTTCGAATTGTACGAGTAACGTCAGAACGCATTTTGAATGTATCAAACATAACAGGACGACGCAGGTCAAGATAACGATATTTCAAACGTAGATCTTCAGATACGTCTGTGCGATCTTCAATTTGGAATGGTGTTGTTTTTGCTGTATTAATGACGATTAATTTTGTTGCTTCTACCTCAATTTTACCGTTCGGTACATTTGGGTTGATTTGGTCTTCTGAACGAAGGATAACTGTTCCTTCTATTTCAATTACATATTCACTACGTACTTTATCAGCTAAAGCATGTGCTTCTGCTTCATCAGGGCTAAACACTACTTGTGTAATTCCAGTACGGTCACGTAAATCAATGAAAATTAAACCACCTAGGTCGCGGCGACGTTGTACCCAACCTTTTAATACGACTTTTTCGCCTTGTAATGCTTCTGAAAGCTCGTTACTAGCATGTGTTCTTGTTGCCATTTATTTAATTCCTCCAAAATAATTTATTTTACTTATGTAGCATACATTTCCTACTAAGTAGCGAATTGATGCCATGAAAAAATAGATATACGTTCATTGTTAGATGATTAACTGTCCAAAACGACGTAGATATTTGAATCATTTGGACAGTTAATCCTGTACTGATATAAACGATTTATGTTTAAACAGCTTATGTTCGTTTATTGTTTTAATAAGTAGTTCACTAATTCTGAGAACGCTACTTTTTGTTGTTCTCCTAATTCCATATGTTTAACAGTAGCTACTTGCTCTTCAAGCTCTGTTTCACCTAAAACAATCGTATATTTTGCACCTAAACGGTCTGCGGATTTCATTTGAGCTTTCATTTTGCGATCTAGATAATCCATCTCCGTAGAAATGCCCTTTGCACGGAAGGTACTTGTTAACTCTACCGCTTTTAACTTCGCTTCATCGCCCATAGCGATCATATAGACATCAAGTCCTGATGCTGTATCCAACTCAACACCCTCAGCTTCTAGCGCAAGCAATAAACGTTCAATACTTAATGCGAAACCGATACCTGGTACATCTGGTCCACCGATTTCTTGTACAAGGCCATTGTAGCGCCCCCCACCACAGAGTGTAGTAATTGCCCCAAAGCCAGAAGCTGTTGACATAATTTCAAAAGTCGTATGATTGTAATAATCTAGACCTCTTACAAGATTTGGATCGACCTCATACGAAATTCCTAGTGTATCTAAATACGTTTTAACTTGAGCGAAATATGCTGCTGACTCCTCTGTTAGGAAATCAGTTAATGCAGGTGCAGATTCCATTAACGGGTTCTCGCGGTCTACCTTACAGTCCAAAATACGCAGTGGATTTTTTTGCAAACGATTTTGGCAATCTGAACAAAACTCATGAATATGTGGTTCGAAGTGTTGAAGCAGTGCTGTACGGTGCGCATCACGTGTTTCTTTATCACCAAGAGAATTAATGACTAATTTTAAATCCTTTAAACCAGCTGATTCATAGACATCCATTGCTAGCGCGATTACTTCCGCATCAATAGCTGGGTCCGCTGAACCAATGGCTTCTACTCCAAATTGAACAAATTGACGGTAGCGCCCTGCTTGTTGACGTTCATAACGGAACATTGGTCCTAAATATGAAAGCTTTACTGGTTGGTCAGGTGCACCAAACATTTTATGTTCAACATAAGCACGAACTACACCAGCTGTATTCTCCGGACGTAATGTTAATGAACGGCCACCGCGATCTTCAAATGTATACATTTCCTTTTGAACAACATCTGTTGTTTCACCGACACCACGTGCAAATAAATCAGTTTGCTCAAAAATTGGTGTGCGAATTTCATTGTAGCGATAGACACGACAGATATCACGGATAACTGCTTCTATCTTCTGCCATTTTTCAGATTGACCAGGTAAAATATCTTGCGTCCCTCGTGGCACTTTAAAACTCATATAAATACCTCCTTTATAAATTGCTTATGAGCAAGCTGTCTTCTGGACTTCTATCATTTCAAGTATGGATTCCTTAAAATTTGTCCAATAAAAAAGCCCTCGTCTCCTTGCGTAATGCAAGGGACGAGAGCTGTACAAGCTTCCGCGGTTCCACCCTAGTTGACGCATCAAATACATGCGTCCTCCTCCTGATCGGATAACGGCCGATTCCGTTTTTTCCTACTAAGTATTACTTTTCAGAAAAAAGCCTCTCAAGTGTTATTCACGTTATACATTTTTGTAGGAAAGATTTCAGCCTAGGTCTTTCCCTCTCTTCTCCAATAGAGGTATACGCTACTTGCTTGGTCATAAGCGGTTAATCATTTTTTGATTACCCTTTATGTTAGTCACAACAAAAGGCAATGTCAACTGTTTTTGTTTTTTTTACATTACAATCGTTAAAATAACAATTTCCGTTACCTTTGTCCCACGAATTCTATTACAAAAGCATGGTAAAATAGAACAAGAATAGGAGGAATCTGATGAGGACAAAACTTTTACATATTCTAATCATCTTCGTACTAGTGCTAACGTTTACGTTTCCAAGTCACACTGTTCAAAGAGCACTAGCCGACTCCAGTGATTTAAAAGTAACTGGAACGATTCTTCATTTACGTGAGGGACCTGGACTGTCTTATCCAATCATTACGACATTAGATGAGGGTGACCCATTAACCTCTATTAGTCGTGAGGGCGATTGGATACAAGTAAAAGCAGGCAATTACGAAGGTTGGGTAGCATCCTGGCTAACAGCTTCGATAAACGATAAACAAACGGCAGATCAAACGTTGATTTCGCAAGTAGATCGTCTAAATATTCGTACTGAGCCTGACATATCTTCAGCAGTTCTTGGACAATTATCAATAGGCGACCAAGCTAATCTTATTGAAAAAAATGGCGAATGGGCGAAAATAGATTGGAACGGACTAGTTGGTTGGGTATCCACTGACTATGTTACGATCAATGACTTACCTGAAAAAAAGGCAAAGGCTGAGGCCGATGAACCTAAAGTTGAAGTATCCACAAAAAAAGTCAACAAAGATACAACATTTACAGTTTTAGTGGATGCACTTAATGTGCGCCAACAGCCAGACTTAAATACTAGCAAAATAGGAACTGTTTCAAATGGACAAGCCTTTAAGGTGCTTGCTCAAGAGCATAACTGGGTACAAATTCAATATAACGATAATAAAGCAGGTTGGGTTTATAGCTTTTATGGTACTTTTTCAAATATAGAAAAAAAGGCATCCAAATCTTCTTCTGCTTCCTCAGAGCTGGAAACTGTCACAATCATTTATAATGGTACAAACTTACGGACAGATGCATCAACAGCTGCTGATGTTGTTGAACGTGTAGATGCTGGTGAAACCTACCCTATTGTAGGCGCTAAAAATGATTTTTATGAAATACAAATAGATGACAAAACTGCTTTTGTGGCAAACTGGGTCGTTACGACTTCTTCGTCAAGCAAAGCTGTTACTGCGACTAAGAAGGAAAAATCGAAACCACGCAAGAAAGGCACTTTAAATGGGTTAACGATTATCGTAGATGCTGGACATGGTGGGAATGATCACGGTACTACCGGACAACGCGGAACAAATGAAAAGGAAATTACATTGAAAACGGCATCTCTTCTTGCTTCAAAGTTGAGTGCTGCTGGAGCAAATGTTGTCATGTCCAGAGAGTCAGATGAATATGTTGCGCTACGTAAACGCGTAGCAATTGCACACCAATATGAGGCAGATGCCTTTATCAGTATCCATTATGATGCAACAGACGATAGCTCCGTTAATGGTTTCACCTCATATTATATGAACAGTAATCAACAAGGTCTTGCAGAGGCAATAAATAATGGACTCTCAAATAAAATCGATTTAAAGAATCGTGGTACCCAACAAGGAAATTATTTAGTTCTACGAGAAAATCGTCAAAAAGCTGTCCTTATTGAGTTGGGCTACTTAAGTAATGTTAGTGAGGAACGTGCTATTACAACCGCTAAATTCCGGGAACAAGCTACTCTTGGCATCTACCAAGGCGTTTTAAATTACTTTGACGAAAATCAATAAATTTTCACTAAAATAAGCTGCGAAGGAAAGTAGAATTGTACTTCCCTCGCAGCTTTTTCACTTAAATTGCTATTAAGAGATTCCTAGAGTTACTGCAGCAATTAATGCAATACATGCAATTACTACCCATCCAAGAATCATTTTCCAGATAAATTTAATCCATTTCTCATAAGGAATACCCGCTACTGCTAAATACGCCATAAGTGCAGACGATGTAGGAATAATGGAGTTCGTTAAAGAATCACCGTATTGAAATGCTAGTACAGCAACTTGACGCTCTAATCCTAGTAAATCTGTAATTGGAATCATAATTGGCATTGTTGCTGCCGCTTGACCACTACCAGATGAAATGAATAAATTCAAAATTGCCTGAATAAACAACATTCCGATAGCACTAATCGCATGTGGCAAATGACCAATTGTTTCTGATGCAGCATAAACGATCGTATCAATAATTTTCCCTTGTTCAAGTACGACAGTAATAGCTCGTGCGAAACCAACAATTAATGCACCAAATGTAACAGCTTTTGCCCCTTCAATAAATGAATCGAACATGTTTCCAGGTTTTAAGCCACCAATTAGACCAGCAATTAACCCCATAATTAAAAAGGAAGCAGTTAATTGTGTTAAAAACCAACCCCAGTTGAAAACACCATAAATATTAAACCCAATACCGCAGGCCATAACAAGAAAAACTAATTTATGTTTACCTGTTAAGGCCGGTATACTAGCAATTGGTTGATTAGTTTTTGCCTTTTGTTCAATGTCATAAATCACACTTGCTTTTGGATCCTTCTTCACTTTAAAGGCATAGCGTGACACATAGAAAATTGCAAAACCTAGTACAAAAATATATACTACAGCACGGAAACCAATACCTGAAAATAAAGGTACCTCAGCTAAAGATTGTGCAACTCCAACTGTAAACGGATTTAACATACCTCCGAAAAATCCACTTGCCGCACCGAGCGTTATCATGGCTGTCCCCGTAACAGCATCAAATCCCATTGCACGTGCAATAGCTACTCCAATCGGTACAAAAATAATTGTTTCCTCTGCCATCCCCATCGTAAAACCACCAATAGAGAATAGAATCATAGACAATGGTATTAGTAATTTTTCTCGACCTTCTAATGCTTTAACCCCTTTATAAACACCTGCTTCAATAGCACCAGTAGAATGAATAATACCAAACACACCACTAACTAAAAAAATATAGAAAATTATTTGAGCCCCTTTTTCAAGACCCATAGGAATGGCTGTAAACATCTCGAAAAATGACACAGGATCACTTTCAATATGATGATAACTTTCATCTACAACAAGCATTCGCCCTTCTTTATCTTCTATACGCTCAAACTCACCCGCAGGAATAATATAGCTTGCAATACCTGCAAGAAAAATAATTGCAAAAATTATTGTATATGTATGAGGTACTTTAAGCCAATTCTTCTTTTTTCCAACTTGTTCATTTCCCATATATACACCCACTTTATCTAAGACTTCAGACACTAGCTCCCCCCAAAAATGTAAACATCTTTTTATCTTTATACCATTAATTAAATGATAATAAAGCGTTAAGAAATGGCTACAAATGCTCCTCCTCTCACATTAAAATATTCATCCTTTTTCAACATGTCGCTATATGTCGTTAATTGAAGTTAAATATACAACAGTTAGAATTCATTGTAAAGTGCTAATTTTCTATCAATTTAGATGTTAAACTGAGTCGTTGCCTTATATACTTTTCTAGGTCGCCCCTGATTGTAAGGTTGCTCCTCACCTGATAGTATTAAAAAATTATTATCTATTAATCGATTAATGATTCTTTCTGCGGATCTACGAGAAAGTTCCATGTACTCAGCTAATTCAACTGCTGAAAAAGGTCGATTATTATTTAATACGATAAACTGCTTGATTAGTTTTAAATTTTTGGCACTCATTTTTATTTCTTCAGCTATCTCTAAAATCTGCTTATCATTATTAAATAATGGGATATTTTTCTCATTTTTAAATATTGGACCGTGTAAACGACTTTCTTCATCTATAAGGCATAAAATTGATGTTTGATCATTATATTTATTTGTGAAAAATAAAGCTTGCGATGAATGCATCTCAGCCTCTTGTAACGAGTAGCCAATCCCTATTCCAATATTAAAAAATGTTTCAAACCGCTTTTCTAATGGTTGAATCAAGGAACTAAAATAGGCAATATTTTTTTTATTAATAACGCCTCGTGTGGAATAAATTATATATGGTTCCCTTTGTGATTGTGAAACCCTTGCATTAATAGTTTTACAAATCCCTTCTAAACTTTCTGAAAATAAAAGGTTGTTTACTATATTATTTTCTCTACTACGAATTGATACTACAGCTATTTGAGATGCGGACAATAATGAATATTTATAAGCATCAATTGCTTTTGATAACGTTGTAACAAATGTATGCTTACTTTCAACCATATAGCTTGAAGGAATTCCTAATTGATTTAAAGCAACAAAAACAGCATGTAAACTAGTAAGTGCCAACTTTGTCTTTCCTGACTCATATAATTCTTTGTGGAAGCGAATATAATCATCTATTTGAAAGTCCTCTATTTTTCGGTGTTGTTCGTACACCCAACAATAATCTATTAAATAACTCGAAGCAGGCTGAATACCCGCCTCCTCCATAACTTGATAAAAGCACTCTTCTTTCGGTAAATCGATTGAAATTTTAGACAATTCAATATTTTGATTGTGACTAATTGACAATAGTGAAAGTGATAACGTTAATTCATCAAATGGAATATATGTTGCTTGAATTTGTTTAGCTTGTATTTTTTCAAAACAATAATAATAAGGAATCGATCCAGCAAATAAAAGAATATCTGATTGAGATGCTGCCTCGTCTATTAAATCAATGCTTTGCTTAGGTGCAGTATAAGGAAAATGGATGAATTGTACTTGTGGAAACTTTGTAAAATTCACTTTAATATTATTCCAAAAAAACAAAGAACCAATAATAGCTACTGTTTGCATATTTTTCCCCTCGCTTATAGTTTGGTTAAAAAAAACTTTCCATGAATGTTACATGTGAAAGACCTAATGTTCAAGATAATATATCTTCTACACAGCCTAATACTTTATTCTGCTAGATTATGGTCAACATTTTTTCAAGAGAACATTTCCAACTTATCCGCGTAGATTTTTGCTATTGAGATTGGTGATTTAGAATCCGCTAAAAAAAAAGCGCCTCCCCACTCACATTACATGAAGAGGGAGATGCTTATGCACTCATTTTTTTCCTGTTGCCAATGTAGCCCATACAATTTCCTCCATACGAATGAAGAAAGGCTCACGGCTAATCTCTACAACGATATCATCAGGTAATACAGAAATTAATATTCCTTGATGAATATTTTCCTCTGTTTGCACTACTATTGCCTGATCAATCATCATGTTTAGCGTTTCGTATAAATATGGATTTGATATGCTTCCTCCCTGAGTCACCATTCACACACTTCCTTCCTACAAAACGAACCATACTATTAAATGTATGAAGGAATTATAGGAAATGTACCATTTATTTAGACTCAAGAAGTATTGTGATTGGGCCATCATTTGTAAGTGCCACGTCCATCATTGCACCAAATATTCCTGTTTCCACATGTAAACCGTGTTCGCGTAAGGCATTATTAAAAGCCTCCCATAACGGTTCCGCAACTTCTGGCCTTGCTGCATTTGTAAAACTTGGACGATTCCCTTTTTTTGCGTCCCCATACAATGTAAATTGTGAGACGGACAGAATAGCGCCTCCATGCTCTAAAATGGAATGATTCATTTTTCCATCAATATCTTCCCAGAGGCGGAGATTAGCTACTTTTTTTGCTAAATATTCAACATTCTCCTGCGTGTCCTCGTGTGTAATGCCCACTAGAAGAACATAGCCACTATCAATAGCTCCCGTTACTTTTCCGTCAACCGTAACAGAGGCTGCTTTACTACGTTGTAAAACTACTTTCATTCTTTAAAAACCTCAATTCTTCATTGTAAGCACCGGAAGTATCATTTTCAGTACATAACAAAGTTGCTACTGCCCAACCATTCATTTAGTAAAGAAATCAATTAGTTAATAACACGTTGTACTGAATAAATATCAGGTGTTTGCTTAATACGTTCCACTACTTTATGCAAATGCGAAATATTTGAAATCGATATCGTTAAATGAATCGTTGCCATTTTATCGCGATCTGCACGACCACTCACTGCTAAAATATTCGTTTTCGTTTCGCTAACAATTTGCATGATTTCATTTAAAATGCCTGGTCGATCGAAAGCTGAAACTTCAATATCGACAGGGTATTCTTTTCTCTCTGGAGTAAGTCCGTGTTCCCACTCTACTTCTATTAAACGCTCCTGCTCATCATCTACTTGAATATTTGGGCAGTCTGCACGGTGTACTGAAACACCTCTACCTTTTGTAATGAAGCCTACAATTTCATCTCCAGGAACTGGCGTACAACAACGTGAAAGTCGAATAAGCATATTGTCAATATCTTTTACGATAACACCCGATTCCGTATGTTTTTGTGGAATAGGGTTTTTCATTTTTTGTTCAATTTTTTCAAGTGCTTCTTCCTGTTCACGCTCTTTGCGGCGTTTTTCCGCTAGACGATTAGCAACTTGCTGAGCTGTAATTCCATTCATGCCGACAGCTGCATATAAATCTTCTTCATTTGTATAGTTAAATTTTTCGCATACACGCTTCAAATTTTCCGCTGACATTGTTTCTTTTACGTCAAAACCTTGTGCACGGATTTCCTTTTCTATCATCTCTTTGCCCTTGACGATATTTTCCTCACGAAGATGACGTTTGAAAAACTGCTTTATTTTATTTTTAGCCTGTGAGGATTGGGCTATTTTCAGCCAATCACGGCTCGGACCAAATGATTGCTTTGAAGTTAAAATTTCAATAATATCTCCCGTTTTTAACGGTGTATCAAGCGGCACCATTTTACCATTGATTTTTGCGCCAATTGTACGATTTCCAACTTCTGAATGCACACGGTATGCGAAGTCGATAGGTACAGAGCCTGCCGGTAATTCAATGACATCTCCTTCAGGTGTGAATACATAGACCATATCAGAGAATAAATCAAATTTTAAAGATTCCATAAATTCTTCAGCATTTGATGATTCGTTTTGGAATTCTAAAATTTCTCGGAACCACGTTAATTTTTGGTCGACATTTTGTTTTTCATTATCAACTTTTTTACCTTCCTTATATGCCCAATGCGCTGCAATCCCGTATTCTGCAATTTTATGCATTTCCTTCGTACGAATTTGTACTTCTAATGGATCACCATAAGGACCAATTACTGTCGTATGCAGTGATTGATATAGGTTTTGTTTTGGCATCGCAATATAATCTTTAAAGCGTCCAGGCATCGGCTTCCATAACGTATGCACAATCCCAAGTACGGCATAGCAATCTTTAATACTATCGACAAGTACACGAATGGCTAATAAATCATAAATCTCGTTGAATTGTTTCTTTTGTAACACCATCTTACGATAAATACTGTAAATATGCTTTGGGCGACCATAAACATCCGCTTCAATCTCAACGTCTGTAAGCTGTGACTTCATCTCAGTCATGACATTGTCTAAATACGCTTCACGCTCATCACGTTTTTTCTTCATAAGACTGACAATGCGATAATATTGCTGGGGGTTTAAATAACGAAGTGCTGTATCCTCAAGCTCCCATTTAACAGCCGAAATTCCAAGACGATGCGCAAGTGGTGCAAAAATTTCAAGTGTTTCTTTAGAAATACGGCGTTGTTTTTCTGCAGGTAAATGCTTTAACGTGCGCATATTATGTAGACGGTCTGCCAGTTTAATTAAAATGACACGAATATCCTGCGCCATCGCTACAAACATTTTTCGATGATTTTCTGCTTGTTGCGCTTCTTTAGATAAATATTTAATTTTTCCAAGCTTTGTTACACCGTCTACAAGTATCGCAACTTCTTCGCCGAATTCACGAACTAAATCGTCGCGCGTAAAATCCGTATCCTCGACAACATCATGTAAAAAACCAGCCGCAACTGTTTCAGGATCCATTTGTAATTCAGCTAGAATACCAGCTACTTGCACTGGGTGAATAATATACGGTTCACCTGAGCTTCGGAATTGCTCAATATGGGCATCCCTTGCTAATTCATATGCTTTTTTCACGAATGCGACATTTTCATCATTCATGTAGGATTTGACTAACTCAAAAACGTCCTCGGGAGTCAAAATTTGCTCTTTCGCCATAACATGTCCACCTTGCTCGTCAAATTTTTCAGATTAGATATAAACTTAATTGTATAAAATTTAATGGGCTATTGTAAAGTAACTGTGTCATTTAGTTTAGTTATTCTCGTGAACAATGTGAAAAATGGAAAAATATCCCCTAGAATGAATAAAAAGACCCTTTGCGAATTCTATATTTCGCAAAGGGTCTCTTTTCTCGTACTAAAGTTAATTAGCTAAATTTATTATATGCTACAGCAATTTTTGACCCAACTACTGCATTATTTTTTACTAATGCAATATTGGCATCAAGACTTTTACCTTCTGTTAATTCTTTCACTTTTCCAAGTAAGAATGGTGTCACGTTTTTACCGTTAATACCATTTTCTTCTGCTTCTACTAGCGCTTTTTCGATGATTCCTGTAATGAATGCATTTTCAAGTGCTTCAGACTCTGGGATTGGGTTAGCAATGACCGCTCCACCTTTTAAGCCTAATTGCCATTTTGCACGTAGCATTTCTGCCACTTCCTCTGGCGTATCAATCTTGAAGTTTACATCAAAACCACTTTGACGTGTGTAGAATGCTGGTAATTCATCTGTTCCGTATCCAACGACAGGTACACCTTTTGTTTCAAGATATTCTAAAGTTAAACCAATATCTAAAATGGACTTAGCACCCGCACAAATTACAGCAACATTTGTTTGTGCTAATTCTTCTAAGTCTGCTGAAATATCCATTGTTGTTTCAGCACCACGGTGTACGCCACCGATACCACCAGTTACAAAAATTTCAATACCAGCTAGCTCCGCACAGATCATTGTTGCAGCTACAGTTGTTGCGCCT
Source organism: Lysinibacillus sp. NPDC097214 (assembly GCF_050277945.1). Lineage (NCBI taxonomy): Bacteria > Bacillati > Bacillota > Bacilli > Caryophanales > Bacillaceae > Lysinibacillus > Lysinibacillus sp. NPDC097214. Next base: position 431,248 of record NZ_JBNNSS010000001.1, read on the forward strand.
ATTTTTTTTGATGCTAAAAGATAGCCTAAGTCACGACGAGATGCTTTTGCTACACCTTGTGCATTACCGAACATTTCAAGTTCTTCATCCGATAAACCAATTTTGATTTTACCATCGATTAATGCGATAGTTGCTGGTACTGCACCATTATCACGAATAATTTGTTCTACTTCACGTGCTGTTTGTACATTTTGTGGATATGGCATTCCGTGAGAAATAATTGTTGATTCTAATGCTACGATTGGTAAACCTTTCGCTTGTCCTGCTTTTACTTCTTCTGATAATACGATGAATTCTTTCATGTTGTTATTCCTCCATTTCACTGTTTAACAAATCAACTGATAGCTCAGGTCTTACGGTATATGGCGATGCAAGCGTATTTTTGGCATTTGTTAAACCTGCATCAACACATGTTGCAAAGGATTGGCCAGTAAGCCAGCTATGGATTACTGCACTGACAAAGGCGTCTCCTGCACCTGTCACATCTTCAATTTTTTCTATGGCTTTAGCTGCGAAATGACTTGGCTTCGTTGTAGTGGAAGCTGCATACACTCCCTTACTACCAGCTGTAATAATGACATGCTCAGCACCTAATGTAAGAAGTTGCTGTAAGGCCTTTTCATAATGCGTTGAGTTTTCGATTGTATGATCCACAATCGTCTCCGCTTCATCTGTGTTACAAATAAACCATGTTACACCTTGCAACGTATCTGGTAATCGATTCATTTTTGGCGAAGATACCGGCACGATGACAAATGGAATCTCACGGGCAATCGACACCTGCTGAATGTAAGCCACTGTTTCCTTTGGACAGTTTAAATCCATAATAAAGCAGCCCGCATTCATCAGCATTGACTCATGTTTTTTTAGCAAACTTGGCAATAAAAGATCATATACTTCCATATTTGCTACCGCTAATGCTAGCTCGCCCTGCTCATCCATAACCGCAGTATAGGAACCAGTCGAAGCGTCAGGTAGCTGCTCCACATAACGTAAATTCATAAATGGCTCTGACGCTTCTTGGATCACTTGCCAATCAGCATCTTTGCCGGCAGTAGTCAGCAATGTTACTTGATGATTTAATCTACCTAAGTTTTCAGCAATGTTTCGTCCTACACCACCTACACTAAATGAAGAGCTAGCAGGATTGGACGTACCGAATTGGACATTCCCCTTTACATGAAATTTTCGGTCAAGATTGGCTCCACCGATACAAATAATTTCATTTTCCTCAGGCAAAATATATGCACGACCTACAATTTTCCCCTGCTTCGTTAAGCTCGACACTAAATTAGCAAGGACTGGTCGAGATAGCTTCATCTTATCTGCCATCTCTTGCTGAGACATAAACGGATTCTGGCGAATTAATGCAAGGACCGCCTGTTCTCTTTCATTCATAGCATCACCTTTTGTTATATTTGTTTACATTATAAACTTTTGTTCGATTTATGTCAAAAAATTTTTCCATTTTAAATTTAAAATGGACATTCAAGTCTATTTCAGATATAAGTTGTTAAAGATAGTTGCTATTCAACTAATGGTGCAGTTCAGTTGAATAAGAGGTTTGTAACATTATTGGATTGGGTTAAAATAGACAGGTTTGAAAGCTTAAATAAGGTGCGTTAGTGATCGAAATTTTACAGAATTTATAAAAGGGAGTAACTCCAATGAAGGAAAAAATATTGAAGTATATAGATAGCAACTTCCCTAACCTAACTAGTGAATTACATCTAAGGTTTGAACTCGGTGAACCATATGAAAATGGTACTGAAGATAGATTAAATCAAGTTGTTACAAGAGTTACTACTTTATTTGAAGAAGTGTTCAAGCCCGATGATTCTATTTATATTTATATAAATGATTGGGAAATTACCGAGGATATTATGTTTGGAAATACCACTCCGGAATATCTGTATGATCTATTATGTGACCAAAATATAGAAGAGGAAACATTATACGATATAGATGAGGATTATGATGAGGTCACGGGTCAAACAATAGAAGTTAAAAATGAATACAAAGTGAAATTTGTATACTCACAATTAAAATCTGTACCCTACTAGGAAATACTTAGAGGTATAGGGAATTATGAACAAGGAAGAGAACCTTCTATTGGACAATCTGTGTATTTTATAAGTATTGATAAGGACTTACTATTTCATATGTATGATGATAGAGGTTGTTTAATACATTCTAAGGATATTGAGAAATTGTTGCCTTTGTATCATACATATAATAATTGGCTAGTTGATTATTGGCGTGAATACTTTGATAGCATTTTCAAGAATGTATAATCTTTTTTATTCGACAAACGGAGAGTGATTGTTTAATTAGAGCAATCGCTTGATGTGCTAACGGTGCAGGATAGCTCAATAGTGGACTAGAAATAATTCTTGACTTTGCCGTGAGGGGGAACTTTATCTTAGGGGTACCGTTAGGAAAATGCGGATTTACAACGCTAAACCCATTTTCCTGACGGTACCCCTCTATGCTGTTTTAATTTATTCCTATTCATCAGATATTTGAAATCTTATTCTATCCTTATTTGTTGGAATCCCATTATTCACTTTTTCCCATTTGCCATTTTTAAACATTTCGTATTGTTCAAAAGCAAAAGGCAATCCATTTGCAGTAGCTATGTCACTACTATCCATAAGTTGAAAATGCAAATGCGGAGCAAAGGAGTTACCTGAATGACCAACTCTGCCAATAACTTCACCTTTTTTTACACGCTGACCAACTGAAACCTGAATTGACCCAGTTTGAAGATGGACTAATCCAGCATATACATTGTTGGCACATTCTATAATAATGTAGTTGCCAGCAACTGATTGTATGTCATCTTTCTTCGGGTCGAAATAATGAGCATTTTTATAAGCGTTAGACATATCTGAAAGCAATTTTGTACGTGTTCGTTCTTTATAACCATCCTCTGCTTGGACAATGATCCCGTCGCAAGGAGCATATACTTCTTGCCCCCAACAATAATATTCATCTAAGGGAACACCAAAAAGTAGATATTGCGCCAGACTAACGCGATAGGCGGGCCAGCCCTTTCTTTCCCAATCCACTTGAATAAAGTCATAAGCATATCTTGATCCTAATTGGTTTGTGCCGTGACTCGGAATTTTTGTCCCTGGAGTGTTAGGAGAGTGCCATTCTCCTCTCAAAGGAAACTCTACGATTATTGGCTCACGCGCATCAATCATCACATATCCCCCCTCCGTCGATTCTTTACCTACTTTATTAGTGCTATACCCAGTACGATTCTGATATATCACTGTTTAACAATACATTAATTTGTTAATTTTTTACGGAGTAATTACATTCAACTTTTAAATTGATTTTTGATTCTCAAACATTGGCTTGATGAGGTGTTTGTTTTTTCACGATGATAACAAATAAACTTGCCAATGCACAGAACATCCCAGCAAGGAAAAAGGCCCAAGTATATGAATTGAAAAACTTGTAGATAAGGCCTCCACCATAAGCAGCAACTGCGGCTCCTGCTTGATGAGATGCAAAAATCCACCCATAAATAACGCCACTTTTATTTGTACCAAAAATTTGTCTAGAAATACTAATCGTTGGAGGTACTGTGGCAATCCAATCTAATCCATAAAATATTGTAAAGATTGTCAGTAAAGTAAGTGAGCCTTGCATTAATGAATATGGGAGTAAAAGCAGCGATGCTCCTCTTAAAAGGTAATACCAAAACAATAACCATCGATTATCAAAACGGTCGGACAGCCATCCTGATAATGTGGTGCCTACGAGATTAAATACCCCCATAAAAGAAAGAAAAGATGCAGCGGTTACTAAAGGAACACCAAAGCTAATACAGTAAGAAACGAAATGAGTACCAATCAACCCATTAGTTGAAAGTCCACAAATAAAAAAGCTTCCCGCTAGTAACCAAAATTCTTTCCTCTTTATAGCCTCAAATAAACCGTTAAAAGCAATACTAACGGGATTTTTCTTTTGATTCTCTTGTTGTATTTCTAAGTCTTCTTCCATCCCATAAGGAAGAATTCCAATATCCTGTGGTTTATTTTTAATAAATATAGAAATAGTGATGAACATAATAATGCTTAATATGAGAATTAATACAATCGCCCATCGCCAAGAATAATGCTCAATTATAATCGCCAATATCGGGAGGAGAATTAACTGCCCTGTTGCAGTACTCGCAGTTAAAATCCCTACTGCTAGCCCTCTACTTTTCACGAACCAATGATTGGCTACATAAGGACTTAACACCGTTAAAAAGAGACTCGCTCCTAAGCCAATAATACCGCCCCATATCATGATTAACTGCCATGATTGTGTCATGAAAAGGGTAAGCGACATACCTATTAATAATGTAGCCATTGCTCCTTGCATCATTTTCTTTAAACCAGCTATTTCTAATAACGCCGCCATAAATGGACCTGAAAACCCATATATAAATAAACTCACTGCAAAAGCTAAAGCAATTAAAGATCGATCCCAATTAAATTCTTTTTCTAAAGAATCTATAAAAACTCCTGAAGAAGACATTGTAATTCCTGCAACAATAATTGAGGAAAAGGTTATAATTAAAATAATCCAGCTATAATGAATACGCTTCATCTTATCACCTTCATTTCTTGAAAGATTTTTAGATCTACTTTTTAATGAGGAAGAATTTACGGCCATTACATATGTATATGCATGTATTTTTGGAGTGAACACCTTCCCTAGATACATGTATATACATACAATTAATTTTAGGTACAACTTTTATTACTGTCAAGAAACATTTTCCAGCTTAACAAAATAAATCAATAAGGCTACTATAATAGTGAACCAACTCGAAAAGGAGTACTGAGCAATGAAGAATATAGAGTACACACAAATATGTGTATGCGCAAACCTTCGAAAAAAATCAAGAGTCGTGACACAATTGTATGATAAATTACTACAGCCCACTGGCTTAAAAATTACACAATACTCAATGTTAGCAAATATCAATCATCAACAATCAGTTTCCATAAGTCGACTAGGTGAAATTTTGCTGCTCGATCAAACAACAATTACACGCAATATAAATTTGTTAAAGCAAAATGGCTATGTGGATTTAACAAGAAATCCGCAAGATGCTCGAACAAAGGTCATTACACTAACTAAAAAAGGGATTGAAAAATTAAACGAGGCAGCTCCAATTTGGGAAGATATCCAAGAAAGAATTATCAATGATATTGGCATAGAGAAGTACGAGGATTTTTATGAAACATTGAAAACGATTCAAAAAATAATTCAATCTTATGATGAAGAATAAAGAAACGGACTTAATCAAAAGAATCCATTTTGAAAATGATTGCTCAAAATGGATTCTTTTTGCTGAAGTATGAAATTAAGGTGTCATATAAAGCTTTTTTGATAGCGTACAATGGTACGAATCCTTACAAAATTGGACAGGACAAGTTCGAAGTGGTTTCTTCATTCAAACACAACCTGAATACAAATATACTTGTGGTAAATAAGCAACGAAAAAAAGGAGACTTTGAGAAATGAAGTTCAAAGTCTCCTTAGAATATCAGCATGCTATCTAGTTCTTATTGAAAAGTAGCCAAAGGTTTGTCCTCTATGCTTATTTCAATTTAACCCCTGTAGAAATCTCTTACTTTACTAGACCGTGTGGGTCGATGACGAATTTTCTGGCAGCCCCTTTATCAAAATCTTGATATGCCTTTGGAGCTTCGTCTAATGATATTACTGTAGCATTAACAGCTTTCGCAATTTGGGCTCTTCCACTCAAAATTGCCGCCATTAAATCGCGATGATATTTCATAACAGGTGTTTGACCAGTTACAAAAGTATGTGCTTTAGCCCATCCTAAGCCAAGACGAATTTTTAACGTACCAATTTTTGCATCCTCATCAATTCCACCAGGGTCCCCGGTTACGTAAAGACCCGGTATACCTAAACGTCCTCCAGCACGTGTTATTTGCATAATAGAATTTAAAACAGTAGCAGGTGCTTCAACTACATTAGCTCCATGTGCAGATGCTTCAAATCCTACACAATCTACAGCACAATCTACTTCAGGTGCTCCAAGTATTTGGTCGATTTGCTCTCCTAGGTTTGAATGATTTCGTAAATTAACTGTTTCGCAACCAAAGCTTCTAGCTTGAGCTAACCTTTCTTCATTTAAATCTCCTACAATTACTACAGCGGCTCCTAGTAACTGAGCTGAATGAGCAGCAGCGAGACCAACTGGACCTGCACCTGCGATATACACAGTTGATCCCGGTTTCACACCTGCACTTACGGCACCATGATATCCAGTTGGAAATATATCTGAAAGCATTGTTAAATCTCTAATTTTCTCCATTGCTTGGTCTTTATCAGGAAATTTTAATAATTGGAAGTCGGCATATGGCACCATTACATACTCAGATTGACCTCCAACCCATCCTCCCATATCGACATAACCATATGCTGAACCAGGACGATCTGGATTTACATTCTCACAAATATGAGTATTCCGCTCCTTACAGCTACGGCACCGACCGCAAGCTATATTAAATGGAACAGAAACTAAATCACCTTTTTTAATAAATTCAACATCTCGGCCTACTTCAATCACTTCTCCTGTAATCTCGTGGCCTAGAACTAATCCTGTCGGAGCTGTAGTTCTCCCCCTCACCATATGCTGATCGCTTCCACAAATATTAGTTGTTACTACCTTTAAAATAACACCATGATCACATTTGCGTCCTACATTAAGTGGATTTACCCCTGGTCCATCTCGTAAAACCAAATCTGGAAAACCAATATCATGCACTTCTACTTTTCCGGAGCCCATATAGGCCACAGCTCTATTTCCAACCACTTGCAATTCCTCCCCTATATCATAAATTCATACAATCTATATATATAGCCACTTTGTCCTAATCATTCCTATGAAAAATAATATTCGTTCAAATTATTCATTTCTTGTTTAACGAAATGGCTCTATCTCTCACGTCTATTTCTCTACTTTACAATTGAATTCACCCATTTCAATTAAGTAGAGATTTTTTTCCTTGCAAACTGCATATGAACTAAAAGAAAAGAGTTAGTCCATAAAGAACTGACTCTCTTCTTTTAGTTCATACTATTAGGTCTATTTTTTCTATTTAATCAACGCTCCATTAAATGAATAGAATCTCACTTACTTATGGTACGGTTCTCCGAAACTAATATTAAATTCGTTATAAAAATAGATTTCCTTATTAGACTAACCTGCTTCGTTAGTTGAAGAACATCTTTTCACAATCTTTAATTTATTTCACCAGAGATTCCTCATCTTCCTTCGATAAAATTTCATTCCAACATCTTATTAGCAAGTGTTTTAACAATTGAATTAACAAAGGCATATAAATTTGCAATGGAGACATTTACTGAGTTTAGTCGTGATGGGAAAATTGATATTGATCTTTCTGAAATAAATCCAAATGATATTTCTGAACATTTATATGTAAAAAGAATTCAATCAAGCTTTAACAATCTTCGCTTTGCTTGTGACAAACTTAAACAATACAAAGACGTTGCACTAACATGGTGCGTTTGTTGAAGTACATTCATATTTAAAGATAAAAAGAGAGTTGAGATTATATTTCTAGCTCCCTTTAGTCTGTATTTGTAACAAGTCCTTAGTTGAGTTTTTTAAGGAAATTACTTGTGGCATCACTGATATCTGTAACATGAGTTTGAAAGAATCCATGAGAGCCATCAATAATTTGGGACTCAGCGTTTGCACCAAGTCGATTTAAGTGATTTTTTTGAATCTCTTCTCCATCTTTTAATTGTTTTTGAGAAACTGAGGATATTAGTTTCAATACAGGTATTTCTGAAGGGAAGACTACACTGTTTACCTCATTGACATTGTCATTTAAACTCGAAACCTGATTACTGATCGTATCGTTGACAACATGATAAGAAAATAATTTATTATCACTGATTTCATTTTCAGTATAGCCATTTTCAACTGTTTGATCAGAAGGTAACAATCTATTGGTGATTCGACTTAATCCAGTTTCTTGAAGTAACCTATTAAAGCCATATAGGATTTTTGCATTTCTAGGTTCCAATATGAAAGTTTGTATATTAGGTTCCATACTTACTGATGGAGTTGTGTCTAGCATAATAATCGCAGAAACTTCGTCAGGATATTTTGCTGCATAATATTCGCTGTAAATCCCGGACGCAGAATGAGGCATTAAGATATACGGTGGCTTCATACCAGCCATAGATAATGCTGTTCTGATTTCTTCCATATAATTTTCATTTGTTCGTGGTGTATCTGTCTCGTCACTGAACCCCATTCCAAAATATTCAACAGTAACTACAGTATATTCTTTCGAGAGTTCTCTCATTAATGGACCAAAATCTGCACTTGGCAAAGGCAACCCAAAACCCGGTAACAAAACAATGGTTTTCTCTCCCTGTCCCATTGAATATACATGCATTTTCTGATTGTTTACTTCTACCATTTCCCCGTAAGGCGAGATAGCTTCAAGCTCATTTGAAAAGAATATTTTGTTGATTGCAAATCCTATTACATTCAGACAAACAATTATTCCTAAGATCCATGCAAAAACATACATTATCTTTTTACCTTTTTTCTTTTTAATTTTACTCAATATGATTACTCCTTTTCTGTGAGGGAAGAGATTATTGAATTATGTATCTTTGTTTCTTTTGTTATATTAATTATTGTTTTCTTCTGCCTCAATATTATGGATATAATCCCCTAATTGTAAGACAAGAATTGGCGCAACCGCTCCCCATAGGATTCCATTTAACAGTTCATTCATTTTTCTCCCCCAAATTGTTTATTTACCCTTAATACGATTACGTTCGTCTAATCGTTCACTCACGAAAAAAAAATCAATTACGCCTTGGCGTAATTGCGTCCGGATTTTGAATTGTGCCAGCACAATTCATCCCTTTGAAAATCCGTGACATCCGCCGGAGGCTTTTATCTTTATTCAGTAGTTGTTTGGACACCCACTGAAAAGGTACCAAAATCGCATTATCTCACCACCTATAGAGGTGGGAGTCTTCTGCTGAATAAAGATAAAAAAAATCTCAGGAATTTGTTCCTGAGACCTTTCTTTTAAATACTTTTCTTGCAAAAATAAGATAGATAATAAGATACGTTGGAAATTGAATAAGACCTAAAATGCCCCATAGCCAAGCATTATATCCCCTCTTCCGTGCATCCCAAAACATCCATGAGCTCTGACAAATCAGAATGAATGCAATCACGACGCATAACCAAAGCGGTGTGCTACTTAGTTTGTTTGAGATCATTCATTACTGACCTTCTTTCTAGTTTTGTTAAGAGCTAAGGGCAGTAAGATAATCCCCACAAGCTGAAAATAAAGAAAAAGAATTGGCTGACGATAAACGACAGCAATTCCAACCGAAAGCGCAAATACTGCAACAGACATAAACGTGAGGAGGTCTTTCCATTGTTTTTTTCGTATTCTTTTTTTCTCTAATTCAACATTCTGTTGAAACCATTGTAAGTTTGGAGTAGATACTGGATTCCATTGATCCAGTTTTTCTAAACCATCTATTAATTGCTTAACCGTTAATTCATCTTCATCATCCAACATAGAATTACTATTTTTAGAATCATACTTCTTCAAGTTCAGCCAACTCCTTTCGTACACTTTTTAGACCATTTGAAACTCGAGATTTTACTGTTCCTTCTGCAATACCCATCATTTTTCCAATTTCCTCATATGAATATCCGTAATAATGCTTTAGCACGATTGGCATACGTATTTCTTCATTAATTTGAGCAAGTACATCAAGTACATCAGTCCATTCTTCGTTCATATTGGCTGCATTCCATTTCATTTTTCGGAGCGCTTGTTCCTGCTCTAGCCAGTTTTTCTCCCGCTTCTTTCTACGCTGTTGATCGATAAAAAGGTTCGTTGCGATTGTGATGAGCCATGAGGAAAACTTGGATTCACCATTATACAGTTGGATTTTTTCAATACACTTCATCATCGTCTCTTGTGTTAAATCTTCTGCGATTTGTGGATGAAGGGTAACTTTCATTAAATACTTTACGAGGAACGAATAATTCTGTTGTAGCAGTTTCGAAAGAGCCAATGTATCTCCTTTTTTCGCCTTTCGAATTAAATCCTTTTCATCCATGAAATCTACTCCATACAATAATGATTTATATGTAATACGACTAACTGGGAAAAATCGTTCATTTTCAAAATAAAGAATCACAACAAAAACGTTTAGCCACCTATTAGTATTTATTAAGTTTACTTGAAAGTTATATATTTGACCAAAAACCAAAGTATTGTTGCTCATTCAACGAGTTCAAAATAATTGTTTAATTAGTATTATCAAACTACTCATATGATTTGTTTAAGTATGTCTTCTTTAACTAACCTGCTCCGTTAGTAGAATAGCAACAATCTTTTCGAAAACGGCCTTATAAATAAAAAAACGCCACAAAAATGTGACGTTTTTCATATTATTGAATGACTCTTCTGCAATAGGAGAGGGTGATTTCCGTTCCGGACGAGCGATTTCCTGGGGCATCCTGTCACCGTTACTATCAACCAATTCATTTAGCTAGAGTATCCAATCATTTATTAATATTGAATAAGTGTTTTTATGTTAATGTCGCCAAGTTTTGCACGTCCGTTTAGCTCTGTTAACTCGATCAGAAATGCACAACCAACAACTTGACCACCTAATTGTTCAATTAAACGTACAGTCGCTTCAACTGTACCACCTGTCGCAAGTAAGTCATCACAGATTAATACTTTTTGACCTGGTTTAATTGCATCTTTGTGCATTGTTAACGTATCTTTACCGTACTCAAGGCCGTAGTCAGCACTGATCACTTCACGTGGTAATTTTCCTGGCTTACGAACAGGTGCAAATCCAATTTCAAGTGCATAAGCAACTGGGCATCCGATAATGAAGCCACGAGCCTCAGGACCTACAATAATTTCAGCCCCTAATTCTTTTGCATAACTTACGATTTGATCTGTTGCATATTTGTATGCCTGACCGTTATCCATAATTGTAGTAATATCTTTGAAGCTGATGCCCTCTTTCGGCCAGTTTTCAACCGTTGTTACATATTGCTTTAAATCCATGTTATTGTTCCTCCTACGAAACTTTTTCGTATATTAATGTAATCGTTCATCAAACCATTGTTTTAATTCTATATAAGGGGCATACACAAGCTTTTGCTCCATTTCAATCTGTTCTGAACGCTGTTTGTAAGACGGTGCCTCTGTAAGTGCCTTTTTCGGTGCATTCACGTTGACAGTCGTCAGTCCACTCTCCATTTTAACAAAATCAAGCTCAAAAAACACCTGTGTCATAAATTTTAATGCATCTATTGGCCAACCTGTATGCTTCGCCAATTCAGCCAAATGCATATTCAGTGGAAAAGCAGGGCGATTTTTTAGAAACTTATAATACCAGGAGAATTGCTCACGTGTAGGCAATCCACTGAAATACTGAGAATCAGGCATGTAAAAATGTGCATAAATTCGGGAAGGCGCTGTTTTTCGCAAGACATCTTCTAACATTTGAACATTTTGCGGCAAATCTAGTAGCACGATATAATTGGTTTGTTCTACATTTGAAAGCGTGGGATCCACAGCTAGGATTGGAACACCAATTAGAGATTGGTAATAGGTCACCGTCTCTGGACGGAAGGCGATAAATGTTGCCTCCTCTTTTGGGACCGTATTTAACCAGCGTGAAGTTTGCCGAATACCACGAATATCAAATAATTGCCATTCAGTCGTTTGGACATCCTCTATCATAAATTGTGCTTTTTTACGTCCTTGCCATTCGTTTATTTGTAAATCCCCAGTAAATGATACTTTTATTCCATAGGTTAACTCGTCGTGTAAATGTCCCTTATTGAAACCGACACTATCCAATTTTTCGTAGCCATCGGTCAATTCCATTTTTATATGATTTTCTGCTGCTCCAATTTTCCTCATGGAGGATATCTCCACATCTTCGAGCACATAAACAGGCTTCGGAAAATCCGTACCATATGGACCGAGCGTTGAAATTTCTTCAATGGCATCTGCTGAAATTTCATCCATTTTTAGTGGTATATCAATATTGAGTACAGGTGTTAATTGCTCTTCTGATAAACATGCTCTTGCTTGAGTATCTAAGCGTGATCTTAATTCATCAACATGCTCAATGGATAACGTCATCCCTGCTGCCATAGGATGCCCACCAAAATGAGGTAATATATCTCGATTCTTCGCTAGTTCATTAAATAAATGGAATCCTTCAATACTACGAGCTGAGCCTTTAGCTGTTCCTTTTTCATAGTCTAGTGACAGTACAATGGTTGGACGATAGTAAAGCTCTACAAGACGAGACGCGACAATCCCTACTACTCCAGCATTCCAGCCTTCTCCAGCAATCACTAAAACGAGTGAATCCCCGATTTTTTTATCGGATTCAATGAGAGCAATAGCCTCATCTGTAATACTCTTTACAATATCTTTGCGCTCACTATTACATGTATTAAGCTGTTTCGCCAATGCTGTTGCTTTAGCATTATCCTCGGCCATTAATAGCTGAACACCTGGTGCCGCTTCTCCAAGTCGACCAACTGCATTTAAGCGTGGCCCAAAATAAAAACCGATTGTTTCTTCACTGATTTTACCTTGTTCTGCACTGGCTACTTCACACATTGCTTGTACCCAAGGGCTGAGTGAACGACGCATTTCTTCTATTCCGCGCTTTACTAGGTAGCGGTTTTCATCAACTAATGGTACTAAATCCGCTACTGTTCCAACAGCGACATATTCAATCAAATGCGTTGGCAGTTCCCCATATAGAGCATGTGCTAACTTAAACGCTACACCCACACCTGCAAGCTCGCCAAATGGATAATGTCCTCCTGGTATACGAGGATGTAAAATAATATCAGCAGGTGGTAATTCATCGCCTGGTTCATGGTGATCTGTAACGATAACATCCATACCTAGTTCCTTTGCGACACGAATCGGTTCAATGCCTGAAATACCATTATCAACTGTAATAATTAGCTGAACACCCTCTTCATGTGCTTCACGAAATAGCGCCTCATTCGGTCCATAGCCGTGAATAAAACGATTCGGTATTTTAAACGAAACATCGGCACCGAGATCAAGTAACACATTCAGCATTACTGTCGTGCTAGTGACACCATCCGCGTCATAATCGCCATATACTAAGATTTTCTCTCCGTTTTCAAGCGCTTGCTCTATACGCGCCACTGCTTCTGCCATGCCGTGCATTAATAACGGGTCATGGATACTTGCTTCTGTCATATTTAATAAGCTCTCTGCGTCAGCAGTTGTTTCGCAACCTCGTGCTGCTAAAATTTTTGCTGCAATCGCAGAAAGTTGTAGGTCATTTTGTAATGTTTGGACAAGCGTAGCGTCTGGGCGCTCTACCTGCCATCTCTTTTTCGATAGAATCATCTTTTCACTTCCTCACGAAAGCTATTATACCGAAAATCTAGCCTATCCGCACTATCCTTGAGAATGATAGTTTTACCTGTAAAGTTGTGGCAGTCCGTCGTCTTTTTACTTATACCTAACAATCTCAAAAGAAAAAAAGCCCACTCCGTTAAAGAGTAGGCTTCTTAAACATATCTTTTCAATTATGCCTCGGCATAATTGCGTCCGGAATCGGCTTTGTGCTTGCACAAAGAACTCCTTTCCGATTCCGTGACATCCGCCGGAGGCTTTAACTTCTTTCAGCGGATTTTTGGACACCCGCTGAAAAGTAGTTTAAATCCGCATTCATCTCACCACCTATAGAGGTGGGAGTCTTCTGCTGAAAGAAGTTGAAGCAGATACTAATGCCTCAATCTTCTCCAAATTACCTTCATGTAATGCTGTCACTATCGCACTACCAACGATTACACCATCACTAAGTGCCCCCATGCTTACCACCTGTTCGGGAGTTGAAATTCCAAAGCCCGCTAGTACTGGTATTTGGCTTGCTTCACGTAAGCGTGCAAAATGATTATTTAAATCATTCGCAAAACTTGTACGGGCTCCGGTGATTCCATTGACAGTTACAGCATAGACAAAGCCTTGACTGGCAGCCGCGATACGTGCAATTCGCTCTGGCGGACTTGTTAACGATACAAGCTGTACGATGTCGACCCCATGTGGATTTAATGTGTCACGTAAGATTGCACTTTCTTCAAGCGGTACATCAGGAACGATTAACCCTTTAACGCCCCCTGCCACACAAGCCTTAGCAAAAGCCTCTAACCCAAAAGCTAAAACAGGATTAAAATACGTCATGACAACTAATGGAACCTCAATTTCTTCTTTACATAAAGCTAATGCATCTAGCACTTTACGTAATGTCACACCTTCTGCTAAAGCACGTTCACCTGCTTGCTCTATCGTCGGTCCATCTGCTACAGGATCTGTAAATGGTATACCAACTTCAATTGCCGTTACACCCATTTGCTGTAGCTTCAGAATTGTTGGCTTCAAAGTTTCCAGACCCCCATCACCCGCCATAATATAGGGTACAAATGCTTTATTACCAGCGATTTTCGTTTGTTCAATTGCCTGCTGTAGTGTCGTCATTACACATCTCCTCCTAATGCTTTTCGGACAGTATGAACATCCTTATCTCCTCGGCCGGATAAGCACACAACAATGATGTCATCTGTAGACATTGTCTTCGCGAGTTTTGCTGTATAAGCAATAGCATGAGAGCTTTCTAGTGCAGGTAGTATACCTTCTGTTCTACACAGTAACTGCATGCCCTCAAGAGCTTCACTATCTGTAATCGAATCAAATTGAACACGCCCAATATCATGTAAATAACAATGCTCTGGACCTTTCCCTGGATAATCTAGACCAGCTGAAATAGAATGTGCTTCTTGCACAAAGCCATTTTCATCTTGTAATAAATACATGTATGCACCGTGTAAAACGCCTAGCTGTCCACCGGCAATTGCTGCTGCATGCTTACCTGTCTCAATGCCACTGCCCGCAGCCTCTACTCCGTATAGCGCTACAGTGTTGTCATCGACAAAAGGATGGAACATACCAATTGCATTACTACCGCCGCCTATACAAGCAACGACTGCATCTGGTAAACGACCTTCCTTATTTAAAATTTGCTCTCTAGTTTCAACACCAATTACACGCTGGAAATCCCTTACGATTTTTGGGAATGGATGTGGCCCTAAAGCCGAGCCTAAAATATAATGAGTATCCTCAACATTTGTCACCCAGTAGCGCAGTGCTGCATTAACAGCATCTTTCAATGTTTTTGAACCTGTTTCTACAGATTCCACTTTTGTACCGAGTAACTCCATGCGAAACACATTCAACTGTTGGCGTTTGATATCCTCTGCCCCCATAAACACAACACAGTCAAGATTCAATAAAGCGCATGCAGTTGCCGTTGCCACTCCATGTTGCCCTGCACCCGTTTCTGCTACTATTTTCTTTTTACCCATTCGTTTTGCAAGAAGCGCTTGACCAATTGCATTATTAATCTTATGGGCTCCAGTATGATTCAAATCTTCACGCTTTAAATAAACCTTCGCGCCCCCTAGCTCTTTTGTTAAATTTTCTGCGTAATACAACGGCGTTTCACGACCAACATATTGTTGTAAATAATAAGTTAATTCCTCAGTAAACGCTTGATCATTCATTGCCTCATCATAGGCCGTCTCTAATTCCAACAATGCTGTCATTAATGTTTCCGGAACAAATTGTCCTCCAAATTTTCCGTAACGTCCTTCCTTTGTAGGTACACTATTTGCAATTGAATTCGCCATTATGCTCTCCCCTTCTTTACTGCCTTTATAAATGCGGTTATTTTTGCTATGTCTTTTACTCCGTTTGTCTCCACACCGCTTGATACATCTACTATAAATGGCGATACAAGCGACACTGCTTCTTCAATATTTTCAGCTTGCAAACCACCTGCTAAAATTAACTTTTCACGCGGAATCCCTACCGTCTCTAGGAGGGTCCAATCAAACGTGTGACCACTGCCTCCTTTAAAATCTGTCCCTGGTGCATCAAATAAGTAGTAGTCTACATCGTAGTTAGCAGCCATCTGAACATCTTCAGCACCTCTCACGGACAAAGCTTTGATTGCTGGATAGCCTTGCCGACGAATAAATTCAGGAGATTCTTCCCCGTGGTATTGCACATAATCTAATGGTACACTTTCTTTTGCTACGCGTAATTCCTCTGCGCTTGGATTGACAAAAACACCGATTTTCAAAACGCCCTCTGGCACATGTTTGGCTAATTGCTGTGCCTGTTCAACCGTCACTTGTCGTTTACTTGGTGCAAAGACAAAACCAATGGCATCCGCTCCTGCCTCTACTGCTGCCAGCACATGCTGTTGTTCCTTCAGTCCACAAATTTTCACCTTCGTCATACAGATGCCCCCACCTTATTGACCTGTAAACTTTTTAGAGCAGAACCTGCATCACCACTGCGCATTAATGACTCACCTACAAGAACGCCACTAGCTCCCATGGCCGCCACCGCTTTAGCGTCTTCTTGTGTCCAAATTCCACTTTCACTTATTAATACTTTCTCTTCTTCGAACGGAAAAGCTTCAGCAATTTCACGTGTTCGGTCTAAGCTCACTTCAAACGTACGTAAGTCTCGATTATTGACGCCAATTAGTTTGGCACCAACTGCAATAGCCCGCTCAAGCTCTTCGAGATCATGCACCTCCACTAATACCTCTAAATTTAAACCTGTTGCATAGCTATACAGATCACGTAATGCCTCATCTGTTAACGCAGCCACAATTAGTAAAATAATTGATGCACCTGATGCCTTCGCAAATCGAATTTGCACACGATCAATCATAAAATCCTTACATAGAAGTGGTGTTTGGACAGCATTTGCAACTGCAGCCAAATCATCAAAGGAACCTTTAAAAAACGTTTTATCTGTTAAAACAGAAATGGCCGCTGCCCCTGCTTCTGCATAAATTTCTGCTTGTGCCACTGGATCTGCCCCTTCTGCGATTAACCCCTTTGAGGGGGAAGCACGCTTCATTTCAGAAATAACCTGTAATGTTTCAGCTTTTCGCAATCGCTCAAATAATGATGGACGCGGTTTTTCTGTAAAATTCGCTAATGGGTCGGACTGTTCAAGTAAAGCACCAACTTCCATCTTTTTTTGTTCGAGAATTTTATTTAAAATATTCATTATTGGACCTCCACTCTTTTAATATGCTCACTATAAGTAACGACTGCCTCTAATTTTTGCAGGGCACGCCCGCTATAAATACTATCCTTCGCTATTTCTACACCTTCTTTAACGGTTTCAGCAATGCCATAGCTGAACAACCCAATACCAGCATTCAATAAAACGGTGTCAAAATAAGCACTTTGTTCACCAGCTAATAATTTACGCATAATAGCAGCATTTTCATCTGCATTACCTCCACGAATGGCCTCTATTGGTGCATAGTTGAGACCCGCTTCTTCTGCAGTTAATGAAAATGGAATTAAGTCTCCCTTATCTACTAAGACAAACGTATTTTGACCAGCTAATGACGCCTCATCTAAACCTAGTGGCCCAGAAACGACCATTGCACGTTCTCGCCCTAACATTTGTAATACGGAAGCATACTCCATGACAAAATTAGGACGGTTAATGCCTGTAAATTGCGTCGATAAAGGCACTGGGTTCGTAAGAGGACCGACAAGATTAAAAATAGTTGGCTTGCCAAGTGCACGACGAACCTCCCCAATTCGCTTTAATTTCGGATGGACATTTGGAGCATATAAAAAGGCAATTCCTTCTTTCTCTAACAGATCAACAGTTTGTTCAATGGAAATATTCGTATGAATCCCAAGTGCTTCCAAAACATCAGAGCTTCCTGATGCCGAAGAAATTTTGCGATTACCGTGCTTCGCCATTTTGACACCAGCCCCCGCTAATACAAAGGCGCAAGTTGTACTGATATTGAATGTATTAAGACCATCGCCACCAGTACCGCAATTATCCATATAGACCCCTTCGTTTGCTGGTACGTCTAATGCAAACGAACGCATAGTTGTAGCTAATGCCGCTACTTCATGTGCAGTTTCACCTTTGACCGATAATGCCGTTAAAAAACTTGCAATTTGTTCCTTAGGTGTGTCATCTTGAAACATCCATTTTGCTGCCTGTAGCATTTCCTCATACATTAAATGCTCTTGTTGTTGTACTTTTTGACGAATACCTTTCATTAATGTTGACCCCCTTCTTTTTCAAGTAGCTGTAAAAATTCCTGTTCGTCCTTTTCTACTTGTTTTAAAACTTCCTCAACATTTGTGTATTTGGTCACCATTACAGTCGATTGCATTTGCATCGTTTCATTTTCTATGACAATGGATTTCCCTGTTAAGGCAAAATCAAGATGACCGTTAAAACCAATAAATCCAAGAGCTCCTCTAAATATCCCGGTAGCTTGATCAGGTTTTTCTAAATGATCTATTGCCTGACCCTTTGGAACATCTGCTGATGCAAAGGATGGTAATGTTGTAGCTAATACATCAAGTGCATGAAGCATCGGTAATAGTTGTCCCTCGACTCTCGATGTCATGTGTAATGCATGCTTGGAACGCTCAATTTTCATCGCCTCAATGACTTGAATAGAATCTCGGAAGCACACAGGCTGTAGCTCTTGTTGCACGGCAGAAACAAGTACAGCATGTGACTCCCTAATATTTGTGTTTTCATTTAGCTTGCGTTCCTGCTCTAAATCTTCACCTTTTGTGGAACCTCTAGGAAATGTCCCATCTGTTGGTGTTGCAATCACACGCTCACCCTTTACTCGAATTAAACTTTCAGGAGATGTCCCTAAGACAACATGATCGTCAAATTCTACATAATACATATAAGGAGCAGGATGTTTTTTACGCAATTGACGATATAAAGCGAAAGCATCTCCTTGTAGATTTGCTAAAAAATACTTTGATAACATAACCCTAGTAATATCTTCATCTAAAGTAGCTTTGATCGATGTAAGGGATGTAGCAAACTGTTCATTCGTAGTCGATTCAAAAGGTTCAAAGCTACATGCCGTCTCCTCAATCTCTCTACCTTTTAAAAGCTGCTCTGCCAACTCTTCTAAATTTGGTTCTTTTTTTTCCGCATCAATATTCGTATGAATCAAAGTAACCTCATCTGTTACATGATCAAACACAATAACTGTCTCATACACATGGAAATGCACATCTGGTAGCTCTACTTTATCCTGTGCAGTCGATAATATTGTTGTTGTACCATGGCCAACATAGCCAACAGCACCGCCTGAAAATGGGAATTGTGTCGTATTGGATATACGTGGCATTAACCTTTTCAATAAAACAATCATGTCGCCCTTATGTGTATAGGTGTTTCCAGTCTTATATGAATATTCCTGAATCTCATCTCCAAAGCCTTTATACGTTTTTCTTGGATTAGCACCAATAAAAGAAAAGCGTCCTGCTCCTTCATGCTGTGCTGAACTCTCCAGCAGAAATTTATGTTCCCCTTGAAGGCGTCTAAAAATTAAAATCGGTGTTAAAGAATCAGCATTAATGGTTTTCATTTTCGTTCTTGAATTCGTCGATAGCATAATTACCAATCTCCTTTTTTAAATTTCTCCGGTAAGACTCTTATAAAGGTTTAGTTGCTGAATCAGCTCTTGTTGAAAAAAGGATCATCATAGCGTAGGGTTGATTTCCGTTCCAGCTGGGCGCTTTGTTGTTGCTGTCGCTACGCTTTCGCACAGATAAAACATTTGCCGCTGACGCTTCGCTTTCGCGCAGAGCAGAGCTTCCTGGGGGCGTCCGATGAGCCGCTTGGGGCAACAGATGTTTTTTGTGCGAAAGCGCAGTGCAACGTAGCGGCAGCAACAGGATGTTGGTCACGAAGGCGTTATCACAGGATGTGATGGTTTTAGCCTTCGCTCCTCTATTGCTGATCCCCGAGGAGTCGCCCAGTCGTAACGAAGATCAACTTATATGCATGGCGTACGTTTTAACAAATGTTGTTTCTAACTTTTGGAGGTAAGCCATTAAAAAAGCAATCCTTCAAATGTTCGGGTGATGCATCGTTTTACTCTCCTAAAACGTTCCAGTGAATGTCCCTCTTTTTTGACATAGCTCCCGTCAATCAATTACCTATTTTCGGTAGTTGCATTGAAGCATTCATCCCCTGCGAATTAAAAACAACAAAAAAAGTCCCCTGCAAAAAGGATTTTTCCTAATTGCAGAGGACGATCATGACCGCGTTGCCACCTCATATTAGAGCATACTTGCTCTCTCTTAAGTGCTCAGCTTAGTTCGCCAGATCAATTATGCTGAGGCATAATTGCGTCCGGAGGCTTTAACTTCTTTCAGCGGATGATTGGACACCCGCTGAAAGAAGTTAAATCGACATATCTTTTCAGTTAATGACGAAAAGATTTGTTTTATCTAAGTCAAAGCACCCCCTTTAACGTGGGGAATCCGTTCGCTATTATAATTAGCGACTCTCATAAGTCCATTCACATAAGCTACAAACCAGTTTGCACCAACCACTGACTCTCTAAATTGCACACTTATGCTACTACTCTTATTCAACAATTTCTCAGCTATTCTCATCTAAACTCAGCTCATCTGTTCTAAGGCTGGCCTCGCTCCCGAGACCAACTACCTTGTACCGAACAAAAAAGTTAGCCTCATTTTATGCCAAACTATAAAAATTGTCAATCAATTCAGAGAAAAAGGAAAATGTTGAAAGGACTTTTGAAATTATATTATAGGAAAAATCACCTTCTTTACGCACCAATAAAAGGGAATTAAAATGCCTACTTTTGAGAATTTATCAAGTATTGACCTTGTAAAAATATCAAGTTATAGTAAATTCAAACCATTGATTCTCTAATACATTAAAGAAGGTAGGAACGAATATGTCCGTTCGAAAAAAACTAAATTTAGGTTTTATTTCACTCATTTGTTTACTCTTATTATCAAGTGTTATTGCATTTTTTCAATTTAAGTCGGTTGAGGGAGACATAGTAGAGGTACTTGATCACAGAATCGTGCAAATTCAATCAACAGAGGAAATACAGCAGCAGCTTGCCTCACAGGGGCTTTTTTTACGTTCCTATATTCTAAATAGTAAGGATGAGACGACAAAATCAAATTTAGAACGTTATGAAAAACTATTACCAGAAACTATTCAAGAACTTTCAGGTATTGTTCGTTCCGATTACACAAAAAATATTTTGAAGCAAGTAACCGATTTACAACAAGATTTACTAACAAGTTCTGATAAAGCAGTGCAAGCATTTAATAGTGGAAATACAGATTTAGCCTTATCATACATAAATGGAGAAGTTACAAAAAGCAACAAAGAAATTTATACACTGACAAATGATTTATTAAATTATCATGACGAACAGCTGCAAAAGGTTAAAAGTAGTGTTGTCCAAACAGTTACTCGAGCTATTATTATTTCAATTGTCTTACTTGTTATAAGTGCAATTGTTGGTTTATATTTTATGTATTTTGTAAAACGCTCCATCATTCAACCGCTTCGTAAAGTGATTAATGCAGCCGATACATTAGCACACGGTGACTTAACGATTGCTCAGCTTGAACATAACTCAAAAGATGAGATTGGTACACTTGCCACAGCAGTGAATGCGTTAAAACAGAATTTATCTGTACTACTAAAAAATGTTCAGGACAACGCTACACAATTATCTGCCGCTTCTGAAGAGCTTTCCGCTAGCACTGTGGAAGTGACAACAACTTCAAGCGACATCTCACATCGAGTACAAGACACGTCAAACCATCTAGCTTCATCTGCTAGTGCCTCTCAACAAAGTGCTCTAGCTATGGATGAAACAGCTACTGGTGTACAACGAATTGCTGAGGCTACTCAAAATTTGCATCATAATGCTATAAATATGACACAGCTTGCTAATACCGGAGGAAAAACTATTACTACCGCCAAAGAGCAGATGGATACAATTTCTGAGGCAACTACACGAGTTGCCGATTTAACGCAAAAGCTAAGTAAGCAATCTGAAGAAATCGGGCAAATTACAAAAGTAATTACCGCTATTACTGAACAAACCAATTTACTGGCACTCAATGCTGCCATCGAAGCAGCACGAGCTGGTGAGCACGGCAAAGGCTTCGCCGTTGTAGCGGATGAAGTACGAAAGCTTGCTGAAGAATCCAATCAATCTGCTGGCCAAATTATTGCCCTTACAACTGAAATTCAAACGGATACAAGAAATGTTGCCGCTGCTGTGCATGAAGGATTAGCATCTGTCCAGGATGGAGTAGCAAAAATTCATGAGGCTGGTGATGCATTTGATTCTATTACAGAGTCTGTGCAAACATTTACTGATCAAATTGAAGATATTTCAGCTACTTCGGAACAAATCTCGGCGAGTGCTGAAGAGGTCGCTGCCTCTGTAACAGAAATTGCAAATAGTGCGAGTATTTCAGCGGGTAACTCACAAATCATTGCTGAAGCAGTAGAAGAACAAGCTGCAACAATGCAGCAGGTGAATGAGGTAGCTGAGGAATTAAGCAACAACGCTCAGCAACTCCAAACATTACTACTGAAATTTAAACTTTAAACGTAACAAAAAGAATCTGCTGCTTTCAAAAGAAAGCAAGCAGATTCTTTTTTTCAAGAAATTAAACAGTAGGCTCGTCAGTACCCCATTGTTTTTTCTCTTTTTTGTGTATTTGACCATCTGATTTTTTCATTTCACGAACTTTAAGTGAATACCAGATTTGTGCAGCAATACAAATTGAAGAATACATACCTGTGATTAAACCAACTAATAACGCGATCGAGAAGTTTTGAATCGATGGTGCACCTAAAATAAGAAGTGACACTGTAACGATAATAACCGTTAACACTGTGTTAACAGATCGACCCATTGTTTGACGTAGTGATTTGTTTACGATATCCGCTAACACTTCACGGTCTTTAATCGTATCATATCGATCTAAGTTTTCACGCATACGGTCAAATGTAACGATCGTATCATTAATAGAATAACCGACAATTGTCAGTACAGCTGCAATGAACGTAATATCAACTTCTAAGCGCATAAAACTAAATACAGCAACAATTAAGAATACGTCATGTAGTAACGAAACAATTGCCCCAACACCCATGCGCCATTCGAAACGAACCGCTACATAGATAATGATACCGACAGCCGCAAGAGATAATGCTTTAATCGCATTTTTCACAAGCTCTTTACCAACGGTTGGAGACACTGTACTTACTCCAGGTTCATGACCATATTTTTTGCCTGCTTCTTTTTTGAATTTTAAAATTTCTGCTTGCGTTAGGTCATGTTTATAACGGATAACCGCTCCGTTGCTCTTTTCACCTGTTAAAACGATATCTTCTGAAGAGAAGTCGATACTATCTAAGTATTTAGATACCTCTTCTTTAGTTAAAGTTTGATCCGCTTCAATTTGAACACGAGTACCACTTGAGAAATCAATACCTAGGTTTAGACGGAATATACCAAGTACCACTACACCAGCTACTAAAATAGCTAATGAGAATGTATAGAATTTCTTACGGTTGTGTACAAAGTCAAAACGATCAAATTTCGTTGATAAATCTAATGTTCCGATATTTTCATCCAGGCTATGCTGTTTAGATTTCGAAATACCAAACCATGCTGGATTGTTGAAGTAGCCACTATTTACAAGTAATCCTTGTAATACACGAGAGCCCCAAACAGCTGTTACAAAGCTTAGTAAAATACTAATAATTAATGTTGTGGCAAACCCTTTAACAGAGCTTGTACCCCATTGGAATAATACAGCAGCTGCTAATAATGTAGTTAGCTGTGCATCGACAATTGCTGATAAAGACTCCTTCGAGCCAATTTGGAATGCTTGTTTAACCGAATAACCGACACGTAATTCCTCACGAATACGTTCTGCGGCAAGAATATTTGCATCTACCGCCATCCCTATACCAAGCACGATAGCTGCGATACCAGGAAGTGTTAACACCGCATTAATCCAATCGAATACAACAAGTACTAGGAAAGTGAAAATAGCAAGTGTAATGATGGAAATAAAGCCAGGCAAACGGTAGTAGAATAGCATAAATAAGAAAATTATTACTACGCCCACAATACCAGCGAAAATTGTACTTTTCAGTGCTTGGTCACCAAATTGTGCACCAACTGAAGTAGAATAAATTTCATTAAGCTTAACAGGAAGTGCCCCAGCATCTAAAATACCCGCTAGATTTTTCGTTTCTTCAACTGTGAAGTTCCCGCTAATCATAACATCTGTTGTATCTAATCTTTGGTTAACTGTTGCAGCAGATGCATAGCGAGGCTTCGCTTTTTGTGATTCAGCTTTATATGAATCAACACCTTCTTCAAAGTCTAACCATACAACGAGTAAGTTTTGGCCTGCTGGTTTAGCGGCAATTTTACTTGTGACATCAGCAAACTTTTTCGCATCCTTTAATGTTAGTGAAACAATTGGACGATTTTGCTGGTCAAAGGAACCTTTAGCGCCACCTGGCTTTAAGTCATTACCATCCAGCAATAAATTATCATCGACATCACGGAATGTTAAATTTGCAGAAGTAGACAATAATTCACGTGCTGATTCTTGGTCTTCGACACCTGCTAATTGCACACGAATGCGGTTTTTGTCTTCAACCTGAATGCTCGGTTCACTTACCCCGATAGCATTTACACGTTCACCAAGAGCTGTTGCTGTTGACGCTACAACTTCAGGTGTAATTTTTTGTCCCTCTTTTAATTCTTTAACCTCATAAAGAACCTCAAACCCGCCCTGTAAGTCAAGGCCTAGCTTAATGTCCTTTAAGACGTCGCCTACAGTCGTACCGATGGTTGCTACAAAAATAACCATTAATAGTACGAATGCAACTATACGACTTTTAAGTTTCATTTATAAATCCTCCTCGAATTGGTGTAAGGCAAGTCCTTACACTACAAACAAGTATAATAGCAAGTCCTTTTGAAACGTTTATTCCTCCTTTTCCTTTAGAATAATGTTGCCTGTGCTTCAAAAAGATTGCTCTACTTATTTCAATCGTTCATAACGCGCAAATTTATCCCAGTATTTGAATAGGTGTTTTTCCTCCAAATTTGGAAAAGATCTATTAGGAGGTTTTTGGTGAATATACTTATACAAATAAAAAAAAGCGCAACACACTCATTATGAAACACGTTGCGCTTGGTGTCAATTCAACACTTTTAGTATTCTTTTATAATTTGACAAATTTCACACATTCTTCTTAAGTTTTTACCAGACCAAGCAACATTTTTAACTCTTCCGTATTCACTTCTGTAAACCAATCATTACTTTGTAAGAATTCTACTTGATTAAAAGATACGATATCAGATGGTGATACTGCAAAAATAGTGGCGATAATTTCATGTATGCGTAGTTGTTCAATATTTTTTCTGCGCCATTTTTTTTCTACACAATAGCGCCATAGTTCTTCTGCTGTAATCGCATTGTATTGATAATATTTAAACTCTTCCATCTTACTATCAATTGCAGGACGGATTTTTTCAAATAGTTGCTCATGCTGCATACTCATTTTGAATCATCTCCAATCAAAGTCGTATCGTGAGACAAGTTTGCATACAAATAGTGTAAATGAATTTTTGTGGCTTGAGAAGGGACGGATGGCATGAGTTCTTTTGTACGTGGAACACTATTTTTAATGTTCGTGATTTTTTTATCGAAACTCTTTGGCTTCTTTTATAGAATGCAATTTATGCGTATCGCTGGTGAAGAGGCGGTCGGCATTTATATGACCGTCTATCCGGCGTTCATTTTCTTCATCTCACTCATTCAACTTGGACTACCTATCGCTGTGGCAAAAATTGTAGCAGAGTTATTAGCAAAAAACAAACGCGAAGGCATCTATGGTGTTATGCGTACGGCTATCCTTTGGTCATTTATTGGAATGATCGTCTTTATGCCGATTGTTGCACTAACTATACCATATATATCGACTACGCTTTTACATAATGAACAAACTACAGTTACACTTTGGATTGCACTCTTTGCTGTACCAGTGTCAGTTGGCTCTGGATTATTACGCGCTTATTTACAGGGTATTGCCAAAATCACACCAACAGCTTGGGCTCAAATGATTGAACAAATTATCCGTATTAGCTTCATCACTTTAACGCTGCCTTATGTGGCTGCCTATAATAATGCTGCCGTTACAGCAGCCTCTGCTATGGGTATTACGCTTCTAGCTGAAGTCGTTGCTTTCTTATATTTGTGGATGCATTATATAGTCTCAAAGAAAAAATTATTGACACGAAAAAACAAAATAGAGGCATATCCTGCCTCCCCGATGTTACGAATTGCTCTTCCTTCTGCAGGAAGCAAACTGTTCGGATCTTTTACTTGGTTTTTAGAACCTATCATTTTTTTAAAGGCGTTAACTATGGCTGGTTTGACAGCCTCCGCTGCAACAATTTTATATGGGGTTATTTCGGGTGTACTAGTCCCCCTATTATTATTCCCGGCTTTTGTGTCTGCAGCACTTTCAATTGTTCTTATACCGGCTGTTAGTGACGCGATTGCCCGTCAGCATATACCGCTCGTACAGGAACGTATTTCTGTATCATTACGACTATCTTCATTAGTGGGCTGTGTTGCTGCTACGTACTTTTTCGTTCATGGTGACGAAATAGCTATGAAGCTCTTTCATTTACAAGAAAATCGAGGTTATGTGAAAATATTAGCTCCCATTTTTTACTTTTATTATATTCAAAGTCCTTTGCATTCGATTTTACAAGCAATTGGTGAGGCCCGTGCTGCGATGATGAACTCCATTTACGGTGGTCTTGGTAAGCTATTTGTCATGTTCGTGCTCGCCTCTCAGCCTGGTATTCAGGAAAAAGGTGCCGTTGTGGCAATTGGTTTTGGCGTCTTACTAACTTCATTTTTGCATATTGCAACAGTGAGACAACGTAAAAATTTACGTGCGGGTTTTAGAATGTTTGTTGTTCCATATAGCTGTTTTATCGCGGTTTGTGTTACCCAGTATTTTCTGATGCAAATAATGCCATTGCCATTAATTTTAAGTAGCTGTGTAACCTTGTTTTTACTATTTACATTCTTACTAGTTTCCAATCAATTACGCATAACTGATTTGCGCTATCTTCGTAAGTTGGCAAAAAAAGTTTAAGATTCTTTCAGCTGGATATGTAGCCGATCTTCCTCCCAAACACAAAAAAATACAGTGTTACTATCCGTAATATTATTTTTAGCAAGCTCTGCCATTAACCAATCGGCATCCTTATGCAATACCTTTAAATGCCTATCCTGAATATCACCGTCGATAATCAGTGGGTAAACAAATGCCTTTTCATCTTTTTGGTATACGGACAGATTGCCAGATGGCTCTAAATAAGCATAAGCGATATCTGTAACGGAAGCATTTCCGTTTTCACGTAATTGTTGACACAAATCATCTAGATTATAGCGTTGCTTGCGCATTTCACTTTCTAAAATAACACCGTCTCTTATAAGCAATACTGGATCACCATCAACCAGATCACGGAATTTTTTATTTTTGAGTGAAATATATGCTGTTGTTATTTGAATGAAAAACAATATGATGATTGGGAAAATCACTTTAAATAAAGGACTTTCGAAATCATCAAGTGCAAACGCAGCAACCTCAGCCATTAAAATGGATACGACTAAATCAATTACAGATAATTCGCCGACTTCACGTTTACCCATTAAACGAAAAATTATTAGGATAAACACATATAAAAAGCATGTTCTAAAAATAATAGTTAAATATTCTTCCATATAGTCACCCCCATACTATTCAAGGTGACCTTACTCATCGTTTTTTATACAGGATGATGTTATACCTTTACTTTGATTTTTTAACACTTATCGTCTTCGAAAATTTTTCTTATGCTTGATTTTATTTTGCATGCTAATCTTTAAGCAAACCGAGTTTTCAATTAAGTCACAACCTAAAAAATGCACGAACAACTTTAACAAAATAACACTCTTTTGCTTATAATAGGGAAATGATGCTGTGAACTTTCGTAAATCAAAAGAATAAACCTTAGTTGTTTGTATACAATAAAAGGAGCTATAATTCCTGCTTTTCAAAATGGCAAAAAAAATTCGGACAATTATCAAGGACATTTCATGATGCTCACCCAACAATAATGTAGTTATTGTATCAATTATGCCTCGGCATAATTGCGTCCGGAAATCGGCTTTGTACTTAGGCCTGCACGACGGCCGACACGATGTCGGTCATTTCGGTAATGCCACAGGACGTAGCGTTTTTACCGATGCAGGTCAGCTAGCCGTTATCGCATGGATGCGATGATCTTAGGCTAACATCCCCTAAGAACTCCTTTCCGATTCCGTGACATCCGCCGGAGGCTTTGGGCCAACAGATGTTTTTTGCGCGAAACGTAGTGCTAACGTAGCGGCAGCAGAGGGTTTTGTTTGTGCGAAAGCGCAGCAACAGCACCGATGTTGGTCACTCAGTCGTTGCCACAGGACGTGGCGTTTTTAGACTGAGTTCCTCTATTTCAGCGGGTGTTTGGACATCCGCTGAAAAGCAGCTTAAATCCGTATTCATCTCATCACTTATAGAGGTGGGAGACTTCTGCTGAAAGAAGTTAAAGGTCATCTCTTATACTTCCGCATTTAGTAAATAATCCACTATTCCCCAATTCAAGAAAACATGAAAACAAGGTGAGAAAATGAAAAGGATAGTAATTTTTCTAGTTACTGTTGTTATTGTTGCTTCTAGTATATTGCTCATTAAACCTTATCCTATTTATGGATATAAAAATGAGAAGATTCCAGTTCTAATGTACCACCATTTGGATAAAAACATAAATAATAATACAGTCATTTCCCCAGAGAATTTCGAAAAACAAATTAAAACGCTTAAAGAGAATGGGTACAATTCGATTACAGCCCAAGAATTATATAATTACTTAAACGGTAAAGCAGAATTGCCTAAAAATCCGGTGTTAATAACTTTTGACGATGGTTATTTAAGTAACTATGAAAAAGCTTATCCAATTTTAAAAAAATACAAAATGCATGCAGAAATCTTTGTTATCGCCAGTCATATATTAGAAAAAGGCGGAAAGAATGAATATCCAAACGAAATTCCCAAAATGAATTGGGATCAATTAAAAGAAATGAAAGATTATATTACCATTCAAAGCCATACTTGGAATTCGCATTATAAATTACAGTCATTCAACGGTGGAATGAAAGGTGCCATATATGGTCGTAGTTACATTAATGGAAAACTAGAAAAACAAGAAGAGTACGAAGAAAGAGTTAAAAAAGATTTTATTCTTTCCAGGAAAATTATCGAAGAAAAGTTAGGTTATGAACCAATTGCTCTTAGCTATCCCTTCGGAACAAATTCTGAAGATGCAATGAAATTAGCGAAAAATGTTGGATTTAAAATGGCTTTTGTTATTAAAAATAAAGGTGTTACTATTGGCGATAATGTATTTGCTTTAAGCAGAATAACGGTAAATGGCAATGAAACGGGAGCAGAATTAATGAAGAAATTAAAAAACGGTGGCATTTGATGTTAAAAAAAAAGACTTACAACTAATGTAAGTCTTTTTCTCATTATTTTTATTGGTCGCCATTTACTCGTCCAATTGCTTGACGGTCAAACTTAACGCGCACATTGTCTGCAATTTTTAATGTCACAGCTGTATCCTCAATTGAGTCAATCTCACCATGTAAGCCACCGATTGTAATCACTTTATCTCCACGTTGCAAATTACCTTGCATATTTTGTGTTGCCTGCTGTCTCTTTTTAGCAGGGCGGATTAAAATAAACCACATTGCAACGAACATTAATAATATTGGTGCTAATCCTAATAGTTGGTCCATGATTCTTGCCCCCTTTCCAATTCTTTATTAGTATAGACTATTCCACCATAAAAAAGCGATGGACAAGCCCAAAATTTTTCTATATTACTAATATTTTTTCTAAGATAGACATATTTTTGCTAGAAATATTCAAATTCCACACAAATCCACATGATTTTTTTCCTAAATATTAGAAGTTCTTTGCATTTGGTCCATTAAAGCCATATTTCTCGAAAAATTCTTCTCGGAAATCACCAAGACGGTCTTCTCGGATTGCTTCACGCACTTGTTCCATTAGCTTCAATAGGAAGTGTAAGTTATGGTAAGTTGTTAAACGAATACCAAACGTTTCTTCCGTACGAATTAGATGACGAATATAAGCGCGTGAATAGTTTTTACATGTATAGCAATCGCAGTTTGGATCAATTGGTCCGAAATCACGTGCATATTTTGCATTTTTAACAACTAAACGACCTTCAGATGTCATTAATGTGCCATTACGGGCAATACGTGTCGGTAATACGCAGTCAAACATATCAATGCCTCGAATAGCACCATCAATCAATGAATCGGGTGAACCTACACCCATTAAGTAACGTGGTTTATTTGTTGGCATTAGTGGTGTTGTAAACTCTAATACTCGGTTCATTATATCCTTAGGCTCACCAACAGATAGCCCTCCAATTGCATAACCTGGGAAATCTAGCTCTACTAATGCTTCTGCAGAACGACGGCGTAATTCCTCGTATTCTCCCCCTTGAATAATACCGAATAGACCTTGTTCTTCTGGACGTTTATGTGCCTCTTTACAACGTTTAGCCCAACGTGTTGTACGGTCTACTGATTGCAGCATATAGTCATATGTCGCAGGGAAAGGTGGACATTCATCAAAAGCCATCATAATATCCGAACCTAAATCATTTTGAATTTCCATCGCCTTTTCTGGACTTAAAAACAATTTGTCCCCATTCAAATGATTGCGGAAATGAACCCCTTCTTCTTCGATTTTACGGAATTGACTAAGTGAGAACACTTGGAAACCACCTGAATCTGTTAAAATCGGGCGATCCCAGTTCATAAATTTATGCAAGCCCCCTGCTTCCTTAACAATATCATTACCAGGTCGTAGCCATAAATGATACGTATTTGACAGAATAATGCCTGCATTCATTTCCTTTAATTCCTCAGGCGACATTGTTTTAACAGTTGCTTGTGTACCAACAGGCATAAATGCTGGCGTCTCGAAAGAGCCATGTGGTGTATGCACGATGCCAAGTCGTGCTCCAGTTTGTTTACAAGTATGAAGTAGCTCATACCGAATTGCTGGTTGTGTCATATTATAAAAATTCCTCTCTTATCTAAAGTAAAAACAGTACTCCGATTTTTTCTTTATTCGCCTTTTGGGCGAATAAACATAGCATCACCAAAGCTAAAGAAACGATATTTTTCTTCAACAGCTTGTTGATATGCACTTAAAATTGTTTCTTTTGTTGCAAGCGTACTAACAAGCATGACAAGAGTAGACTTTGGTAAATGGAAGTTTGTGATTAAACCATCCACAACAGTAAATTCATATCCCGGATAAATGAAAATAGACGTCCAACCTTGTTCCGCTCGTACTTCGCCTCCATATTTAGAGCCGATAGTTTCTAAAGTACGTGTAGAGGTTGTACCAACTGCAATCACTTTTCCACCATTACTCTTTACTCGGTTTATGATAGATGCGGTTTCTTCCGTTACACTATAAAATTCAGAATGCATTTCGTGATTTTCAATTGAATCTACACTTACAGGACGGAAAGTTCCAAGTCCCACATGTAAAGTGATAAATACAACTTCGACCCCTTTTGCTTTCACCTGCTCTAGTAATTCTTCTGTAAAATGCAGGCCTGCGGTTGGTGCTGCTGCTGAGCCGCGCTCTTTTGCATAAACAGTTTGGTAGCGATCTTTGTCCTCTAATTTTTCGCGAATATATGGAGGTAGTGGCATCTCACCAAGTTGCTCTAAAATTTCATAAAAAATTCCGTTATATTTAAACTCAAATGTACGTCCACCATGATCAAGCTCTCCTGTACAAGTAGCTGTCAGTAAGCCATCTCCAAATGTTACAACTGTGCCGACTTTTACACGCTTAGCTGGTTTAACAAGTGTTTCCCATTCATCCGTACCTGCCATTTGCTTTAATAGCAGTACCTCTATATGAGCACCCGTTTCCTCTTTTACACCCATTAAACGCGCTGGTAATACCCTAGTATCATTTAACACAAGACAGTCTCCAGCTTGTAGCTCATCTAAAATATGAGCAAAATGGTGATGCTCGACATTTGTTGAGCCTGGCGTCACTACCATTAATCGACTAGCTGTACGGTCTAAAAGTGGTGTTTGTGCAATAAGTTCTTCTGGCAATTCAAAATCAAAATCTTCTACACGCATGAAAATACTTCCTTCTTCTAGGTTTGTTGGGGATATTCATATCCAAAATGTTCGTAGGCTAAATGTGTTGCCACACGTCCACGTGGCGTCCGTTGGATAAAGCCGATTTGCATCAAATATGGCTCGTACACATCCTCAATCGTAACGCGTTCTTCGCCTATAGATGCTGCCAACGTATCTAAGCCTACTGGGCCACCGCGGAAGCGCTCAATCATATTGGTCACGAGTTTATGGTCAATATGGTCAAGCCCTCTAGGATCGACTTGTAATAGCTCAAGCGCTTGCTTAGCAAGTCCCTCCGTTATCATACCATCTCCAAGCACCTGTGCATAATCTCGTACTCGTTTTAGCAGACGGTTAGCAATACGGGGTGTACCACGCGAGCGCGTTGCCATTTCCAATGCTGCTATTTGTTCAATATCAACATCAAATAAATGCGCACTACGTACAACAATTTCTGCAAGTGAAGTATGATCATAATACTCCAATCTTAATAATACGCCAAAGCGATCCCTTAAAGGTGCTGATAATGCACCTGCTCTTGTTGTTGCACCAACTAGTGTAAATGGTGGTAAATCAAGTCGCACAGAACGCGCTTCAGGGCCTTTACCAACGACAATATCTAAACAAAAATCCTCCATGGCAGGATAAAGCACCTCTTCAATTGCACGAGGCAGGCGATGTATTTCATCGATAAATAGCACATCCCCTGGCTCCAGTGAGCTTAAAATAGCTGCTAAATCGCCAGGACGTTCGATTGCAGGGCCGCTAGTCATGCGCACATTGACATTCATTTCATTAGCAATGACAGCAGCTAATGTAGTTTTCCCAAGTCCGGGTGGTCCATATAACAGCACATGATCTAAACTTTCCTGACGAAGCTTTGCCGCTTCAATGAAAATTTGTAAATTCTCCTTTACCTTATGTTGACCAATGTATTGTGCTAATCTTTGTGGGCGTAAAGATAATTCAAAATGTTCATCATAGCTACCTGACTCACTAGCCATCATACGTTCAGACATGTACTTTCCCCCCTTTCACTATTTTAACTTTAATAGCAATTGTAAAGCTTGTTTCATAAATGCATCTGTTGTTTCAAGCTTGTCGTTATCTTCGAGCTGTGGACGTATTTTTTCTAGTTCTTTTTCAGAATAACCAAGTGCCATTAAGGCAAGAATAGCTTCTTCAAGCTCATGTTTATATGGATTCACACCAAATAACGGTAGCTCATCTTCTGTACTTGGTAGCTCAATAGATTCTAACAATCCGCCAAGTTTACCTTTTAAATCTAGAATCATTTGACGTGCCGTTTTCTTACCCACACCAGGAAACTTTACTAAAAACGATTCATCCTCTCGTTCAATGGCACTGATAACCTGTTGCGGATTCCCAGTAGCTAAAATAGCAAGTGCACCCTTTGGTCCAATTCCTGATACTAAAATAAGTTTACGAAACAGCTCTCGTTGGTCTAAATTTGGAAAGCCATATAACACTTGTGCGTCCTCACGTACATGCAAATGTACATATATTTGCTGTTCAAGAGCTGATGTCCTGAACACAAATGGATTAGGTGTATTCAGCTGCCAACCTATTCCTTGTTGTTCAAGGACGATATACTCAGGAGTTATACGCTTTATTTGTCCTTTTAAATAATCATACATTCTATAATCCCTCACAATCATCGTCTTCGATTATAGCATATTGCGAACGAATGCTCGACTATAACAAATGCGCTAAAGCGCTCGTTTACATCCGACAAGCGCTGGAGAGCCCGAAGCAAAAGTAAGCGCTCCACCACTTTTGCCCGAGGGATCGAAGCGACCTCGAGGATGTAGCGCTTTAGCCTAGACGAAAACTACGCTTCAGGTTATCCACAATTAAAAACCTATCATTTTCTTAACATTTAGAAATAGCACAAGTAGTCGTTCACAGACAAAAATGACCGCCGAAAGACGGTCATTTCTTTATCATTTTATCAATATCGTACCACAGTTTTGGCCAATATGTGAGAGCTCGTTTTGTAAATGGCACTAAATAATCTATAAATACCAGCTGTTGATCTAATGGTAAATCTACTGCAAAAAGCCATTCACGTAATAGCTCATTTGGATATTTTAAACGATGTAGCTTTCTTTTATCTAATCGTTTCATCTCTGGTAGCTCTGCAAATATTTTACCAAGGTCATAATTTACAGCTGGCAGTACACGATGCAACCATAAAATATATTCATCATCCGCTTCTCCAAGGTGAGCCAAATCAAAATCGATTAAACGTAATTCTCCATCTGAGCACCATAAAAAATTATGATGTACGACATCTCCATGTAAAAGTGTAATTTCTTTTTCAGGTACATCTTCCTGCGCGATTAGCTGTAACGATTTCTCACTATAATGTAAAATTTGATCGATTTCTTCTTTTGTTAAAAATGCACGAAACTCTTTCCGTCTGCTTTTAAAACGCATATGACGCATTTGCCATTTTAAAAGCTGTGAATAGGTGTGCAAGCCTGGCACACGCTGCCAAGCAATTTTTTTATGTGTATCATGTAACATATTTAATAACTTCAGTGATTCTTTCCGATCTTTTTTACGAGCAAAATTAGCACTATGACTTCCCTCTTGCCAATCTTGCACGATTAAAAACTCGTCGTCACTTTTCATGACAGGTAAGATCAACGAGGGTTCTAGATATCCAAGCTGTCGATGAATAACCCTCACCTTTTCTGCTATTTCTATCTGCTTTGCCCGTTTTACAAAATAATTATTGGATTGATATTTATACTTCCAAATATTCGGCTTTACTTCTTCAATGATAAACGCTTTTTCACCATCGATAAGGCGTCATCCCGCCTGGGTAAAAGTGCGGTGACATCCATGGCATATGGCAATGTGATGGACATGGCATTGGGCATGGTGGCGGACATGGTGGTGGACAGAAACATTGGTCCATTTGCCAATTTGGCATCATGGCTGGCTGTGCATTACAACCACAGGGCTGTTCCGGCATAGCCTCATATTCAGGTTTCATAGGGAAGAATGGAGATGTACTAGATTCTAAGAAATCCCCCATCCCAGCAACTTTTTCGCATCCCATATCACATGATGTTGGTTGCTCCGGCATTGTATATTGCGGCTCCATTTGTGGCTCCATTGGCATATGCATCGGCATTGGCCAATACATATGATGATGCACTGGTTGATGGCAGCTTGCACAATGTGGTACTGCTGGCATTTGTGGCATGATAAAAATCGGCTGCGGCATTGGCATTGGTGCTGGCGCCGGTTGGGCTATAGGTTGTGGTTGTGGTTGAATTTGAATTGGTGATACAGTTTGCTCTACACTTGGCATGACAACGTTTTGATTCCAGCTAAGCTCAACAGGCGCTGGCTGAGGCATCGGCATTGGCATTGGATAAGGAATTGGAATCATCTGTGGTTCAGGCATTGGCGGTGGTGGTACAATAATTGGTGGTGGCATTGGTCTCTGAACCTCTTTTTCTTTAACATGCCTTGTAGGTGACTCCTTATGCATATGTTCCTTGTGCCCCTCTTTATGTGGTTCCCTATGTCCGTCTCTATGCATTCCCCAATCTGTTTCCCGATGATGTTCTCTATGTGGTTCTCTATGTGGTTCTTTGTTTATTTTCTCAGGTAGGATAATTTCCATGCCCGGTACAATATAATCTGGGTTAGCGAGATGGGCATTAAGCCGCTTTAAATCTTCAAACGAAACTCCGTACTCTTTCGCAATCTTCCACAACGTGTCTCCCTTTTGGACAATATGAATACGCAATTTTTTCCTCCCTTCCTCTCTCCGTATCATATGTTCAATGTTTCATTTGGATACAAAAAATTCACCCATGTTAGAAAGGCTTCATGGTACACTAGTTTTTAAGGAAAACTGCTTCCTTTATTACAAGCAGAGGTGATCTCTTATGAAAAAAATGTTAGGCGAAGAACGCCGACTGCAACTTCTAGCACAACTAAAAAACAGCCCAGCACCTATAACAGGGACGGACTTAGCTAAATTCGCTAATGTTTCTAGACAAGTCATTGTCAATGATATGACATTATTAAAGGCTAGAAATGAGCCTATTATTGCTACTAGCCAAGGATATCTTTATATGCATCAGGAACAAATACAGCAAACTGTTGAACGTACAATTCCTTGCTTCCATACTGCAGAGAATGCAGAAGATGAACTGATAACTATAGTTGATTGCGGTGGTACAGTAAAAAATGTTATTGTTGAACATCCTATTTATGGAGATATTACTGCATCCATAATGGTCTCTAACCGTCATGAGGTAAAAAAATTTATTGAACGTGTTAACGAAACACAGGCAAGTTATTTATCCGAACTAACAGGTGGTACACATCTTCATGTTATTTCTGCGCCTTCTGTTGAAATTTTAGATTTAATTGAGCTTACTTTACAAAAAAAAGGCTATTTAGTTGTAGATCAATAATTCAACAAATCCAACTTCTATAATATGTAAAATCAAATAATTGGATTAATAGCTGCTAGCCTTCACGGAGACTAGCAGCTTTCTGTTCATTTATGCGGTATTTAAAGACATCCTCTAGAGGCTTTAACTTCTTTTTAAACATTGCCGCTTTCGCACAAAAAATATCTGTTGCTGTCGCTACGTTGCACTTTGCTTTCGCACAAAAAATATCTGTTGCCCAATCGGCTCATCGCACGCCCCCAGCACCAGTCAGAACAGAAATCACCCCTACGTTATGATCTTATGCATGTGAATTAGCTTTTTCAATTTTCTCTAAAAAAAGAGCTATCCATTTAAATTGGATAGCTTCAGAATTAGAGAAATCTTCTTCGTTGTGATGGTGTTGGCAATAAACATTTTTCTTTTCGTCCAAAAAGGCGATATCTATTTTTAGCAAATAGTCGATACATTATATTTCGTATAGATGGAGGAATAAGAATGAAAACATAGCAGACAGGCCAAAAACTATTTAATCTCCTACAGATTTTAAGTGCTGCTGTAGACTCAAAATATACCTTCCCATGCTCAATTAAAATGACACTATCTATATTTTCTGGTATTTCGTATTGTGCAAGTAACGCCTGCCCTGCATCACTCTGTATAGATGCAAATTGGAAATATGCTACCTGATCATATTTGATAATAAATTGCACACTGCTATCACAAAAATTGCACACGCCATCAAATAAAATAACGCCGCCCATATTGATTCCTCCTAGCCAAGACGACATTGATTACTCGTCTGCTGTTCGATAAGTAAAGTATGTACCAAGTGACTTCACCTTGCAACCAAGTGCAGCTAGTTCTTCCATAGCCCCACGCATCATAGGCTCCTTTTCATCCGCTAAAACATCAATCATAAAGAAATAATCACCTAAGCCCGTTTTTAATGGACGTGATTCGATTTTACTTAAATTTAGCTGTCGCCATGCGAATACTGATAATACTTGATGTAACGCACCTGAACGATCTGTTGGCAATGTAATCATGAAAGTTGTCTTTGCCTGTCCATCTGATAATTCTTGCGGTAAGCGCTTATTTTGCTTAGATAATACGAAGAAGCGTGTATGGTTAAAATGAAAATCATGAATATTAGATTGAACGATTTCTAAGCCATATTTATCCGCTGCTGCTTCATTTCCAACTGCAGCAATGCACTCGTTAGGATTTTCAGATACAAATTTTGCCGCTGCTGCTGTTGATGTCGTTTGATGTAACGGAGCATGACTGAAACGATAAAATAAATATTTATGGCATTGGGCTAGAGCGTGTGGATGTGAGTAAACTCCTATTATTGACTCCCAATTGTCCTTCTGCGCTTTATTGACCATTAAATGCTGCTGTATTTTTAACTGAAGCTCACCTGTAACATATAAGGTCGCCTCATGAAATAAATAATCAAGCGTTAACGATACAGATCCTTCTAATGCATTTTCCAGTGGTACAACTGCTAAATCTACCTTCCCCTTTGCTACCGCCTCAATACATTCTGGAATTGTAGAACAAGGGACAAGCCACTCATTCGGAAAGGTTGCCTTTGTTGCTAAGTATGTAAATGATGCCTCAGGTCCTAAATATCCTATTCGTTTTTCCCATTGTTGCTCTGTCATTACATTTCCTCCTGTTCATAGTTTTATCTAATTGGCTCACCACCGTAACGTGGGGGTGATTTCCGTTCCGACTGGGCGCTTTCCTGGGGGCGTCCGATGAGCCGCTTCACTCGCGGTGCTCGCTCCAGGGTCTCGGGCCAACACGATGTTGGTCACGAAGGCGTTATCACAGGATGTGATGGTTTTAGCCTTCGAGCCTCTACCGCTGATCCCCAAGGAGTCGCCCAGTCTCCACTCCAATCAACTTATATACATGACATACGTTTTAACAAATGTAATCCCTAACTTTTGGCGATGAGCCTCTTAAATTTCACTAATGTAAAAATTCGGAATTTTCCAGTTACCAAAACCCCTTTTATTCTACAATAAATGTTGAGGTAAGGCATCTAATGAAGCCTCCCAAAACCTCTTAATGACGTTCTATCCATTACTTTTCTTTCTATGTATTTCCGATATAGAATAAGGAGCTGTCCCATGAAGTGATCATTACATCACATGGGACTGCTCCTTTTGAGCTTATTTACATTTTGTCAAAAATTCAAACTTGCTGACACTCATTACAATGCACCAGAACTAATTACTTCCGCTGACTCTACAAAATCTAAACGCTTAAGTTGCTGTATTAAATCATCAAGTTCACATGTCATACTAGTGACATCTAATGACAATGTAACATTAGCACGTCCTTGAATCGGTATTGTTTGATGGATAGTCAGTACATTGCAATGCGTAATTGTCACTGTTTCTAAAAGCTTTGCAAGTGTTCCTTTACGGTCCTGAAGCTGTAAAAAGACTGTTAAAATGCGTTCCTGCACAATTGAGTGAAAAGGAAATACAGCATCACGATATTTGTAAAACGCACTACGCGATAAATCCACCTGCTTTACCGCATCCCAAATGGAAGATACCGAACCACTTGAAAGCAAGTGTTTCGCCTCCAAAGTTTTTTGCATAGCATCCGTTAAAACATCTTCACGAACTAAATAATATCGCTGATTCGCAACATTCTTCATACGCTTCCCCCTAAAACTCTTGTCTTAATCGACAAATTCAAATTCAAACTCTTGCAGACGAACTATGTCGCCATCTTGAGCACCGCGTTCACGTAGAGCTTCATCCACACCCATTGCACGTAATTGACGAGCAAAACGACGAATACCATCTTCACGGCTAAAGTCAGTCATTTTAAATAGGCGTTCAATTGCGTAACCACTAATGATAAATGTACCATCATCATCACGAGTAATTTCGAAATCTTCACCTTTTGCTTCGTGTTTATACATTACCGTTGCTTCGGATTCTTCCTCTGTATCTTCATATAGTAGGAATTCAGGCGTTACTTCAAGTAAATCGGCAATAGCAAATAGTAACTCTTTTAAACCTTGACGTGAAACAGCCGATATCGGGAAAATTTGAACGTCTTCTCCCACTTTTTTGCGGAATTCCTCTAAGTTTTCTTCTGCATCAGGCATATCCATTTTATTGGCAACAATAATTTGTGGACGCTCTGTTAAACGAAGATTATATTGCTTTAGCTCTTCATTAATCGTTAAATAATCCTCGTACGGATCGCGGCCTTCCATTCCTGACATATCAATAACATGGACGATAACACGTGTACGTTCGATATGTCGTAAAAACTGATGACCTAACCCTACCCCTTGGTGTGCGCCTTCAATAAGACCAGGTAAATCTGCCATAGCGAAACTTCGATGATCGTCTGTTTCAATCATCCCTAAATTCGGGACAATTGTTGTAAAATGATATGCACCAATTTTTGGTTTCGCAGCAGAAACAACAGATAAAAGTGTTGATTTACCAACACTTGGGAAACCAACTAGTCCCACATCTGCTAAAACTTTTAACTCTAATATAACATTTAATTCTTGTCCTGGCTCACCTTTTTCAGAAAGTTCTGGCGCTGGGTTTGCAGGTGTTGCAAAGCGTGAATTCCCACGTCCGCCACGGCCAGATTTTGCGATAATCGCTTGTTGACCATGCTCGACTAAATCGGCAATAACAGCACCTGTTTCTTCGTTCATTACGACTGTACCTGGTGGTACTTTAACGATTAAATCGTCTGCACGTTTACCATGCATTCCTTTACTCATACCGTGCTCACCACGGTCAGCCTTGAAGTTGCGTTTGTAGCGGAAATCCATTAATGTTCGTAAGCCCTCTTCAACTTCAAACACTACGTTACCACCATGTCCGCCATCACCACCAGCTGGACCACCATTCGGTACATATTTTTCTCGGCGGAAGGCAACCATTCCGTCCCCGCCGTCGCCACCTTTTACATAAATCTTAACGTGATCGACAAACATTTAGTTCACTCCCTATTTGCTTTCAACACATATTGCCAGCACGTATTCGTCTGTTCAATTGTTTGAATGTCTAATTGTTTCAAACCTTTTTCGGTGAATGCATCAGCACTCCATAGCCCATTTAGCGTGAATGTCACGGCAAATGTATGATCGTCAACACGTACATCGAGCGCTAAGCTCTGCTCTGTAAATGGATCTAATGTATCATAAACATGCATAACTGTTTTGTTTAAGTAATCTACAACTTCCGAATCAATCGTATTTGTGACAGACATTTTTATGTCACCACTAAGCTTCATTGGTAATGAAGGATAGCGCCAACCTGCTGTTTGCAGCCATTCGATTGTTTGCGGTAATTGTATTCGATTAAAGATAGAAAGTATTTGTAACTGTTCTGAATAATTTTGAATAAGTTTTTTTGATTCATCAATTCTACCTAAATCTAAATTCATGCGAATAAGTTGAAGCTGATTCACATAATCATGATTTGCAAAACGTATTACTTCACTAATGGTTAGTGATTGATTGTTCATCCCATTCACTCCAATAAAGTTATCCTTACTAGTATAACAAGTTTTGCTGTATTTTTCCCTTAATTCTTTAATCAATTATGCCTCGGCATAATTGTAGCTGACGCTTTGCTTTCGCGCAGATAAACAATGTGTCCGGAATCGGCTTTGTGCCTAGGCCTGCACGAGGGACGACACGATGTCGGTCATTTCGGTAATGCCACAGGACGTGGCGTTTTTACCGATGCAGGTCAGTTAGCCGTTATCGCATGGATGCGATGATTTTAGGCTAACATCCTATATTGAACTCCTTTCCGATTCCGTGACATCCGCCGGAGGCTTTGGGCCAACTCGACGTTGGTCACTCAGTCGTTGCCTCAGGACGTGGCGTTCTTAAACTGAGTTCCTCTCTTTCAGCAAGTGTTTTTTTGTACCGAAAGCGTAGCGACAGGTACAGATGTTTGAACACCCACTGGAAAGTAAAAGTGACTTAAAACCGCATTCATCACACCACATAGAAGTGGGAGACTTCTGTAACTGCCGTTTCACTTACGTTACATAAAACACTTGTAGCTGACGCTTTGCTTTCGCTACCAAAAACATCTGCTGAAAGAAGTTGAAATTTAGCCAAAAAAAGGACTGCAATAAATGCAGTCCTCCGCTTTATGTTATCTTATAAAAGATTAAGCTTCTTGTGTTGTTGGGTATACAGATACTTGTTTGCGATCGCGACCTAAGCGTTCGAATTTAACAACGCCGTCAACTTTAGCAAATAGTGTATCGTCACCACCACGACCTACGTTTGTACCTGGGTAAATTTTTGTACCGCGTTGACGGTAAAGAATTGATCCACCAGTTACGAATTGGCCATCAGCACGTTTAGCACCAAGACGTTTTGACTCAGAGTCACGTCCGTTTTTAGTAGAACCTACACCTTTTTTAGATGCGAAAAGTTGAAGGTCTAATGCTAATAATAATTTCATTGTGTTCCACCTCCTACTTGGTTGTAGTTGATTTGGATATATTGTCCGTAATTTTGCACCATGGAATATACCTGGGCAGTCATTACTTGGACAATTAACTGTAGTTTCGCATCAATATCAGGCTCTATATCTGATGGTAAATCTACCTTAAGATAGCCTCCACCTTCAGCAGCTTGTTCGACTTCTGGCTGTAATTGTAATAGCGCATAAATAGCATTCACAGTACCTATGGCAATTGTAGATGCTCCTGCACATACTAAA
This sequence comes from Lysinibacillus sp. NPDC097214, assembly GCF_050277945.1. Classification (NCBI taxonomy): domain Bacteria; kingdom Bacillati; phylum Bacillota; class Bacilli; order Caryophanales; family Bacillaceae; genus Lysinibacillus; species Lysinibacillus sp. NPDC097214. Next base: position 473,826 of record NZ_JBNNSS010000001.1, read on the forward strand.
TCCTTACCAGATTCATCGTATTCAGCATGTCCTGAAAATTCGAATGCTGACACATGTCTATTTTCATCGTGATGAATCGTAACCTGTATCATTCGCTACACCTCACAATTAAGCGTTGATAGCTTCAACAACTAATTTTGTATAAGGTTGACGGTGACCTTGTTTACGACGGTAGTTCTTTTTAGCTTTCAATTTGAAAACAACGATTTTTTTCGCACGGCCTTCTTTAACAACTTTAGCTGTTACAGTAGCGCCTTCTACGAATGGAGCTCCAACTTTAACGTTTTCGCCACCAACGAATAAAACTTTATCGAAAGTTACAACCTCGTCAGCTTCTACACCTAATTTTTCAATATAGATTTCTTGACCAGCTTCTACTTTGATTTGTTTACCACCAGTTTCAATAATTGCGTACATTTTACTGCACCTCCTCTTAGACTAAGACTCGCCTGTACATAAAGGTGATCATACGATACTTAAACCTTTCCAGTGCGGTTGTAGTAGCACGGGTGCTACAAACAATAACATTAAAATATTACCACACAATTTTTTTCAAGTCAATCTATTCATTACATATTTCTCAAATGCTAAACGATATTTTCGATAGTTCCATTCTTTTAACGCTTGAAGCCATATAAATAAACATAAAATTGCTATAAAAATAGATTGTGGGAGGTAACATAAAGTTATCACGAATAGTATAAAGGCAATTATAAGAGAAAACCAGTAATAATATTCAAACGCACGAACATTTGGATAAAGTAAAAATAAACACGCTAAAAATATTCTGCCACCGTCCAAAGGAATAATCGGTAATACATTGATGACTAATAGCACAAGTTGCACATTAATTAGCTTAGTAGCAAGAAGTTCCGGCATAAAAAAAGCGAGACCAATCCCTAATAGTGTAGCGATTGGTCCCCCTAAGGCAATCCAAAGGAGTGACGTTGCTGGCACAACCGCTGGATTTTCAAATTCTATTTCCCCTCCGTAAGGTGTAATAATGCATGATTTTACGTTAACGCCACAAAGCATCGCCATCAACATATGACCTGCTTCATGCCATAATAGCGAAGATAAAATAATAGCGTAATAAGCAATTTGACCGGTGAAAATCATTAAAAATACGAGAGGAATACATAGAAGATGCAGTTTAATTTTCATTGGACTCCGCTGTTTCAAGCCACTGTACAATCTGTTCTAAGCTATATTGTGCCTTGTCTTTCTCAATCGAGATATAGAGTTGCCCGTTCTCTTTCATGCCGATTAAATCGTTTGCCTGCACTGTTGTGTATGGAAGTTGTGCTAAGCTATCCAGCATACCATAGGATACAGTTGTACCATCATCATAGCTTATCGTCATTGTTTTACCAGTATATTTTGTATGGCCGGTGAAAACGACAAGACCATTCTTTCCAGCATAAACCGGTAGGCCCATGTCATATTGCAATAAAAAACCTTCCTTAAAGACTTCTGCATTGGCAAATGATAATAGTTCAGTTTGTCCAACATCACTCGATACTAAAATTGTTGCATCATCTTTATTTAGCCAGCTTTGTCCGAGCTCGCTTAAATAGGTTAAATCCGCTGATGTTGTAACAAGTTTTCGCACCGGTGTTTCCAATACGCCTTGATCCTCTAAACGAATTACTAGCATAATTGCAGCCACAAGCAATATCGTGACCAACCATTTCCATTTTTTAAACAAGCCCTCATCCTTTTTTCACACTATATGAGCTTGCATGTCCATTCATGCACACAGAAAAAAACCTTCTCGTACAAATGCACGAAAAGGTTAATGTTTATCTTGAAAATAACGATTTTAGTTTTGAAAATACACCTTTATGTTCATCTTCAATGGCCATAAGTGGTACAGACTCTCCTAGTATTCTTCGGGCAATATTACGGTAGCCAAGAGATGCTTTATTAGCAGGATCCATTACTACTGGTTCACCTTTATTGGATGATGAAATAACCCCTTCATTATCTACAATGATTCCTAATAAATCAATAGACAAATGTGTTGTAATTTCATTAACATCCAAAGTATCACCGCTTTTCATCATGTGCTGGCGAATGCGGTTAATAATTAGTTTAGGTGCAGTAATTTCTTCCTGTTCAAGTAAGCCAATAATTCGATCTGCATCACGCACAGCAGAGATTTCTGGCGTTGTTACTACAATTGCATGATCAGCACCAGCAACAGCATTACGATAGCCTTGTTCAATGCCCGCTGGACAATCTATTAAAACATAATCATAATCTCTTTTTAATTCTTCTACTAGGCTCTTCATTTGCTCAGGCTTAACAGCATTTTTATCTGTCGTTTGAGCAGCAGGTAATAAAAATAGTTTTTCATCTACACGTTTATCTTTTATTAGCGCTTGATGAATTTTACAGCGCCCTTCAACAACATCTACTAAGTCATAAATAATTCGATTCTCAAGACCTAAAATCACGTCCAAATTACGTAAGCCAATATCTGTATCTACTAAACAAACTTTTTTACCTTGTAGCGCCAATGCAGTCCCAAGGTTAGCCGTTGTCGTCGTTTTTCCGACACCGCCTTTACCTGAAGTTATGACGATCGCTTCTCCCACACTAGCTTCCTCCCTTAGACACATTTAACAATGGTCGAATATTTTTTAACGCGTGAATTTGATCGTACGTAATGCGCCCATCATAGCCAATAAATGCACAAGCCATCTCTTCCTGATTAATCGTTTTTACATGTTCGTCTGACATTGCCTGAACCTGATCAGCAATCATGATATGTGTGGCTTCAAAACAAGATGCTGCAATGATTGCTTCCTTATTACCATGAACACCTGCATGTGCAATTCCTTTGAGTTTACCTAGGACATACACATTGCCGGCTGCTTCTACACGTCCGTTCGGATTGACATTTCCTACGATAATAATATCTCCTGGCGAACGTAGAACTTGCCCCGATCTGACCACACCTAAATATGTATCTTGTTGACTTTCAATCCTTTTCTGGTTGCTCTCATGGACAGTCAGTACTTCACTTTGCACCTTTGAAACGATTAGTTGCTCTGTTTCCTGAACACTTTTAATAAGCTCTTTGATTTGTTCATCAGAACAGTATCGATAGCCCAAATATAATTGTACATCTACTTTACTATCGATACCGCTCTCTGAAACTTTCTTTTTAAGCTCTTCTACTAAATCGACATACGCACATTGATCGTCTAAATGAAGAATAAATCCATCCTTTGTTCCCTTCATATTAACTAACTGTTTTTTCATGAATGCCTCACCCCACGTTGCTCTTTGTTAAGAAACTTCACGTGCTCTCTGTAAGACACGCGCATTAATCAGATACTTGAAGGCCCAACCAAGAATCATTAAAAATAGTGCATTAGCAATGATCGTTGGCAGTAGTCGTGAACGTAAGAAATCCGAAAATGGAATCGTTGTAAAGTCGATAAGATAGAAGAATTGATAGAGTATAAATTCTAAAATTGCTACTAAAACAACTGAAATCGTCGTTGTCACAACTAAGTGCTGATGAATAACCTTCACAATTGACCCTGCTAAAAAACATATAAGCGGAAACAGTACTGAATATAATCCAATAATATCAATGTAAAACACATCATACAAGACACCAAAAAAAAGTCCATACATTACCGCTCGTTGACGGCTGTAATAGATGGAAATAAATATTAAATATAAGATTAAAAATCTAGGAACTAAATAATAGATTTGCCCTTTCACTTCAATCGGTGAAAGCATAGCAAACTCCGGTTCTAGTAAAAATAGTAACACTGCCACAAAGGGGATGAGAAATCGAACCATTATTCCGCCTCCTCTTTATCCTTTGGTGGATGTGTTAAATCTCCGTTCGATGCATTACCATCAGATCCATCTATCACAGTAGAGGAACGTTTAGCAATAACAACATAGTCTAAAATTGAAAAATCAGCAGATGGTTTTACATAAGCCATTTTTGTTAAGCCATGATCATCTGTACTTACTTCAGTTATTTCTCCGATTGGCACATTTTTTGGGAAAACACCGCCAAGTCCTGATGAAACTACTTGTTGGCCTTTTTTCACTGTTGATCTTGAATCGATTCGCTTCATAATGAGTTCATTACGCTCTTTATCATAGCCCTCGATTAAACCGTATGCTTGTTTATCTCCTTGAACCATCGCAGAAACACGATAGTTTGGATTATTTGTATATAAAAGCTCTACTTCAGATGTGAAAGGCGTCACTAAAGTAACTTTACCGACTAACCCTTTCGCTGTCATAACTGCCATATTTTTTTCTACACCGTGTGAAGATCCTTTATCTAAAATAATTTTTTCTTCCCACTGGTCAGGATTTCTAGCAATAACTGTGGCATGAATCGGATCATATGCTTTTAAGCTTTCCGATTTGTCCATAAGCTCTTGAAACTTTTTAATATCAGATTTCAAGTCCGCTGCCTCAGCTTGTACAGCAACAAATTCATCTAAGCGTGCTTTTAAACGTTTATTTTCTTCGTACGTGTTTAAGAGGGAATCAATACTATCAAAAACACCAGCAATATAATTCGCCGGCTTCGCAACAATGGATTGTGCGACGCCGACAGTGTCTTTAATAATTTGCTCTGGTAAAGTTGCATTCGTCCGTTCACGTAATGAGAAGCTAATCAATGCCACAAGAAAAACCATGCCCACGAGCAGCAAAATTAATTTCTTATTGAAAAAAAAATGTGGCATTGCCTAAACCTCCTTACCCTTTAACTTGTTGTTGACGAATTAAATCAATATGATCTAGAGCCTGACCCGTACCAATAGCAACACAGTCTAGTGGATCTTCTGCGATAAATACTGGCATATTAGTTTCTTGGCTAATAACTTTGTCTAAGTTTGCTAATAGCGCACCACCACCTGTTAGTACAATTCCGCGTTCCATTACGTCTGCAGATAATTCAGGAGGTGTTTGCTCAAGCGTTTTTCGAACACCATCAATAATAGATGCTACCGCTTCACGTAAAGATTCAGAAATTTCCTGTGAAGAAATTTCGATCGTTTTAGGTAAACCTGTTAAAAGATCGCGTCCTCTAATGTCCATTTTTTCTCCTGGACCCTCAGCCAACGCTGTACCTATTTCCATTTTCACTGCTTCCGCAGTACGTTCACCGATTGTTAAGTTATATGTTTTACGAATATACGAAATGATGGATTGGTCCATTGCATCCCCGCCGACACGTACAGATTCACTAGTTACAATACCACCTAATGAAATTACCGCTACCTCTGTTGTACCACCACCGATATCAACGACCATTGACCCTGTAGGATCCCATACTGGTAAGTTTGAACCGATTGCTGCTGCAAATGGCTCTTCAATTGTAAATGCATCTTTGGCACCTGCTTGACGAGCAGCGTCAATAACCGCACGTTGTTCAACCGATGTAATACCATAAGGCACACAAATCATAACATTCGGCTTTTTCCAATTACCACCAGAATTTTTACAAGCTTCTTTTAAATAGTATTCTATCATTGCTGTCGTAATATCAAAATCAGCAATAACGCCATCTTTCATAGGACGGATTGCTACGATTGAGCCAGGTGTACGACCAATCATATTTTTTGCATCGTTACCAACTGCAACGATATCTCCAGTTTTTGTATTTTTCGCTACGACTGAAGGTTCGCGTAAAACGATTCCCTTCCCTTTAATAAACACTAATGTATTCGCTGTGCCAAGGTCAATCCCGACATCTTTACTTCCTAATCCAAACAATTTGTGTACTCCCTTTCTATTTAAGCCATACTTTCGTTGACATCAACTTACACCTCGGCGCGTTTACACCCCGAGGATTTATCTTCATTCACTCGGTGTTAGACACCTACTGAAAAAAAACTACACACTCAATTATCTCACACCTGTTGGAATGAGAGTCTTTTTCTGAATAAAAATAAAATCATACCTTTCATTATAACGGAAAAACGCAAGAATTTGTAGTACCACATACCTCTTCTCGCGGAAAAGATACTATTTTAATTCCCTCCTAAACAAAAACAGTACGTATAGATTAGCATATAATTTTTATTCTTGTAAGACAACGTGTAATAGGCTACCAATTTTTGTGAATATTATAGACATTTCTACGAATACAATAACGTTTTCTATAAAAAAAGGTTCGCTTTCATTTTTAGCTTTCCGCAAAAAAATACAAAAATTTTTATTTTTAATATAATGAAGCGATTTGATTCTTCATCAAATGTTAAAATCAGAAACCAAATGTGTTTCCCGAAACGATTCGGTGACTCCCCTACAGTCTTAATTACTTACCTCAACAAATCTTATTGAGCTAGAGATTTTCATCTTTAAACTAAATTAAAAAACTCTGCATTATGCATGCAGAGTTAAAAATATCCTTTTTCTTTCAAGCTAATAAACTGATGATCACCGATGATGAGATGATCTATCAAATCAATGCCTATAATATAACCAGCCTCTAAAATTCTTCTCGTCACTTCAATATCCTCATCACTGGGTGTTGGTACGCCACTAGATAGCAATAGGTAAGGCTTTGAAATTATCGCCACCTTTTCCCCTGCTCCACACCGTGCATGCAACTTTCATCGCACACGGCGTTCCATCGTTCGTTACGTTCTTTCATTTTTCTCAAACCACGATTCGTTCATTATTCCTTACGTGTTAAATTGCTTCGTTTCCAACCATTTTTCTTAATTGATTGATTTTGTTTCGTTGTTCGTCATTTGGCTTCATTATATCTGTATATTTTCGAATGGTTTCGTCGGATGTCGCATGAATGAGTCTGTGTACATCTCTTGATAACAAGACCAAGTTCACATATCGGTCATCCTTCGTTTCATACCATAATGTTTTATGATGACAATCCATTTCGGTTAAAATTAATTCATCACCCATGACAGCGCATTTCCCATTTTGTGCGACAAATAGGGATATACGGTTATCATTTAATTCAATGGTTGCACGTTCACTTGTGATGGGGTGTTCCCGTAACCATTGAAGCTGCCATTCAGGTACACTACGTTGATTTCGGTGAATCAACGCACGACCTTCAGGGGTAAATTTACAAACGCCATTTTTCGGCATCAATGCCGTTCTGGTTCGAATAAAGCCAATGGGAATAATGGGGTAATCATTGATATACCTCGTCATTTCTGACTTTAAGTACGGTCGAATGCCTTTATCAGTGATACGGTATCCTTTTGAGCGTTTCTTTAAGGACAAATGTTTAAAGCGGTGTCGCTCTACTTGTGTCAATTGATATTGAATCGGTATCAAACTCGCATTGACTTGCGTGGCGATTTGATAGTAATTATGAATACCAATGACCATACTGTTGTAGATTTGAAGTTGCTTTATAAGTTCTGTCCCATTAGGTGCTCGTTGGATGGCATTGATTTGATTTTTCAATTGGTCTTTAATACGCTTTCTCGCCTTTTCGGTGATGTGCGATTGACAAACAAATTTCTTGTTTCCAACACGGTCATAGCCTTTTCGTTCCATCTTCAAGTCAAACCCTAAAAATTCACTGCTTTTCTTTTTCAAGTTTGTAATCTGTGATTTTTCTTCCGAAATAGAAAGTCCTAATCGTTCTTCTAACCACATTTTACTTGCGGTGAAAATCTTCTTCGCATCTGCGCGTGACGTAGTAAAGATTTTAAAATCGTCTGCGTAGCGCACAATATACATTTCTTTTAGCGTTGATGTCTTTCGAAGTCGTCGGTAACGATATTGATGGCTATATAGACCTGTTTTCTTATTAAGATAGTCGTTAATGGAATGGCACTTCTTACTTTCCCACTGATTCGCAATCCACCAATCAAATTCATTTAAATTGATATTTGCAAGTAACGGTGAAAGTATACCTCCTTGGGGTGTACCTTTTGTCGGATACGTAATGTCGCCATTCGGTAAAACAACAGGTGCTTTTAGCATTTTCCGTAAAATCACGAGTAACTGCTTATCTTGAATACCCATTGTCCAAATTTGACGCATTAATTTTGTATGTTTCACTTCATCAAAGAAACCTTTAATATCAATATCTACAACGTATTGCATCTGATTATTATTGATGCGACTAGCCGCTATTGAAATGGCATTTTCAGCGGATTTCGTTGGGCGAAACCCGAAACTATATTTATAAAATTTCGCTTCACATATCGGCTCTAATACTTGTAGGATACATTGTTGGGCAATACGGTCCCACATCGATGGAATACCAAGTGGTCTCGTTTTCCCGTTCGGCTTTGGAATTTCCACGCATTTTACACTTCGTGGATGGTAATGACAAAAGCGTTTATTAACCGTTTTGATAAATTCATCCGTACTCAACTTTTCAATATCATAAATTGTCACACCATCAACACCCGCTGTTGCACTCCCATTATTGCGTTTGATATTGCGATAAGCGAGTAAAACATTATCATCAGATGTGATTATCGACATTAAATTTTTAAATGGTTGGTTCTCTTTACTTTGTGCATACAATGCATCCAATGTTTCGGTCATGCCATAATATTCGGCATGGCGAAGTCTTGTGTTTTTCATTCTAGGAATCTTTTTGAAGTTTTCGCTCAAGGTGCATCACGCTCCATTTGTTGGCTCGTGACCTTTTTAGTCATACGAGAATCCTTGAAGGTTTGAGTTAAAATCACGTGAACAAACGACTTGAGGCTATCGCTCCATTTCCATTACAGAAACTTCAACGCTCATGCCTCTACTCTCACTACCATAAAAGAAAGTTATAGAGAAGCCTCTTTTCCTTTCCACCACTTCATTGCGTGTGTCTGCTCCATGTTGGTAGCTTTCCACGTTCCCTTCACTCTATCTATGTCCTAACTTAGGTGCTAGCTCTTACCTGGCGTCCTCTCCACCGCCTATAACGGTGCATGGAGCTTTCGAAACCACCATACTTACTCGCCCACGGAACGCGCTTGTCTCTTTCAACAAGCTCACTCATTTCTAAGTGCTCGCCACTCACAGATAGTACATTCGCTAGTTCGTCAGTGTTTTACCACATTCTCACCATATTAGGTTTTTAGCGACTCCCGACCTATCCGCTACAGCACCTACCTCTAGGTGCATTTCGGTTACAAAGATTTCTAGTACTACGGTAGCGTTCAGCCGACTTCACCGAGCTTCACACTCTATTCAATGACACCTTTGAATAACGCATGTCGGAGTATTAGAGTAGGCGTTTTGAGACGTTACCCTCTCATTCCACCTATCGAGCGAAGAGTTCACGACTCTCTTACTTGTCTTTGCGACGTTCGGACAGCGTGCATAACCTTTTCAGTTATGAACGTGTCGCACGATGATTATGTGAACAAATAATAGAAGCTGCAGATCTTTTTACAGCTTCACGGAAAATTTCCCGAGGATGGACAATCGAAGCATTTAGACTGCCTATAAAAATCGTCTGTCTATGAATAATTTGATTCTTCACATTTAGAAAAAGAACTACAAAATGCTCCTGGTTCAGTGAGGTCATATCAGGCATTAAATAGGCAGCGGCATCCTGCGGTGAACGAATCGTATATTTTTCATCGCTTTGTTTCTGCGCGAGACGTCTACCGAGTTCAATTGCCGCTAATAACTGAATGGCTTTAACCTCACCAATCCCTCTAATAGCAACCATTTCTTCTATTGTTGCATGTTTCAAATGATGTAAACGCTCAAAAACGCTTAGTACGCGATTTGCAAGTACAAGGACAGACTCTTCTTTAGTGCCTGTCCTTAGTAAAATAGCCAGTAGCTCCTGATTCGATAAACTCATAGCTCCTTGTCTACGTAGTCTTTCACGGGGGCGATCCTCTATATGAACGTCTCGTATCATCGTCCTTGGTAAAACATCATTCGTCAAAAAAGCCTCACTCCTTCGCAAATTGGATAATATTGCGTGCCACCAATTGCGTAAACAACGCTGCAAGTGGTAAGCCGACAACATTGTTATAATCTCCTTCGATGCGTTTCACTAGAAGGGTTCCAGCAGTTTGAATGCCATAACCACCTGCTTTATCAAATGGATCTCCAGATTCTACATATGCTTCGATGAGCTCCTGCGATAAATGATGAAAGACTACATTTGTCTCTTCGACAAATGTTGTTTCATTACCGTTAGGCTCAATAATGGCAACAGCTGTCATGACCGCATGACACTTACCTGATAAGCGTAATAAGTGAGAAATTGCCTCCTCACGATTTTTTGGTTTATGAAGAAGCTCATCATTATAAACAACAATCGTATCCGCTCCAATAATCGTTGCATTTGGAGCTTTTTTTGCCACATCACGTGTTTTCAAAAGAGCTACACCTTTTACATAATCTTGCATTGTAGTTGCCTGTACGCTTGTCTCTTCTACTTCACTAGTTATTATGTCGAAAGGAAGCGATAGCATAGTAAGTAATTCCTTTCGTCGTGGTGAAGCAGAAGCAAGCACTATCTTGTTATTGGTTTTAAACATTATCTGACCATTCCTCCTTATTAGTTATCATAACGGAGAATTTGGGATTTGAAAATTTTCTAAAAATCAAGATAATGCTTATTTCACTATCTTTTATGCTTAAAATTTCACTTGAAGGCAAGCATTTTTTGATTTGTAATGAGCCAAAACTTGTAAGCGAATGATGCTAGCATCGGTTGAAATAGACGAAGCTGCCGCTCCAATAGATTGCCAATCAGCAGGTAGCGTAGAATCTTTGGATTTTTCCTTAAAATTTAATTTTGTTGCATTTTTGTCAGCTAACACAGATGGAAGCTCTGCAATCGTTGCCTCCTTACAACTGTCACCACTCAAAGTGAATGCTTTTTTAAATGTTGCAGGATCTTTTAAAAAGACAAGTTGATTTTCATCTGTTACCACACTTGTCCAAATATAAAACTTCCCATCCACCTCGACAATGGCACTTTCTTTTAATGAAGGATGTTCAGATACAAATGCGCTTGCACTTTCATAATTTGAATAGACCCCTGCTTGACTTGCAAAAAGCATGGGTCCGTTCGTTGCCCCTCCTGCTGTCGGAATTGTTTCTCCAGAGGAATTACCATCATTACTTTTAGTGGCTACCTCAGTGCTATCACTTGAAGAAAATTTAGTACTTGCTTGAAGAATACCTAAAAAAATGCCTACACCAAAAAGTCCTACTATTCCTCCAATAATCATCGCTCGAAATATTTGTTTTCTCATCACATGACTGACAATTTTCATTCGACCTTCACCTCTTTCTTTAACGTATCAAAGTAAATTTAGAAAAGACCAATTTGATATATAAGTATATGTATAAAAAGATGTGTAAATGCGAATTTACTACATTTTGATTTACTAGTTATTTCGAAGTTTTACTGCAAAATTAACTATTTTTGCAACGAAAGTTTTACTATAAACAAAAAAGATCAAACGTGTTGATTAACCATTTTTATCCACTCTAATTAATTAGAAGGCTCTGATTTCCGCTACGGGCTACTCGCTTTCCTGCGGGCGAGCGTCGAGCCGCTTCCTCCGCTACGCTCCGTCCAGGGTCTCGCCTGTCTCGCTTTCCCGCGGGAGTCGAGTAGCCCTACGCTACAATCAGTTAAAATGGACCTATATTAGCAAAATATCAACAAAAAAATCCATTTTATCAGCAAATAATAAAAACCTATATTTTCAACAATTTTACTGAAATAATCCATCGTATAAATTATTTTTCACACTAAAAAAATCAGGACTCATTTTTTATGAGTACCTGATCTTTACTGTTGTTCGCTCAACTAGATGTTAACTATTTTTTAATCTACTACGTACTTCTGTTAATAAATACAACGAACCCGATACAATAGTCCTCGATTTGTTTACTGACTGTCGTGTTAAAAATTGCACATAATCTTCTAAAACTGCTTTACGAGAGGCGTTGGACAGCTCAAGCATGTTCTGAGCAGCCATCGCACGGGGGTTATCAAAATCAACAAAGTAAAAACAATCACTTACTTGCTCAAATTGTTGCAAAATCTCTTTTACAGCCTTATCGGCCAGAATTCCAATTACGAAAATAATCTGCTCATCCGGGAACTCATGCTTAATCGTTTCAATTAATTTCTCAGCACTCGCTGGATTATGCGCACCGTCTAAGATAATATAAGGCATAATCTCTTCAAACCGTCCTAAAATGGTTGCATTTTTCACGGCTTTTTGTATTGCTTCTTTACTAACTTGTAACTCCAATGCGGTCGCCAATTCAATAAAGGCTGTAATAGCAAGTGCCATATTATTCGCCTGATGTGCTCCCTTTATAGTGCGTGCAAGCTTTGTAATACAAAGGCCATTGTCATTATGCTCATAACTCTCTCCATCATTCTCTTGTTCCACATAAAATTGGTGATTTAGCTCAAGAACGGATGCATGTTTTTTGTTAGCTTCCTGATAGACTATATTCTTCGCTTCTAACGGTAAATCTCCGATAATAACTGGACGATACGGCTTAATAATTCCTGCTTTATGGTTGGCAATACTTTCAATCGTATCTCCTAAAAAATTCGTATGCTCTAATGCAATGCTCGGTATGATAGAGACAATCGGTGTGACCACATTCGTACTATCAAGTAATCCCCCCATACCAGCTTCAATTAGGGCAACATCTACATTACTAGCAACAAAATGTAAAAACGTTGCAACCGTTAAAAGTTCAAAATCTGTTAGTTTCCCACTAAGACCGGCTGCCTGCATTTGTTGGAAAACATGATTCATTTCAGCTTCTGTAATAGCTTGACCTTCTACTTGAATTTGGTCATGCACGTCCAAAATACAAGGAGACATAAATTTACCAACACGTAAGCCATGTTCCTTGGCGATTGATTCTAAAAATGTAAGTGTCGACCCTTTACCGTTAGTCCCTGCTAAATGCACGACTTGCAATTTGTTTTCTGGATTACCTACTCGTGCTAACGCTTCTTCAATCGCAGTTAGACCAGGTTTAATAACATCATCACTTTGAACATTCCACTTTTCCTTGAAGCTATTCAATTTTGGGATCATCGTTGTTCCCCCTGTAGCCATTGTCGAACTTCAGCTATAAAATACAAGGAGCCCGTAATGACGATAAGATCCTCATCACTTCTTTGATGTAGGATCGTTTGAACCATTTCACACCAATTCGCATTATATATTTTGTTAGTATTTGTAGATAATGCAGCTAATCGCTCAGCGGGCATAGCATTCGGAAGCTCAATTTGCGTAAATGCAATTGATGTAGCAACACTATCCATTAAAGCAATACTTTTCGCATGATCTTTATCCGATAATGCTGCGTATATAAATCGATAGTTTTGGTGCGGATAAACCGTTTTAAGTGTTTGAATTAGTGCAGCAGTTCCTTCTGAATTATGAGCCCCATCTAATATAATATTGTCAGGTAATTGCTCAAAACGTCCTGCCCACTGAGCTTTTGCCAAAGCTTGACGGACTGATACATCAGAAATATCAATAGCTCCATTCTCTCTTAACGTTAGGATCGCCGTAATCGCAAGGCTTGCATTATTTATTTGATGCGACCCAGCCATTTTTAATGGGACAGCTTCCATCTCCACATTGGCTTTACAGTAATTAAAATGTTGCATATCCGTACTTTTCTCCGTATTTTCAACCGTAAAATCCTTCCCTAAAACAAGGCATGGGGCATGGCGATCATTTGCTACCTCACTAATAACAGAAAGTGCCTCCTCACTTTTAACACCCACTACAACAGGTACACTTTCTTTAATAATTCCCGCTTTCTCAAACGCTACTTTTGCTAACGTATCTCCTAAAAACGCAGTATGTTCTAATGAAATCGTTGTAATAATTGAAATTAGGGGCGTAACGACATTCGTAGCATCTAAACGTCCACCAAGTCCCGTTTCGATCAGTGCAAATTCCACTTCTTCATCGGCAAAATATTGAAACATAATAAGTGTTACCACTTCAAAAAAGCTCGGAAATTCACCTTCATAATGTGTCTCAATAATCTCAGCAACGTTGTTCATATAGTGTAAAAATTGCGCATCATTAATTTGCATTCCATTAATAGTCATACGTTCATTAACACGCTCTAAATGAGGTGAAGTAAAGGCGCCTACTTTGTAGCCAGCATGTTGTAACATTTCTCTTAGCGCATTCACTGTTGACCCCTTTCCATTTGAACCTGCTAAATGGATAACACGTAGCTTGTCCTGTGGGTTATTAAGAAGCGCTAATACCTCTCGCATCAATACGAGCGGTGCACGTTTATGATCAACTGCCTTCAATGTAAAAATAAAATCTGTACATTCTTTCATCGTTTTGAACAAAAGAAACACTCCCTCTTACTACAATATCTCTATTTTAGTACAAGTAGCGCCCAATACACATACTTTTCGTAAAAAACTGTTGTTTACTTACACTTCAATGAAAGATAAAAAACAGCGGATGACATTTGCCATCCGCTGTCTCAATCTTACATATTTTTTAGTTCTTCTAAACGTTTTAATACAACCGCATGTTTACTTTCGTAATCGGCTAATTTTTCACGCTCCGCATTAACTAATGCTTCCGGCGCTTTAGATACGAATTTTTCATTCGATAACTTACCATTAACTAGCTTCACTTCTTTTGCCCATTTTTCTAATTCTTTTTCAAGACGAGCAATTTCTTCTTCTAGATTAATAAGTCCAACAAGTGGTAGGAATAGCTCAGCTCCAGTTACTACTGCTGTCATTGACTGACCAGGAGCTTCTAAGTTTTCTCCAATTGTTAGTGACTCTGGATTACAGAATTTTTCTAAATATGCTTTATTTGCTTCAAGTACTGTAACTGTTGTAGCATCCTTCGCTGAAATATATAGTGGCACTTTTTTGCTCATTGGTGTATTAACTTCCGCACGAATATTACGTACTGAACGTATAATATCCATTAGGAGCTTCATATTGTCTGCTTCCTCTGCAAAATGAAGATCCGCACGTACAGTTGGCCATGCTGCCACTGTGATTGATTCGCCTTCATGAGGTAAGTGCTGCCAGATTTCTTCTGTAATGAAAGGCATGAATGGATGTAATAGACGCATAGTTTGATCTAAAACGTAAGCTAAAATAGAACGAGTCGTTTTCTTAGCTACTTCGTCATCGCCATATAGCGGTAATTTAGCCATTTCAATATACCAAGAACAGAAATCATCCCAAATGAAGTTATACAGCTCACGGCCAACTTCACCAAATTCATAACGTTCTGCAAGAGATGTTACACGTTCAATTGTTTCATTTAAGCGAGTAAGAATCCATTTGTCGGCAACTGATTTTTCACCAGTTAAGTCGATTTCATCATATGTCATACCTTCCATATTCATTAAAGCAAAACGAGAGGCATTCCAAATCTTATTTGCAAAGTTCCATACTGATTCTACTTTTTCAGTTGTATAGCGTAAATCTTGACCAGGTGAAGACCCAGTAGCTAAGAAATAACGTAATGAATCGGCACCATACTGATCAATAACGTCCATAGGATCTACACCATTGCCAAGTGATTTACTCATCTTGCGTCCTTCACCATCACGTACTAAACCGTGTATTAATACATCTTTGAATGGGCGCTGACCTGTAAATTCAAGACCTTGGAAGATCATTCGAGAAACCCAGAAGAAAATAATATCATAACCAGTTACAAGTGTGCTTGTTGGATAGTAACGTTTATATTCTTCATTTGTCTCATCTGGCCAACCCATTGTAGAAAATGGCCATAGAGCTGACGAGAACCATGTATCTAATACGTCTTCATCTTGTGTCCAATTTTCTGCATCTGCTGGTGCTTCTTTGCCTACGTAAACTTCACCTGTTTCATTGTGATACCAAGCAGGAATTTGATGACCCCACCATAACTGACGAGAGATACACCAGTCACGAATGTTTTCCATCCAGCGAGAATATGTGTTTTCAAAACGAGATGGTACGAAGTTTACTTGCCCTTCTTCATCTTGTTGAAGAGTAAGTGAAGCATCAGCAAGTGGTTGCATTTTTACGAACCATTGCGCAGAAAGATATGGCTCTACAACAGCACCGGAACGTTCAGAGTGACCTACTGAATGTGTATGCTCTTCAATACGGATAAGCACGCCTGCTTCTTGTAAATCAGCTACAATTTGCTTACGGCATTCAAAGCGATCCAACCCGTTATACTTGCCAGCAAGCTCGTTCATAGTACCATCTTCATTCATAACTAGAATGCGTTCTAAGTTGTGGCGGTTACCAACCTCAAAGTCATTAGGATCGTGTGCTGGTGTCATTTTTA
Source organism: Lysinibacillus sp. NPDC097214 (assembly GCF_050277945.1). Taxonomy (NCBI): domain Bacteria; kingdom Bacillati; phylum Bacillota; class Bacilli; order Caryophanales; family Bacillaceae; genus Lysinibacillus; species Lysinibacillus sp. NPDC097214. The sequence goes on from NZ_JBNNSS010000001.1 coordinate 490,118, forward strand.
CAACCCCAGTACCAAATTCCATATCTACGTAGTCATCTGCTACGATTGGAATTTCACGACCTACGATTGGTAAAATAACTGGTTTACCGATTAAGTGTTGATAGCGCTCATCTTTAGGGTGAACGGCTACCCCAGTGTCACCTAGCATTGTTTCAGGACGTGTAGTTGCTACTTCCACATATCCTGAGCCATCAGCTAATGGGTACTTCATATGATAGAATGCACCTTGAACATCTTTATAGATAACTTCAATATCTGATAATGCTGTTTTTGCAGCAGGGTCCCAGTTAATAATGCGTTCGCCACGATAGATTAAGCCTTTTTCATATAATTGAATGAAAACAGTTTTTACTGCATCAGAAAGACCTTCATCAAGTGTGAAACGCTCGCGAGAATAATCTAATCCAAGACCAAGCTTCGCCCATTGATCACGAATATGCCCAGCATATTCTTCTTTCCATTCCCATGTTTTTTCAAGGAATTTTTCACGGCCTAAATCATAACGTGTAATATTATCTTCTCGTAGTTTGGCTTCTACTTTTGCTTGTGTCGCAATACCTGCATGGTCCATTCCTGGTAACCAAAGTGCATCATAACCTTGCATGCGCTTCATACGAATTAAAATATCTTGTAATGTTGTATCCCAAGCATGACCAAGATGTAGTCTACCTGTTACATTCGGTGGTGGAATAACGATAGAATAAGGCTCCTTTTCACTTGTAGGCTGCGCCTCAAAAAATTTCCCTTGTAACCACCATTCATAACGACCCGCTTCAATGGACTGCGGATCATATTTTGTAGGCATTGAAATGTTTTCTGTCATTTTGACTCCTCCTGTTAACTAATAATTTTGCGGTGTGAGATAGTACCAATCATTCTGTTTTTATGTCTCATGCTGAGGCACATTTACCAGAAGATTTAAAGAAAATAAAAAAAACTCCTAACGTCTAAAAGGACGAAGGAGTTTAAATTCGCGGTACCACCTTTAATTCCAGCAGAGGCGAGTTAAGCGGTCACTATACACACATTTCATCAAGAAATAGAATACACTACTTGCTTAAGCCTTTTACTACTGGCTCTCAATTCGGTAACGGTGTTTAACCGGCTTTAACTACTGTTAGTTCACTAAAGCTGCTCGAGGGCTACATTCAATTAGGTACATATAGAAACTTTTCAGCTACCGTTTCCTCTCTTTAAATGCACTACTAATTTACTCTTCCCTGTCATAACATCTATATTCGACTTTTTCACATTGTACCCCAGAATCATGCAATTTTTCAAGTGATTTAGTCATTTTTTAGGAAGCACTACTAGAAAAGGAAGTGAAAATTCAAATGCGACGACGTAAGTATAATCCTTGGCATTTACCACCATGGCTACGACAATTTCGTTTTTATTGCAAAACGATCATTGTACCAATTTGTGTTTTTCAGTTTATACGTGTCATCATAATTCCAACATCTGGGGATTTCATCATCTTATTGCTCCTGTTACTTCTATGCTATTTACTTTTGAATGAAATCATTTGAAACACGAACCTTTAGCGGTGTATAGTCTTCAGTTAAATCCCAGATCATCGACGGAACTTCATGCCAGGAGCTGGATTCACGGACTACAATATGACTTGAGGATTCCCTCAACATTGTTTTTTGCTCAACTGGTGCACGCTTTTCTTTTTTGTCTGAAGCTACTATTGCTTCAGACTTTTCCTTTTGAGCTGCAAAAGATACAGTCTGTGATTTTTCCTCTTGTGCTGAAGCTACTACTGCAATAGACTTTTCTTCTTGTGCCGAAGCTGCTACAGCTACAGTTATTTTTTCTTGATTCGAAGCTACTACAGTTGCAGGTTGTTTTACCTGTGCCGTTTCTTTTGTAAGGTCCCCCTTCTCTATTTGAGCTGAGGCATTGACAGACTGATTTTCAAAAATATGAGCTTTTTCTAATGCTAGCTCTGGCTCATTAAAAACACTAGTAACCGTCCATTCAAGCTGGCACATCTGATTCGTCAAAACAGGTCGAATATCCTTAACCATTAAATCTTCAATAGCTGCATCCTTTGGTAAATCTACATTTAAAGGGACTGCATACTCAAAATAACCAGTATCCCCTTGAATATCTAGCGTGTCGATTTGCACTAATTCATCATCACCCATGTAAGCTTGCATATCTTGAAAATCAAAGCGAACATGTGCTGTGATATGATAAATACCCATTAATCGTAGAGAATCTTCTAACTGCGTTGTCTGCCACCGTGGCTTAATTTGTACAGCTGCTATTTCTGTTGGGCAGCCATATCCAGGAAAACAAAAAGTTTCACTCATATTCCAAGTTTTGTGTTCGATAATAATCCCTCCTCTTGCATCATATGAAGCTCCGAGGGATAGTATGCTATAGGATGATTAATTCATTTCGACTTGGCGTAATTGTGTAGCTGTTTCTTTGCTTTCGCGCAGATAAACAATGCGTTCGGATTTTGTCTTGCACCGCTCATCGAAACGCCTCTTGGACAAGAGCCCGGCAGTAACGGAAATCCCCCCAATGATGAGCCTAAAAAAGGCATACTAGAAAACTTCTTCTAGCATGCCTTTTTACTGTTGGTTCAACTGTAGTTATACATTCACCAATTTAATTTTATTTGCTACACGGTCTGTTAACATTTGTGTTGCTTTTGGTACGATTGGCTTAAAAATTGGATTTAAAACAGGACCAGCTAATCCTCCTGCTGTTACTTCCAAGAAGCCTGTCATTTTTGTATTTTCTGCATCAATACTCTCAGCTAGGAAATAACCGTTTCCTGAAAAGTTATCAGAAATTCCTTTTAATTCGAATGTTACTTTAGAAGGCGCTGCCCATTCTAAAATAGCAATCTCTACTTGTACTGTTTTTTTCAAAACACCAACATTGCCTTTAAACGTCCATGTTGAATTTTTTTCATCAATCATTTCATGTGCATTATAACCTGGGACAAGCTTTGCCCATTTTTCCATATCACTGACGAAATCCCATACATTTTCAATTCCTACAGGTACTTCGACCATATGTGTGCCAGTTGCCATATCAATTCACTACTTTCTTTTACGAATAGCTCTATTATATACGATTTTGCCCACAATTTGGCTATGCTGAAAGTTATAATTTTAATGAAAATTTTTTCAAGTAGATAACGATTATTTCCCTTCAATGAACTTTTTAAGGGCAAAAATTAAAAATATTACAGAGAAAGGTATATTGCATTACTTTAACACAAAAAATAGCATGCCAGGAAATACTCCTAGCATGCTATTTTGTAACAACCTATTATCTTGCTAATTGTGCAAATACTTTATGGAAAGCATCAACTGTTTTTGCGATATGCTCTTCCGTATGTGCAGTAGAAATAAATAAACCTTCAAATTGAGATGGCGGTAAGAAAATACCTTCTTCTGCCATTAGACGGAAGTATTCAGCAAACAATTGCAAATCCGACGTTTTTGCTGAATCAAAATCAATAACATCTTCGTTCGTAAAGAAGAAACCTATCATTGAACCAGCACGATTTACAGTATGCGGAATATTGTATTTCGTTGCTGCTTCACGGAAACCAGCCTCTAATTGATCTCCTAGCTTCTTGAAGTATTCATAAGAGCTATTATCTAGGCGAGTTAATGTTTCATAGCCAGCTGTCATCGCTAATGGATTCCCTGACAATGTCCCAGCTTGATAGATTGGACCAGCTGGTGCCACCTGCTCCATAATTTCCTTTTTCCCTGCAAATGCCCCAACAGGAAGTCCACCACCAATAACTTTACCTAATGTTGTCATATCCGGTGTTACATCAAAATAACCTTGTGCACAGCCATAATCAACACGGAAGCCTGTCATAACTTCATCAAAAATTAACAATGTTCCATGTTCCTTTGTTAATTCGCGTAAGCCTTGAAGGAAGCCTGGTTGCGGAGGAACAACGCCCATATTTCCTGCAACTGGCTCAACAATTACTGCCGCTAGCTCTGAACCAAACTTTTCGAAAATTAGTTTCGCCCCTTCTAAGTCATTGTACGCTACTGTTAATGTATTACGTGCAATATCCGCTGGGACACCAGGGCTGTCAGGTAAGCCTAATGTAGCTACCCCAGAGCCAGCCTTAATTAGCAAGGAATCTCCATGACCGTGATATGAGCCCTCAAATTTTAAAATTTTATCGCGACCTGTAACACCACGAGCTACGCGTAAAGCAGACATCGTAGCCTCTGTCCCAGAAGAAACAAAACGAATCATTTCCATACCAGGTAGTCGATCTAACACTAATTTAGCTAATCGATTTTCCGTGTAGCTTGGTGCTCCAAACGAGGAGCCTTTCGCTGCTGTTTCTGCAATTGCTTGTACAACTTCTGGATGAGTATGACCTAAAATAAGAGGTCCCCATGATAATACATAATCAATATATTCATTGCCATCAATGTCTTTAATAATAGCACCGTGACCAGATTCCATGAAGATTGGATCCATATTTACGGATTTGAATGCACGTACTGGGCTACTAACACCACCTGGCATTAAGTTAATTGCTTCAGCATATGCTTGTTTTGATTTTTCGTAAGAACGTGTCATTTATTTCTCCTCCAACCAACGTGCAACATCTTTTGCATGATACGTAATGATTAAATCTGAGCCTGCACGTTTCATGCTAAGTAACGTTTCAAGCACTACATTTTTCTCTTCAATCCAGCCATTAATAGCCGCTGCTTTAATCATTGCATATTCACCAGAAACGTTGTATGCAACAATCGGTAATGTATAATTATTTTTTACATCACGAATAATGTCTAAATAACTTAGAGCTGGTTTAACGATTAAGAAATCTGCACCTTCTTCAATATCTGATTCCGCTTCACGGAATGCCTCCATACGGTTCGATGGATCCATTTGGTATGATTTACGATCACCAAATTGAGGTGCACCATCAGCTGCATCTCGGAATGGACCGTAATAGCTAGACGCATATTTTACGGCGTATGACATGATCGGAACATTTTCAAAGCCTGCTTCATCAAGACCCGCACGAATGGCTGCCACAAATCCATCCATCATATTAGATGGAGCGATGATATCCGCCCCTGCTTTCGCTTGTGATACTGCTGTACGTGCTAAAACATCTAAAGAAGGATCGTTTAAAATTTGATCGCCTTCAATTAAGCCACAATGACCATGATCTGTAAATTCACATAAGCATGTATCTGCAATGATTAAAAGCTCTGGGTGACGAGCTTTAATAAGTCGTGTTGCTTCTTGTACAATACCATGATCATGGAATGCACCAGTTCCAACTGCATCTTTTTCTGCAGGTAAGCCAAATAAAATAACCGCAGGAATTCCTAAAGCAACAACTTCATCAATCTCAGCTTCAAGTTTATCTAATGAAAATTGAAAAACTCCTGGCATAGAAGGTACTTCATTTTTAATATTTTCGCCTTCCATAACGAAAATTGGATAAATTAAGTCTTCTTTGTGTAAGTATGTTTCTTTTACCATTGATCGTATAGCAGCATTTGCACGCAAACGACGATGTCTTTGAAATTGTAATTTTGTCATTTTCTTTCTCCTACTTTCGTTATTTCCTCGATGACTGCTTGCATTGTATATACGCTCGGCATAACATCTACAATAGCACCGTGATTTAAAATAGCTGCTTCTGTAATATGACCGATTACTGCTACATGTACTGCCCCCCAACCAATTACCGAAGCTATATCCTTTGCGTAGACATCAACAGCAGAAGGACTAGCAAAAATTACTGTGACATCGCTATTCGTACGGATACATTCAATCATTAATTGTTTTTGATCATGTCGCTCAATCGTTTCATAAACTGTCCATTCCTTCAATGTAAAGGGCAGACCATCCTTTAATGTCTTTTTCGCTTTTTCCCCACGAATAAATAGACACGTAGGATTGCTACCTGCTACATTAGGAAATTCTTGAACAAATACATCTGCACTAAATATAGAAGGCATAAAGCTCACATGGAATCCTAGATTTTCTAAGGCTATAGTAGTTTTAGTACCGATAGAAGCAATTTTCCCTTGAAAATACGCTGCACTTACATGAAAGCGTTGCATCTTGTTGGCAAAAGCTTCTACCGCATTTTGACTCGTAAAAATGAGCCATTCAAATTGACGTGCAAACTCTAAATTCACATCATCGTTTTTATCGATCAGCTCGCAAGTTTCAATCAAAGGGGCAATTACTGCATGGCCACCTAAAGCTGTAATGTCATCTATTATCGTTGTCGTCTTAGATGTACCTGTCAAAATAATAGTTTTACCTTGTAAAGGTAAATTATTTTGCATCTTGCTCTGCCTTTACTCGTTGAATTAAGTCAAAAGCACCTTGCTTCGTTAAAATCTCAGCAAGCTCTTTCCCAATTACTTCCGCATCAGTTCCCACAACCGTTTCCTTATAAACAACTGAAGCATCTGGTGCAGCAACAAGGCCAGTTAATGTAATTTCTTCCCCGTTAGACTTTGCGTATCCTGCGATAGGTACTTGACAGCCGCCATCCATAGCCGCTAGGAAAGCACGTTCTGCATGCGCTTCTTGCCATGTAATGCTATCTGTTAACTTGCCTAATTGCGTTAATAGTTCTGTATCGTCTCCACGGCATTCAATACCTAGAGAGCCCTGTGCTACTGCTGGTAGACAATCCTCAACAGGTAAAAACTCAGTAACTACATCATCGCTCCAGCCAAGGCGTTTTAGTCCTGCTGCTGCTAAAATAATAGCATCGTATTCTTCAGTTTCAAGTTTAGCTAAGCGCGTATCTACATTTCCACGAATCCATTTAATTTCTATATCTGGACGGACTGTTAAAAGTTGAGCACTGCGACGAAGAGAACTTGTCCCAACAACAGCTCCTGCTGGAAGATCGGCAAATTTCACATGTCCTTTTGAAATAAAAGCATCACGCGCATCTTCACGTGGTGGAATACAGCCAATAACTAATCCTTCAGGCAATACTGCAGGCATATCCTTCATAGAATGGACAGCAAAATCAATTTCTTTGTCGTAAAGTGCTTGTTCAATTTCTTTTACGAAAAGCCCTTTACCACCTACTTTAGATAGTTGCACGTCTAAAATTTGGTCACCTTTCGTGACAATTTCTTTCACTTCAAATTCAAATGGTACACCAGCTGCTTTTAACTCATTGATAAACCAATTTGTTTGTGTTAAAGCTAGCTTACTTCTCCTAGAACCTACAATAATTTTTCTCAACAGTCTCCAACCTCTCTTCTAATACCATAAATGGAATCGTGATAAACTGCTTCCTAAAAAGAAGTTAACAACAACTAATAGGTAAGCGTATATATGTACCCACGCATAAGTTGTCCCAGTCAGCTTACCTTTACGATTCACATACAATATAAAGCAATACAAAATTAAAATAATAAAGGACCCAATGATCTTCGCATCAAAAATCGAAAGACTCTCTAGCGTTAGTAGTGCCCATTCAAACCCTAAAACTAAACTTATAAATAGCACTGGAATAGCAATAAAAAACGAAACATTCATCCAGTTGCTCGTTTGCTGTAGTGAAGGTAACCTTGTCCATAAATGTGACCATTTTTTCTTTTTAAGCAAACGATATAATACTAAATACAATATCGCAAAAACAAATGTTACGGAAAACACTGCGTACGATAATATTGCAAATGATATATGAATAAAAAGCAATTCCGAAATTAAAGTATCACTAACTACTCCTGTTGACCGTTTGGGCATAAAAGTAAAGATACTGGCAAATAAAAATCCTAGTATATTAATAATAAATACCGGTAGATCAACTCGTGCAATACAATGTAAAATAATAGATAGTGTCACGAGCAGCCAGGAATAAAAGAGGATCCCTTCTGACAAGGATAAAATCGGAAAACGCTTCGTTTCCACAAAAGTTAATAATATAATGGCACTTTGAATTACCCATACGAATGAAACAAGCCAAAAAGCAATTCGCCTTGCTCGTATTTGCTTATAAAAGTAATCAGTAAAGTAAAATACTAGACTGATCGCATACAAGACGATCATTACTTCATAGAGCCTTGTCATTGTCAAATCAGCCAATAGACATCCCTTCTTTGTATCAAAAGTACTAAAGCAGTGTACTTTAGCCTAGAAAAAAAAACGTTTTCGTATCCTTAGTTTACCATACAGATACGAAAACGCCTCATTTAAAAATCAGTAGAAAATCTCGTTCGCGGGAAAAGCTCGAAGGACAACTTTTCTAAAGTTGCACCGCGAACACATAGACATCTTTAGAAAGAATACTTTGGTTCAGTGGAAGATTGTGACGACTGTAAACGTTCTTTGCGTTCAAGCTCTTGTTCTGTCATCGCAGTAACTTCAGCTTCCACAGCATCCTCAATACCGAAAATCTGTTGGAATAAACGTAACTGTTCATTTGCTTTTGGTGAATTTGCCATTTCCTTAGCTTGTAGAATTGGTTCTTTTAACAATTGATTAATAATAGACTTTGTATGCTTACTTAAAATTTTACGTTCTCGATCCGTTAAATCAGGCATTTTATTCTCGATACTAATCATTGTCTCTTCTTGAATATGATTCGCTTTTTTACGTAAAGCCGAGATGACAGGGACAACGCCAAGAGTCGCAACCCAATCTTTAAATTGCACAACCTCTGTGCCAATCATTGAAGAAATATCAGCCGCAGCACGTTCACGTTCTGCCAGGTTTGCTTCGACGATGCCTTGTAAATCATCTATATCATATAAGAAAACATTTGGTAAATCTCCAACACGTGGATCAATATCACGCGGAACTGCAATATCTACCATAAATAATGGTTTACCTTTACGTAAACGTTCAACAAATTGCATCAATTCATAGTCAATAACAAAATCTGTTGCACCTGTAGAAGTAATTAAAATATCCGCTTCCAGTAACGAACATTGTAGTTCCTTCATTGATTTTGCTTCACCGTCAAATTTAGCTGCTAAACTTTCTGCTTTTTCGAACGTACGGTTAATAACAGTTACTTTTCCTACACCGCTACCGTAAAGGTTCTCAATAGCAAGTTCCCCCATTTTCCCTGCACCTAAAATTGCTACATGTTTACGTTGTAAAGATCCAAATATTTTCTTTGCTAGTTCAACTGCTGCATAAGAGACAGATACCGCATTCTCACCGATAGCCGTTTCATTATGTGCACGCTTCGCAAATGTCACTGCCTGCTTAAATAGCTGATTGTATACCGTTCCAGTAGTTCCAATCTCTTGTCCACTTAAGAAGCTTTTTCTTACTTGTCCTAAAATTTGAGTTTCGCCAAGCACCATCGAATCAATTCCAGCTGTTACTTTGAATAAATGCTCGATAGCTTGATCTTCCTCACGAATTGTTAAATAAGAAGAAAATGTCTCCACAGGCAGGTCGAACCATTTTGCTAAAAATTGCTTCACAAAATGACGTCCAGTATGCAATTGATCAACTACTGCATAAATTTCTGTGCGGTTACATGTCGAAACAATAACATTTTCTAATATACTTTTTTGTTGTTGTAGCGCTTCCATTGCCTGTGGTAGTTCATTCTCTATGAATGATAACTTTTCACGAATTTCAACAGGCGCTGTTTTATAATTCAAGCCTACTACGATGGTATGCATGAATAACACCTCTCACGTTCTAATTGACAAATCTCATTATAGCACAGTTCGACAAGAGTTCATCAATAATTTGTGAACATGTCATGAAGAACTGAAATTCGTCATCTACATTAGAATTATTATAAACTAAGTGTAACAAAATATACTTCCTATTTCAAATTTAATGTTTGTCCAGAACATTGTCTTTTAATGGCTCATTACCAAAACGTGGGGTTGATTTCCGTTCCGACCGGGGCGCTTTCCTGGGGGCGTCCGAAGAGCCGCTTAGGGCAACAGGATGTTGGTCATGAAGGCGTTATCACAGGACGTGATGCTCTTAGCCATCGTTCCCCTATTTGCTCGCTCCAGGGTCTCGGGCCAACACGATGTTGGTCACGAAGGCGTTATCACAGGATGTGATGCTTTTAACCTTCGTTCCTCTATATCGCTGATCCCCAAGGAGTCGCCCGGTCTCCACTCCAATCAACTTATTCACATGATATACGTTTTATTAAAAGTCCTCCTAACTTTCGATGATGAACAAGTAAAGGTAATTGATATTGAAGATTCCTAAAGGCAATTCCCTAATTTTAGCTAAAAATAATTTAGTACGTACATACTATTATTTTTACGTTCGAATAAGGATAATTAATTATTAGTTTATTTAGGGCAAATATGTCTTCCGGAATAAACAATAGAGGTAAACCAAATCTGGACAACTCTATTGTTCTTTTAATTATTATTAAGGTATAAAATATAGCCTTTGTCGAATTTCAATTTTTAACAAGGCTAACTTTACTATTTCAACAAACGTTCCCGTAAGTTGCACATCAAAATTTTCAGTTTCATTTAATAATCAATAGAATTGGCTATGTCTATTAAAGTTTCAGGCGTAACTTTATTTGAAACTCGTTTATCAATACTTAGCATATACTGAAAATTGTCTCTCTCGAAAACAAGCACATTAAAACCTGAAATGGTCATATATGTGGCCACAATCCCATTTTTTAATTCATAAGTTTTTACTACATATTTCTCTCTAAGAGGCAATTTATACTTACGTGGGCGAATATCAATTTTATAGTGATTTTCGGATAATTGGTCATTGATATATGTCACTTCAAGTGCGTCATTACCTTCATACTTTGAATCGGTAAATCGTCCAAAATGATGTGTAAAGCTTATAGGGGGTACTCTAAGAGGTAGCTTTAATTTTTGGTTAAAGTGTTGTTCAAAATCATTTACTGCTTCTTCTACCGATTTATATCCTATTTCAGGATATATTTCTTCATAAGGACTTGGTTTATCATTTGCAGATGCATGTAATGATAATAAAAAAAACGTACAAAATGAAAATAAGAAAAGATAAACAGTTCTGTTCATTTGTCTTCACCTCAAAGTATCTTTAGGTGTACTATTGCCAAATTTAATAAATTTATTAAATTATACAGTTCGATTCTGAAAGTTAGGATAAAAATTTGTCAAAAAATATAATTGAGGATAAGTTGATTGGAGTGGAGGCTGGGCGACTCCTCGGGGATCAGCGGTAGAGAATCGAAGGCTAAAACCATCACATCCTGTGATAACGCCTTCGTGACCAACATCGGTGCTGTTGCTGTCGCTGCGCTTTCGCACAAACAAAACCCTCTGCTGCCGCTACGTTAGCACTACGCTTTCGCGCAGAAAACATCTGTTGGCCCGAGACCCTGCAGCGAGCATCGCGAGTGAAGCGGGAGGGGAACGAAGGCTAAAAGCATCACGTCCTGTGATAAAGCCTTCGTGACCAACATCCTGTTGCCCCGACGCACCCAGGAAGCTCTGCTCTGCGCGAAAGCGTAGCGTCAGCGGCAAATGTTTTAACTGTGCGAAAGCGAAGCGGCAGCAACAAATGTTTTATCTGTGCGAAAGCGTAGCGTCAGCAACAAAGCGCCCAGCCGGAACGAAAATCAACCACACGTTATGGTAAATGCTATAAAATAAATATCTAAAATCTAAAAAGCTGAACTAATTGTTAGAATTAGTTCAGCTTAAAATGACTTTTAACTATTAATTTGTGATTGTCACAGTTTTAGTAGCTATAATTTTACCGTCTTTATCATAAGCTACAAATTCAATCTCATTATTAACTTTGAAGTCCTGCATTGTTTGCACTGTTTTTGTTAGCATGTAGACATTATCACTACGCTTATTCAATTCAAATTGCACATCTCCACTTAAAGAAGGGAATCGTACATTAACCTTTGCAACATTTGAACAATTACCATCAATCCTTGCATTCATTGTAATATTGCCTTTGCGTAGGGTTACTGTCGCTTCTTCAAATAAATCTTCAGGATTCACACAACTTGAAGGCGAAGTTTTACATAAAATTGAATCAATAATTTTTTGGAAAACTTGATGTAATTGTAAGTTATCGATTGCGTGGTAATAAATACCACCAGTTTCAGCAGCCAATTGCGTTAAAATTGCATCATTGACTTGTGATTTTTTACCCATACTTACAGTGTAAACCTTAACCCCTTTATTTTTCGCATCGTTCAACACTTTTGTCATCTTAGATTTACTTGTTTTACCATCTGATATGACAATGATAGATTTCGACGTTTTTGAGTCATTTGAGAATTTAGACAGTGCGAGTTCAATACCTGCAAAAATATCTGTGGCACCTTTCTCTTTCGATGCTTTATACAGATCTTTTTTCAACACATTGTCTGTAGTGCCCTCTCCAAGAACAGTAGCTTTTGTATTTGTTTCAATTACAATATTATTTTTTGCCTTAATTTGATCGATGACTTCCATCATTTTTTTACCACGGTAATTTGATTGGTCAGAAGCTTTCATCGAAGCAGAGTAATCAACTACATAAGCGACTTCTGTTGCTAAAGAACAAGAATTTTTACTAAAGTAAGGATTTGTAAAAATTTCTTTTGTAAATGTTTTATCTTTTAGATCCTTCAATATTGTTGCATAACGAGGATCTATTTTATTTACTAATGTTGCTTCAGCTTTTGATTTCCCATAAATAACGGAGTCAAAGTACGCAACGGCCGTCCCTGGGCTTCCTGTATTATTCAAGTAATCCGAAGTATTCGTAACAAATGAAGCTGTTTTCTCAACACCATCAAATTTAATTTTTACTGTTCCTTGATAGTCAGTAATAATTTCTCCACCTGGTCTCACTAATGTAACCATTACTTTTGTATAACGATCTTTACCAGATGGTCTCGATGCCGCTTCTGCACTTTCCTTTAATGCTTCCACTCGTTTTTTATAGGCTTCTACTTGACCTAGTAATTTACCACCTTGGTATTTTAATAATACTGTTCGATCGTAGTTACTCAAGCCTGTGAAAATAGCATAAATTTTCATGACACTATCATAATGCTCGAGCGTCAGTTTTTTTTCATCTGGCAAATAACCCATAAGTTGAATAATAGCACCGACTGGGTTAATGTTCTCAACCTGCGAGGCAATCGCATCATCAATTCCTTGAATACGATAAATTGGACGCCCATCATCTGAAATCATATACATAATTTCAATCGTATCATTAACCGAATCCTTCAAGCGTTTTTCAATAATTTCTTCGAACAGCCAAACTGAGATATTATAGTTTTCAAACTGTAAAATGGCATTTTCATAGCCTAATGCAGGGTATTTTTTATCACTGCCACCATATTGTAAGTACTTATTTTCAACATTTCCTAGAGCATTTGTTACATTTGTTTGCTGTCCAATACTAAATAGCTTTTCTTCTCTCTCAATCCAATGGACGTCCACAATATTTTCTGTAAAGAACTCTGGTAATTTTTCATACGGTACATATGGAGGTGTTACATTTCCATTTTCATCATCCGTATTTGTTGGATCATACACTTGATAATCAATGCGCATCTCCGGCTGAGGTGAGTAACGGACATGTGCATTCAGTTTTTCACCTACAAGACATTTCATACCAGGATCTGTGTTGTTAATAAGCTCAAATGAAATTGTATCACGGACAGATTTTGTTAATTTTGGTGCTATAACAATTGCAGAGACAGTAGAACCATCTGATTGTACATTTCGAACAGCTTCACCAGATGTGTCAACGATTTTTGCACCATATGATGAGGTTACACGGAATGTATAAGATTTATCATCAGGTATTGGATCACCATTACAAGCTTTTAAAGATACAGTAATGAGCGTTGAATCTTGGTCATTTGCGATTAAATCTGGTTTTTCAACATCAATACTTTGTAGAGCATTATTAACATACTCTGGTCCAGTAAAATCGTTGTTATTATCCTTTGGTTCTTCAAATTCTGTGTTGCTTGAGCCCATGAAGCCCGGAGGTAATGTAATTTTGTCGTTATCACGGCCTGCTGCCGTACGTTTTAATCCTAGTACAGCAAAGTTGCCGTTTTGTACACTGCGGTATAATAATTCAGCACTATCTCCACGAGTTAGTTTTGTAGAAGGTTGGAAATCAGCAAATGTCTTTTTACCAGTGCCTCCTGTTGAAATATCATTCGTGTATAAATACTGAACCGCCTGAGGCTCATCTAAATCTAAACCTCTAAAGGCAGCATATATACGTGCAAATTGTCCACGTGTAATAGCTTTTGAACGATTGGCTGTTGTATAGGTACCATTAAACGGTAAATAAAAATCACTATAGAAGTTATAAGCTACACTGTCGTCATATGTTAATGCATAGTTTCGATCAAGTTTTGCAAACATGACAACAAGCTCTCGCTCAGTTAACTGTTCATTAGGTAAAAAGTTATTAGCGCTATTTAATGAGAGTAAGTCATTATCGACTGCCCATGAAATAGCTTTGAATTTACTATTATTAGTTGGTACATCCTTAATTGTCGTAGCTGCCTGAGTTACAGCTGGAGTTGCTGTCATCAGGACTAGTACGATACATAGTAGGGATAGAAATGCTTTTTTAGCATACGTCATTTATTGTTCAGTCCTTTCTTTAATTAAAGAACAATATGTCATCTCGATAGTTTTGTTTTAAGTCACCTTCTAAATAATTCAAAAAACGTTCTAACACTACTGATGCTTCTGCACGCGTTAATGGTTGATTTGGATTAAATCGACCTGCAGGGTCACCCGTCATTAAACCTAACTCATTTACAATGTAAATACCGTCTCTTGCGTAAGTTGGAATTTGCGCATCATCCTTAAACTTTGTTATATAGCCCGGATCTGGCGCCTTATTCTCAAGCCCTAAGGCACGCACATAAATCGTTGCGGCTTGTGCTCTTGTAATTGGATTATCAGGTTTGAAATACTCTGGTGATACACCTTTAATAATTCCTTTATGAACCGCAGACTCAATATAGGCATAATCTTTTACTGTACGCTTTATATCTTTAAAAATACTTGTAGTAGTTTGCGGTTTTTTCGTTTTCGGTTCTGCCATAACACGTAAGTCAACTGCCTTACCAATCGATGTTGAAAAGTCAATACGCTTCATAGGGGTATTTGGTGAGAAGAAATTACTTGCATCAGAGTAAATACCTAAAGAGTATAATTTTTCAATAGCTTGTTTCGCATAATGATTTGATAAATCACGGAACTTAGGAATGATTAAACGTTCAATTGTCGGCATGTATTCTGTATCTAAGTCAAGAATACCTTTTTGTCCAGAGGCTAAATCATACGTATATTCAGAAATAACATCCTTTTCACTTACTACCGCATATCCACCATCAAAGCTCCCTAAAGTCCCTAGGTTTTCTTCATAGTTCAGTACACGTGATTTACTTGTAGATAAACGATTTTTCACATGGCTTGTCTTACCATCGCTATAAGTATAAACAGCTTCTGTAATTTGTGTTTCTGTCGCTCCCCAGAAATTTTCATAGCCAGCATGACGACTATCAGTATCAATAGTCACGGTATTTTGGACTGCATTTTTTCCAGTCCCAGATTGATAAGAATACGTTTTTCTCGAAATCACATTTCCTGAGAAATAATCAGAGGCTACACGATTGTCCGTTACAGTCCCTTGTGAAAATTGATAATCAACCAATGTATAAGTAGTTTTCCCAACTACAATTTTCTCTGTATACTTTTTCACAACACCATTCGATGTTTTTTGACCAATCGTAGCATAATCTACAACATCTGATTCATAGGCAATATTTCGTGTCAATGTAGCACCGTTACTTGCTGTTAGCTTCATACTATATGTTTCAGTTAATTTTCCTTTAGATTCTTTTTGTGTAATTTTAATGTCTCTACTTGTGCCTTTAAATATAATAGGTGTTCCTGTAATGAAAACAGCTTCCTCGTATGTATATTCATTTTTTACAGCACCCGTTGTTTCTAATGAAGAAGCTGATGCATTTTCCGGGATAGTAGCTCCAATAATACATACAGCAAGAACCACTAACATTATTTTAGATAAATGTTTTCGCATTCTTTTTCTGTTCCTCTCTTTCATTCCATGCATATCCGCATTTGGAGCTATCAATTATTTCTTTAAGATTACAAAATAAGCAGGCGTGTTGATGTAAGCAAAGTGATAGGAACACTCGTAACAAATAATGCCAATTTTTCCTACTTAACCGATCATCACCAAAAGGTGTGTTGATTTCCGGTCCAGCTAGGCGCTTCGCTTTCGCACAGTTAAAACATTTGTTGCTGACGCTTCGCTTTCGCACAGTTAAAACATTTGTTGCTGACGCTTCGCTTTCGCACAGTTAAAGCATTTGTTGCTGTCGCTTCGCTTTCGCACAGTTAAAACATTTGTTGCTGACGCTTCGCTTTCGCACAGTTAAAGCATTTGTTGCTGTCGCTTCGCTTTCGCACAGATAAAACATTTGTTGCTGTCGCTTCGCTTTCGCACAGTTAAAGCATTTGCCGCTGACGCTTCGCTTTCGCGCAGAGCAGAGCTTCCTGGGGGCGTCGGGGCAACAGGATGTTGGTCACGAAGGCGTTATCACAGGACGTGATACTTTTAGCCTTCGTTCCTCTATTGCTAATCCCCAAGGGTCACCCAGCCGTAACGAAGATCAACTTATTTACATAGGAGACGTTTAACAAAAGTCATCCACAACTTTTGGTGATGAACCTAATCAACACACCTAAAGATTTCAAGGTTAACACCCAATCGCCTTCTACTCATATAGGGACAAAGTTTTTCATCATAAGTAAGCGCTAAAGATTCACTTAAGCTGAATACCTTCATCGTAAATATACTCGCAGAAGACTCTCATTTTATTAATCAACTAATATTAAATGAGCTTTGACAAAACGATCGGATAATACTACTAAACGATCAGAAGGTTGTAAATCAGATGCTTGAATAACTTTACCTGCTTTAATAATTGTTGCTTGGTCAATATTCATATCAATCATTTCACCAGCTTCATACCAACGCCCATTTTGCCATTGGCTAACACTCTTCACATTGATTACAGCTGGGAATTTCGATTTAACTGACTGTAGTTTACCTGTTAACATTAATGGTGCAACAGGCTTCGCTTTATGAAGAATATGAAGGGCCTGTACATGTCCATCCTTCACATAGAAGTATCCATATTGACCTTCATATAAATGAAGTTCAATATCAGGAATGACACTGTATGTTTTGTTACCATCATCTACTATTGCTTTCGTTGAATTACTAACAGATAGTACAGTACGCTCAGTTTTCTTGAAGACATTTGACTCAATCTTCATCGCATCATCAATTTCGATTAAATAGCCATCTGCTTGTGATAAGCGTCCATAATATAACTCATGATCTGCTAAGTTTGGTGACATAAAACTATCACTTGTTACTTGCACAACTTGGGCATAATGATCACGTGCAGCACCGTCCGAAATAACAAAAGCTGTACCATAAGCTAATAGGCCAGTAGGTTCGATTAAACGACCATTTCGAATTAAGATAGTTCCATCGTGGAAATATATTGTCCCTGCAGATTTAAGTTTTAATAATTGATATTTAGTATCCACAGAAAGCATAGGCTCATAATAAGTTCGCTCGTTGTTTTTCAATACAACAATCTTTTCAATCACTTCTTTGCCAAATTGTTTAACTGTTGCATAATATGCTTCACTGCCAACGTAATTTTTCAACTGATCTTTATTAATTTTTGTGTTTCCAACATATACCGGAACCTTCGATGAAAAATCCATCGTTGATAAAGCCTTTGTTGTATCAGAACCAAATTGCCAATTGATAAAAGCATGTTGGTTTTTTACAGTTAATTTATTTGCATTGGCATTAACCGTTTGTATCTCACCTTTATATAGGTTTTCAACTAATGTACCTGTGTCACTAATTTCGATTTTCGTGACAATGGATGTGTTTCGATTTTTAAGGCTAAGCTTAACACGATCCCCTACATATAGTGCGCTAATATCGACTGCAGAGGAGTTTTTTTGATAGCTTGTATCTTTATTTATATAGTAGGTTGTTTCTTTTCCAAAATCCGACTTCAGCATAATGAATAGTCCATTTGGATCGATACTAGTCACTACACCGGCAAGTGTTTTAGTATTTTGGGCAACCGTTGGAGATTCTGTTTCTTTTATAGAATTAGAAGTACCTCGAAGCTCAACAACACTTCGAAGGGAAATGTCCGCTTCTACTTTCATCCCCATCTTAAAGCCTTCGATTGTAGTCTCTGTATTATTAATATACAGGCGGGCATTATTATTTATATTGTATGTAATTTGACGTCCGCTATCATTTTCCAAAGTAATTTTATTAAGCTTTTTTTCTATTACTCCATTTGAATTTTCATATTCTGAATATGTTACATCCACAAAAGTTCCAGTCACCATTTGGGCAGCATGTGCCGTTTGATTTGATGAAAACCCGAGAACCGCTAGTAACAAAATCATTAGTATGTATGGAATCTTCTTCAACAAATCCCACCTCCTAGAAAAATTTTATTAATATATAGTATATCGTACTATTGGTAGTTTTTCCTATTCAAAAAGATACATTTTAGTGCTTTTAATTCCTTTTTAAATCTACCACTAGACACAAAGATAGAGGTAGCTTCTAATTTCAAGCTACCTTCCTTCATCAAACTTGAACGTCAATTGTATGTCCAGCTGTTGGATGTGGAGCATCTAACATGTCAACTAATTGTTCTGTATTTTGCTGTTGCATCTCCATTGCCTGTTTCGTTACAGCTAGAGATACATTTTGCATTAAAGTTGCTTGATTCATTGCCATAGATAAAGCTGCGATATCCATTTAGTCCACCTCCTATTTAATTTATCGGTCAGTTGTTTCATTCATCAAGCAATTCCATCCATTTTAATAAAAAAAACATCTACTGTCCTAAGTATTAGACGCAATAGATGTTTTCTTATTACATTTTATTTTCGATAGTACGCCAAGCTTCTTCAAAGCCAATTCCTTTTTCTGAAGAAAAGACAATAAGAGGATCATTTTTTTCCATATCCAGCGTTTCTTTCACAACTTTTTTATGCTTATCCCATTTACCTTTTGGGATTTTATCTGCCTTTGTTGCAATGACAATACAAGGAATATTGTAATGCTTTAAAAAATCATACATCATGCGGTCATCAGCTGTAGGAGGATGACGTAAATCAACAATTTGTACGACTGCCTTTAATTCATTGCGCCCTGTGATGTAACGCTCAATCATTTTCCCCCATGCTTCACGCTCAGTTTTTGAAACCTTTGCATAACCATAACCAGGAACATCTACAAAAAACAATTGCTCTTCAATTTTGTAAAAATTAAGCGTTTGTGTTTTTCCGGGCTTAGAAGATATACGTGCTAAAGCTTTACGACCGATCATTCGGTTAATAAATGAGGATTTCCCCACATTTGAACGACCGGCTAGTGCAAATTCTGGCAGTCCATCTTCTGGATATTGGTCTGGTCTTACAGCACTTATGACCATTTCGACGTTATGGACTTTCATTTTCTTAAATACCTCCGTCCAGTGCAATGGCTAATACTTCATCAGCCGATGACACTAGTTTAAATGTTAGTTGTTCGCGTACACTTTCAGGAATATCCTCAATATCACGCTCATTATCTTTCGGACAAATAATTGTCGTTAAGCCTGCTCGATGCGCACTGAGTGTTTTTTCCTTTAAGCCCCCAATTGGCAGTACACGTCCACGTAAAGTAATTTCACCCGTCATGCCGACCTCACGGCGTATTGGACGGTGTAAAATTGCGGAAACAATTGCGGTTGCCATTGTAATACCTGCGGAAGGTCCATCTTTCGGCACTGCTCCTTCAGGAACGTGAATATGAATATCATGTGTTTCAAAGTATTCTGCATCCACTTTTAGCTCTTCCATTTTTGAGCGGACATACGATAAGGCGGTTTGGGCAGATTCCTTCATGACATCTCCTAACTTCCCAGTTAGCTGCAATTTTCCTTTACCAGGTGTTAATGATACCTCAATTTGTAATGTATCACCACCCACAGTTGTATAAGCAAGCCCAGTAGCTACACCGATTTGATTTTCCTCTTCGGCTTGTCCATATCGGAAACGATGTTTACCGAGTAATTCCTCTAACGATTTCGAGCTTACTGTTACCCGTTTTTTCTCACCAGAAACAATAATCTTAGCGATTTTACGACACAGGGTTGCGATTTGACGCTCTAGTCCGCGAACACCTGCTTCACGAGTATAATAACGGATGATATCCATTACTGCTTCGTCTTTAATAATAACTTGTGTTTTTTTCAAGCCATGCTCTTTTAACTGTTTTGGTATTAAATGATTTTTCGTAATTTGCTCTTTTTCAATTTCTGTATAGCCAGCAATCGAAATTACTTCCATACGATCTAGTAACGGTCCAGGAATTGCACTTAAATCATTGGCAGTTGCTATAAATAATACATTTGATAAATCATAAGATTCTTCGATGTAATGATCACTAAATGTATTATTTTGAGCCGGATCTAAAACTTCAAGCATCGCTGCTGCCGGATCTCCCCTGAAGTCATTAGACATTTTATCAATTTCATCTAGAAGGAACACAGGATTAATTGTCCCTGCCTTTTTCATCCCTTGAATAATACGCCCTGGCATTGCCCCAACATACGTACGACGATGACCACGAATTTCTGATTCATCACGTACCCCACCTAATGAAATACGGATAAATTTGCGATCCAAGCTTTCTGCAATAGATCGTGCTAATGAAGTTTTACCTACACCTGGAGGTCCGGCCAAACATAATATGGGTCCACGTAATGATTCTTTCAATTGACGTACAGCTAAATATTCTAATATACGTTCTTTCACTTTTTCTAATCCATCATGATCACGATTTAAAATATCCTCTGCATGTGCGATATTCATGCGATCTTCAGTCGCATTCGTCCATGGTAGTGCTACAATCCAATCAATATAGTTTCGGATGACGCCACTCTCCGCACTAGCTGCTGGTAGCTTCTCATAGCGATCCAACTCTTTAAGCACTACTTCTTTCGTGGATTCAGGCATTCCTGTTTCGTCAATACGTTTACGTAATTCAGCGACTTCGCCAGTTTTCCCCTCACGGTCCCCTAGCTCAGTTTGAATAGCTTTCATTTGTTCACGTAAATAATATTCTTTTTGAGTACGCTCCATGGATTGCTTAACTTTTGTATTAATTTTCTTCTCAAGATCAAGTACTTCTTGTTCGTCATGCAAACGAATAATTAAATGGTCTAAACGCTTTTTTACACTGAGCATTTCCAATACTTCTTGTTTATCTGCAATCTTGAATGGCAAGTGTGAAGCAATAATGTCCGCTAAACGACTTGGCTCTTCAATGTCTGCCACAGTACTAATGGTTTCAGATGTAATCTTATTGGAGGCTTTCGCGTATCTTTCAAAATGCGTTAACAACGTACGCATTAAAGCCTGTGTTTCAATATCCTTATCGATTGTTTCCTCTTTAACATCGATGTCAACAACCGTATATTTTTCTAACGCCTGATAGTTAGACCATGTTGCACGCTCTACACCTTCTACTAAAACACGCAGTGTTCCATTTGGTAATTTAAGCATCTGTTTGACATATGCCATCGTCCCAATTGCATAGAGATCTTGCTCATCAGGCTGTTCATCATGCATTTCTTTTTGTGTTACTAATAATATTAGTTGGTCCTCTAACATCGCTTGTTCTAGCGCCGCTACAGAACGATTTCTACCCACATCAATATGTAACACCATCGACGGGTATACTAAAAGTCCACGTAAAGGCAATAATGGTACATTTGTTGTTTTTTGTATTGTCACCATGCGGGTATTCACCTCCGTCAAAATTTTCTTATTCACTCCCACGCTACTAGTATGTGTCTAAAAAGCTGATTCACACTAGTTAATCAATTGAGCCAAAAATTTCATCTAATTACAGTTGGCTTTATGTATGAATGAATAAAAAGCTGACTGTCGAATGTGCGAATATTGCACAATCGAAGTCAGCTAAATTACTCTTTATCTCATAACAATAGACAGCCACGTCTGTTCGTTATGCTGAAGTTTTTGTGTCGCTACCTTCATCGAGTTCAGTGCCATCTTCAAGAAGCAATTTCGGTTTTTCTTTATCCGTAATTGTTTTTGCCGTAATGATACATTTTTTCACGTCTTCACGTGAAGGTAGTTCGTACATTACATCAAGCATCGTTGACTCAATAATTGAACGAAGACCACGTGCACCTGTTTTCCGCTCAATTGCTTCTTTTGCAATTTCAGAAAGGGCACCTTCATCAAACTCAAGCTCAACACCATCTAATTCAAGCATTTTTTGATATTGCTTAGCTAGTGCATTTTTTGGCTCTGTTAAAATTTGTACAAGCGCAGCCTCGTTTAATTGCTCTAGGCTTGCAAGTACTGGTAATCGACCGATGAATTCTGGAATTAAACCAAATTTCAATAAATCCTCAGGAATCAGCTTTGCCATAATTGAGCCTTCATCCATATCAATTTTGTTAGGATCTGAACCGAA
Organism: Lysinibacillus sp. NPDC097214; assembly: GCF_050277945.1. Lineage (NCBI taxonomy): Bacteria > Bacillati > Bacillota > Bacilli > Caryophanales > Bacillaceae > Lysinibacillus > Lysinibacillus sp. NPDC097214. The sequence goes on from NZ_JBNNSS010000001.1 coordinate 512,705, forward strand.
GCCAATTACTTTTTCACCCTGACGACGTTTAATAATGGATTCTATTCCATCAAACGCTCCACCCACAATAAATAAGATGTTTGTAGTATCGATTTGTAAGAACTCCTGGTGAGGATGCTTACGACCACCCTGTGGTGGGACACTCGCTACTGTGCCTTCTAAAATTTTAAGAAGTGCTTGTTGTACACCTTCACCAGATACATCACGTGTAATGGATGGATTCTCAGATTTACGTGCAACTTTATCGATTTCATCAATATAGATGATCCCTTTTTCAGCACGCTCAATATCGTAATCTGCTGATTGAATTAATTTTAATAAGATATTCTCAACGTCCTCACCAACATAGCCAGCTTCAGTTAGTGAAGTAGCATCCGCAATAGCAAAAGGAACGTTTAATATACGTGCCAATGTTTGGGCCAATAAAGTTTTACCGCTACCAGTTGGGCCGATTAACACAATGTTCGATTTCGCTAATTCTACATCATCAATCTTACTATTTGTATTAATGCGTTTGTAGTGATTGTAAACCGCAACTGCTAAAGCTTTTTTAGCACGATCTTGTCCTATTACATATTCATCTAAAATCGTTAAGATTTCTTTCGGTTTCGGAATATCTTGGAATTCGATTTCTTCTTCAACGCCCAGTTCCTCTACAACGATTTCTGAACAAAGTTCGATACATTCATCACAAATATAAACACCAGGACCCGCAACTAGTTTACGTACCTGTTCTTGTGGTTTCCCACAGAATGAGCATTTTAAATTGCCTTTTTCATCATTAAATTTGAACAATATGTTTCACCCCTATTCAAGCAACAATCTTACAAGATTATTGAATCATTATCAAATAAATTGTCTGCATCCATTTACACCACGGCGTTTATAGTTCAAGATTTTTGACATTCATTGTACAAAAAACATGAATATTTGCCACAAAGCTTCCATTTCATTAACTTAATAAATCCCAACTCATCACCATAGCGTGTGGTTGATTTCCATTTCGACTTATATAAATGGCATACATTTTAACAAATGTTACCCACAACTTTTGGGATGAGCCGGAATCCCGCTAATCATACCTTTTATTACCACAATGTGTAACTGACTGATTCTTCAGAAAGCTCTAGCGACTAGAGACCTTACGTTTAGTCAAGCTCCCTGACCCTTGTCAGCTGGTATTGACTCGTGATCTTACTTTTTATACTCGGTAGTACAAGTTAAAGTTACAGATTCTTTTTAAAATCTATTACATTCGCCAGAGGCTTAACTTCATTCAGTAGAGGATGTATTTCGTTGTTCCTCATTTGGAAGAATTGAGACATCAATCAATTAAGCCTTATCTCTGCTGAATAAAGTAAAATTTTAGCATCGTGTGAAAAGTCAAACAATACTATGTATTAGAGAAATGTAAAGGCTTTGCCTATCCCCTCTTCAAAAAAGCACTTCTTTTTGGAGGATACTTTTGCGGTGAAAGTAGTCGTATTATTAATACTATAATTAACTAAACTAAACTAACGAGGAATCTAGCTACACCTAAACACAAAATATGTGATAAAACAAGGCACGGTTTTATGCCGTACCTTGTTTTCATTTTTCTATCCAGTTACAAAAAAATCTTATTCAGTAATTTTAGCGTTTTCTACTAAAAATTCAACTGTTTTTTGAATTTTAATGTCGTTTTCAAGAACTGCTGTGCCACCTAAAGCACCTGTAATTTGCTCTTTTGTCATGTTAAATTGAGCAGCCATTTTTTCTAATTCAGCATCGATATCAGCTTCAGTTGCTTCAACTTTTTCAGCTTCAGCAATTGCTTCAAGTGTTAAAGATACACGTACACGGCTTTCTGCTTCTTCTTTCATTTGTCCACGTAAATCTTCTTCTGATTGACCTGAGAATTGATAGTAAAGGTCTAAGTTCATTCCTTGCGTTTGTAAACGTTGACCAAATTCTTGTAACATACGATCAGTTTCAGAGTTAATCATACCAGCAGGTACTTCAAAATCAGCATTTTCAGCTGCTTTTTCAACTAATTCGTCACGAAGTGCTGCATTTGATTCAGCTTGTTTTTGTTCAGCAGTTTGCTCTTTGATTTTAGCGCGTAAAGCTTCAACACCCTCAACTTCTGGGTCTAATTCTTTAGCGAATTCATCATTTAATTCTGGAAGAACTTTTGTTTTAACTTCTTTTACAGTTACTTTGAAAGTAGCTTCTTTACCAGCTAATTCAGCTGCATGGTATTCTTCTGGGAAAGTAACAACTACGTCTTTAGATTCACCAGTTTTAATACCTACAAGTTGCTCTTCAAAGCCAGGGATGAATGAACCTGAACCGATTTCTAGTGGGTAGTCTTCACCTTTGCCACCTTCAAACGCTTCTTCACCTACGAAACCTTCAAAGTCGATAACAGCTGTATCGCCTTCTACGATTGCTTCGTCTTCTTTAATTTCAAGCTCTGCTTTACGAGCTAATTGCTCTTGAATTTGTGCTTCTACTTCTTCATCAGTAACTTCTACTGGAAGTTTCGTAACTTCTAAACCTTTGTAATCACCAAGTTTTGGCTCTGGTTTCACTGTTACTTGAGCAGTAAATGTGAAATCTTTACCATGTGCGAAGTTTTCTGTACCAGAAATTTCTGGGTAATCTACTGGCATAATACCAGCTTCATCGATAGCTTTTGAATAAGACTCAGGAACGATGATTTCTAATGCATCTTGGTATAAAGATTCGATACCAAAGCGTTGTTCAAACATATTACGAGGCATTTTCCCTTTACGGAAACCTGGTACGTTAATTTGTTTTACAACTTTTTTGAACGCTTGGTCCATTGCTGCGTCTACTTCTGCAGCAGGTACTTCGATTGTAAGAGTACCGATATTACCTTCTTGTTTTTCCCATTTTGCTGACATGTATAAATACCTCCAAATAAATAATCAAGTTTATTGTTAGACAATTCATTCGTAACTACGATTTTGACAACCATTTTAGTATAACATAGATGCGTATAGTTTCAACTTATTTCATACTTCATGTAGTTCCGTCAATTTTTCTAACATTTGTAAAAAGTCAATGATTTCATAGTTCATTTCCTGTACTTTTCCGAGCATAGATTGTACAAAGTCAATATAACTATAGGCAATATCATCAGCTTCATACGGGTGCCATTCAAACGGATACGTCACAATGGCATGCTTCGCCATTAAATATTGTACCATTTCCAACGTCGATGGGTCTTGCTCTAATTCATTTTCGACTATTTTTTTTACTTCCCTATACTGAGGCAACTGATTTGGTAAGACTAAATTGATAGGGTTAATAATTTTTGTTCCATTAAATTTTGAGACAGTAATCTCAATTGACACTTCTTGTTCCACTAATAGGATTAATGCTAAGCTCTGAACAAACGGATGGATTGTTGGACATTCAATAATAGCTTTCAGCTCTGTCTTTAGTTGCCTTACATTCGTCTCCATTAAGCGATGCAGTCGAATAGATTGTTCGTTTGCCGTTAAAGCACTAAATTGCGAAAGTTCATACTCTTGCTCTTCTAACAATCGTTTTGCATCCTCTTTTTTTTGGAGATTCCTTGCAACCTCTTGATTCAAGCTTCTTAAGCGTTCAAATTTCTCAAGTTGATCTTCCGGAAGTACATTTTCTTCAATTAATGTCGAAATTAACGACTCTACTTGATGGTATTCCTTTAACTGCATACATACAGTAACATACAGTTCCATTACTTCCACATACATTGTCGTACCCATAGCAAACAATTGCTCACAAACATTTTTTACTTTATCGTATGCTTTTAATTCATATAAAGCATACGCATAGGTACTTAATGCCATTTCGTCTCCATCTTCATATAAAAATGCTTTTTCAAAACTGGCCACTGCCTCTTCATATTGATAATTTTCCGCATACATATGTCCTTCACGTATTAATGTCTGAACAGCACCAGGAAAAACAACAATATTGTCATGTTTTATAACATGTCGTTTTCGCTTTGTCATTTTTCTCACCTCTTTACGACTATTTTACTTATTAGTTCCTATATAAATCATCTTCATATCATAGAGTTGATTTCCGTATTTGACCGAGGGCTTTACCACGAGTTTCGATGAGAAACTTGGGATTGGTCACAAAAGCTTTATCACAGAACTTTGTGCATTCCTCTACTAAAGGGCTCATCTATAACGCTCCCCTCTTTTACTCCAAACATCCTCATTAGAGGGTATACGTTTTAACAGATATCATTTTCAACTTTCAACGATGACAATATTTATTTACTCCCTACTTATTTTTTAAAAATTCATCGCTATAGCATTTCATATTTTGTAATAAATTGTATTATAATTAATAATATCTTTCATATATTACAGTTTACAGGTATTCAGGTAACGACTAACTTACCTGCGTGCAGGCCTTAGCACAAAGCTGATTTCGGACGCATTGTTTATCTGCGCGAAAGCGTAGCGACAGCGGCAATTATGCCGTGGCATAATTGCTAAAAAAGTTCTTCACAAGGAGTGGAACACATGCAATTAATGAATACAGTTAATGAATTTGGTAGTAGCATCTCTCCTATGTTTGAGGCACTATCAATTAAAGTTATTTCGTTTTCTACAGCAGACAATCCTCATCAGAAGGATTACCCTATTGAATTTGAAATACTCACACGGACAAAGATTGATTTATACACGCAAGAAGCAATTACACATATTATAAGTATCCAAGGTTACATTCCTGGCTCCATATCAATTGGACACCAACATGAGTCATTCTTTATTATTCCCCAAAGTGTACACATAGAATGCAACTATAAACTTCTAAGTATCGACAAAAAAGATATGCAACGAATCTTACAGCACGCCCAACCGAATCTTTATTATAGTGAATGGCTAATCGAAGCCATTCACAATGCAAATATTCTTGTAGAATTAAAAACCAATCAAAATACCTTCACCGAATGGCCGCTCGGTATAAAATCAGCCGTTATAGTGTAACTAGGATGAGACATACTTAAATAGGTATGTCTTTTATTGTGCTCCTATAATAAGTCTTTCCCTTTTTGTTGCTTGTCTATCATATCAACTTTCTCTTGTTTCTGGAATTCCCATTGCGAATGTACATCTATATCACTAGAAAACTTCACTAATCAACAAATTTATAGTTGAGGCGTTATAATAAAAAGACCTAGCTCCATAAAAGCATTTTCACTAGATCTCTGCATTAAAAAACAAAGCCAGTGATCCTCAAGGAACACTTGAAAAAGAATGCTCTTACAGAGAATTAACTTAATTTCGGGGGAATTACAGATGAATATCAAAAATGCATTACAATCATTTTCAACCATGACACCTTCAGAACGACAAGAATTTATGTTACAAAAGGGCGATTGGTTATTACAAGAAATGTTAACGTACATCGGTTCACCAGATGCTGAATTACGAGACAAATTAATTTATCGTACTTTTATTGATATACTAAGCGACAATTTACTGAGCACTGAACAGCTACAATATTTATTTGATACAGTAATAGACGACGATTACTTATATTTAAACATAGGTGAAGAAATGACAGATAGTGTCTTCACACGTTCGTTTTCTGCTTTACTTGTAGCAAGTATTCTTGCAAAAGATGCTGAACTACTGATTTTAAATGATGATCGTCTACAAATTTTCTTTCAAAAGATCGGCCGCTTTTTATTATTGGAAAAAGACACAAGAGGTTATGTTCAAGATAAAGGGTGGGCGCACAGCATTGCACATGGTGCAGATCTAGCAGCAATGACAATTAAACACCCCAATTTCGATTTACAGCATGCACCTTTAATCTTGCACGCCTTGAAACTTGTTACTTGGAAAGATACTGTCTTTGTCAACGATGAAGAGGAACGCTTAGTTAACATAATTGAAGCGTTACTAGCTCGTGACTACTCCGAAGAAGCATTAATAGAATTTGTCGAACAGGTATTTGATAAATTTGAAATGCATTTAGTGACACAAGGTTATAACGAAGCCTTTTTTAGCGGACGTACATGTACATTAAATTTAATGAAAACATTATATTTTGCCTTAAAGATGCATAATCTAGCACCAAAACTTCAAAATACTATCTATGGACAAGTCGCAAAATGGCTAAAACTTGGCGCATAAAATGTCTGGCATAATTCGGCGAACCAAGATGAATTCCACTTTCTCTCTGCTTCAAACATTTATTTTCGTTCCCATACCAAATTTAGCAAACTAAGGATTCCCTTAGTTTGCATTTTTTACTTTTCGGATAAAATATCGAGAATACAATATATGGAAGAGAGTAATTATATTAACATAATTTATAGTCGTTCCCGAAATACCCCTTACCAAACATCCCTTACATTGAAAGTTTATCCTGATATATCCACATTCCTGTTTTTTGTGTTCGTATCTTTTTAAAAAACGCAACAAAAAAGCATTCAACAGCCTAACATAACGGCGATATTATTACAAAACGACGTCTAAAATGTGAAATGACATTTTCACAAAAAAAACTATTTACTTAGTTAAGGTTGAGAAACGCAGTGTTTTCAACGTTCAAACAGTGTTTATTATATTAAACGCAAAAATACTAATATTGAAATAACGATTTTTGTTCAAAAAATGTTCATATTCTCCCCCATTTTATTATTAAAAATATAAAAAAATAATTTTTTTTCTTTCAAACGGGGCGTATAATCCAATATGCAAACAACAACATTTGTGTCGATCGATTATGACACATTGTTTAAAAATCGATTACACAGATTAATGATTTTGCGAACGCTTGCATTAGACCAATCAAATACTAATTTCAATGTTTCATAATGAACCATGCCATTGTAAGTATTTCTGATTATTTGATTGGTACATCAATTAAAAGAGGTGACCGTATTACCCACTATTTATAATTTCGAATCTATTATATAAACACATGAAATTTATGAATAGCCGTTTTATAGAAAGGAGTCAAACATGAAGAAAAAGTTAAGCTTAATGTTTGTTGCATTTAGTGCTCTTGCAATTCTTGCTGGCTGTGAACCGCTAACAATCTTTGATCCAAAAGGGCCAAATGCCAAAACATTATCAGACACAATTATTTTATCCATTATTACAATGGCCTTTATATTACTAGTCGTGTATGTGCTTTTAGCATTTATGCTAACTAAATATCGTGCTTCAAAAGCATCTGCCGATTATGAGCCTCCTCACGAAGAGGGTAGTCATCTACTTGAAATAATATGGACAGTTATCCCTATTATCATAGTGGCATTCTTGGCAGTTGTTACTGTAAGAACAACAAGTACAGTCGAGACAACACCAGAAGGTTATGACAATAAAGAGCCACTTGTTATTTATGCATCATCCTCTAACTGGAAATGGCATTTTAGCTACCCAGAGCAAGGAATTGAAACTGTAAACTATGTAAACATTCCTACTGACCGTCCAATTGAGTTCAAGCTTTACTCATTCGGACCAATCACAAGTTTCTGGATTCCTCAATTAGCAGGACAAAAATACGCGATGAGTGACATGTTAACAACTATTCACCTTGCTGCAGATGAAGTTGGTTCATTCATGGGACGTAACTCTAACTTTAGCGGTCGCGGTTTTGCTGAAATGGAATTTGAAGCGCAATCTATGACACAAAAAGACTTTGACGAATGGGCTTCTGATGTAAAAGCAAAGGAAAAACCATTAACAAAAGAAAAATTTGATGAACTATTAAAAGCAGAACACGTTGGTCGTTCAAGCTATTCATCTACACACTTAGAATTTAGTCCTGCTCCAATGGAACACAGTGAACACATGAAAATGGGCGACATGGATCATAGTGATATGAACATGTCTGAAAAAGAAATGGATCACTCTAAAATGGATCATGGGAATCATTCTGATTCAGACAAAAATTCTGAAGAAACACATTCACATTAATTTTTATACCTGAAAGGAGCGCATCCAATGAGTATGGAAGAAGTATTCCATCCTATGCAAGAACCGATGATTTTAGCGGCAGCTATTAGTATCGTTGTTGGAGCAGTGGTTATCGTAGCTGGCCTTACGTATTTCAAAAAATGGGGCTATTTCTACAAAAACTGGCTATCAACTGTTGACCATAAAAAAATCGGTATTATGTATATCGCTACAGCACTTTTGATGCTATTCCGTGGCGGTATCGATGCACTATTAATGCGTGCACAAACGGCAGTTCCTGATAATGGACTTCTTGATGCACAACACTATAATGAGATTTTCACAACACACGGTTTATTAATGATTTTATTCATGGCTATGCCATTCGTAATTGGTTTAATGAACGTTGTTATCCCACTGCAAATTGGTGCACGTGACGTTGCCTTCCCACGTCTGAATGCAGTCAGCTTCTGGCTATTTGCAGCTGGTTGTGGTTTATTAAACCTATCATTTATCATCGGTGGTTCACCTGATGCTGGTTGGACAGCATACTTCCCATTAGCTGGGACAGAATTTAGTCCAACTGTTGGGAACAACTACTATTCTTTAGCTTTACAATTATCAGGGATTGGTACGTTAATGACTGGTGTTAACTTCATCGCAACAATCATTAAAATGCGTGCACCTGGTATGACATTAATGAAAATGCCAATGTTCACTTGGTCAATTTTAATTACAAACATTATTATCGTATTTGCATTCCCAGTATTAACTGTAGCACTTGCATTAATGATGCTTGACCGTCAATTCGGTACACAATTCTTTGCAATGCAAAATGGTGGTATGGATATGCTTTGGGCCAACCTATTCTGGGTTTGGGGACATCCTGAGGTTTATATCGTTATCCTACCTGCTTTCGGTATCTTCTCTGAAATCATTGCGACATTTGCACGTAAAAACTTATACGGCTATAAATCAATGGTTATGAGTATGGTCGTTATTTCGTTACTATCATTCTTAGTATGGGCCCACCACTTCTATACAATGGGTCACGGTGTAATGGTAAACAGCGTATTCTCTATTACAACAATGGCAATCGCTGTTCCGACAGGGGTTAAAATATTTAACTGGTTGCTCACAATGAGACACGGTAAAATTCAATTTACAACTCCTATGCTTTATGCTCTTGGCTTTATTCCTATCTTCACAATTGGTGGGGTTACAGGGGTAATGCTTGCAATGGCAAGTGCTGACTATCAATATCATAATACGATGTTCTTAGTTGCCCACTTCCACTATGTATTAATTCCAGGTACAGTATTCGGTGTACTTGCAGGTTACCACTACTGGTGGCCAAAAATGTTCGGTTTCCGTTTAAATGAAAAACTAGGTAAAGCTGCTTTCTGGTTTATCGCAATATGCTTTAACGTAACATTCTTCCCTCTATTCATTTTAGGTTTAGATGGTTACGCTCGTCGTATGTACACTTACTCTGAGTCAACTGGCTACGGTCCATTGAACATGCTATCGTTCATCGGTGGTATTGGTCTTGCTGTCGGCTTTGCGTTAATCGTATATAACATTTACTACAGCTGGAAACATATGCCACGTAATGAAAAAGCAGATGTTTGGGATGGTCGTACGCTAGAATGGGCTACTCATTCTCCAGTACCAGAGTATAACTTTGCAGTAGTTCCAACTGTTACACGTTTAGATGAATTCTGGTTCGCGAAAAAAGAAGGTCGCGATATTACAGCAGGTAAAATTGAAAAAATTCACATGCCTAACAACACTGGCACACCTTTCTGGATGAGCGGATTCTTCTTCCTTGCAGCATTCTTCGCTGTATTCAATCTATGGGTGCCAGCAATCATTAGTATGATTGGTGTATTTGGCTTTATGATTCATCGTTCATTTGAAAAAGATCATGGTCGATACATTTCAGTTGAAGAAGTTACGGCAACTGAGAAAAGCTTGAGAGGTGATAAATAATATGAAAATCGATTCTTCACTTCCATTAGAATATAGTACAGAAGAAAATCGCCTGAAAATTTTCGGTTTCTGGATTTTCCTTGGTGCCGAAATCGTATTATTCGCCACACTATTTACAGTGTATTTCACACTTCATACACGTACAGGCAGTGGCCCAAATGGCGCTGAGATTTTCGAATTAACACCAGTATTATGGGAAACATTCTTATTATTAACAAGTAGTTTCACAATTGGTCTTGGTGTTCATGCAATGCGTATTGGCAATAAAAAAGCGATGATGGCATTTTTCATCATCACACTTCTATTAGGTCTTGGCTTCTTAGGCATTGAGATTGATGAATTTATCACATATGTTGATGAAGGTGCAACAATTCGAACAAGCGCATTCTTATCAGCATTAATGACTTTACTTGGTACGCACGGTGCCCACGTAACATTCGGTTTCTTCTGGGGCGTTGCAATTTTAATCCAAGTAGCTAGCCGTGGCTTAAACCCACAAACGGCTAACAAAGCGTTCATCTTCTCACTGTACTGGCACTTCCTAGACGTTGTTTGGATTTTCATCTTCAGCTTCGTCTACTTGAAAGGACTGATTAGCTGATGAAGGAATTATTCCCAAAACAACATGTGATGGGCTTCGGCTTCTCACTATTACTAACGGTTGTAGCTTTAGCTGTTGTTAAATTCGATATGTCTCTTAACATGGCATTTGGTGTTTTACTAGTAACTGCTCTTGCACAAGCAACTGTACAATTAGTATTATTCATGCACATCGGTGAATCTGAAGACAAGAAAACGTTATATACAACGATTTTATATTCAGTATTCGTTGGTGTTGTCACAATCATTGGTACATTATTCGCAATGATCTGGGGCTATAATTGATAAACAGAGCCGAGAAAATGGTATCATTTTCTCGGCTCTTTCTTTTTGTCATTCTATTTTTTCAACGCCAAAGCACACTCAACTCAAAAATACCAATCCTTCTCCCCCCTCTCTTACTTATTTGCAACCATATCAAGTACATATCTGCTTAATTTTGCCTTAGTTTAATTGCGTCCAGAATTGGCTTTGTGCTTAGATATGCAGATGTTTTTAGTCTGTGCGTAAGTGAAGCAACAACAACAACATGAGGGCCGACACGATGAATTTGAAGACCTTCAATTTACAATAAGCTTTTCCGGTTCATCATGCCCGCCTACAAGACAAAACCATTAGAATCCTCTATTCAATAACTAATCCACTAATGATCGCTTATGTCTTAGCACCCTTACTACTTTATTTTGGCTGTTTTCTCAAAGATTGTTTGCTTCTAGTTTGTTATCTTCTTCAACTTAAGGTCCCGTTAGCAGCATAAGAAAAGTTCGTCGATATGAAAGCCTTGATCCTATGCTATTGCCCCATTAGTAAATAAGCGATTGCTCTTTTTTGCAATCGCCACGTAGCTCAACATTTAGATACCCAGGTATGAATTTCATTAGCTACTTTTTGGGGGTTATCCCAATGAACCATATGATCAGTTGCTTCCATTGAAACAATGGTGACATTTTCTATATGCTGTTTTAATTTGTTGATTCCTGTTCTTCTAGCGTTTATTAACTCTTTGGGAAGAGTTGCGTGGATAAGAATCAATGGTGATTTTATGTATGGATACGTTGTTGTAAAACTTTCTCTAAAAAATGCTTTAATAATAGATAATACAGTAAACTTTGAACTAATAAGTTCATATTTTTCTCTTTTATTAAAAAGTGTTTGAACCATTTGTTCAATCTTTTCATTCCATCTGTCAGTATATTGTTGGTACTCCCCGATTACATCAGCCCAAGTGTCAAAAACCGAGGAATGCTCAATATAATCATTCCACCCATCATATACTTTAGAAAAAGTCATATCTTCTTGGAAATCTGGAAACGTATAGCCACCTTCAAGTAAGATAACCCCTTTAATTTTTTTAGGGTACATTTTAGCATAGTGTAATGCTATATCAGCTCCCCAAGAATGGCCCAAAATATAAAAGGGTTCTTTTAAGACTTGTTCGAATACATCGTTATACCATTTTGCAAGACTTGAAAAAAGATAACCATCTTCATTTACAAAAGGTGATGTGCCTCCGTGACCTGGATTATCAAAAGATAATATATGAAAATCATCTATCAGGTATTCAGCTAACTCGAAAAAGACTGCACCACTATTTCCAAGTCCGTGTAAACAGACTATTGTCGGTTTATTATTCTTTCCTAATTCGTAATAATGAACATCAAACTCTTTAATACATAAACTAATATCCTTCATAATACCCCCTGTTCAGAATTGTTTATATTTGTTTATTTCTACACATTATTACACTACCCCTTCTTCAACTAACCTGCTCCGTGAGTTGAATAGCAATAATCTTTTCGAAAACAACCTTATTAAAAAAAGAATATATGGCATAAATCTACTTTTTATATCATAAATAAAAAGGGATTGCTTTATTCTTCTATTATTATTCAAGAACCACTTCTCTTGCGACTTAGGATAAGAAGGAAGGCTTATAAACAGGGGCATACGTTGGGCATTTACTATTATTTTAATATTGAATTAGTAATATTTATAAAATAATGAAACTTTTCCTTTTATAGTCATGTATACTAGTAGATATTGTTTTTACCAAGAATAGGAGATGAATGTAATGAACAAATTTTTTAAAGTTTTAAGTGTTGGAGCACTAGCACTAACATTAGCAGCTTGTAACAGTAGCGCTACCCCAACGAAAGACACAACTAAAACAAGTAAACTCACTTTAGAGGAAGTATATGAAAAAGCGGTAGAGCGCCAAGCTGACATTAAAAGCTCGAGTGCAAAAATGGAGATGACTCAAGAATCCAAAGTTGAAGCAGGCGAACAATCTATGGAGTTTTCCATCGATTCAAAAATGAATATGGATTTAGTTACTGATCCAATCGCTATGCATTTATCAGGTTCAATGACAATGCCAGATATGGCTAGTGAAGGAAAAACAACTTCAGAAATGCCGATTGATATGTACATGAAGAAGGATCAAGGCGTTTTCATGAAGGATACAGCATCTGACAGTTGGTTTAGATTGCCAGACGAGCAATTAGATACAATGTTAGAGCAAAATGCATCATCTGCTAACGCTAAGGCACAATTAGACCAGCTTAAAGACTTTATTAAAGATTTCAAATTTGAGCAAACAGATGATGCATATGTCTTAACTTTAGACGCTAAGGGCGATAAATTTAAAGAACTTATCGATTCTGAGATTAACAAATCAATGAAAGATATGGGTCTTGAAAATAATCCACTTGATAACTTAACAATCGATAAAATACACTACATTTTACAAATCGATAAAAAGACTTTCGATACAAATAAAATGGATATGAATTTCGATTTAAAAATAAAAATTGAAGATCAAGAACTATCAACGAAAACAAAATCAGTTGTGACATACACTGATTTCAACCACCTAAAAACAATCGACATTCCACAAGAAATTATCGATAACGCACAATCTATCGCACAATAATAAACATAAAAAAAGGAATCTGCATACTTTAATGTACGCAGATTCCTTTTACTTTTGGTACTACTTCAATTAAAACATCCCATTAGCATAACAGACGAGTCTCTCCGCAAATGAACTAATCACTTCACTAACGGAAATCGGCCTCACTTAAGCTTAACAACATCCGCAATAAATTCCTTGACCATGTTACATACATTTAATATGCCTTAGCCTCTATAGAATAATGGCGTAATCCTTCAAAATCCTTCAGTTCTGGATTAAGATTGTTATACGTATAGTCATAGTTCATACCCAGTTTATCTACAATTCGCAAAGATGCCACGTTTTCAGGATGAACAACTGCAATAACCTTCAGTAAACCGATCTTATTAAATGCATATTTCAGTAATGCTTGTGCAGCTTCATACGCTATTCCCTGCCCTCTATAAGCTTTCGAAATACCATAATATAATTCGACCTCAGTTTCTTTTACATCATCTGGACCAAGGCCACAATAGCCAATTAACGTTTGCCTTTTCCTATCTACTATGGCTAGATTCAATTTATGTATTTTGGTAAGTGTATTTTTTTCGTTACATCGAATGGACCACTCTATTATCCGCTGAACATCATCTCGACTAGGTACATCCTCTGGGATAAATTGATAAAAATCAGGCTCAGAAACGACTTCATATAAATCATCCAAATCAGTTAAAGCATATGGGCGAATGATTAGCCTTTCGGTTTCAATATGTAGATTCAAAAACATATTGTTTACTCCTTCAATTGAATTAAAACCTTCATTTGTTTTGTTAACATATACTAGTTCCAATAATCCTTCATTAAATCAGTTGCCCAACTTGGCTGTTTTAATTCACCTTTTGGTAAAAACTCTTTCATGACAGGTTTTATATCAATAATTGGTGTTCCATCAATAGCATCGAGGCCTCTAACGATTAAAGTTCTATCCTTTAATTCTAGTAATTCTACAACCGTTACCCCTATTTTATTAGGTCTATTTTTACCTCTCTGAGCGAAAATACCAACTTCCGGATAATCCTTATTATTTCTTGGATGTCTCGCTTCATATTGAATTTTCTCATCTACAACTTTATCAAAATAAAAAATGATTTCTAAATGAGAAAAATCATCAATCCCTTTTAAAGAAGATTCATGAATATCTTTTGTTAATTCAATAGCAGAAATGACGTCACCCCAATTGTCGTCTTCAATCATTTTCCGGCTATTGCTCACTACAGCTATTGGTTTAATGTTATAGATCATATTTATGCTTCTTCCCTTCGTGAAATTCTCCATGCACATTTCCGTTTAATTCCAGTATACTTCAGCTACCGCCGATGATATAGCAAATGTGCCAAAGAATCTCTTAAATGTATGTATTCACTGCTCTTTTTTGTTTTATTATTTGTAAAAATAAAATACATGAAAATGTTGCGAGGGATATGTTATGGTATATTATCTACAATGAAATTTTAGAAGGTGGAAAACATGCTAGAAGTAAGTGAAAGTAAGTTAGCTCAATATATTATACATTTTATTGACGATACACTCGTGTTAGGTGAGGAATCATTGTCACAGCCAGAGGTCATGCTAGAGGCAGCTTTTACACAGCTAGCGTTTAGCAAAATTGATTTGGAGCAGCAATTCGAATTTTTTCATGAAACAGATATTGGGTTAAATGAGGTCTACACATATGTGAGGGCAATTTTTGATCAGGAGAATAGTTTTCTTGAACAATCAATAAACATTGCTAAACACTTACATAGTGTATCTCAGCACCCTAACATTAAAAGTGGCGAATTGTTTATCGGATTATTTGACAATTGTTTTCTATCTACAGAAGCTAAAAAAATAATCGCCATCGTTAAAATTGATGAAAAAGAAATGTTTTTAGATGTAAAAAACGATCAAAACAAAATGGTTATCAATGGTATCGATGGCATTAATGTAAAAAAAGTCAATAATATGGCCATTATCGTAGATATGGGGCCGGAACAGGCACCTGCTGTCTTTATGAAAACGAAAAGGAAAGAAGATGTTATCTACTGGCAAGAACGATTTTTAAAGATTAAAGCTGCAGATGAACATTATTATAAAACGAATTTAGCATTAACAGAATGCAAAAAATATATTTTAAAAGAAGAAAGCTTTACAAACACTGAAAAGCTGGGTTTTTTAAATAAAACGCTTGATTATTTTAGAAATGAAGATGATTTTCAAGTAAATAATTATATTGAAACGGTGTTTGAAAATGCAGAGCCAACACAAAAAGATATTATCATCAATTCGGTAAAACCTTATGAAACCGTTATTTCTGAGAGCGCACTTGAAAAGGCTGAGAAAAAATATAAACGTAAAATTAAACTCGATTCCAATATTGAAATCCAGGTAAACGTACAGGATATCGAGCGAGTAGATGAACTAATTGAAGTAGGTTACGATGAATCTACAAATCGAAAGTTTTATAAGATTTATTTCCAGGAAGAACTATAAATCAATTATGGTTCGGCATAATTGCGTCCAGAATCGGCTTTGTGCTTAGGCCTGCAGATGTCTTTTGTGCGAAAGCGCAGTGCTAACGTAGCGGCAGCAACACGACGCAGGTCAGTTAGCTGTTATCGCATGATGCGATGATTTTAGGCTAACATCCTCTATTGAACTCCTTTCCGATTCCCTGACATCCGCCGGAGGCTTTAGGCAAACACGATGTTGGTCACTCAGTCGTTGCCACAGGACGTGGCGTTCTTAGACTGAGTGCCTCTATTTCAGCGGATGTTTGGACACCCGCTGAAAAGTGACTTAAAACTGAATCCATCTCACCACCTATAGTGGTAGGGAGACTTTTGCTGAAAGAAGTTAAATGTATGAAAATGAGACTCTCCTAGTTTAGGGGAAGTCTCTTTTTTTGCGCATCACCATAATGTGTGGTTGATTTCAGTTCTGCCTGGGCAGCGAGCAATAGATGTTTTTTGTGCGAAAGCGGAGTACTAACGGAGCAGACAGAGACAGGGAGTTGGACACGAGGACGTTATTACAGGACATGAAGCTTTTAGCCTTCGTTCCCCTTCCCCTGCTTCGCTACAGGGTCTCCCAGTCTCCTCTTCAATCAACTTATATGGCATACGTTTTAACAATTGTCATCCACAACTTTTGGTGATGAGACCTTTTTGGTAATCTATATCTTTATACAGTAAAAATAATATTAATAAACCATTCCCCTTAAATATCTAGCAAGTTGCAACTTTAGAACATCTTCGGGACTATTAAAGGAAATGATAAGTATTTCTTCTATTTTCTTTAGTCGTTGGTACAATGTATTAACATGAATATGTAGTTGTTTCGCGGTCTCGCCTGCTGAAGCATTTTGTTCTAAATAGACTAATAAAGTTTCTTCTAGTTGATTTTTAGCATTTTCTAAAGGTTGAAATATTTCATTAACAAAACTGAGTAGCTCATCTTGTGTTTGATGTATAAACAGTCGATTCACACCGATTTCTTGATAGTGCATAATCCCCCAGCGTTGTCGCGTAATTAAAAATGATAAGGCTTTATCCGCTTCATTGAAGCTTTTCTGGATATTTTCAAGCCCTTGGTACATTGAACCAATGCCGATTTTTATTAAATTATTTTTTGTTTTCTGCCAATTGCTCTGCATTTGCTGTACAAGATTCTGTATCTCATTTCCTTGTCGCTTAAATTGGCATAACACCGTTATCTTGTTACCAAAGCCAAAAACGATAGGCGCATGTTGTTGAAAATGCTTTTTGATCTCTCCAATCAAAAAATGTACTTGCATGTCCATCACTTGAATGTCAGAGCTCGTTGATAATTGGATTATAATCACAGCATTATAGGAATTCAAATGGATGCCTAGTTCTTCTGCTTTCTTCGTAAGCAATACATGATCTTTACACATTAAAAAGTCATGGAAAAGATCATGTATTTTCTTATAAAAAGAATCCACAATTGTTTGTTTCCTTATCATTTCTAACGCTATAATTGAGCTTGCTTGTTCAATAATTAATTTGTTTATGGGCAAAAGTTCACGTTCATTAGTCCCAATCAGCAGTACACCAAGTATTTGACCCACTCCAACGATAGGTTGTACATAACCATCAACCATTTCTCCATCTATGTCAAAAGTGTAAAATGCAGGTGAATTTTCAATTCTAATGATGTGCATTATATCGGCAAAAGAGATCCACTGCCTAGGGCTTGCAAAGCTTGAATCATCCGTTAAATCTACAATAACAAGTCGATGTTTTATCATTTTCCGTATTTCATTTGCAATTACTTGCATGCCTGTGTTTTGAAGAGAGAGCTTCATTAAGGTTTGATGAATTTGGTCGCGTTGAAGTAGCAATTCATTTTGTAGCTTTAAATTTTCAAATAGCTTTGAATTCATCAGTGCTATGGATACTTGGTCGGAAAAGCTTTCTAAAAGTTGTTTATCTTCTATTGTTAATAGTGGGATTTTTCCATTTTGATAAATGATTAGCACACATAATATTTGTTCCTCTACAGAAATCGGCACAGAGATGACTGATTGCAAATTTTCAAACTTATAAGCATCTAATAAATGGCGTAGATTTTTCTCTGACACTGACGAAGATGCCTTTAGGACATCCATATAAGAAGTCAGAATCATAGATTGATTTTCTTTGAACGTTTTCCCTATAATCCCTTCCCCTACTTTCATTCTCATATTTTTAATTTCCTCACCAGGTCCCCCTGCCCACGCTTTTGGTATAAGTGCATCTTCTTCTTCGTACATCCAAAGAACACCGAAATCGGCTGACGGAATAACCGACAGAGCATTTTCTAGAATTTTTGTCAGTAACGTATTTATATCATTTAAAATAGAAATCTCCCGAATACTTTCCATCATTTTATTTCTAATAAATTGCTCTTTTTTTAACATTGTCTCCGAATAATATGCACGCAGCAATGTGTTTAAAGCCTGTTCTTCTGCTAATGAAAGGGAACAATTTGTATTTAATCGAAAAACAAAAGTGCACTTTTCCTGAAGGTAATAATAATAGTCGGTATAATCAGAAGTTCGCCACTCCTTTTCCACTTTTGTATAGCAATAAGGAGGTGGCAAATGTGCTTCAATCTCTTCAGAAATAACAAGAGAGAAATGATCGTCATGGATGTTCTGCCATAGCTGAAAATGTGTAAGGTTACATGTTTCTATGAAAAACCGTTTTAGTCTTTCTTTATTTGTCATTACGTTTCTCCTCTATTTAATGTGTAAGTATCTATATTTAATAACTATATTATATGGAAATACACATTGTCTGAAAAGTCTAATTTTTTTATACTTTGCACTATACACAAACCTAGATAGCACAGAGGAGGGGGAAAATGGTGAAGGCAACAAGATCGCAAAATATGAAGTATGTCGTTATTGCCATGTTGTTTTTAGGTTGGTCATTAGGGAACTTCGATCGTTTTATCATAAATTTTGCTATTCTTGATATTTCTAAAGAGCTAAGCCTCACTGATTCATTAACAGGAATAGTGTTAAGTAGCTTTTTTGCTGGATATGCTTTAATGCAAATTCCAGGAGGATGGCTTGCGGATCGCTTTGGTTATAGAAAAGTACTTGTCATTACCATTTTAGTGTGGTCGATTTTTACAGTACTAACTGGCGTAGCATGGTCATTTATTTCTTTAATTATCATTCGATTTCTTTTCGGAGTCGGGGAGGGAAGTTATTTCCCTGCTGCATCAAAAGGAATTGTCAATTGGTTTCCTAAGAACGAACGCAGTAAAGCTATGTCGTTTATGTTAATATCAGGCTCAGTAATGGGGGTTGTTGCACCTATTGTTGGAACATTTCTGATGAAGCAAATGGGCTGGCGAGCGATTTTTTACATCGTAGGTGCAATTGGTGTGCTCGTTGCATTCTGTTTCGTTTTCTTCGTGAAAGAGCGGAAAACTTCAAATTCGGTACAAAATGAACAAATTTCTCAAACAAAAACACCTTTAAAAGATGTTTTGAGGACACCGATGATATGGCAATTATTTATTTCTTATTTTAGTATTTACGCTGTAAACTGGGGATTAATGTCTTGGATGCCTATGTATTTATCGAAGGTAAAAGGTTTAGATTTAACAGCGGTCGGAATCTATTCGGCGATCCCCCCTTTTGTAGGCATCTTCGCTATGCTGTGTAGCGGCTATATTTTAGATAAAATGTCACAAGGGAAAGATAAGATAGTTGCTGGTATATTCGCACTCGTAGCAGGAGCCTTTCTTTTATTAATGGCAACCGCATCAAATATGCTAATATTTACTCTTTGTCAGTGCGTTGTAACAGTCATGCTGTCATTTAATATTATTTTAATTACAACCGTTCCGCTGAAAACGCTTCCAGAAGGAATTGTAGGAACAGCGAATGGCTTTATTAATACAGGCGCACAGTTTGCAGGCGTATTAACACCTATGTTAATTGGATTTTTAGTTGAGGCTTTCGGAGGGTCCTATAATGCAGCATTTACGATGCTTATTTGTTTTACCATTGTGTGTGCTATGTCGTTATTTATGATTAAACAGAACAAACAAACTGTTGCCATCCATACCAATGAATTAATAGATTGAGGAGCTGAAAAAATGAATTTCACGGATAAAATTGCATATTTAGTTGATGAAAAGAGTGAACTATACAAACAAGTGAGTGATAAAATTTGGGAGTTTGCAGAGATAAGATTTGAAGAAATGAACTCCGCAAATTTATTATGTGAGACCTTAACGAGTGAAGGATTCAACGTTGAGCGAGGGGTTGCAAACCTAGAGACTGGGTTCATCGGAACATTTGGTAGCGGGAAACCTGTGATTGCAATACTTGGAGAGTATGATGCATTAGCTGGTCTAAGTCAACGTGCTGATAGTCTTGAATATGACCCAATCACACCAAATGGTAATGGACATGGCTGTGGACACAACCTACTAGGTGTCGGTGCATTGGCAGGTGCAATCGCTGTTAAAGATTACTTAAAAGAAAATAACCTATCTGGAACGGTGAAATATTTCGGATGTCCTGCAGAAGAAAGTGGCTATGGCAAAACATTTCTAGCAAGAGACGGTTATTTTAAGGATGTAGATATTGCACTTTCTTGGCATCCTGGAACGGTTAATATAGTCTTACATGCACGAGCAAATGCTGTTATTAACGCTACTTTTAAATTTAAAGGTCGTAGTTCGCACGCAGCTGCTTCACCACATCTCGGAAGAAGTGCGCTAGATGCTGTAGAACTAATGAATGTTGGCGTTAACTATTTAAGAGAACACATCGTGGATGAAGCAAGAATTCATTATGCTGTCACGAACACAGGTGGAATTGCACCAAATGTTGTACAAGCAGAAGCTGAAGTAACTTATCTTATTCGAGCGCCAAAGCCAAATCAAGTAAAAGATTTATATAACCGCGTCCTTAATTGTGCAAAAGGTGCAGCAATTATGACGGAAACTACAGTAGAAGAGCAAATTGTCGGCTCTTGTCATAACTTAATTCCAAACAAAACATTAGAGGAAGTCATGTATCAACATATGCAGGATTTAAGCAAGGTTAAACTGACTGAGGAAGATATTCATTTTGCACAGAAAATATACGATACACTTTCAGAAGAAGAAAAACATGTAGCTGCTTTACAAGTAGGCAAAGAAGTTGCGCAGCAATTGGATAAAAGACCAATCATAGATTTCATTGCACCACTTCCAGAGGAGCCATTTTTCATGGGAGGCTCAACAGATGTTGCCGATGTCAGCTGGAATGTACCAACCGCACAATGCTCGACAGCTACTTGGGCATTTGGTACACCATTCCACACATGGCAGGTTGTCGCACAAGGAAAATCAGCATATGCACATCAAGCGACACTTCTTGCAGGTAAAGCTATTGCTTGCACAGCGATTTCTACACTAGAAAATCCGACGTTAATCGAAAAAGCAAAAGAAGAGCTGAAACAACGCCTCGACGGGGAAACATATGAAGCATTGATTCCAAAGGACTTAGTACCTCCTAAACTTACAGAAGCAATTCCTGTAAGGGTGTAAATGTAAGAAGTATTTTGTGAGACTTTCTATTCGAGAAAGTCTTACTTTTTTGTTTGAGCATAAAAAAATATAGCGTGTAGGAAATGATAATGAATACTTAGGTAATTGCCATAAAAGATAAAGCTCACGACAGTATTTAAGGTGATTGAAAATAGGACTTGTTTTTTGATTTACTAACAAGTCCTTTTACTCATTTTAAACTCTTCCACACTTTAATGCTCTGGCCCAATCAGATCTATTTTGAGCTTCACTTTGTTTAATAACTTCCGTAGTATCATAAGGGATACTTACTTGCTCAATAATCCATTCACCATACCGTTTTTCTACAACTGTATAATTCGCAAATGGTGTACCTGATTCAATCTTATAATAGAACGGTTCAGCTTCTTCATAAGCTGGCAATCCAATACTACCTGGATTAATAATGATTTTGTTATTAGGTAAATAAACAATCGTTGGTAAATGGGAGTGACCACAAAAAATAATATGTTGAGGTATATCTTTTACTAAATACATTATTTCTTCTGTCTGTTTTAATGTAACACCATTTGGCGTAATGTCATTCAACATATATAGCTCATCATTTTCAGGTGAAGCATGACAAAAGTAAAAGTCATCTGTCTGCATCGAAAATGGCAGGTTAATTAACCAGCTTTTATGTTCTTCCTTGAGCATGTCTAATACATATTGAACGGTTGGATTTTCCGATGAAGATTGCAATAATATCCGATCACAATTTCCACTCACACTTTTAATATCTATACTCTTTATCATTTCAAATGTCTCTAGCGGGAATAATGGTCCATAAAGAGTGTCACCTAAATTATAAACGCTATCGATATTTCTATATTTTATATCCTCTAACACCGCTTTTAGTGCATCTTTATTTCCATGAATATCTGATAGTACAGCTATTTTCACGATATCCTCACCTTAATTATTTTTATATTTTTGGAGCTTCCATACCGAAATTTGCCCATTCCTCTTTAGCCGGACCATATATGCCGGGGACAGTTAACCCCGCCTGCCGCATAAGAACCGTCATTTGTCCACGATGGTGATTCTGATGTTGAATCAAAAACATTAAAAGTGTACCAATTTGCATGTCTTGACCGAAAAATTGAATGTGCTCTTGAAGGGTTTGATCAGTCCAATTTGTTTTTACCGCTTGCACAAACGCATTATTAGATTGAGAATAACTATCTGCAATAAATTGTGCAGAAGTAGAAACAGGATAATCTTTAGTTGGAGCATCGAATGTTAAATTTGTATTCGAAGTAATAATGCGAATTGCAGTAACCGTATGCCAAGCAATCCGTCCTAAAGTCCAATTTTCAGATGTTATTTCCTGCTTAAGTGATTCATCAGTTAGATTATTCAATAACTTCTGTGTACAATTGGCTTCGTACTCCCAAGACTTAAAAAAACCATTTAAAGTCTGATACATAATAATATCCCCTCTTTTCTTGCATAATTATTTAATAATTCCACCTATCAATTATGCCTAGGTATAATCGCGCCTGGAATCGGCAAGGAGCTGTGCGTTTACAGATTAGTAAAGTTTATCAATATAATCATTTAAATCTTTTTGATTAATTCCTCCCTTTATCTTGTACTTTAATATACCTTTAGAATCAAAAATAAGAGTTGTTGGATAAGCCACTATTGCAAATGATTTTTGAAGTGTACCATCTAAATCAAGAAATATAGGGAAATTCAAGTTGTATGTTTCTTGAAATTCCATAGCCTTTTCACTACTATCATGAGAAGTTGCATTAATCGCTAACAGCTCAACATTTTCAGATTTATTATTATAAAAATCCCTTAATTCAGAAGCCTCTTCTTGACAAGGCCCACACCAAGATGCCCAAAAGTTAACGATTAAGACCTTTCCATTGTATTCTTTAAATGTTGTTGTTGATTCGTCTAATCGTGTTAACTTTGCATCAAAAACTAGCTGTTTTGTTCCATCATCATTTTCTACTATCGGGTTAACTGCTGCTTCTTTTAGGAATACATTTTTCACAACAATTCCAGCAAGTAATATGATTAACAGTGCTGAGAAATATAAACCTAAACGCTTTTTAAACTGCATAAATAATCACCTAAATTACCCCTTTAAATATCATTTATCTTCAAACGTACCTAGATTGAATTTTGATAAGCTACTATTAATTTTTCTTTGGCTTTCTGACCAGTCAATCCTGTTTTTAATAATTCATTAGATTTTTGATGATCTACTATTTTTGTAAATTGTTTTAATAAGTTATCTATCAAAACATCAGGCATCTCGCCTATGCTTTGATCTGAGTCATGTCCCTTTGGTAATTTGGTTTCTTTAATCATTACTCTTTCACCATTTAATTTTGTGACATAATGACGAATATAGCCACCTTCCTTTTTAATTTCATATTTTGCTTTGCTCTGTTTATTTTTATCTAAAAATAAATCTGGAGATAGTCTATTTAGTTCATCTTTTTTAATAGTATCTATGTAATTATTATTTGTAGATTGGATCATCATTCTATTGACCTCCTTCATTCGTTTTTTATTCTCCACTATATAAATTAATTAGATCATCACCATTACGTGTGGTTGATTTCCGTTCCAACTGTGCACTTTCCTGGGAGCGTCCGAGCCGCTTGTGCCAACAAGTGTTTTTTTTGCGAAAGCGAAGCGGCAGCAACAAGTGTTTTCTGTGCGAAAGCGAAGCGGCAGCAACAAGTGTTTTCTGTGCGAAAGCGAAGCGGCAGCAACAAATGTTTTCTGTGCGAAAGCGAAGCGGCAGCGATGTTGGTCACGAAGACGTTATCACAGGACGTGATGCTTTTAGCCTTCGTTCCCCTATTGCTGCCCCCAAGGAGTCACCCGGTCTCCACTTCATTCAACAAATGGCACCCACAACC
Source organism: Lysinibacillus sp. NPDC097214 (assembly GCF_050277945.1). Lineage (NCBI taxonomy): Bacteria > Bacillati > Bacillota > Bacilli > Caryophanales > Bacillaceae > Lysinibacillus > Lysinibacillus sp. NPDC097214. The sequence goes on from NZ_JBNNSS010000001.1 coordinate 537,127, forward strand.
TTAAATGACTAACCAATTATTTACCATTTTAGCCAATTTTATTAATTCAGTCTACTCTCTATAGAACGTAGTATCTATCCCCCTTTTATTCAATATAACCTGGCGAGATGACATTTTTTTAGCTGTGAAAAATTTCTCTAACAAGTCAGTAGTGATTTTCATATTAATATTGCGAAGATCATCTTGATGTTTTCCCTTTTTAACTAGTTTGTTTATGCGATCCATGTTACGAAAAAAATTTCCATATAAAAAATTGACCTCCGAATTTGTCCAATGTTACATTTACTAATGCAGTAATTTACTAAATTACTAAATTTTTGAATGAAAAAGGGGGTTGCAATTGATGAAAATACCTACACATTTAAAGCATAAACCTGTTATTGTTGCTGAGAATTACGCCGATATTGATGGGCGCACTGCTTATCATACAGACGCACAGGGGCTTTCACTTGGCTTAGCTCAATGGAATGACAGAGGCAAGGTTGATATTTCAGCTAAGGTGTGGCGCCATACAGGTGGTAAATGGTCACGTCAATCGGAGGAACTACCGCTTCATCGCGTACTTGACCTCGCTATTTTAGTTTGTGAGTCTCAGCTTTATTTTAAGGAAGCTTATCGCTACGATAATTTATATGATGAAGAAAATCCTATTATTAAGCGTGTTGGCTTACAAGGGGATGCAATGACCGTGGAAGTATGTACGGAAAATGAACAAATTAAAGAAGACATTCAGCTCTTTAATCAAGCATTAAGTGCGGATGGTGAACTAATTGGCGAACGCCTGCGCACGCTATCACATATTTTAAAGGAAATGGGTTATTAAAACCCAGGAGGGCAAAAAAATGGACCAACAAATTTTACATGATGATAAAAAGCTACAGAAAGCTTTTTTTAACTTTTTGATCCCTGTAATGCTAGCGAATGTGTTGCAATCATTAGGGCAAGTCTTTGGCATGTTTATAGTTGGGCGCAATTTAGGGGTCGATGCGCTAGCGGCGATTTCAGCATTTTTCCCGTTCTTCTTCTTTTTAATGGCATTTGCTATTGGGATTGGCTCAGGTAGCTCGATTTTAGTAGGGCAAACATATGGGGCTGGCAATCATGAGAAGATGAAGGAGGTTGTCGGGGTAACACTAGCCTTTACGACGATTTTATCAATTGTCGTCGCGATTTTTGGTGGCTTTTTCATTGAGTGGATTTTACGCTTTATGCATACTCCCGCAAATATTTTAGATATGAGTATTAGCTATGCTCAAATTCTATTTTTCACACTACCAATTATGTTTTGGTATATGGTGTACACAACCTTTATGCGTGGTGTAGGTGACTCTAAAACACCCTTTTTATTTTTAGTCACAAGTGTAATTTTAAATATCGCATTCCTACCACCTTTAGTTTTTGGCTGGCTCGGTCTGCCTAAGTTTGGCTTAAATGGTGCTGCTTATGCCTCTGTTTTATCAAATCTGGTGACGATGTTATTATTATTTGCCTACTTGCATAGAACAAAGCATATTTTGCGCTTAGACAAATCGATTTTACAGCATTTTAAATTAAAGAAGGATATTTTATCTTCATTATTAAAGTTAGCCATTCCAGCAAGCATTAGTATGGTTGCGATCTCTGTAGCGGAAATTGCTGTCATTGGCTTCGTTAATGTTTACGGCTCTGATGCTACTGCCGCTTACGGTGTTGTCAATCAGGTCGCTAGCTATGCACAAGTGCCTGCGATGAGTATCGCGATTGCGACATCTGTATTTGTGGCGCAAGCTTTAGGGGCTAACTCTACAGAAATGATTAAAAAAATTCGTCAATTAGGTGTGCTTATTAACTATACTTTAGGCGGCGCTATTATTTTAATTATGTATTTATTTGCAGAGCCTATTTTATCTTTCTTTATTGATAAACAAGATACAGTCCTGATCGCAAAGGATTATTTATATATTGCATTTTGGAGCTATTTAATTTTTGGGCATACACAAACCGTTTCAGCTACAATGCGAGCTACAGGTGTTGTCCTATGGCCTACAATTTTCCTAGTCATCGCGATTTGGGTAGTCGAGGTGCCATTGGCGTTTATTTTATCGCACTACACTACATTCGAGCTAAATGGCGTTTGGTTAGCTTACCCTACTGCCTTCTGTGTACATTTTGTATTACAATACGCATACTTCAAGCTAGGCTGGCAAAAACGAACATTAAAAGCAATGCTAAGCGATTAATCTTTATAATAGCGTCTGTAGACAAAGCCGCACGTAACTTTGTCTACAGGTAATTTCATAAGTATTTAGGGTAAGTAGAACACCCGATAGCATTAATAAATCATGATTTAGGAGGAATTATTCCCCAAACTAATAAAAGAAAGAAGACTAAACCAATTAAAAAGAAGATGACTGAAGCAATAAATATCGGACCTATTTGATAAGTGAACTGTTCCCTTTTCTGAATTATGCCTGTTTGCCCACTAACTTGAGATGCAAATAACCTAGTCATAGATCCACCACTACTTGAAAAGTAAAAAGTACCCCCAGCAAAAGCTATACCAGTGAAAAACATTACCTCGATAAACCTTACGGAGAAAAATGAAGCAATAAAATACGTAATTAAGACTTCTACAATAAATGCTACTATCATAATAATTAAATTTTTACTACGCAAACAACCCCCTCCTCTCTACAGTTTATGATCCTTACTCTATATACGATCAAACTGAAATAAAGTTCCAACTTTTGCTGTATTAACCATTTTACATTTATCGGTGAAGAGATTGATGGAGAAAGTGTCAAAGAAATTAAATTAATGTTTGATGATGTTTTTGATGAGTTGAATTATCAATTGTAAAATGGAGTAAAAACAGGAAGTAATAATCTATCCTTCCATTACATCACATCCTTTTTTGCATAAAAAAAAGGCATCCTACTGAAAGGATGCCTTTTTTATGGTTACATCATTAAAATTAAAGTTTTACGATGTTTGTAGCTTGAGGTCCGCGTTGACCTTCTTCTACTGAAAATTCAACTTTTTGACCTTCTTCAAGAGTTTTGAAGCCGTCACCTTGGATAGCTGAGAAGTGAGCGAATACGTCATTTCCACCTTCTACTTCGATGAAACCGAAACCTTTTTCTGAGTTAAACCATTTTACTGTACCTTGTGTCATTTGAATGACCTCCATTAATTGTATTAATTAAAATCATATTACCAAAAGAAAATTCACATATTACAAAAAGCATCAAATAAAACACGATTACTCTTTGTAATATGTGAATTTATTGTTCTCTTGAAAACGATTTTATTAATTATAGTATATAAAAAAAAATCATATTTGTCTAGTGCAAATGAAATTTTTTTAATATCTATTCTCAAACTTACCTACTCCGTTACTAAAATAAGCTCAATTAACGTGGTATAGTAACCCTTTTTGATCAACAAATCCCCATAATTGAACATTGATGATCTTTCACAAATAGTTAGTCACTATCTTTGAAGATGTTCAGCGCAAGCGTTGAATCACCTAGAACATGATTGCCGAATCCTCTTTGATCTACCCAGCATTTTTTTAGATTTTGTCCGGCGTTAATATCTCTATCACGATGTGTGCCACAAGAATATGTTACAATGACTTTTATTTTAGTTATCATATGGAACGAGGTTTAACAAATGAGTTTTATTAAGCTAACGGATATAGAAAAAGCATATAATTCCCAGAAACCTGTATTAAAAGATATTAATATAACGATTGAAAAAGGCGAATTCTTTGTATTAGTAGGCCCGTCTGGTTCAGGTAAAAGTACACTTCTGCGCCTTATTGCTGGCTTAGATAAAATGACAACTGGCACCATACAAATAAATGGAGAAACATTAGATATGGCTTCCCCTCAAGAACGAAATCTATCAATGGTTTTTCAAAATTATGCACTATACCCTCATCTAACAGTGGAACAAAATATTTTATTTGGTTTAAAAAGAAAGGGAGTTCATAAACAAGAGCAGCAGAAACGTTTACAAGAAAGTGTTGAACTACTAAAGCTGACAAATTATTTACATCGAAAACCAAAAGCTTTATCAGGAGGTCAACGTCAACGTGTTGCACTTGCACGTGCTATTGTAAGCCAATCTCCGCTGTGCCTGATGGACGAGCCTTTATCCAATTTAGATGCACAATTACGAACACAAATGCGGACAGAAATCAAACAACTACAAAAAAAATTGGGCTTAACAACTATTTATGTAACCCACGATCAAACAGAAGCTATGACCATGGGGGATCGAATAATGGTTTTACATAATGGATGTATTCAGCAAATTGGAACACCTCTAGAATTGTATAATCAACCAAAAAATCTATTTGTCGCAAGTTTTATAGGCTCTCCAACTATAAACATGGCAACTGCAGTTCTAGAAGATTCTACGCTCATTATTGAAAATCAATTTAAAATGAAACTTCCAACCGATGTTTATGCACGTTTACCTCAACATACACCATTATCAGTCTGCGTTCGGCCAGAGCATCTCGAAAAAGGAGACGTTTTGCATCTACCTATAGTAAATATTGAACAGCTAGGACATGAAACACATATCATTGTCCGATTGGCAGATCAAATATGGACGATCAAATGGAGTGGCCAACATACTTTTAAAATCGGAGAAACACTTTCTCTTCAGCCTCAACACCTATTATTTTTTGATGCGGAAACAGAATTATTATAACTATTCCGATCAATGAAAAAAACTTGCCTTTTCGGCAAGTTTTTTTCACACTATACATTATTAAAGTGTTTCATATATAATTTGTCCCATTTGAGTGACGTCATAATCTCCTAATGCGACTACTTCTGATTGGAAATCTGGTGAATTTAAAATCTCTTTTACCGATTCAATCAGCAGTTGGTTTTCGGGAGTTTTTAATAGGACAATATCATAACGTTCTCTAACAAGTGGTATAAAGTCAACATCTATGAGCTTCGATATTTTTTCAATGCCTATCCCAATGTCTGCATTCCCATTTGCGACAGCAGAAGCTACATCTACATGGCTCATTTCTTCTTCGTTATACCCTTCAATTGAGGATGGAGATATGTGATGAATGCGTAATTGTTCATCTAGGAAAGTACGAGCACCTGAACCTTTTTCGCGATTCATCAATTTTAGTGATTTGGTCTTAAAATCATCCATTGATTGAATTTGCAATGGATTTCCTTTTTTCACATAAAAGCCCGCTCGACGTGAAATCAGATTGAGAAGAACATAAGAGTGACTTACAAAAATCTTTTTCAAATAAGGTGTATTATAATCCCCTGTATCACCATCGTACAAATGTAAACTAGCAATATCACATTCCCCATTATACAGCGCCATGACACCATTAAAGCTACCTTCATGTGAGCGCAATACTTTATTTGATTGTTTTTTCTCTATATATTTCCCTAATAAGTCTAAAGCTAAATCTTGTCCGCTAATAATAATTTTTTTATTGTTTGTCGAAGGAGTAGTCGAGGCAGCAGATGCAGCAGGAGTTGCTCCTGTCTTGCTCTTTTGTATATATAATTGTAAATCGGTTCTATCCACACGCATTTGTCGGCCCACACGGAAAATAGGTAAATCTCCCTTTTTCACTAAATCGTAGATCGTTAATTTTGAAACCTTTAATAATTGAGCCACCTCTTCAATCGTATAGGAATGTTCCTGTGACATGTAAAAAATCTCCCCTTCTGCTTCTATTGATTCTATAGTAACGTAATTATAATATTTTTGGCATCACCAAAACGTGTGGTTGATTTCCGTTCCGACTGGGCGCTTTGTTGTTGCTGTCGCTACGCTTTCGCACAGATAAAACATTTGCCGCTGACGCTTCGCTTTCGCGCAGAGCAGAGCTTCCTGGGGGCGTCGGGGCAACAGGATGTTGGTCACGAAGGCGTTATCACAGGATGTGATGGTTTTAGCCTTCGTTCCTCTATCGCTAATCCCCTAGGAGTCGCCCAGCCGTAACGAAGATCAGCTTATTTACATAGTATACGGTTAACAAAAGTCATCCACAACTTTTGGTGATGAACCATATTTTTAACATCTTGAAAATTTCTAGCGATTTGGTATTTCTTTTTTAGACATAACTAATTATAATTAGTTATGTCTTGTTATAACGAGTTATAAAAGGAGTATAATCAAAGTGAAAAAGTATTATAGCTTAATAGCTTCATTGTTACTATTGGTCGGCATATTAGCAGGTTGTGGTAGCCAAGGAAGCAACAACAAAACAAACGAACCAGTTGAATTAACGATTTCCGCAGCAGCTAGTTTACAAGAATCATTAGAAGAGCTTCAAAAAGCCTATGAAAATGAACACGATACTATTAAAATCACATTTAACTTTGGTGGCTCTGGTGCTTTACAACAACAAATTTTAGAAGGTGCTCCTGTTGATCTTTTCTTTTCAGCAGCAGAAGATAAGTTTGATGAGCTAGTTCAAGAAGATTTAATCGATAAAAAACAAGGAACGAATCTTTTAGCGAACGAATTAGTTTTAATCGTTCCTAAGAAAAATGAAAAACAGATTCACTCATTTGAAGACTTAACGAAAGTTGATAAGATTGCTGTTGGTACACCTGAAACGGTTCCTGCTGGCAAGTACGGTATAGAAACATTGAATAACATGAACCTTTGGAATCATGTAGCCTCAAAAGTAGTGTATACAAAAGACGTACGACAAGTTCTTACATATACAGAAACTGAAAATGTTGATGCAGGTCTGGTTTATAAAACAGATGCCCTTGTATCAGAAAAAGTCGATATCGTTGCTACAGCCAAAGAAGATACACATACACCTATTATTTATCCTGTAGGTGTTATCAAAGATAGTAAGCATGCAAAAGAAGCGGAAGATTTTTATCACTATTTACAAAGTGATCAAGCGATAAAAGTTTTTAAAAAATATGGATTTCAAGGAACTCATTAATAGATGAGTACTGATTTCTGGTCACCCCTTAAACTTTCTATCGAGATAGCCCTTGTATCAGGAATAATTGTGATAGTAGCAGGTATTCTATTTGGTAAATGGATGGCTAAACGCAATTTCAAAGGAAAATTATTTCTAGAAACGGTGTTACTTTTACCATTAGTATTGCCTCCTACTGTAGTAGGATTTCTTCTCATTATTATTTTTGGCAAAAACAGTGTGCTAGGTAACTTGATGACATGGCTTTTTAACCAACCCGTTATGTTCACATGGTGGGCCGCTGTCATAGCCTCTACTGTTGTTGCATTTCCTTTAATGTATCAATCTGCAAAAACCGGCTTTGAATCTGTTGATGAGGACATTGAGAACGCTGCACGTGTTGATGGTGCTAATGAATGGCAAGTCTTTTTCTTTATTTCTATTCCTCTTGCATTAAAATCAATTGTCTCAGGTGGAATTTTAAGTTTCACACGCGCTTTAGGTGAATTTGGTGCAACCTTAATGTTTGCCGGAAACCTTCCAGGCAAAACGCAAACTACGCCGCTTGCTATTTACATGGCGATTGGTTCGGGTAACATGTCACTCGCTTGGTCATGGGTGATTTGTATGATAGGCATGTCCTTCCTTATGCTTCTGAGCGCTCATCTCATAAAGGCGTAAAGTGAATCTTTAAGCAGTGGGGGCTTTTTCAGGATAAAAATAATAAAAGATGTAGTCGGTACCTATACTGTACCAACTACATCTTTTCTTTTTACCCTCCACTAATGGGTGGAATAAACGCGACTGTATCCCCTTTTTTTACAACCGTTGCATCTGTTGCAAATTCTTCATTTACTGCTGTCATGACATGTTGTAAATTAACTTGTGGATATTGCATTTCCATCCATTCTTTAATTTGCCCAATTGTTCTATCTGACAGGTCTATACTTAATTTTGACTCCCCGATACTTTCTTGTAAGTGAGCAAATAGTAATATGTTAATCACAAGATTCCTCCTCACTGATGGTTGGATTTCCTTTTGGATAAGGAACATTTTCTAATTGATCACCAATCCATTCGGTCCCATCTTCCCAGTACTCTTTTTTCCAAATAGGCACAATTTGTTTAATACGATCAATAGCATATTCATTTGCTTCATAGGCTATTTTACGATGCGGTGATGATACCGCGATTACTACGGCAATATCCGAGATTTCTAAATGGCCAACACGATGTGTAATGGCTACTTTCGCTTCTGACCATCGTTCTTGTATTTCTTTAGATATTTGTTCAAACATTTTAATAGCCATAGATGGATAAGCTTGATATTCCAAATGTAGTGTTTTCTTTCCTTTCGTCATTTCACGCACTGTTCCGATGAAAACAGTGATCGCACCAGCATTTCGATCTGTTACTTTTTGTCTAACTTCTTCAACATCAATTGGTTTATCAATAATTTCAAACAACGATGTAGTCATGATTTTTTCCTCATTTCTTGCAATAAAAATTTCGTATATTGTGCTTCTTCTCGAATTGAAAAAGTTGGATAATCTAACCGTTTATTTAGTGGATAGGTCGGCCAATAAAGAACACAGATGATATTGCTTACTTTTTGTAGCAAAGATTCATCTTCCGCCTGGCGCAAAAGAACAACCTTCGGGTAGTCTTCATTTTTATAGCCTTCAATGAAAACGATATCCATATTAAATGTTTCATAAATAGCTAGTATATCAGCAAGCTGCCAGTTACTTTGGTGAATACTCATGCGTAAAGTACCTTCTCCTTCAACTGCTGTGACACTTGCACCAGCCTTCTCATGCCGAACACTATCTTTTGAACTTTCAATCATAGGGATACCACCATGTCCATGGTGCTTGATTGTTCCTACACGAAAACCGTCTATGGTGGCTTGCGTAATGAGTTGTTCCATTAACGTTGTCTTGCCACTATTTTGATAGCCTACGATTTGTAAGATTTTTCGATGATGTCCCATGGCCACTCACTTCCCTGCAAATCTTCTAACAATAAGACAACAACTTGCATGCCTTTTTCGTAACCACGTGATCCACCTGGTAATACAATAAAAGAATTAGCTTCTGCTAAGGAAGAAACCGCACTAGATTTATCAAAACCAGAAGGAACTGCAACTAATTGACCGTTTTCGTAAGAAGCATTAGCACGCACAAAACGGGTAAACGGATTCGGTTTTTTAAAGTCCGCACCTAAAACAGCCTGCTCTCTACGTAGATGTGGTTGCTTATTACCAAATGCCGTTCGAATAATAGGTCGTGTAAATAGTTCAAAACCAACATAGCAAGCTGATGGATTACCTGAAAGCCCAAATAATAATTGACCATTTCGAGCAGCAACAGTTGTTACACTACCTGGTCGCATCGCCACTTTATTAAACAGTACTTGTGCGTCAATAGCTTCATAAATGGCAGGTAAGTAATCGTAATCACCTACTGATACTCCTCCTGTTGTAATCAATATATCTACTTCCTGAAGAGCTTTTTCTACAGCTTGAATACATAAATTTAACTCATCGCTAAATTTACCAAAATATTTGACGGTTGCCCCAGCACGTTCAATTTGAGCCATTATCATATAGGCATTGCTATTACGAATTTTCCCTGGCTGTAAAGCATCACTTGGTTCTAGTAATTCACTTCCTGTTGCAATAACGCCTACAATTGGTTTTCGAAAAACGGGTACTTGATCATAGCCAAAAGTAGCAAGTAATGCGACAACGCCTGGGTTGATGTATTGTCCTTTTTCAATAAGAATTGCGCCTTTTTGAACGTCCTCACCCTTATAGGAAATATTTGTTCCTGCTTCATAAGATCGTTTAATCGACATATAACGTTGATCGTCTTCTTCAAAGGTGTGCGTTAATTCTAGCATAACGACTGCATCACATCCGATTGGGATAGGAGCTCCTGTCATAATGCGCACCGCTTCTCGATTACCTACGCCTTCCTCAAATACATAGCCAGCGCCAATTTCCCCTACTACTTTAAAGGTTACTGGATTTTCTGAACATGCCTCTTGACTATCAACCGAGCGAATAGCATAACCATCATATGGTGAACGATCAAATGCTGGTACATCTTGATCCGCAGCAATATCTTCTGCTAAAAAACGTCCATGTGCTTGTTGTAGTGGAACGACCTCTACTTTTTCTTGGAATGCAAACTCCATGACCCGTTGAACCGCTTCCGCAACAGCAATTGGTTTTCTTTTTTCTAACATTTTAGTACCTCCTTTATCCGAATAAACGATAATAAATGGTTTTAGCTTTTTGTATATCTTTTACACCATGAATAACAACTCGTCCATCTTGGAAAATCACTAGTCGATAATCTACGGCTTGGCAAGATAATAAATAGGGATTTTGTTGAATATCACCATAAGGACGAAGTTGGACAGCGAGCTGATCCAAATTATAGTGAATTGGTTTAGGTGGGCGTATTTGAATAGCATCCCGACCACATAATACATTTAATTTTGTTTGATTTTCATATGACAAATGTGGATAGGTCGGATTATTGCCACAGGATGGGCAATCATGATTTCGAATTTTTTCTACGTTTATTTCATAGTGTTGATTTTGCCAAACATCAAAAGTTAAATAACTTTTACGTAATGCCTCATCATTGCCAACTAAATACTTTAATACCTCAGCTACTTGATAAGCTGCTACGATTTGAACAGCTGGACTTATAATTCCTACTGTATCGCATGTCATCCCTGTATTAGGCATCGCCGCTAACAAACAATGTAAACAAGGTGTTTTACCTGGCACAATCGTATAAGTAGCGCCATAACTGCCAATACAAGAACCATAAACCCAAGGAATTTGATATTTTTGTGCAAGATCGTTCATCATAAAGCGAATATCAAAGTTATCCGTTGCATCCACCATCATATCTACGTCTTCAAGCAATGAAATTAATTGCTCTGCACACGCATCAACAATATATGCGTTGATTTCCACCTCAGAATTAATGCTTTGTAGTCGTTTTTTTGCAGCGATTACTTTAGGGACTTTTTCTTGCGCATCTTGTTCCGTATATAGTTGTTGTCTTTGTAAATTACTCCACTCTACATAATCACGATCAATAATCGTCAATTTTCCGATGCCTGCCCTTACTAGAGCCTCTGCGCTAGCACTGCCTAAAGCACCAACCCCTATCATCAGGACATGCTTTTGTTTTAGTAGCAGCTGCCCGTTTTCTCCGATTGGGCTGAATAATTGTTGTCTAGAATATCTATTATGCATAAACGGTTTTGCCTTTCTTTCTATGAATTTTAGTTTGACCTTTTAATTTATAGCTTTATAATAAAAGCAATGTTTTTCAGCAAAAAACAATATCAACTCTATAAAAGGAGGTCTTTTACCTTGCATCCCACACATAGTCAACTTCCTATACAAGCTGCCATTTTAACAGTGAGTGACACACGCACGAAGGCGGATGATCATGGTGGTCAGCGTATTCAATCATTACTTCAAGAAGCTTCATTTGAATTAATAGACTATCAAATGTCAAAAGATGAACCGCTTGAAATCTCAAACCATGTACAAAAATGGTGCGCTGATCCTACCATTAATACCATTATCGTAACAGGAGGAACAGGGTTTACACCGAGAGACCAAACTTACGACACGATTCTCCCTCTTTTCGAAAAAGAAATGATGGGATTTGGTGAATTATTTCGAACACTAAGCTATGAAGAAATCGGCCCAAAAGCCATGTTTAGTCGTGCAACAGCAGGTAGTCGCGATAAAACGGCTATCTATGTGCTACCAGGTTCCACGAATGCCGTGACTCTTGCTATGACAAAACTGATTCTTCCTACTGTGCAACATTTTGTCGGTGAGTTGAATCGCATATGAAAATGGCTGGTGTTGTCTTAGCTGGCGGTCAATCTTCTCGGTATGGTCAACCGAAAATGTTCGAATCATTTGCTGGTCTGCCTTTATATAAGCAAAGTCTCATAGCTTTACAAAAAAATCAACTACATCCTCTCATTATTGCTACGAATGCTAGCTTGCAATCGAAGTTTGTAGAAGAAGATGTCCAATGGATCATTGAAAAAGAGCCTCATCAAGGACCTCTGTTTGCCTTGCATAATATCATGACAAATTTCCCAGAAGTAGAGTGGTTTTTCGTAATTGCAAGTGATATGCCTTTTATTAATGCAGAATTTGTCCAAACTATGCTAACATTTATCGATGATCGTTATGAGGCTATTGTTCCTAAACAAGCTTCAAGATTACAACCTCTTGCTGCTTTATATCGACGCAGTGCTTTACCAAAAGCACATCAATTAGTCCAACATAACAAGCGAAGTATGAAAGTCTTGTTAGAGCAACTTCAAGTGTGTTATGTTCCCTTTGAAGAAGACAGCTCAACATTTATCAATATCAATTCACAACAAGATTGGCTACAAACATTGGAAAGGAAATCTAATAATAATGAGTAATTTTACACACTGGAATGAAGAAGGTCGTCCTAAAATGGTCGACATTTCAGAAAAAACAATCACAAACCGTACAGCTATCGCCCGCAGTACAATCACGTTATCCGATGAGGTCTACCAAGCCATCCAACAAGGAGGCATTAAAAAAGGCGACCCAACGCAAGTGGCACAAATTGCTGGGATTATAGGTGCTAAAAAAACGTCTGATATTATCCCAATGTGCCATCCGATTATGTTACAAGGAACAGATCTTCAATTTGACTATACAAAAGCAGAGGGTGGTTACGAACTACACATTCAAGCTACAGTGAAATGTAGTGGTAAAACAGGTGTCGAAATGGAAGCACTAACTGCTGTATCCATTGCTGCACTGACTTTTTATGATATGTGTAAAGCCGTCGACAAGTCTATGGTGATTAAAGAAACATACCTTGTTCAAAAAACAGGCGGAAAAAGCGGCAACTTTGTGCACAAATAAACAGAAAAAATCCGGCATTATTTTGCCGTTTTTTTTCTGTTTTTTTACCATAAGTCACTAATACCACTCTATTTCCTCTAACCACCGATGTGTGACATTTCAATTTTTGCGTTTTTCCGTTTCTCCATTGTCTGTTCATTTCGTTCATCGGAATAGCGATCTTTTCTATTTTCCCAAACGTTCGAAATGCATTGGGTAATAGTTTCATCATCTTCCCCAGACCTTAACAATTCTCGTAAACTCGTTCCCTCTGTTGCAAATAAACACGTATATAATGTTCCTTCTGCAGAAATACGGGCACGCGAACACGTTGAGCAGAAAGAATCTGTTACAGATGATATCACGCCAATTTCACCCTGGGCATCCTCATATTGATAACGTGTAGCTACTTCCCCTTTATAATTAGGGTCGACAGGATGCAAGGGAGAGAATTGATGGACTTGGTCAACTATTTCTTTCTTCGACAGAACTTCATCTAGCCGCCAACCATTCGAATTACCCACATCCATATATTCAATAAAGCGAAGAATATGCTGTTTCTCTTTAAAATATTCTGCCATTGCAACGATATCTTGCTCATTTTTTCCTTTTTGAACAACCATATTAATCTTAACTTGTAAACCTGCTTCTGCCGCTTTTTCGATACCTTCTAATACCGCTTTCACTTTTCCTCGATGCCCATTCATCTCGAAAAAACGTTCCTCATTTAGAGAATCTAGGCTAATAGCTACTCGCGATAAACCAGCTCTCGCCAATTCATTTGCATATTTTTTCAACAATGTGCCATTGGTCGTTAAAGCAATATCCTCTACTCCATCTATGCGATGTATACGTTCAATTAATTTCGGCAGATCACGACGTAGTAAAGGCTCACCACCAGTAATGCGTACTTTTTTCACACCTAATGAAACAAAAATCTTTACTAATCGTTCGATTTCTTCAAAACTCAATATTTTATCGGACGGTAAAAAAGCATAATCTGGACCAAATACTTCTGCAGGCATGCAATATTGACAACGAAAATTACAACGGTCTGTTACTGATATCCTTAAATCTCTTAATGGTCTTTGTAGTTGGTCTCGTAGATTAGTAATTTTAATCTCTTCCTTTCATTTTGATCAATTTCGCCTTAGCGAAATTGCTGCTGTCGCTTCGCTTTCGCGCAGATAAACAATGCGTCCGGATTTTGAATTGTGCTCAGGCCTGCACGAGGGCCGACACGATGTCGGTCATTTCGGTAATGCCACAGGACGTGGCGTTTTTACCGATGCAGGTCAGTTAGCCGTTTTCGCAGGATGCGAAGGTTTTAGGCTAACATCCTTTATTCATTCCTTTCAAAATCCGTGACATCCACCGGAGGCTCTAGGCCAACACGATGTTGGTCACTCAGGCGTTTTCACATGATGTGAAGTTCTTAGCCTGAGTTCCTCTATTTCAGCGGATGTTTGGGCCCCCGCTGAAATAAGTTAGAGTGATTCATTTGTAGGTAAGTGAATACGTTCTTTATGTGTATAAATATTAAGTGTATTTTGGCGAATAAAACCTACCGTCGTAATACCGAGTTGCTCTGCCAATTGCAATGCCAATTCTGTAGGAGCAGATTTGGACAGAACAATTTCACAGCCAATTTTCGATACTTTAAGTAAAATTTCCGATGATATCCTTCCACTAAATACGATAATTTTGTCCTGAATGCTAATGTTGTTTTTTAGGCAATAACCATAAATTTTATCTAAAGCATTATGGCGCCCAATATCCATTCGACTTAATAAAACGCCATTCGTATCACATAGCGCTGCATTATGAACGCCACCAGTTTGTTTGAATATTTCAGCTAAATCTTGCATATCGCGCATTAAACGAAAACAATCATCTGTTGTAATACGCACATGAATACCGTCCATTTTTTTAGCTACTAATGCATCATTAGCAAAAACAAAACCTTGGCGGCTCATCCCACAACAAGAAGTAATGTAGCGTTTATTTTGTATTTGTTGAAAGTAAGGATTCACACGCTTTGTTTTAACATGTACAAAACCTTCTTTTTCTTGGTGCCAAATATCTTCAATATCTTCGTAACCACGAATAATTCGTTCAGAAGCCAAATAGCCAATAACCATATCTTCTACATACTCCGGTGTGCAAACCATCGTCACAAATTCTTGCTCATTAATCTTCACTGTCACAGCATATTCTGTAACAACAGTATCTTCTATTTCTTTGCTTTGATTACCTTCAACACGAATGATGTCTCTTGTTACTGCTCGTTCCATATGGCATCCCCTTTATTCACTAATATTATTTTCGAAAACAAATACAGAAATAGCAAAATCTTCTTCAATTTTAATATCTGAAAATAAATGGAGTAGCTTAGTGCCCATCAATTCTTCCATGCCTTCTGGAGGTGATTTAGTATACAAATCTTGAATCATTCTTGTACGCGCAGCATGCACCATTTTTAACCCTTCAGGTGTACTCGCAATAAATTTTTCTGTCGGTGTGATATTACCATATAAAGTTGAGACAGCCATGTTCTCAACGAAAACAGTATGAATACGCTCCGGTCCTTTTCCAAATATATCTTTGCGTAGTTTTCGAATAATGTCGTTGAATTCATGCACTTTTTTTGACATTTTAACGATTCTCCCAACGTAATTAATCTTTTTTTCCTATGTTCATGGGGGTCACCCTTATAGTTTGTTAATAATATAGCAACTTAAATAAAAATTAAAGAGAAAATATCCAATGATAATCATTCTCAAACAATAAATTTTACTATAATTATTGTCCATTTTGGCAGAAAAGGCTATAATAAGTGATATTATAAATGGAATGAAAGTATTTTGATTCTTATGTCATGGTTTTATACAAATAGGTTTGAACTATTGGCATGGTGGTTTTGATATTTATATTCTATTAGTTATATTGAATAAAAAATAAAAGTAGATTGAATTTTTAGCAAGGCCTGTTAAGAATTTTATCCACCATGAATAAATAGCATGTTTTAAACGTGCCTTTTCATGGTGGATTTTTTTATTTTTCAGCAATATCAACATTGACAACTCGTAATACATGTTTCTTCATCTATCTTAGTGTAGAAATGATCAATCGGGAAATGACATTATAACAAGACCATTTTTTAAATGAACAAGACATTCAAAATTTAAAAACTCGTAGTTCAATTCCCGGTTTATCCTCAGTATTAACCTGTTGCCAAAGAGTCTTAAAGAACAAAAGGAGGAAATCACCTTGACTAAAATTAACATTAATGGCCAACCGTATGATGTAGCAGAGGGAGCTACAATACTTGATACCATTAATCAAAATGGCATCGCCCATCCACAAATTTGTCATGTACCATCTGTTGATCCTATCAAAACTTGTGATACATGTATCGTTGAAGTGAATGGACAATTAGTTCGCTCTTGTTCAACAAAAGCTATAGACGGCATGGATATCCAACTTACTTCTGATAAAGCGAAAGCTGCTCAAACAGAAGCGATGGATCGTCTACTAGAAAACCATCTGCTGTATTGTACAGTTTGCGATAATAACAACGGCAATTGTACATTACATAACACAGCAGAATTAATGGAAATTGAACATCAGAAATATCCTTACCAACCAAAAGTTGAACCACACGAAGTAGATACGTCGCACCCGTTTTATCGATATGATCCAAATCAATGTATCGCATGTGGACAATGTGTAGAGGTTTGTCAAAACCTACAAGTTAATGAAACATTATCTCTTGACTGGGAAGCTGAAAGACCAAAAGTAGTTTGGGATGAAGGCGTTGCCATTAACGATTCTTCATGTGTAGGCTGTGGACAATGTGTTACCGTTTGTCCATGTAACGCATTAATGGAAAAATCAATGCTTGGTGAAGCTGGTTTTATGACTGGACTTAAACAAGAAACATTAGATCCGATGATTAGTTTAATTAAGGAAGTCGAGCCTGGCTATAGCGGTATCTTCGCTGTTTCTGAAGTCGAGGCTGCTATGCGTAGTAAACGTACGAAGAAAACAAAAACAGTTTGTACTTTCTGTGGAGTAGGTTGTTCGTTCGAAGTTTGGACAAAAGACCGCAAAATTTTAAAAGTGCAGCCTTCTGACGGTCCTGTAAATGCTATTTCTACTTGTGTAAAAGGAAAATTTGGTTGGGACTTCATCAACTCTGAAGAACGAATTACAAAACCATTAATTCGTAAAAATGATGCATTTGTTGAATCTTCATGGGATGAAGCGCTTGACTTAATTGCTACTAAACTAGGTGGCATTCAAAAAGAACATGGTTCTGGTTCTGTCGGCTTTATTTCTTCTTCAAAAATTACAAACGAAGAAAACTACTTAATTCAAAAAATGGCACGTCAATTATTCGAAACAAACGACGTTGATAACTGCTCACGCTATTGTCAATCTCCAGCTACAGATGGCCTACTACGCACAGTTGGTATAGGTGGCGACGCTGGAACGATCAAAGATATCGCAAAAGCTGGCCTTGTTATTATTGTTGGGGCAAACCCTGCAGAAGGTCACCCTGTTTTAGCTACTCGTGTAAAACGTGCCCATAAGTTACACGGTCAAAAATTAATTGTTGCCGACGTTCGTAAACATGAAATGGCTGAGCGTTCTGATATTTTCATGCGCCCAAAACAAGGAACAGACCAAGTATGGTTAATGGCCGTTACAAAATATATGATCGATCAAGGTTGGCATGATGAAGCCTTCATTAAAGAGAACGTGCACTTCTTTGATGATTTTAAAGATGTACTTGAAACATACACACTTGAGTATGCAGAAAAAGAAACGGGCATTTCAAAAGAAACGTTGATAAATGTTGCTGAAATGATTCGTGATGCTGACGGTACATGTGTACTTTGGGGTATGGGTGTTACACAAAATACAGGTGGCTCATATACATCAGCTGCAATTTCTAACCTACTTCTAGCTACTGGTAACTATCGTCGTCCAGGTGCAGGTGCCTACCCTCTTCGTGGTCACAACAATGTTCAAGGTGCTTGTGATATGGGTACACTACCAAATCTATTACCAGGTAATCAAAAAGTAATAGACGACGAAGCACGTAAGAAATTTGAAGAAGCATATGGTGTGAAAATCAAACCTGAACCAGGTCGTACGAATATGGCAATGTTAGATGCTATCATGGAAGGTAAAATGAAAGCAATGTATTTAGTTGGGGAAGATATGGCACTTGTAGATTGCGATGCTAACCATGTAGATAAAGTACTTTCACAATTAGACTTCTTTGTTGTACAAGATTGCTTCCTTTCACGTACAGCACAATATGCGGATGTTATTTTACCAGCAGCACCTTCTCTTGAAAAAGAAGGTACTTTCACGAATACAGAGCGTCGTGTACAACGACTATATCAAGTATTACCAACACTTGGTGAATCAAAAGCCGATTGGGAAATCCTTCAATTAGTAGCACGTCGCCTAGGTGCTGACTGGAATTACAGTCACCCAAGTGAAATCTTTGCTGAAATGGCTAGTCTTGCTCCATTCTTCTCGCAAGCGAACTATGATGTATTAGAAAATTGGGGTAGCTTCTGTTGGGGTAGCCATGATGGTAAAGATACACCTTTACTATATGAGGATGGCTTTAACTTCCCTGACAAAAAAGCTCGTTTTGCTTTAAATGATTGGATCAGACCGGTTGAATATGAAGCGCAATATGATTGCCATATTAACAACGGTCGTATGCTTGAACACTTCCATGAAGGTAATATGACAAATAAATCAAAAGGTATTCAATCGAAAGTACCTGAAATTTTTGTTGAAGTATCACCAGAACTAGCAAAAGAACGCGGCATAGAAGATGGAGCTCTTCTTCGTTTAGTGTCTCCTCAAGGCGCATTAAAATTAAATGCCTTAGTAACTGATCGCGTACAAGGAAATGAACTTTTCTTACCTATGAACTCTGTTAGCAAAGATTCAGCGATTAATTTCTTAACGGGCCCAGCTGGAGACATCAATACATCGACACCGGCGTACAAACAAACGAAAGTACGCGTAGAAGTATTGAAACAAAAAGGAAAATCACCACTTCCTAGAACAAACCCGCGTTATAAAAAACGTCATCCACAAAATGGTGTTGAGGTAGAACGCAAATGGAATCGTCCTGGCTACGTTCACTTAACAACTAACGAAAGGGAGTGAGTTCATGGCAGCACCAATTACGACAATTCAAAAAGAGCAAAAAACAGAAGAACAACTAAAGGAAGAAAAGTTAGGGAATTTAAAGCAACTTCTTTCTGAGAATGAAGAAATGGTTAACCAGGTCTTTACGATCATGGCAGAATTAAATGATATTGGAGCGCTAGAAGCAGCTACGAAACTACTAGAAGCAAAAGAGGATGTTGCACATATCGCTCTTGGTCAATTAACTCGTAAGCCTGTTACGAATATCATCAACAACTTAATGGGTGTTGCGGGAGCATTAACCGAGCTAAACCCAGAGACAACAACAAAGCTGATTGAAGGCTTAAATACTGGCTTAGATGAAGCGAACAAAGCCGTTGAATCTGACGAAAAAGTTAGTGCCTTTAAGCTGTTCAAAATGCTAAACGATCCTGATGTTAATCGTGCTGTGAATTTTGGCGCCCACTTCTTAAAAGGGCTTGGCAAAGGCCTAAAATAGGAGGATGATTTCTTATATGCTAACGAACGAGCACATTTTAAAAACTTTGCAGAAAGTTGATGACCCAGAACTTCATAAAAGCATCGTTGACTTGAATATGGTACGTAATATTCAAGTCAATGGTACGCATATCTCACTTGATATTATCTTGACTATTCCAGGTTGTCCTTTAAAAGCAAAAATTCAACAAGATGTTGAAGAAGCGTTGACAACGATCGGTGCATCAAAAGTCTCCATCAAATTTGGTTCTATGACAGATGACGAGCGTCGTAGTCTAACAACTTCTTTAAAATCACAAAATGTTACGGATAAAGGTATGCCTACAATGCTTCTACCCGATTCTGGTGTCAAATTTATTGCAGTTACTAGTGGTAAAGGGGGCGTCGGTAAGTCTACTGTGACGATTAACTTAGCAGTAGCCCTTGCCCGTCTTGGCAAACGTGTAGGTATTTTAGATGCAGATATATATGGATTTAGTATTCCAGCTATGATGAAGATTCATCAAAAACCAACAATGCTTGACCAAACAGCTATCCCAGTAATAAGTCATGGTGTAAAAATCATGTCGATGGGTTTTTTCACAAACGAAAACCAACCTGTCATGTGGCGTGGTCCAATGCTTAATAAATGGATTCGCAATTTCCTTGTCAATACACATTGGGATGAATTAGACTATCTTCTCATAGATTTACCACCTGGTACGGGAGATGTTGCCATTGATATGGCGGCAATGATTCCACAAGCACAGGAAATAATTGTAACAACACCGCACCTTGCAGCTTCCCATGTTGCTTCTCGTGCAGGTTTGATGGCTCAACATACGAACCACTCGATTCTTGGTGTTGTTGAAAACATGGCATACTTTGAAAATTCGAATGGTGAAAAGAACTATTTATTCGGCCAAGGTGGCGCCGAAAAATTAGCAGATGAGCTTCAGACAAATATCATTGCTCAAATCCCATTTGCGCAACCTGAGGAAAATACAGGTTCTTCCGTTTACGACGAAGACTCCATTATCGGTGAAGTATTTACCCACCTTGCAGAAGATTTGATGTATTAATAAAAATGCAGGATAAAGAAAAAACCCTTGACTCGTTCTTATACGAGACAAGGGTTTTTTCATGGAGCCAAACACTCCCCTACTATTTAATTCAATAGCCCGCCTTCTTTAAAACCTGCATAAAATAAAAACGGTACGTATTTTTAACGAAAGAATCTAAAGGCAGCCCAACATTTAATTGATACTTTGTAAAAATAAAATAAAAACGCTTATCCCATTTTAACCGTAATAATTCCCCAGCATCTTCACCGTATTTCTCCGTAAATTCCTCAATTAAAGGTTCAATCATATAGTAGCAATAGTCTTTTAAGTTTGCGAGAGCCTCTATATCTTTCTCCTTTTGAAAACGTGTAATCCAATCAACTAATTGTTCGTTCATTTTAAAATCCATCTTTCTATCTTGAGTTTCTTCCTATTATATTATACCTCTTTTTATAAGTTTTCTCTTCTCTCGTTTCTTAGACATTTGGATTGATAAAGGCATTAACTAAATTTTAAAAAAGCCTTGCAGAGCATAACGGGTTCTGTTTTCGAGGTTTTTCGCTCGAATTAGTTAACGTGATAATTTAAATGGCAAGGAACTATATTCAACTCCCGTGAAAGAACTTTAGTATGTAGTATTGAAGTAACGGGGGCTATACTTCAAGAAGGGATTCCGCAGAGATCCCTTCTTTTTATTCTTCAACTAACGGTGCAGGATAGTTGGAGAATTAGAATTAGATTAGACCTTTGGACGATTCCCAAATTTTGAAAGATTGATACTATTGAAAATAACATAACAAAAGGGGTGTCATTGTTGATAATAGGTTTATATGAAGCGCATTTACCAGTAAGTAACCTGAAAAAATCTATTGAATTTTATACAGATCTTGGTTTAGAGCTTGACCACAGTGTTGAGGATAAATTAGCTTTTTTGTGGATTGAAAAAGATAAAAGTTGGTTGGGATTATGGGAAACAGATAAAGTAGAAATTGAATATCATCCTTCAATCAGACATATAGCTTTTCAAGTCTCGTTGGAAGGATTAAAAAATTCAGTTAGTTGGCTTAAACATAAGGGTTACGAACCAAGAGAAGCATTTGGTTTTGAGCCTTTTGAACCCTTTGTAATGGCTCATAATGGTTATGCTCACGCCAAAATACATTTTAATGATCCAGATGGAAATAGTTTAGAGTTTATTTGTAAACTTGAAAATCCTAAAAAAATTACAAAACGTATGTACTTAAGTGAGTGGGAGCAATTAATTATGGATAGCTAGAAAAATATTTATTGAACTCCCATGAAAGAACTTAATTATCTTTCATTTTCTGTGGTGAAGAGCTTATTTTTGCGCTTCACGGATGGCTAACGGGTAGCTTTAGTTAAATTTTGATTCACGAAATATCAAACCAAGTTGTACAAAAAAGGTACTGCGAATTGCAGTACCTTTTAATATGCTAATTAATTGTATTTTTAACCTGCGATTTTGCTTTTTGTACTTCAAAACAGAACCCGTTATGCAGAGCAAGGCTTTTTATTAGGACTTTACTTTTTATTTAACTTCTTTCCATAAAGACAATGCGAAAATCCAATTCGGATCTCCATATCCTTGATAGCTTTGAACCGCTTCATATACTTTACCTTGGTGCTCTACTTTATCACCTTTTGTGTACGCCTTAGTTGAACTCCATTGCTCATAAGACGCCCCTTGCTCTTTTGTAGTCACAGTTAAAACGGAACTTTTAATAGATTCATTTCCAGCGGCATCAACAGCAGTAACTGCATACTTATAAGTAGTATTGGCTTGTAGATTCATGTCCATAAACGATGTAGTTTTCGATGTTCCAACTGCAGTCATTTGCCCTACTGATGTTTCTCGATAAATCACATAATGGTCAACTGCTACATTATCCTCTGATGCACTCCACATTAAGTCTACACTTGATGATGTTACCGCCATCGTATGCAGTGTAGTTGGTTGCGTTGGTGCTTCTGTATCTGGAACTGCTTTCATTGTCTCTACAACTGTAGACTCACTTTCTTTAGAAACATTTCCAGCTGCATCCACTGCCTTTATTGTATATGTATATTTTGTATCCGCTTTTAAATTTTTATCTGTGAATGTTGTTCCTGGTACATTTCCAACTACTTTACCATCACGTAATACTTGATATTCTTTTACACCCACATTGTCTGTAGAAGGATTCCATTTTAGTTCAGCGCTGCTAGAAGTAACTTTCGTTGCTTGTAATCCATTTGGTTGAGATGGAGCTTCCTTATCTATATCTACATTATTCACCAAATTAACATCAATGACATTATAGAAAGCATTTGCAGTATTAGCTACATCCCAAACAGCTAAAATAACATGGTAGCCACTACGATCCGTTGGTACGTTAATTGTATGCGTTAAATTATTTGTTGCATCAGTACCATTATGTTCAACAGTTCCAATTGGCTCAAGATCAGCACGAGTTAATGGCTTATTAGGATCCCATCCCTTTTTCGTAATATAATAGTGCCATTTGCTTGTTAAATGTGTTGCAGTGTACTTCCACGTAAAGGTATTCGATCCCCCTGTAATCGTATTCTTAAACCAACGATTTGCAGTTTGCTGATCGAGGATGCCATCAAACTGACCTCCTGCAGATGCAATTTTACCATCTACTGGTCCACCTTGTGGAAATCCTTTTTTGGCCTCTAAGCTCTGTGGCTCATACATAACCCTTCCACAACTCAAGTTAAGCGCACCATAACTTTGGCTACATAAAGCAGCACGGCTAGCTGGTTTTTCAACAAACCCATGGGCAGATGCATTTGGTGCCATTGCAATCCCCATGATTCCCGCTGCTAATATGGCTGCACTTATCCCCTTTTTACTCTTACTTAATTTTGTGAATTTAATGTTCATATTACTAGTCTCCTTACTTTTGAAATTGTGTTTCTATTGGTATAATAGCTACGAATTTACTAATAAGCAAACTATGAACAAACATGATAAAAGGTGTATTAAGCGAGCATGTTTTTCCTAAAACTATGTAGATAAATAGCGCTAAATGTAATAAAAATCTTATCATTTTGTTATATTACATTTAAAAGTGCTACAAATTTTAACAAAACGTTCATAAAGTGTTCAAGTTAAATTTTTCATTTTTACGATTTCAACAAAGAAATAAAGACTAAAAAATAGCCCATGCATCCTAGGCATGAGCTATTTTCACATTAGACTGTGGGTATTATTGATTATGGAATATCTACCAATGGTTAATATATTCTAATTTGCGAGCCCTTTATTATATTCAATCCATTTTTCCATTTCTCTCTCCACAGCCCGATTTTGCCATTCAAACCAAATACCAGAACATTCACTACAGTGACTATCTACTCCATTTTTATTATGCATATCTTTACGAGTAAATACAGTTTTTTTGCGACAGCTGTAGCAGTAAACTTCTCTCTCTTTATCAAATTCCATAACTATCAACTCCAACATTTTACACATATTTATTTCCTTTTTTCATATAAATTATTCTAATTAGAGAATGACAAAAAATAGTTTAGTGAGAACTTGCAAAATAGAGGTTAAGTGCAACAAAATACATTTTTCTCTCTCTCAAAAAAAGCGCCTCAAACCCTTAAAAGGATTTGTGCCACTTTTTAGTTAGTTCAAACTTATTCTATCTGAACCTCGATATGTCTCAAGAGGGAATCGAACACGCGACCGACGGCTTAGATGGCCTTTGCTCTATCCTGCAGAGCTACTGAGTCAACATGATCATACCAACAATTTGAGACGTTTTTAAACTCTACTAGGGATTCGGTCAAGCTCACTCTTCCGTATACCAACATTGGAAAGTGCGTTACACTATATCAAACAACTGATTATCCAGTAATTCCACTAACTAGGCAGTTTAGTGGAATACGGTGTCTTTAGAAACAATAAGGGGGGAAGTGTATGAAAAAGGTATTAATTTCTTTGTTAGCTGTAGTTGTGTTAGTAGGTGGGATTTATTTTGTATTTAACCTTAAACCACCTAAACCAACCATAACTATTGAAAATAATACTGTAGAAGTGGCACAAGGTTCTTATTGTTGGAATGGACTTATTAACGTTCAATGTGTTGATAAGATTTCCCCGCCAGATATGATTAAACATCAAGAACTTAAACCTGTTGTTGTATCACCTGGAGCTGAATTAAAAATAGAATTTAATCGTAAACCACTAGAAAATACGTTGGGCGCATCTATATGGTTTAATAAAAACGAAATGGAGAATGTCCCATTAAATGACAATATTTTATTAGTGCCAAAAGAGAAAGGGGTTTATATTTATAGTGTTTCTGCACATTGGAAAAAGGGAAGTTCGAATTATGACTTTGTAATTGAAGTTAAGTAAGTCTTTTTTCTCTAACGTAGAGCTTCAGTTCAATAAACAGCAGAGGAACAAAAAATGGTGGAAAAAATGTCCGTTAAAGAAGGATTTGTACTACAAGAAAATGGAACAGGTTTCTTTTTTATTAAAGAAAAATAATTACGGAGTTACGTTAATCAGGATTTGTGTTTATGATTATTCTTCATATATACAAATCCTTTTCTTATGCTTCCTCAAAAGCTCCACACATCGCTCTGTAGCTTCATTTATACAGCGTGTGTAAATATCCCCTACTTCACTATCAACGCTTACAGGCTCGCCTCCTCCCCTTTAATAGAATATGCACAACCTTTAAGTGTGTCGTGTTTCACGACTGACCCACATAGGTAGGTAGCATTTCGCTACGTACCTATGTGGTCGATTTTGACCAGCAACGTTTCTTGCTCGTAGGTGTCTAACGAAACGTTATATACCTAGAGTTAATGGGAAAAATCCCATAAACCTATTTGATGTGCGCCATTTGCACATCGGATAGAACATTTCACAATTTTGCCTTAGTCCGACAAATAATCGGACCTATATGTGTACTATATGTAATGTATATACACTGTAGTAGCTGTAGTCATAGGTACCTCGCACAGCACGAGGGACTTATATAACATACATATACATACTATATACTGTACTCACAGCAGTAGTCTTTTCAACATAAACAATGTTTATGTTGACCTAACCTATACATAATTGTATTGATTATATCTATTGAATCCAGTTTCAATAATTTGTTATTATTAACTTATTTACACAACCACCCTACCCAATTACATAATGAAATACATATTTATAAGTGAGGTTCAATATGAAAAGAAAAACAAAATCGGTTATCAGTATCATTGTAATATTAATCATCTTCGGTGGAGTGTTTGGTTACATCAAATTCACTGAACAAATGGGGAAACCTGTTCCTGAAAAAGAAAAAGCAATTGTTGAACATGCTGGAGTGACACTTGAAGATAAAATTGTTACAAAAGAAGAGTTGCTTTATCCTGACAACTTAATAGAACACAAAGTGAACGAAGCCATTCACAGCATGTCTCACCAGAAGGTTGAAGCTAAAGTAAAATGGGGTCACACGCAAATAACACAGGCTAAAGTTGACCGATTGTTAGCAATTTCCAAAGAAAGCAATTATAAATTTAAGGAGCTTTACATTTCAATATTGGAAAGATGGTCGAAAGGTGATTTTTCTCATGCTGTAGAAGATCATAACGCAATTTGGGAACTTCAAGGAGGCGAGGAATCAAGAAATTCAGGGAAAGCAATTCGTTTGTTGACTCCCGCTGAAGAACAAGCTTATATTGAAAACAATTTAAAATTTGACTTATATGATAAATAGCGCTCAGCAATGAGTGTTATTTTTTTATTTGTCCGCCATTTACCGGTCTGTTATCATAATATTAATTACTAAAAATCCACCAAATTACTAAGATTCAAAAAATTATCGGTGGAGGTTTTATATATGAAAAATGAACGAGAACAAATGACAGAGGATTACTATTTAAACATCGCTTTAAATGCAAAGGATTATGGGATGAAGAACATATATAAAAAGTCTTTAGCAATTGAATTGATTGAGTTGGGCCACGATTTGTCCCACACAATGCGAAATAAACTTAATCCTCGTTATCAGGTATTTACATTTTTTGAAACACCTGAGTTTGTAGAAGATTTACTAAAATTAACTGCAAAAAAATCAGAAGATTAATAACGTCACTTAATGTCACTGCTTAACCGCAGTGACGTTTTTTTGTTTAGGCGGAATCGTCAGTACTTACGTAATGTAAAGTACTTTTTTTGAATTTTTTAAAATCATTCCGTCCACTTCCATTTAACCTTACTCACTCTAGGTGTCAAGGTTCATCATTAATTCCATTTCAGACGCTGCGTAAATTACGTTGCCGACCGTTAAAGGTTCTCCCATAAATACGAACAAAGCGCCTTGGCCTTCGCTGTAATATACGTTGGTTTTACGTCCAGTCTGCCCGAGTATCTTCCCTTGAATATTTATGATGGCGGCTGCGATATTCAATTCCGTTCAATCCTCCTTTGATCTAGCGTCGAAACACTTTAGATGATAAATACATCAACTTATGATTTAAAACCATTTTTAGCCACGGCTATATGGGCGAAATGAAGGCGTTATGCTTCCTTATTACTCATTTAAAGGAAAAAGCTATGTTGTACCTTTGTTTAATCAAGACTGTTCGAAACAGTTACTTGCTATTTAACTAACAATGCTTAGCTGTTTGGTATAATAAATAAAAAAATGTTAGAGGTGATATACTATGAACACTCTACTATTATTTTATAAAATATATCAAAATCAGGATATTAAGACTGTCGATTATATTAATTGGGCTTTCACCATGTTGGAAAATAATTGTTCATCGTGTTCTTTAAATATCTTATCTTCTCTAAGAGAACCACTTAATATTTTTGAAGTAGAAGATTACTTTAAAAGAGCATTAAGTGAGATGGAGTTGCAAGAACCATCATATGAAGAGTGTGCTAGATATTATATTTTGCATTTATCTGAAAAAATACTACAAGATAAGAATAACGTTTTTGAAATAGTCTATGATATAAATAAAGTGATTCGAGATATTGATTACCCAGAAGACCTTGAAGAATGGTTCATCATAAGTGATATGGTAGATGAATTTCAATATGGCGGTAATAATTTTAAATTAACGAAGGAAGAGTTAATTGCAACAATAATAGATGAAGCAAAGAGTCAGTTGAAAAATAATAAAAAAAACTAGGTGTTGGCACAAAGATCTTTACTAGATACTTGTTGGCGCAAGCTCTAGCGAATAATTGCCGATTCTCCTGACGCAGGATCAGCTACTCTACTCGTTGGCGCGAGTGAGTATTTAACTTTTCATATATTAATCGCATAACAATTTGATGGATATCTATTCGGAATGTCGTTAATTACAACGTACGTTTCATAATCGTGAACAGCAGTACGCTCACGTAATCCGCTCGCTCGCATCTGTCTTACAAAAATCTCTAACGCTTTTTCGATAGATAGCGCAGACTTCGGATTAACAACGATCGGGTTCTTGCTATCCTCCACGCTGAATATTCCATTTAAATTCGTACCTACATTTAAACCGTTTCTTTTTTTAGACCACGCAAAAAAACCTCCTAACGTTTAGTTAGAAGGCGTTTCAATTTCCGCAGTTAGACCGCTTCATTGACCGCTATAAAACTACGCAAGAAGGTTGATTTGACGCGGTTCACACCGCAATTATGACGTCCCAGGAGGGATTCGAACCCCCGACCGACGGCTTAGAAGGCCGTTGCTCTATCCTGCTGAGCTACTGAGACATGATGTTATTTTTTATGTAGTCCATATCAAGGACAATATTTATTATATGTCCTTTTTACGATAAAGTCAACATTAATTTTACTATGAAGGCAAGGTTTGCCTCAATATAAATATTATATGATTTCCTGTACCTCATTATGCCATCTCTCTACTCTACTTTTGTTAAATAATACAAAGCAAAAAACTGGTGGATGCAAACATGTTTAAAGATTTAGTAGTTGTCGTAACTGGCGGTGCAAAAGGGATTGGGCAGCTAATACGAAAGAACAGGATGTCTTGTTGATCATTTCGATATTATACATATTTTAATTAATAAGGCGGGTAAATTTCAACATAAATCTTTTATGACGTAACATGGATGAATGGAATGATTTGATTCAAACAAATAATTTTTTCAGACATTAATCTAACAGTTGATGGTGGGATGACAAAGAAAATGATATATGAAGAATAGCCATATTCACTCCTATCATAAAATTGTTCTTTCATATATGGAAATACCTCAGAGTATTCTACAGTAGAAGAAAAACTGAAGGGAGTGGATATACATTGTACTCATATTCAAATGGATATTACGGTAGTCCTTTAAGTGCGTTATATAAAGCTACTTCCACACAATATACTGCACCTGTTCGCCATTTTTTATTGCCGCAGAACGATCATCGTCGCTGTATCAGTAGAGCTGAAGCTGATTTTATGGCAATGAATCGTTTATTATGGATGGAGCATGTCAATTGGACGAGGATGACGATTATTAGTATTGTGTTTGGCTTACCTGATTTACCCTTTGTGCAGAAGCGACTGTTACAAAATGCGACTGACTTAGGTAATTGTCTACGTCCATTTTACGGCGATCAAATTGCTGATCGTTATGCTGAGCTGATTTAAGAACATCTTCTTATTGCTGCACAGCTAGTAACCGCAGCTGCCAAAGGAGATGCTGCAACAGCGGATGAAAAGGAAATGGAATGGTATCGTAATGCTGACGAAATTGCCATATTTTTAAATCGAATTAATCCGTATTTAAGTATTGAGGAAGTGCAAAAAATGTTCTATACACATTTAGCTTTAACAAAAAAAGAAGCCGTGACTATGATTCAGAAAAACTATCTTGAGGATGTTCAAGTTTTTGACGACATTGAGGCAGAGGCACTTGCTATGTCGGATATGATTGCAAGCGCCATTGTCATGCAATTTTGTTACCTCTTTTATTAACGTTAATAAATCGGTTATTTCTTTTCCAAAATTGGCGAAAAAATTCTAGCCTGTTTACTCTTTGAATAATGAGCAATCGGTTGAATGCCTTGTATTGATTCCTTTACAAATGGAGCTAGTGTATTGCTTTCAATATTAATGTGGACTCGTTGCAGTTGCCATGGTATATGATCTATATCTATCCGAAATAAAGAATTTTTCCATTTTGACCAAGAACGATAACGTTCCACTAGCCATTTTTCAAAGGGAGAACTAATTATTTCACTAGCAATCGGTTGATATGAAATTTTCAACCTTTCTGTCAGTGCACCGTAATATATACTTGTAAACGAAAAATTGTTCTCTTTTTGTTTCATAGATATTTTAGAATGGCGATATGATAAACCACCCTTTGTAGTTATTTGTACAATAAAACGATTCGTAACATCTGAATTTAAAAAATAGACTCCTTTCATGCCGTTATATGTAACATATGTCCGGACATTAAGCTGCAAATAGGAATCAACTCCTGGGAATAGTGGTAGAAATCTTAGTCGTTGTCCTTTCACTTTAAAAAGGACAGCACTAAGCCAAGCGTTATTTTCATAGAGATCCAGTTGTAACTCTTGCGGAATGTACTGCTCTAAATCCTTAGGTGATACTGGCCAATGTAGAAACAACACATCTTGCCAAATTTGCGTCAAAATCCATGATTTACTCCACATAAAATAACTCCTTTCTGTAGTTAAATTCTTTCCTACAAAGGAGTTATTCAAACGAACATGACTATTTTTGTTCTGAATCTACTGTTTCTTTTTCAACATATCGGTAATATAAATTGCGCAGTTCGGATTCTTTATAATTGCCTAAATGACTTTTAAATTGTGGATGCACCAAAATACCATGATCTCGTAGTTGCTTCACAAACCAACCTTTTGAATACTTATGCACTTTACACATTCCCTTCACTACTATTCATACATAGCGTATGCTCGAGAAATTATGTAGTGACAATTTTTTCAAAATAAAAAAACGAAGAAATTATCCTTCGTTTCAACTGTTGAAAACCAAAATGGGTCAAGGTAATTTTGGTGAATGTTATGCTCTTTTAATGGGGTGATTTCCGTTCCAGGCTACTCGCTTTCCCACGGGAGTCGATTAGCCTGGAACGGAAAACAGCAATACCGTAGAACTTTTATAAATTTTATACATTTCAAAAGTGAACCCTATTGCTTCTCACAATAATCAACAGAAAAGACTAATTACAGTGACGCAATTGTACACCTGTTAATTCTAACGCTTTGCTGCCGCTACGTTAGAACTACGCTTTCGCGCAAAAACATCTGTTGGCCCGAGGCCCTGCAGCGAAGCGAAGCGGCTCATCGGACGCCCACAGGAAGCTCTGCCCTGCGCGAAAGCGAAGCGTCAGTGGCAAAGCGGCAAAGCGCCCAGCCGGAACGGAAATCAACTCCTCGTTTTGCCGAAGAGCTATACTTGCACCTTTATTTCATTGCAGCCAACAAAAAACGAAGGAATTCTCCTTCGTTTTCAACTTATGTGCCACAAAACGTTCGATATGGTTGGTTAGATGGTGTTGGTAATGTTGTATACTCCTGTTGCTCCTTAGAATGTGCAAAAGGGTTAGCAAGAGCTTCTAGTAATCGCTCCATTACACTATAGTCTTCCTGTTCAACAGCAGCCTCTAATGCTTCTTCTACACGGTGATTTCGTGGAATAACTGCTGGATTATGCTCACGCATTAATTGTTGAGACATGTCTTTTGTTTCTTGTTGTCTTTCTAGTCTTGCTTGCCAATTTTTATGCCATTCTTTAAATTCTTCTGTACTAAATAACGCTGATTCAGTGAATTTATCAAAGGTTAATGCGATAAATGTATTCGTATAGTCTGCTTGATGTTGCTGCATTAACTTTAGAAGCTCTTCAATTAGTGCCACGTCATGATCTTCTTCGTTGAATATCCCAAGCTTTGCTCGCATACCCGCTAACCAGTTTGCAAAATACAATTGAGGATATTGCTTAAGAGCCTCTTGAGCTAAGTGTATAGCATCTTCCTCATTTTCATGGATTAACGGTATTAATGATTCGGCAAATCGTGTTAAATTCCATCCTCCGATATTAGGCTGGTTACCATAAGCATAACGTCCTTGTCGATCAATAGAGCTAAATACTGTCGCTGGATCATAAGTATCCATGAAAGCGCAAGGACCATAATCAATCGTCTCCCCACTAATGGCCATATTATCTGTGTTCATGACTCCATGAATAAAACCAACTAGCTGCCATTTTGCAATAAGAGACGCTTGTTTCTTTATAACTTCCTGTAGTAGGGTTATATAACGGTTTTGAGCTATATCAGCATTGGGAAAGTGCCGTTCTAAGGCATAATCCGCTAATGCTCTTAGCTCCTCCTCCGTTCCAAAATTCGCTCCATATTGGAACGTTCCAACACGCAAATGACTGCTTGCAATGCGCGTTAAAACCGCGCCTGGAAGCTCTGTTTCACGGAGAATCATTTCGCCTGTAGTCACGACAGCTAAGCTTCGAGTAGTTGGAATGCCAAGTGCATACATGGCTTCACTCATAATATATTCACGTAGCATTGGACCAAGTGCTGCTCTACCATCTCCGCCACGGGAATAAGGCGTTCTTCCAGAGCCTTTTAGTGCGATATCAAAGCGTTCATGAGCTGGTGTTATTTGTTCACCTAATAACAGTGCTCTTCCGTCTCCTAGCATATTAAAGTGGCCAAATTGATGCCCTGCGTAAGCTTGTGCTATAGGCATGCCTCCGGTCGGATTGTTGCTACCTGCAAAAATCGCTACCACTTCTTCGCTTTTCAGAGCATCGCTGTTTAATCCAAGTGAATTGGCAACTGATTCATTTAACATGATTAACTTTGGTGAGCGAACTGGATTTAAATTGATTGATGTATAAAAAATGCTTGGTAGGCGGGTATAGCTATTATCAAAATTCCATCCCATTGTACTTTCCATGTTTTCTCCTTTGTTTCGTTTATATTTATTGTTTCTACTTCATCATAAACAATTCATAGCCATTTTTACCATTTGCATTTAACTACCTTCAGCAATTATTTTCTGTAGCGAAAGCAAAGCGTCAGCTACAGATGTTTTATGTAACGTAAGTGAAACGGCAGTTACAAATGTCTTTTGTACCGAAAGCGTAGCGACAGGTACAGAATTCTCCCACCTCTATAGGTGGTGACCGAACGCAATTATGCCAAGGCATAATTGCTTGTGGGATAAAACAAAAAACGCTTAGAGTTTCTATAACTTAAGCGTTTTTGTTTCTCATTTTCGCATAAACTTGTGGGTGGAAATACAGCTATTATCGTCCGTAAAGAACTTTACTTCAAAATACGTATCTTCAACCTCTACAAGGGCAAAGCTTTTTTCTTTACGACCTCGTGGTTTTAATAAGCTCCCCGGATTTAAAAATAATACATCATCAATCATTTCCGCTCCAAGAATATGTGAGTGACCAAAGCACGCAATTTGCGCGTTTACTTCTTTGGCACGATAGGATAATGACAAGATTGAAGTTTTAACATTGAATAAATGGCCATGTGTGACAAAGATTGTAGCGTCCTCTAAATCGAATACTTCTTCATCAGGGAAGGCTTTATCGATGTCACAATTCCCTCGTACTTTCTTCATGCCCTCCAATGCTTTATGGGAGAAAGGAAGCTCACTATCTCCACAATGAATGACAGCATCGACATGTGGGTAAAAGCCACGAACTTTTTCAATCACATTACTATCGCCATGTGTATCACTCATGACAAGTATTTGCATGGATATCACCTCTTATTTTATAAGATTAGGTAATTGTTCCTTTAACTTACGAATCGCATTCCCACGGTGGGAAATTGCTCCTTTTTCATCGGCTGTTAGCTCTGCCATCATACGATTTAAACTTGGGACAAAGAAGACTGGATCATAACCAAATCCGTTTGTACCACGTTTTTCGTGTGCAATAACACCTTCACAAGTACCAAAAACTGTTGTCGTCTCAAAACCAGGCCCTGCAATAGCAATGCAACAGCAGAAGCGTGCTGTACGCTTTTCATCCTCGACATTTTTTAAGTTTTCTAATAGTTTAACCATGTTGGCTTCATCATCATGATCACCAGCATAACGTGCAGAATACACACCTGGTTCACCATTTAATGCATCAACAGCTAAGCCACTATCATCAGCAATAACAATTGTACCAAGCTCTTTTGCTAATTCTTCTGCCTTTAAGATAGCATTTTCCTCAAAGGTAGTGCCTGTTTCGTCTATTTCCATCTCTGGGGCAACATCAAACATCGTTACAACTTCATAGCCAAGTGGTCCAAATAACGCTTCGAAATCTTTTGCTTTTCCTTTATTTTTTGTCGCAATTACTACTTGTTTCATGTTATTCATTTCCTCCCACTTTGTTAGCCAATTCACCTAGTGTCTCTTTTTGAAGTGCAATCAATTGTTGAATGCCCTGTTCACCTAACGCCAGTAGTTCATTTAACTCTTCACGAGAAAAGGTTGCTTCTTCACCTGTCCCTTGTAGCTCAACAAATCGTCCTGCTCCTGTCATGACGATATTCATATCTACGGCAGCAGCGACATCTTCAACGTAGTTTAAGTCTAAAATGGCCCCGTGATCCTCTACAATACCAACACTTGTTGCAGCTAAATAGTCTGTCACTGGGAATTTTTTTAATGGTTTTTCTTCAGCAAACTTAGCAATTGCCTGGGTCATCGCTACAAATGCTCCTGTTATTGAAGCTGTACGTGTCCCTCCATCTGCTTGAATCACATCACAGTCAATCCATACAGTACGTTCACCAAGTGCTTCTAAGTCCACGACTGCACGTAATGCACGACCGATTAATCGTTGGATTTCCATTGTACGGCCATTGACTTTGCCACGAGATGATTCGCGTGCTGTACGCTGTGCTGTTGCACGAGGTAGCATCGAGTATTCTGCAGTGATCCACCCTTTACCTTGTCCACGTAAAAAACCAGGAACCTTATCCTCAATCGTTGCTGTACAAATCACTTTCGTATTACCTACTTGAATTAATACTGAGCCTTCTGGGTGCAATAAATACTCACTATCTATTTTCACCGGACGCAGTGCATCTACATTTCTTCCATCAAATCTTGTCATATTTTTCGTTCCTCCTAAAAACTTTCGCGCACTCATCTTAACATAATTTTGACCTTCAAAAAAGTGCTCAGTCCCTATATACAATGCTAAAAACGTCAAAAATCAGCCTAGCCCATAGCTAAGCTGATTTTTTATTTTAATGTCATACGTTTTATATGAAGAGTACCTTGCTCAAGCCAACTTTCAGCAATCGAACGGAAAATTGGAACCGAACCAGTTGCATAATATTTATGAGCAGGCACAGCGTCTGGGTCAGCCAAAGTGCCATTATAAGCAAGCATTTCTTGAACATCCTTTGCTGTTTCCTCTGCGGAAGATAGCACAAAAACTTCTTCTCCTACAACAGCTTCAATTTGTTTTTGCAAAATTGGATAATGCGTACATCCTAGTATGACCGTATCAAATTGTTCATTTTTCAGCGGCTTTAAACCTTCCGCAATTAATTTATTTGCAAATTCACCTTTATATTCGCCACTTTCTACAAGTGGTACGAATGTTGGACAAGCAAGTGGAATAATATGAGTTGACGTATTCAGTGAAAATAAGGCTTCCTCATACGCCCCACTTTTAATTGTTCCTTCAGTTGCAAGCACAACGACTTCATGTCGCTTCGTTTTCTTTACAGCTGCACGTGCGCCAGCATTAATAACGCCTAGTACCGGAAAAGGCATATTTCTTTGTAAACTTTCGAGTGCTACTGCAGTCGCTGTATTACAAGCAATGACGAGCATTTTGATATTCATTTTCTCTAGTGCTTTTGCCATTTGCCAAGTAAAATTCCGCACTTCCTGTCGAGTTCTTGGACCATACGGACATCTTGCTGTATCACCAATATAATAGATTGTTTCGTTTGGTAATAACTTCATTATTTCTTTTGCTACGGTTAAACCGCCTACTCCTGAGTCAATAACGCCTATCGGGGCATTCATACTTTCCGCCTCAATCCTGTTTCATGTGTACATGTAGTTTTTCTAAATAGCTTGATAACTGAGCGACTTCTTGTTCGTTAAAACCAACAAGTTTCTCTTGCAAATATTGCTGTCTTTTTTCAATAACCTCTTGAATAATACGTTCGCCCTTTTCGAGAAGATGAACAACAACGACACGACGATCATTTTCGTCACGCACTCGCTTAACTAATTCATTTTTCTCCATTCGGTCCACTAAATCTGTTGTTGTACTAAAAGCTAAGTATAATCGATTTGACAGGTCGCCAATTGTTATATCTCCAAGCTCTTCTAACCACTGCAATGCAACAAATTGTGGCGGCGTAATCGCATATTGTGAAACAATCTCTCTTCCTTTTTGCTTCACAATCGCCGCTATATAGCGTAATTCCTTTTCAACCGTTGCAACGGTTTCAGGTGAGTGTTTGGTTACTTCATCCGACATATAACTATTTCACTCCTAAAAATACGTTGAATAGTTCTATTTTGTCGTTTTTTTTCTGAAATAGCAAGTGTCCATTTAGTCTAATTTAAATTCTTCTAAGCGTAACAGCTCAATTAACGCTTGAGATCGATTCGTTACACCTAACTTTTGAATTGTATTGGAAATGTGATTTCGCACTGTTTTTTCACTAATACCAAGTTGCTCTGCAATATCCCTCGTTGTTTTTTCAGCTAATAAAAGCGCAAATATTTCACGTTCTCGGTTAGTTAAAAGAGAACGATGATGAGAGCTATTCATTTTCAGTTACACCCTCCTCCCCCGCACGTATTGTAACTTATGTTAAGGAATGAGGAGCGGTGACGGCTATTTTCATGAATATCTCGTGTTTCCTAAAAAAATTCGGAAATTGCTTCCATAAGTTAATGAATTTTATGTAAAAGTGGCTCATCACCATAACGCGTGGTTGATTTTCGTTTCGACTGGGCGCTTTCCTGGGGGTGTCCGATGCTGCTTCGCCAACAAATGTTTTCTGCGCGAAAGCGTAGCGGCAGCAGCAAATGTTTTGTGTGCGATAGCGTATCGACAACAACAATATGAGGCGTGATCACAGGATGTGATTCGTTCCCCTATTTGCTCAATCCAGCGTCTCGGGCCAACAGATGTCTTTTGCGCGAAAGCGTATTGCTAACGTAGCGGCAGCAACGTGTTTTGTATGTGCGAAAGCGAAGCGGCAGCAACAACAGCACCGATGTTGGTCACGAAGGCGTTATCACAGGATGTGATGGTTTTAGCCTTCGTTCCTCTATCGCTAACCCCCAAGAAGTTGCCCAGCCTCCACTTTGTAATCCGTTTCCAATACTATATGAACACCAAACTTGCTAACTGAACTTTTACTTCTTCAGATAGAGGTACACTCTTCCCTGTTTGAGGGTCCATTTGCACTACCGTACCACGACCCGTAAAGCAAACCTCTTCATGCTGATTTTTCGCTAAGTAATGAATATCCATCGATGAGTTCCCTACTGTCGCTATCTTCGTATAAATTCTTAGCACATCATCAAAGAAAACTTGCTTCACGTAATCACACTGTAAGTCAGCTACTATAGGAATCGCTTCTACATTTCCATCAATTGCAGATGGCATGAGAACACCTAAATGACGGAAATAATCAATTCGTGCCTGTTCAAAATATGTAAAGCTAACTGTATTGTTCATATGACCGTACATATCTGTTTCTGAAAAACGTACACGAACCTCAATAAAAAATGCAAAATCCTTTGTCCATTCCTGAAAATCTCCGATATAATTTGCTTTCATCTTAGCCATCCCCCTAATTTTCATCGCTTATTCCCGAAACAACAGATGGAATTAGCAAGTCATAAATGAATATATATTCATTATAAAAGAAAACACAATATTATCATAGAAAATTCAGATTTTTGGGCTAATTCATTTAAAACTTTCTTGTTCTAAGTATTCTATTTTTGCTTCATACTATGCTGTTTTGAAATCATCATAGTTAGTTTATTAATCTTTCTTGAAAATGACCCTATTCAGAACTCTCAATACTACAAAACATTAATCAGTATGAGGTTCTTCATCTCCACTGAGTATAAATCTTCAACCATCGTACATTTACAAGCGATTAATCTACAAAATTATTTACTTATACACATAGAAAAAAACTCCCTCACACATTGAGTGTAAGGGAGTTTGGGTAAAGCTTGTACTATTAGTCAACGTGGTGGTCAGAACCGAAGAAGTTACGGAACATTTGCACTGTAGTTGCACGGTTTAATGATGCGATAGATGTTGTTAAAGGAATACCTTTTGGACAAGCAGCTACACAGTTTTGTGAGTTACCGCAGTTTGCAAGGCCTCCATCACCCATGATCGCATTTAAACGTTCGTCTTTAATCATTGCACCAGTTGGGTGAGTGTTGAATAGACGTACTTGTGATAATGGTGCTGGTCCGATGAATGAAGCTTTTTCAGACACGTTTGGACATGCTTCCATACATACACCACAAGTCATACATTTAGATAATTCATAAGCCCATTGACGTTTACCTTCTGGCATACGTGGACCTTCACCTAAATCATAAGTACCATCGATTGGAACCCATGCTTTAACTTTTTTAAGTGCGTTGAACATACGATCACGGTCAACTTGTAAGTCACGAATAACTGGGAAAGTTTTCATAGGCTCAAGTTTAATTGGCTCAGTCAATTGGTCAACAAGTGTTGAACAAGATTGACGTGGGCGGCCATTGATAACCATTGAACATGCACCACAAACTTCTTCTAGACAGTTCATATCCCATGCAACTGGTGTTGTATTTTCACCATTTGACGTAACTGGATTCTTTTGAATTTCCATTAATACAGAAATGACGTTCATACCATGGCGGTAAGGAATATCAAATTTCTGCCAGTAGCCATTGCCACCTTGTGTATCTTGACGTAAAATTTCAACTTTGACCATTCTTCCAGTATTAGCTGCGATATTCATAATTCTTAGTCTCCTTTCGCAGAGTAATCACGTTTACGTGGCGGAATTAATGAAACGTCGACTTCTTGGTACGTGATGATTGGATCACCAGTAGTTGGGTCAAATTTCGCCATTGTAGTTTTTAAGAACTGCTCATCATCACGGTTCGGGAAATCTGGTTTATAGTGTGCACCACGAGATTCGTTACGTAATAATGCACCTTTTGTCATTACTTTCGCTAGGTAAATCATATTTTTCAACTGACGCGTAAAGTGAGCACCTTGGTTACTCCATTTTTGTGTATCGTTGATGTTAATGTTTTCCCAACGTTTTTGGAATTCATCAAGTTTGTTCAATGTATCTTGAAGTTGGTCGTTGTAACGTACTACTGTCATAGTAGCTGTCATCATTTCACCAAGCTCTTTATGAAGCAAGTAAGCGTTTTCTGTGCCATCCATTTTCATGACAGCATCCCACTTAGCTTGTTCTTCTTTAACGCGAGCATCGAAAATCTCTTGTGGAAGATCTTCAGCATGCTTTTTAAGATGTTTAACGTAATCTACTGCGTTTGGTCCAGCAACCATACCGCCATAGATAGCAGATAATAATGAGTTCGCACCAAGACGGTTTGCACCATGTTGAGAATAATCACATTCACCTGCTGCAAATAGACCAGGAATTTCAGTCATTTGGTTGTAGTCAACCCATAATCCACCCATTGAGTAGTGAACTGCTGGGAAGATTTTCATTGGTAATTTACGTGGGTCATCCCCTACGAATTTTTCGTAGATCTCGATGATACCACCTAGTTTAACGTCTAATTCATGCGGATCTTTATGAGAAAGATCTAGGTATACCATGTTTTCGCCGTTGATACCAAGTTTTTGGTTTACACAAACGTCGAAAATTTCACGTGTTGCAATATCACGTGGTACTAAGTTACCATATGCAGGATATTTTTCTTCTAGGAAGTACCAAGGTTTACCGTCTTTATAAGTCCAAATACGGCCACCTTCACCACGAGCTGATTCTGACATTAGACGGTTTTTGTCATCTCCAGGAATCGCTGTTGGGTGAATTTGGATGAACTCACCATTCGCGTATGAGGCACCTTGTTGGTAAACGATAGAAGCAGCAGAACCTGTATTAATAACAGAGTTTGTTGTTTTACCGAAGATAATACCAGGGCCACCAGTCGCCATAATAACAGCGTCTGCACGGAATGATTTGATTTCTTCTGTACGCATATCTTGCGCTACGATACCACGACAAACGCCGTCAGGATCGACTACTGCACCAAGGAATTCCCAGTGCTCATATTTGTTCACTAAACCAGCTACTTCGTGAGAGCGAACTTGCTCGTCTAGTGCGTATAGTAATTGTTGACCAGTTGTTGCACCAGAGAATGCTGTACGGTGCATTAAAGTACCACCGAAACGACGGAAGTCAAGAAGACCTTCTGGTGTACGGTTGAACATTACACCCATACGGTCCATTAAGTGAATAATACCAGGGGCTGCATCACACATACCTTTAACAGGTGGTTGGTTCGCTAAGAAGTCCCCACCATAAACTGTATCATCAAAGTGGATCCAAGGAGAATCCCCTTCACCTTTTGTATTTACTGCACCATTAATTCCGCCCTGCGCACATACAGAGTGTGAGCGTTTTACAGGAACTAATGAGAATAAATCAACTTCAGTACCAACTTCAGCTGCTTTAATCGTTGCCATCAGACCAGCTAGACCGCCGCCGACAACAATTATTTTGCTTTTCGCCATGATTATTTCTCACTCCTCTTAAAAAATTGCAATGATTGCCATGTGCTCTATAGTAGCTTCTATTACATTAAACGAAAGCTAAAATAGCAGCCACACCAACTACACTTAGAATTACGAAAATAATGTTTGTTACATAAGTAGCAATCTTTTGAGACTGAGGAGATTGTACAATACCCCAGCTTACTAGGAATGCCCATAAACCGTTAGATAAGTGGAAAGTCGCTGATATAATACCAACAATGTAGAATCCAAGCATAAATGGATTAGAAACGATATCTGCCATCATGTCGTAATCAACTTCTGTACCAAGCGCTTTTTGAATACGAGTTTGGAAAATATGCCATGCAATGAAGATCACTAAGAATACACCAGTGAAACGTTGTAATGAGTACATCCAGTTACGGTATGTGCTGAAACGTCCTGTATTTGGTGTAGCAGTGAATGCAATGAAGACACCATAAAATGCGTGGAACATTAATGGAATATAGATGACAATCCATTCAACTAGGATAAGGAATGGAATCTTTTCCATATTTGCGGTAGCTGCGTTGTAACTTTCTGCTCCGCCTGTTGCTGTAAAGTTAATTAACAGGTGCATCGTTAAAAACAGACCTACTGGAATGATACCAAGTAGAGAATGTAAGCGACGCCATAAAAACTCTCGATCTTTCGACAAGACTGTTACCCCCCTTAGTACTTAAAATATCACATCAAAAGAAGTCATCATTTTGTAACTGATACTTCATTGACTGTGTATTTCATCATGGTACAATATTATGACATGTTTATTGTACTCTCAAGAGCTACGAGCGTCAAGGCAACTAAGAGTTTTTCATATTCCTTATTAAAGAAACAATCTAGTACATGATGCGTCGTTTTTTCTCGAAAAATCTATCTTTACTTTATCAGTGTCGAATTATAAGAAAATTCTAAGAAAGAAGGATTTAAATGTTAAACACTTCATCACCTACAATCTCAGCATTTGGCTATGAGATAATTCGCGATTATATTTTATCTTCCATTCTTGGTAAACATGAAGGTGATGTTCTTTACTGGGCAGGAAAAGACCTAGCACGGAAGTTCCCATGTAAAAGTCAAGATGAACTTATCGCATTTTTCGCAGATGCCTGTTGGGGTAATTTAGAGCTTGTCAAAGAATCGAAGGATGGACGGACATTCCAGTTGACAAATGATCCAGATTTATTACAAATCGGTCTTCGTAGCTTTAGACTTGAAGCAGGATTTATAGCTGAACAAATCCAGCAGGTAAAAGGTTATTTAACTGAGTGCTATGATGAAAAACGTGAAAAGCAACAGAACGTTACATTTACAGTTAAATGGGACGTCAAGGAACGAATCATGAACACCGTTCCTTCAGAATAAAACGAAAAGGATTGTCATTCCAAATTGATGGATGACAATCCTTTTAATATTTATAGTTGGGCATGTCTTTCTTTTAACAGTACATCTATTAACGAAATAAACGCTTCTAAAATATTTAGTGAGTATTGAATCACTTCCTCTAAGTTTTTGATTGATAGTTCATTCACTAATTTTTGTGCGGCCGTATGTACTAATTCATGGGGTTGTTCTATATGACGATATTCTGGTAAATTCCGATATTCCTCAAAATGGCCATAATACCATTCCCCAAACTTACATTGATGATGCGTTTTTATAATTTCTTTATGGCCAGCCTTTTGTATAGCATTTCGTAAAAAGCTTGCATGGTCCATTAACCTTGCTGCCAATTGGCTAACTACCGTTTGCTCTTGGGGTTTACGGATTGTAGGTGCAATAGCTTTTAACATTTCAGATACTTGATTTTGTATTATATCCGAGAAGTCACTAGTATGTGATAATTCCGTCGTTGTTTCCGCTAAACGACCTACAGCTATTACATTTTCTTCTGATGCGGCTGTTATTTGATGAATTCCATGTGCTGCTTCTTCAATATTTTTACTAGTTACAGTCAAATTAGCAATATTGTTCTTCATGATACTTAAAAAGTCAGTTAAATAATGTTCGACTTGTTTGATATTTGTGATTGTATTATGTAATTTCTTATCAATGACTGATCGAATCTTCGTCATTTCTTGCAATGAACCTTTCGAGCTGTTGGCTAACTTCCCTACCTCCATCGCGACAACATTAAATCCTTTGCCATGCTCACCAGCACGTGCCGCTTCAATAGAGGCATTTAAGGATAGTAGTTGTGTTTGATTAGCAATCCCGGTTACACTTTTACCGATATCATCCATTTTAGTCATTTCATTATACAACTGCTCTGTTGAATGAGCTCCTTTAGATAACAACTCCTGAACCATTTCACCTTTTGTAATGGACGATTCCATTTCCTCTACAAGGAGTAATGAATGCTGTTTGATTTCTTGAATGTTTGCATTAACATTTTGCTCAACTGCCAGCATCTCTTCAGTATTTGACGACATTTCTTCACTCATGGCTGAAAGATCCCCTACACCCGTTGAAACATGTTGAACCTTTAAAGCCGTTTGAAAATTAATTAACTCCATATGCGCTAGTACAAAGTCCAAAATCGCATTTTTCACATCAATGCTTTCCTGTTCAAGTTCCAATTCCAGAATGCGCTTTTTTAATATTTGTATTTCTAAATCGTTGTTTCTCTCAACGCTTTCATCCACTGGCTTTTGAAACAAACCAAACAATACCATACAACCCCCTCCTTCCACTTGGTAAAACATGTCACATTTCATTATATAACAATAGAATTGGATAAAAAGTAATAAATTACTGTAAACAAAAAAGATGTGCCATTTAATGACACATCCTATTCAATATTATATGTAAAGCGCTTGTTTTAATATCAATTATGCCTCGGCATAATTGCGTCCGGAATCGGCTTTGTGCTTAGGCCTGCACGACGCAGGTCAGTTAGCCGTTATCGCATGGATGCGATGATTTTAGGCTAACATCCCCTAAGGAGTCCTTTCCGATTCCTTGACATCCGCCGGAGGCTTTAGGCCAACAGATGTTTTTTGCGCGAAAGCGTAGTGCTAACGCAGCGTCAGCAGCATGAAGTTGGTCACTCAGTCATTGCCACAGGACGTGGCGTTCTTAGACTGAGTTCCTTTATTTCAGCAAATGTTTGGATACCCTCTGAAAAGTGACTTAAAGGAGATTTCTGTACCTGTCGCTACGCTTTAGGAGACATTTGCTGAAAGAGGTTAAATTCGTCATGTAATGCATTCGCTGCACGAATCATTTCGTCC
Source organism: Lysinibacillus sp. NPDC097214 (assembly GCF_050277945.1). Lineage (NCBI taxonomy): Bacteria > Bacillati > Bacillota > Bacilli > Caryophanales > Bacillaceae > Lysinibacillus > Lysinibacillus sp. NPDC097214. The sequence goes on from NZ_JBNNSS010000001.1 coordinate 580,782, forward strand.
TGAGGTACAACGACAGACACTTTTATTTCAGAAGTACTTACCATTTTCACGGGGATACCTTCTCGACGTAGACGATCAAACATACGGGCAGCCACTCCTGGATTTGATGCCATTCCTGAGCCAATAATAGAGACTTTCGCTAAACCGATTTCAAAATCAGCAAAACTAAACCCTAGTGATAATTTGCTATCTTCTAGGACACGTAATGCATCGGCGAACTCCTCTTTTAAAATGGTAAATGATACAGTCGGCTTTAAGCCATCAATTATTGCTTGTACGATGATATCGACGTTTATGCGATTTTCTGCAAGTATTGTGAACATATCTGCTAACGAAGCATTAGAATAAGCATCATACCCTACCGTTAGGCGAATAACGTCTGACTCATAGGCAACACCACGTACAACTAAATTTTTCTCCATTTCAACTTCCTCCTTCAATAAAGTACCTACTGTATCTTTTTCGCTTGACCGAGTGGTAACTGGGATTTGAAACTTCTTCGCTAACTCTACAGCTCGCGGGTGTAAAACTTGTGAACCTAAGTTTGATAGCTCCAGCATTTCATCATAGGAAATTTCTTCTAGCTTTTGTGCCCGAGCTACCTGACTTGGGTCAGCTGTATAGACTCCATCCACATTCGTGTAAATATCTACGCGCTCCGCCTCCAATGCTGCAGCAATTGCTATAGCCGTCGTTTCCGACCCACCTTTACCAAGCGTCGTAATATTCCGTGAATTATCGATACCCTGTTCCCCTGCAACGATGACGATTTTCCCCTGCATAAAATGTGCTTCTATTCGACTAGCGTCTATCTCATCAATACGTGCATTGCCATACATGGCATCGGTTTGAATACCTACCTGCCAGCCTGTTAATGACACTGCTTCATATCCTTCTTCCTGCAATGCAATCGCCACTAATGCACTTGTTAGTTGTGAGCTTGTTGACAATAGTGCGTCTAGTTCACGCTTAGGCGCATTGTCTGATAGATGACGAGCCATCTTTGCTAATTCTTTAGACATCCCCCTCATTGCCGTAGTGACAACGACAATCTCAAAACCTTTTTCCTTTTCTGCAATCACCTTTTTCGCAACATCTTGAATGTGCTCTGTTGATGTTAATGTAGCACTACCAAATTTCATCACAACTCTCGCCATCCTTATCATTCTCCTTCGTATTTAATCATTTTGCTGATTATAAAGTAGCTATACTTTTGCGGCTCTTTACAAAAATAACGCTGCAAATTCAAAGCGACCTTAAGTTATAGGGCTTGAACTAATACGGTTGGCATCACCTCTTACATAGTAGTAACTGCCTTAAAAGAAAGCTAAAAAGGCAGCTCTCACGTAACGTGAAAGCTGCCTATAACATGTACAATAAAAGTAACTTGCGCATGTGTGATAGCTCTCCGAAACGTTTAGAATCGACAGTCTTACATCTCTTAAATGTAAAACCAGTGCAGCATCGGAAACAACGATGCTTCACTTCGGCAAGCTCCCCTTTCATACATTTTCGCTGGACTTGTTCATCCTCGAATGTATTACTCTTGAACCTTGCACCTCTATCATCACTAAATAGTGAATGTATTTAATTGAACCTTAGCGGAAAAATTTCTAGTTATGGCTCATCGCAATCAACTTATAATAAGCTAAGGAACCTTATATAACATTGCTATATTGAAGAGCAATATTATCTACAACCTTAGCATATGTCTAATCCTTTGACAATGTATCCTGTTGAAAATAAGTATAAATATTGCTAGCTAGACTAGCAGGCATCCCGGCTTCTTCTAACGCCTGTACACTTGCCTCACGAATTTTTTTGACAGAGCCAAAATGCTTAAGTAATTGCTGTTTTCGCTTTGGACCAACGCCCTCTATATGATCGAGGACAGATTGTATAGCATGCTTCTCGTGCTGCTGTCGTAAGAAGGTAATAGCAAAGCGGTGTACTTCGTCCTGAATTCGTTGCAGTAAATAGAAGCCATCACTTGTGCGCTTTAATGCAATTACTTCAGGTGGATCACCAAATAGAAGCTGTGACGTATTATGCTTTTCATCTTTTGCTAATCCGGCAATTGGAATGACAAGGCCGAGCTCATCCTCTAATACTTCTCTTGCAACTTCCATTTGCCCCTTCCCGCCATCAATTAGTACTAAATCTGGTAAAGGTAGACCTTCCTTTAATACTCGAGTGTAGCGACGACGGATTACTTCCTGCATTGCCCCATAATCATCGTGCTTGGCAGCAGTGCGTGTTTTGTATTTTCGATAATCCTTCTTTGTAGGTTTTCCATCGATAAATACTACCATTGCAGATACAGCATCTGTTCCATGCATATGACTATTATCAAAAGCTTCAATTCGCAAAGGCGTAGAAATACCCATAGCTTCACCGAGCGCCTCACATGCTCCTATTGTGCGTTCTTCTTGACGCTCAATAAGCTGGAATTTCGCTGCTACAGCTATTTCAGCATTTTTAATCGCTAATTCAACAAGCTCTTTTTTTTGCCCACGTTTTGGTGTTAGTACCTTAACTTCTAATAATTCCGTTAAAATATCTGCATCAATGGATTGTGGGATAAAAATCTCCTTTGGCTTAATGTGCTCTAGCTTTTCGTAAAATCGCCCAACGAACGTTAAAAATTCCTCTTCTGCCTCTTGATAAATCGGGAAAATAGAGACGTCTCGCTCAATGAGCTTACCTTGACGGACAAAGAAAACTTGCACACACATCCAGCCCTTCTCAACTGCATAGCCAAATACATCGCGGTTAGTTGTATCACTTGATACGATTTTTTGCTTTTGCATGACTGTATCGATATGTGCAATTTGATCGCGAAATTCCTTTGCACGCTCAAACTCTAAATTTTCTGCGGCCGCTAGCATTTTTACCTCTAGCTCCTTTTTGACTTCCTCAACCCCACCATTTAAAAATTTTGTCATATCCTCAATCATCTCGTTGTAAGTGACAACATCAATCTCTTTTACACAAGGAGCTAGACATTGTCCCATGTGATAATACAAACAAACCTTTGAAGGAAGTTGTACACATTTTCGAAGAGGATATAAACGATCTAGCAGCTTTTTCGTCTCACTTGCTGCATACGCATTTGGATATGGACCAAAATATTTTGCCTTATCCTTTTTCACTTTTCGTGTTGTAATAAGTCGTGGGTGTTTTTCATTTGTAATTTTTAAATACGGATACGTTTTATCATCCGTCAGCATAATATTGTATTTCGGGTCATGTAGTTTTATAAGATTAAGCTCTAAAATTAATGCTTCAATATTGGAGGATGTCACAATGTACTCAAAATCTTCTATTTCGCTGACAAGTCTCTGTGTTTTTCCTTCATGCGTACCAGTAAAATACGAGCGTACTCGATTTTTCAGCACTTTTGCTTTCCCGACATAAATAATGGTTCCTTGTCGATCTTTCATCAAATAGCAGCCAGGCTGATCTGGTAAAATTTCAAGCTTTCGTTTAATTAAATCATTCATCGCCTACCTGCCCCCCTTTTTTTTCAAACTAACGTTCGTTCACTACATGCATTATGATACTTATCTCTTTATTATATAACGAAAAAAAGCCGAGCACATCTATTGATGGCTCGACTCTTCTTTTCTTACAAATTAAGCATGTTTTGCGATAAACGCTTCTAATGCTTCTTTTGGTTGGAAACCAACTGTTTTATCTACTAATTCACCGTCTTTGAATAATAGCAATGATGGGATAGACATAATTTGGTATTGCGCTGCAGTACCTTGGTTGTTATCTACATCTACTTTTACAATTTTAGCCGCACTACCTGCAGCATCCATTTCTTCAAGAACTGGTCCAATCATTTTACAAGGTCCGCACCAAGCAGCCCAAAAGTCTACTAGTACTAACCCTTCTTTAATATCGTCTTGGAAAGTTGCATCTGTTGCATGTACAATTGCCATTTGAAATCCTCCTTAAACTTACTATGTTTGTAGTATAGCATGGATAAATTCTCTTGAGCGAACAATCTGCCTAGTATGCATAATTTATGAAAAATTAGGTCGAAAAAGGTATTAAGTTGTTTTGTGATGTAGCCTAATTTTCTTGAAAGCGACCTTTATAAACATAAGTTAACGTAATAAAGAGATAAATAGCCAATGTAATACCTGTTACGATAATAGATGTTGTAAAAATAATTCCAATTAGGATTGCACTTAACGCAATAATAGCGATCCAAGTTGTATAAGGGAACCATTTCACTGCATAGGCACTTGTTTTTTCCGGCTGTATTTTACGTGACTTCAGATGCGCAATCGCAATAATTAGCCAAATAAATAACACGGTATATCCAAGCGAACCCATTAGGAAATCAAATGTTTTGCTACCCGCAAATAAAGAAAATATTACAGCTATATATAAAGCTAAGGTACACATTAATATGGCATATACCGGAACTTTCCTTTTTGATAAATGCGCAAAAATTTTAGGAACACGCCCATCTACAGCTTGTGTATACAGAACTCGCGATGAACCATAAAGTCCCGAGTTCATTGATGAAATAATCGCGAGTATAACAACAGCGTTCATAATATGGTCAGCACCAGGAATCCCAATCATTTTAAAGACCATCACAAATGGACTTTCTGGCACCCCGTTTACTTCATTCCAAGGAATCAAGCTAACGATAATAAAGAAAGGAACTAAATAAAAAGTTACAATACGTACTAATGTACTGCGTACTGCTTTTGGCACTACTTTTTCAGGATTTTTCGTTTCAGCTAATGTAATACCAATAATTTCAGTGCCACCATAAGAGTAAATAACTACAAGCATTGCCGCAATCAATCCCGTTGATCCGTTCGGGAAGAAACCACCATGTTCCGTTAGATTAGAAAAACCAACAGCTGTATGATTACCAAAAGTAACAAGCAATAAAATTAATCCGGCTATGATGAACACCACAATTACAGTAATTTTAATTAACGCCAGCCAATATTCAGTTTCAGCAAAAACTTTCACCGATAATAAATTTATAGCTGTCACTAACACCGAAACAGATAATGCAAGTATCCAAATCGGATAATCTGGCAACCAATATTGAATAAAAATGGCCGCAACAATAGATTCTGCAGCAATATTTAACACCCACATTTTCCAATAGATCCAATCTAGGAAATAAGCTGGATACTTTCCTAAAACGGCTTGCACTAGATCTCTAAATGTTCTGGCTTCGCTATTACGGACTGCCATTTCTGCTAAACCTTGCATAACAAATAATAGGATAATCCCACCAATTAAGTATGCAATAAGTACTGATGGCCCTGCCATATCAATAGCTGTACTACTTCCTTTAAATAACCCTGCACCAATGGCACCACCTAAAGCCATCATCGTAATATGCCGTGAGGTCATCGTTCTCTGTAATTTCTGGTTATCATTTTCCATTTCCATACCTCCTAAACTGAACAAATGCGCTAAAGCGCTCGTTTACATCCGACAAGCGCTGGAGAGCCCGAAGCAAAAGTAAGCGCTCCACACTTTTGCCCGAGAGATCGAAGCGACCTCGAGGATGTACCGCTTTAGCCTAGACGAAAAAAAGGCATATCGTCTGTTCCTTCATTAACAAATGAAAGAAGAGACGATATGCCTTAAGCAAACCGCGGTACCACTCTAATTGGTTCTTTTAGAACCCTACTTAAAAACCTAGTAACGAAGGTTAACCGTCCAACAAATAGAATATTCTGTAAATTCCATTTATCTTACCGCTCATAGGCAAGTTCAAAGTATTATTGGTCTGCGTTGCACCAACCCGCAGCTCTCTTCACCAAATAATGGGCTTTTACTACTCCTAATCTTTGCGTTTCTTTATAAAAATCAATTATGCCTCTCGGTCATTTCGGTAATACCACAGGACGTGGCGCTCTTAGACTGAGTTCCTCTATTTCAGCAGAAGTTTGATCCGATGAAATAAGTTAAATTAATATTCATCACTATACGTTCTAAAATTAATTATGTCAACATTTTATTTTGCAATAACTTTAAAAAATCAAAAAATTCAACAAAAAAAGCAGGGAAGATACATCCTCCCTGCACATTTATTATGCGTTCACTTTTAACGCTTTAAATTCTTCGATTAGAAGAGGCACTACTTCAAATAAATCGCCTACGATACCGTAGTCCGCAACTTTGAAAATATTTGCCTCTGGATCCTTATTAATCGCAACGATTACTTTTGAGTTTGACATACCCGCTAAGTGCTGAATTGCTCCAGAAATACCAGCTGCGATGTAAAGGTCTGGTGTTACTACCTTACCTGTTTGACCAATTTGAAGTGAGTAGTCACAATATTCAGCATCACATGCACCACGTGAAGCACCAACTGCACCACCAAGTAAATCCGCTAACTCTTTTAATGGTTCAAAGCCATCCTCTGACTTTACGCCACGACCACCTGCTACAACTACTTTTGCCTCTGAAAGATCGACACCCTCTGAAGATTTACGTACAACCTCTTTAATGATTGTACGAAGGTTTGTAATATCTACAGTAAGAGAAGTGATGTCACCTGATTTTCCTGCTACTTTTTCTAATGGCGCAATATTATTTGGACGAACTGAAGCTAAAACTAAGCCGTCTTTTACTTTCACTTTTTCAAAAGCTTTACCAGAGTAAATTGGACGGATGAAGACAACATCATCACCAGCACCTTCAATAGTCGTTACATCAGATACAAGACCTGCTTGTAATTTACTTGCAATTTTAGGTGATAAATCTTTACCGTTTGCTGTATGACCAAAAACGATACCTGTTGGCTTTTCTTCCTCAATTACAGCTAATAAAGCTTGACCATAACCATCAGATGTATATTGTTTTAAATGTGGGTGTTCCACCGTTACAACACGATCAGCACCATATTCAAATAATGGACCTGTTAAGTCTGCCACTGCATCTCCTAAAAGAACACCAACAACTTCACCGCCATCTGCAATTTGCTTTGCAGCCGCAATTGCTTCGAAAGAAACATTACGTAAGCTTCCTTCACGAACTTCACCTAATACTAATACTTTTTTTGACATAGTATATTCCCTCCGTTACCCTTTAAGATTCGATTTGTGTCATCAGATGACTTAAACTACTTTTGCCTCTGTATGAAGTAGGTTTACTAGCTCTTTTACTTGAACAGAAAGTTCGCCCTCAAGAACACGACCTGCTGCCTTTTGAGCTGGTAAGAAAATATCAACTGTTTCTACCTTAACCTCTACATCATCTTCATCGATATCTAAATCATCTAACTCAAGTTCTGCAAGCGGTTTCTTCTTCGCTTTCATGATTCCTGGTAAAGATGGGTAACGCGGCTCGTTTAAACCTTGCTGAGCTGTTACTAAAAGTGGTAAAGATGTCTCGATAACTTCTGAGTCACCTTCAATATCACGTACAATTTTCGCAGATGTTCCATCAATTTCAAGCTTTGTAATTGTTGTTACATAGTTAATGCCTAGTAAATCTGCAACACGAGGTCCTACTTGACCAGAGCCTCCGTCAATTGCAACGTTTCCTGATAAAATTAAATCAGCGTCTTTATCTTTTAAATATTCAGCTAAAATATATGCAGCTGCATTTTGATCTAGTTCATCTAAATCGTCTTCTGTATTAATTAGAACCGCTTCATCAGCTCCCATTGCAAGAGCTGTGCGTAATTGCTTCTCTGTATCTTCGCCACCAATTGAAATAACTGTTACTTTACCGCCAACAGCGTCTCGTACTTGGATGGCCTCTTCAATGGCATATTCATCGTAAGGATTGATGATGAATTCTGCGCCATCCTCTTGGATTTTACCACCCGACACAACGATTTTTTCTTCTGTATCAAACGTACGTTTAATTAATGCAAAAATATTCATATATTCATACCCCCTGAAACGTTTTTTATTTCTAAGTAAACTTATAAATATTATATATTTTCAGTGTCGATAACGTCGATAACACTTTTTCAAGTCGCTATCGACACTGATGGAATATTATTTACCAGTAAACACAGGCTCGCGTTTTTCAATAAATGCTTGAATTCCCTCTTTTGCATCTTCCGAAACGAATACTGTACCAAAGGATTTTGCTTCCGCCTCAATCCCTTCATAGAATGAAGCATGCTTTGCATATTGCAATGTTTGAATAGCTGCTTTTAAAGCAACTGGGCTCTTCTTCGCAATTTTCTTCGCTACCTTTAGCGTTTCTTCTAGTAATGCTTCATCTGTAAATGCACGATTTGCTAAACCCCATTGTACAGCTTCTGTACCAGAAATCGGCTCACTTGTAAACATCATTTCTGCAGCTTTTGCAACTCCTACATATCGTGGTAGACGTTGTGTACCCCCAAAACCTGGAATAAGACCTAATTGTAATTCAGGTAGCCCTAATTTCGCAGATTCTGTCACAAAGCGCAGATGACAACTCATCGCTAGTTCAAGGCCCCCGCCTAGTGCAGCACCATGAATTGCAGCAATAATAGGTTTAGAGAACGTTTCAACTCGCTCAAAAACTTGTTGACCATTGTTCGCTAGCTTTGAAAATTCATCACCAGATACAACCTCTGTAAACTCTTTAATGTCTGCACCTGCTGAGAAGAAACGACCTTCGCCATGAAGTACAAGGACACGTACAGTGTCATCATTTTCTACTTCATCTAGCACAGCATTTACTTCGGCAATGATTCCTCGAGATAAAGCGTTTGCTGGTGGGCGTGCAATTGTAATAATCGCTACTCCATCCTCTGCTTTCCAACTTAGAAATTCCATTTCTCCACATCCTTTTAAGCTTTAATACCGTTCAGGATTAATGCCTGAACTTTTGGAACCTGTTCTATCAAATCATATCGATATTCATTCATAACCCACGACGTAATTGTTTCGTCAATGGTTCCAAACACCATTTGACGCGCCAAGCGTACATCCATCGTTTGATTGAACTCACCTGATAGCATACCTTCAATTAAAATTTGATCCAGTAATTGTAAATACTCTCTTAATACCGAATTGATCTTTAGTCGTAAATCTTTATTCGATTGTCGTAGTTCCAATTGTGTGACGGTTGCTAGGTATCGATCTGTCGCTAGAACATTAAAATGATTTGCTATCATTCGTGAAAGTTTGTCCTTAGACGTACTTCCATTTTCTATTATATCTTGTAATGACTCTACAAAAACAGCCATTTTTTCATTAAAGACAGAAATTAATATATCTTCTTTATTTTTAAAATATAAATAGATTGTTCCATCGGCCACCCCTGCCTGCTTAGCAATCTTCGATACCTGTGCTTGGTGATACCCATTTTCTGCAATAACGATGACAGCTGCATCAATAATTTGCTTATATTTTGGCTTATCACGTTTCACCTTTATATCACCACCTAAAAAAACTTGCACACGTCGCATTCATGCTCGATTAAAGTATGATTCCATCCTGATGTATTGTGAAGGATGTGACGTGGTAACCTAAAAAAAATATGAAAATATGAATGGTCATTCATTCATATTTTCATATTATAATTTACATCTTTGCTTGTCAATACTTTGCCACGTATTTATTTTGCTTCTTTATTCATCAATTTCGTTTTTTCTTCGTCGACTAACGAGCGACGCAAAATTTTCCCAACAGCCGTTTTTGGTAGCTCATCTCTAAACTCATAATAACGAGGAACTTTGAAAGCAGCTAAGTTTTGACGGCAATATTTATTTAATTCGTCTTCTGTAATCGAATATCCTTCTTTTAAAACAATATAAGCTTTTACTGTTTCTCCTCGATACTGATCTGGTATGCCCGCAACTATACATTCTTGGATTTCTTCTCGCTCATATAGTACTTCCTCTACCTCACGAGGGTAAATATTAAAACCACCTGCAATAATGATATCCTTTTTACGGTCAACTACATAAAAATAGCCTTCTTCGTCCATATAGCCCAGATCGCCTGTTAAAAACCAGCCATCTACGAACGCCGCTGCTGTATCCTCAGGTCGATTCCAATAGCCTTTCATAACCTGTGGACCTTTTACAGCTATTTCACCAACCTCACCGACTGGAAGCGCCTCAGTATCCCCTGTACGTAAAATTATTGAATCCGTATTTGGCCAAGGTAAACCAATCGAGCCCATAACTCGTTTACCCCAAATTGGTGTTGAATGTGTGACAGGAGAAGTTTCTGTTAATCCATAGCCTTCTACAAGTTTTCCCCCTGTTACCGCTTCAAATTTCTCCTGCACCTCTACTGGCAATGAAGCGGATCCACTTAAGCATGCTTTTATGGATGATAAGTCGTACTTTGCAATATCCGGGTGATTTAATAAACCAATATATAAAGTCGGTGCACCTGGGAATAGTGTTGGCTTTTGCTTATCAATCGTTTTCAACGTTGTCTCTGCATCAAACTTTGGTAATAACACCATTCTATTTTGCGTGAAAACGGATAATAACATAACAGCAGTCATACCATAAACATGGAAGAATGGCAGTATGCCCATAATGGTTTCCTCACCATGTACACATTTATACATCCATGCATCACACATTGTTGTATTAGCAATTAAGTTTTTATGAGTCAGCATCACACCCTTAGGGAAGCCAGTCGTTCCACCTGTATATTGAAGCAGTGCTATGTCCTCTTCAAAATCAAATGGAATATCAATCATTTTGATGGGCGCAGAGCGCATAATTTCTGTAAATAAATGATTTTGACCGCTATGTTCAACCTTGACACTAAAACCGTACTGCTTTTTTTGAATATAAGGATAAACCAAATTTTTTGGAAACGGTAAATAATCTTTAATAGCCGTGACAATTACATTTTCAAGTGCAGTTTCTTTTATGATTTTCATGACACGTGGATACAATATATCCATCAATAAAATAACTTTCGCACCTGAATCAGCCATTTGATATTGAAGTTCACGCTCAGTATAAAGTGGATTTGTTTGTACGACAACCGCTCCAGCATACATTGCCCCATAGTAAGCGATTACACTTTGCGGTGAGTTTGGCAGCATAATAGCCACTCGATCTCCCTTTTCCACCCCAAGGGCTTGTAAGTAGTTTGCGAACCTTAGCGCTGACTCATATAGCTCGGTGTACGTCAAATCCTTTCCCATAAAATGAATCGCAACTTTAGATGGATTCTTTTTATAGGCACGTGTCAAAAACTCTTGCACAGGAATTTCCTCAAACGTTAAAGACGATGGTATTTCTTCAGGATAATTTGATAGCCATGGTTTTGTTGTCATACGTCCTCTCCCCTTTGTTCCAAACTTTGTAAACTCTTATTTTAATTATAATGAAAAAGAAATACTCTTTCAAACATAAAATAGAAAATAAATGCATTTACGATTAATTATTATGCGTTTTACAACATTTATATAACTGCATTTCTTAGGGCTTGGAGCGATACACTTTATGAATACTCATTCATTCTTTCTTTTTTTATCCATAAAACTGAGTTCATATTTCTATATTCGAAAAATAATTTTTTAATGCTAACTTTTAGATAGATGCATGAATATTAATAGATGTTAGTAGTATTTTGTGATGGTATGATATGAGGTTGATGGAACTTATGATTTTTTCGAGGGTATTGTAGTTTTTTATTTCTAGGGGCGATTGCACACTCAACCTGAACAGTTTCTCTCCGGACCAGTTCAGTTCTTCACTCATTTGAGCAGTTTTCGAAGCTATCCGAGACCGTGAGAAATCAGTATCAACTTATCGCTGTGACGGTTCTATCCACGATTTTGACGGTTCTATCCGTCGCTCTGGCTCTCCTTTCCGTCGCCCCGGCTTCTTTCCGTCACTCTGGCTCTTCTTTCCGTCGCTCTGGCTCTTCTTTCCGTCGCTCTGGCTCTTCTTTCCGTCGCTCTGGCTCTTCTTTCCGTCGCTCTGGCTTCTTTCCGTCACTCTGGCTCTTCTTTCCGTCGCTCTGGCTCTTCTATCCACGACTTTGACGGTTCTATCCACGACTTTGGCTGTTCTATCCACGACTTTGGCTGTTCTATCCACGACTTTGACGGTTCTATCCACGATTTTGACGGTTCTATCCGTCGCTCTGGCTTTTCTTTCCGTCGCCCCGGCTTCTTTCCGTCGCCCTGCCTTCCCTTTCCGTCGCTTCGGCTTTTCTTTCCGTCACTCTGGCTTCCCTTTCCGTCGCCCCGGCTCTTCTTTCCGTCGCCCCGGCTTCTTTCCGTCGCTCTGGCTCTTCTTTCCGTCGCCCTGCCTTCCCTTTCCGTCGCTTCGGCTTTTCTTTCCGTCACTCTGGCTTCCCTTTCCGTCGCCCCGGCTTCTTTCCGTCACTCTGGCTCTTCTTTCCGTCGCTCTGGCTGTTCTATCCACGATTTTGGTTCTTCTATCCACGACTTTGACGGTTCTATCCACGACTTTGACGGTTCTATCCACGACTTTGACGGTTCTATCTGTCGCTCTGACTTTCCTTTCTTCGCTTCAGCTTTTCTTTCCGTCGCTCTGGCTCTTCTTTCCGTAGCTAGATATTCGATCAGTTCTTCTCTTCACCCTATCAATATAAAAAAACGCATCCTCATAAAAGGATGCGCTTTTTGTTTAAACGGTCATCATATAATAGACACCGACTGCCAAAAATGCGATGCAGACAATGATTAGTACTTTTGCTAATTTTTCCATGTCATTACACTCCTATGCAATACTTGCCCCAATAACAAACGATAGACCGACTGAAATGGTAAAGGAAATGAAGCCGACTGAGCGATTATCATTTGCGATTTCTTGATCGACATTAAAACGTGGTGTCATAAATTCAAATAAGAAATACGCCACTATCAGTAATGTGAACCCAAAAAGACCCCAGGCAATCATTTCACTTAAAGTACTATGGCGCGCAATGGAAAAGCGAAAAATATTACAGATCCCTAGTATTTTCCCACCTGTTGCGAGTGCCACAGCGAGATTACCATTTTTAATTTCTTCCCAATTTTTATATTTCGTAACGACTTCGAACAATGCCATCGAGACGACTAAACATAACACAACAACACTAAAATATCCTGCCGTTTCGATAATTGGATACCGCCAAAAGCTAGAATTCAGCATTTTCTCCGTCCCCTTTACAGCTTATTTCAATTCCACAACTGTGACGCCTAAGCCCCCCTCACCGGCTTCACCAAAACGGAAGGATTTTACACGCTTATGTTTTTTCAAATAGTTTTGAATTCCTTGACGTAATGCACCTGTACCAACACCATGAATAATTGATACACGCCCATAGTTAGCAAGCAAGGCATCATCAATATATTTTTCTGTACGTATAATGGCATCTTCATATCGTTCGCCGCGTAAATCTAATTCTAATTTCACATGGCTACTGCGATTTTTCACACCAGCAATACGTTGCACAGGTTCTTTTTCTGGTTTAATGTACTCTAAATCACTATCCAAGATTTTCATTTTCAAAATTCCCATTTGGACAACCCATTCGGAATTCGATACTTTTTCGAGCAATGTTCCCCGTTGTCCATAGCTTAACACCTTTACCTCGTCTCCGACAACTAAGTTTTGTGCACGAGCCTTCACTTGTGCCGCTTTTTTCAGCACTTTGTTGTTTTCAAGAGGTGTAGCTTCTTCCAGTCGTTTACGAGCTTCGATGAGCTCATGCTCCTTGACAACTTGATCTGCATTTTTGCGCATTTCTCGAAGCTCCGCAATAATTGATTCTGCTTCTCTTTTTGCTTCATCAACAATTTTACGCGCTTTTTCTTTCGCTTTTTTATCGAGTGCCTCTTTACGGTCCTCGTAAGCTTGTAGTTTTCCTTGTAGCTCTTCGCGTAGGGCTTCAGACTCTATCATTAATTCATGAGAGCGTTCTGCATCATCTTCGGATTGGCGACGCGACTCTTCAAGTGAAGCAATCATTGACTCCACCTCATGGCGATCTGTACCTGTAAAGTTTTTCGCACGGTCAATAATCGACTCTGGTAAGCCAAGGCGACTTGAAATTTCAAATGCATTGGAGCGACCTGGTACTCCGATTAGTAGACGATATGTTGGACTCAATGTCTCAATATCAAACTCCACACTTGCATTAGCAACTCCTGGACGATTATAACCGTATGCTTTTAGCTCAGGATAGTGCGTCGTTGCCATCACGCGGGCACCACGACCATGTACTTCATCTAAAATGGAGATGGCCAGAGCTGCCCCCTCTTGAGGATCTGTACCGGCACCTAATTCATCAAATAGTACAAGTGATTCGTCATCAAACTTTTGTAAGATATCTACTATGTTGACCATATGAGAAGAGAATGTTGACAGTGATTGCTCAATTGACTGTTCATCTCCAATATCTGCAAAAAGCTTCTTGAAAACGGCAAGCTCTGAACCATCAAGTGCAGGTACTGGTAACCCAGCCTGTGCCATTAATGTACACAATCCTACTGTTTTTAAAGTGACGGTTTTACCACCAGTGTTAGGTCCTGTAATCACAATTGCCGTAATATCTTTCCCAAATTCAATATCGTTAGCAACGGCCGTTTCAATTGGTAAAAGTGGATGACGTGCACGCACAAGTCGAATATAGCCATCGTTATTCATTTTAGGCATTGTACATTTGTTCGCTTGACCGTACTTGCCTTTAGCTAAAATGACGTCAATTTCACCTAGTACTTTTACTAAATTAAATAAATCTGGAGCTACTTCCTCTACCATCGCACTTAAGGCAAGTAAGATGCGTTCAACTTCAGCTTGCTCTTTCATTTTTAATCGATGAATTTCATTATTCGCTTGTACAATCGAATCTGGCTCGATAAATAATGTTTGACCAGAAGATGATTGATCATGCACAATTCCACCGTAATGATGACGGTACTCTTGCTTAACAGGGATAACGAAGCGATCATTACGAATCGTTACAAGTGTATCTGAGAGCATTTTTGAAGCATTGCTCCCACGTGTAAGGCTTTCCAACTTAGAACGTACTTTAGCCTCCTCAGCGCGCAAAGATTGGCGAATGGATCGCAAAGTTTGGCTTGCAGAGTCTAGTACTGAGCCGTTGTCATCAATACAGTTATTAATTTCATGCTGCAAGCCTGTCAAAACAGGCATTGCTTCCTTTTTGGCGATGAAATGGGGAATTTCAATCGCTTCTTCTGATTCTATATCATCAATAAAATTGCGAAGAATTCTACTAGCTCGAATCGTACTTGAGACTTCCATTAATTCCATCGCTGAAAGCATGCCACCGATCTGTGCACGCCTTGCAGTTGGTCGCACATCAAAAATCCCACCCATTGGTACATTGCCTTTAACACGTAAAATGGATAGTCCTTCATCCATTTCTTCTAATAATTGTACAACCTTTTCATAGTCTGTCTGTGGTACAAGCTCATCAACGGCAGATTTACCGATTGAAGAAGTACAGTATGTAGCCACTTGCTGACGTACTTTATCATATTCTAGTGTTTTCAATGCGCGTTCTGCAATCACTGAGAACACCTCCTCAACCTATTTATTTCGTCGAATAAACGCTTCAAATTGTTCCCGCGTCCATGTATTCACAATCATATCCTTTTTCAACCATGCTCTGTTTGCGTAGCGCACTCCAATATCCATAAAGCGTAAATGAGCAATATCATGGGCATCCGTATTGATTGCTACGGGCACGCCAACTGCTAAAGCCATTTCTAAATGCTCAACACATAAATCAAGACGATATGGATTCGCATTTAACTCTAAAATTTTACCATATTCCTTCGCCCAAGCAATTAATTGTCCCATATCAGGATTATAGCCAGTACGATCCTCAATAATGCGGCCAGTTGGATGTGCAATCATATGAACATACGGATTTTGCATCGCCGTAAGTAAACGCGCCATAATTTTGTCCTGCGATTGTGTGAAGCTAGAGTGAATAGAGGCAATGACAAAATCTAACTCTTTCAGCACATCATCTTCAAAATCAAGTGAACCATCTGGCAAAATGTCCATTTCTGTCCCCGCATATAAATAGAAATCTGGATGCGCTTCATTAAATGCCTCAATTTCAGCACGTTGCTTTGTTAAGCGCTCTGGCGTTAAACCATTTGCTACTTTTAAAAATTGTGAATGGTCAGTAATAACGCTATATTGATAGCCACACGCTATTAATGCCTCGCCCATTTCAGCTACAGAGTATGCACCATCAGACCACGTCGTATGCATATGCAAATCTGCTTTAATATCTTCTAATTTCACAAGATTTTTTATGTCATCCGTTTTATCAAATTCGGTTTTTCCTGTACGCAAGCTAGGCGGGATAAATGGTAAATCAAAATGGGCAAAAAATTCCTCTTCATCTTTAAACGTTAAAACTGTGCCATCAGCTTGTTCCACACCGTATTCACTAATCTTTTCACCACGGGCTTTTGCAATCTGGCGCATGCGGACATTGTGATCTTTCGAGCCTGTGAAATGATGTAAGGCTGTTGCATATTCAGCATCCCTCACTAATCGAAAATCTACACTTACAGGCTCTTCTAAATCTAAAATAACTGAAATCTTTGTATCACCAGCAGCTACTACTTCTTGTACTGAAAGCTCATTCAGTAACTTTTCACGTACAGCCTCAACGGCTTCTGTTACAACAATAAAATCAATATCCTTACTTGTTTCTGCTGCACGGCGGAAGCTTCCAGCAACAGAAAAACGCTCAACTTCTTCCATACTACCTAGAAGCGCTTCAATTTGTAAAACAACAGGCTCAAGCTGCCAAATCGGTAAACGTTCTGATCGATTTGATAAATTTGCAAGTTCTTTTAAAATTTTCTCTTCAGTTTTTGCCGCAAAGCCTGCTAGCTCACGAACTTTACCTGCTTCACAAGCATCCTTTAAACTTTCCGCAGAATCAATTCCTAACTCTTGATGAAGCTTAGCGATTTTTTTGCCGCCTAAGCCCGGAAGTTTTAATAATGGGAGTAACCCTTTTGGTACAATGTCTTCTAATTCTTTTAATACGCTGGATTCACCATTTGTCATTAAATCCTCAATAACAGCAGCTGTACCTTTACCTATACCTTTTAGCTTTGTTACATCCTCCATCTCACTTAATGAGCGCTCGTCCCCCTCAAGTGCAGCAGCAGCTTTTCGAAAGGCAGACACTTTAAATGGATTCTCCCCTTGTAATTCCATATACAATGCAATCTTTTCAAATGTGCGAATAATTGTTTTTTTGTTCATTGGGAATTCCTCCTATCGTAAAAACACTTCCCTCAAAACCGAGAGAAGTGCACAGTTTGCTATTGCATATAAATATACCACCAGTTTTGGAACATACTCGTAATAATTGGGGTATGCTCCAAAATGAGACCACTTAACAACGATTTCGACATTAAACTTTGGATGAAATCAACTGGCAGTAAGGCAAGAATGTATAGCAAAATAAACATAAGTAAATAGTTTTCAATCATGCCTAACAATGCCCCAAGCCAACGATTCACTGTACCTAACACAGGTAAATACGCTATAAAATCAAAAATCGATGCCACAATTTGCAATGTGATTTTCACCGCAAAGAATATTACAGCAAAGGCAAAGACACGATAAAAAGTACGGTCTAGATCCAGGCTATCAATGACTACTCCAAGACTACCTGAATCCGTTACACCTGGATACGGGATCCAAAACACAATTTTTTGTGCTAATGGTTTATAATAGATATACGCAACAATTAGGGCAACTATAAAGCTAACGATATGCATCATCTGTACAATGAAACCACGTTTTGCTCCAACGGCGAGCCCGGCTAATAGTACCGCTAATATGATTAGATCTAACATTCACTTCAACCCTTTAATTTTTTCAATTCTTCTTCTAGTTGCTCCATTCGTTCTTTTAATAGTAAATAATCGTGAACGGAATTTACTGCTGTAAGAACGGCAAGCTTTGTGCTATCAAGAGAGGCATTATGTAAATTCATTTCGCGCATACGGTCATCAACAATAGAAGCGACAAGTCGCATATGTCCAATGGATTCAGAGCCGACCATTTTATAAGTATGACCATATATTTCCACAGAAATTTTATTCTTTTCTTGATTTTCCATAGTCGCACCCCCCTTTTTAATTTTTGCGCTCACAATTTTTCCGATTGTGAGCAACTTACACAAAAAAGCTATTTATTATCATACCATGAAAGGTATAAAATTGTGAACAACGAGGACAGAAAGGAACGAGTAAATGTCAAATATTGTACTTTCAATATCAACAAATATACAAAAAGAGGTGATGTCTTACTACGCAAATCATTTTGTAGAACGTAAAGCACCTGGTGTAATTTTTGCTGCAAAGCTCCCAGATACAGCAATTACGATGTACAAATCAGGAAAATTAATGTTCCAAGGGGGAGGAGCTGAGCGAGAAGCTGCACGTTGGGGAGACATAGAAATAACAAGCACACAGAAAACATCATCGATTGGAGCAAAGGGTGACACTCTGCCAGAAGGTTTTGCTACGATGTCAGTTCTAGGCTCAGATGAAACGGGTACTGGTGATTATTTCGGTCCAATTACAGTTGCAGCCGTATATGTCCCTTCATCAAAAATTGCGCTTATTAACGAACTTGGTGTCAAAGACTCCAAAATGCTAACAGATGATTACATGCGTAAAATAGCGCCGGATTTACGTGCAGCTTGCGTCCATAGTGTGCTTGTACTACGCAATGAAAAATATAATGAATTACAGGCACGAGGCTACTCACAAGGTAAGATGAAAGCTATGATGCACAATAAGGCACTTAAAAATACACTGTCAAAAATGGCTCCCGAAAAACCTGAACAGATCTTGATAGATCAGTTTGCAGAACGTGGTGTCTATTACAATTATTTAAAAAATGAACGAGATATTGTTCGTGATGATGTGCTATTTTCTACGAAGGCCGAGCAATTACATGTTTCAGTAGCAACTGCATCGATATTGGCTCGTGCGGCATTTTTAAAAGAAATGGACCGACTAAGCGAGATTGCTGGGATAGAGTTGTTGAAGGGGGCTTCAGCGAAAGTAGATGCCTTAGCAGCCCGCATTTGGCGAAAACAAGGTGAGGAATATTTACGTTGCATTACGAAATGGCATTTTGCGAATACTGAGAAAGCTAGAAAGATGAAATAAAGTAAAATTTAATCAGTGGGGTTTTCTCCATCCCCACTGATTATAAGTTGAACGAATCGGGCTTTTATGAGCAGTTTATCTCCCACCTAACTTCTTTACTGTTACCGAATTTTGAGGTGGGAGTATTACTGCCCGTTCATGCTGAGTCTTATAGAGAAAAAACCTATCATTTAGAAGATTAGTTCCATCTTAATATTTGAATTGTTGAATCGTTTGTTGAAGATCTTCAGACATTTTAGCAAGGGCAGCGGCTGATGCTGAGATTTCTTCCATAGAAGCAAGTTGTTCCTCTGTTGAAGCGGAAATATTTTGTGCACTTGCTGTATTTTCATTCGTTTGTTCAAGCACACTTTCGATCCCCCTCGCCACTTGATTGGCATGTTGGGAAATAACTTTTGATGTTTCTGAAATTTGTCCTATTTCAGAGGTAACACTTTGTACATTCGTACGAATCTCTTCAAATGACTTTCCTGCCATATTTGTTTTATCAATCCCCTTCACGACCTCAAGCGAACCGGCAGCCATTGATTCAACTGCTAAATTTGTATCTTCCTGAATCTGTGAAATAATATCCTTAATTTGCAGCGTAGATTGTGCGGATTGTTCAGCTAGCTTTCGTACCTCTTCAGCTACGACTGCAAAGCCTTTTCCTTGCTCACCTGCACGGGCAGCTTCAATTGCTGCATTTAAAGCTAATAGGTTTGTTTGATCAGCAATTTGGGTTATGGCCTCCACAATGTGCTCAATTTCGTGAGAACGCTTGTCTAATGTTTGCACTGTCTTTTCTAGGGCCTGTACAGTATTTTGAATCATCGTCATTTGTTGAACAGCAGTTTGAATAGTCTCATCACCGATCATAACAGCACCCATAGCTTTATTGGACATTTCACTAACAGCACCTGCTTTTGCTGAAATATGCTGAATGGATGATGACATTTCAAATACAGCATTATTACTTTCATGAATAGTTTCTGCCTGCATGTCAACCGTCTCAGCAAATGTTTGAACGGAATCAACAATTTGCGAAGTTGCTCGCTTATTTTCTGCAGTGCTTGCAGTTAGCTGCTCTGAGGCGTTGGCCAATAAATTGGATTTCTCGCCAATATTACCAACTACATCACGTAACGAGGAAATCATTTTATTAAAAATAATCGCTAGTTTCCCAATTTCATCATTTCTTCTTATGTCGATAAAGTTACGTAAATCGCCTTCTCCTACTTGTTCAGCAACTATAGATAGCTCTTTTAGTGGACGAGTGATTGAGGCAATGATCATGCCACCAATGATCCCACATATAATTAAAGCAATAACAATGACTGCTATTGTCGATTTTAAAATTGGAGCTGTGACAGCTATAACATCCGTTACATCCATAATGCCGATAATTTTCCACCCTGTTAGTTTATTAGTAGTGAAAAATACTTGATACTCCTTGCCATCTTCCTTAATTGTAAAGCTACCTTCTTCTTTACCTTGCATCTTTTCTATATACGAATCTTTCAACTTGGTTCCTACTTCAACATTCGGATCTGCTATCGTAAGATTATTGGCATTCACTAATGAGGCATAGCCACTTTTCCCAATCTCTACAGCATCTACGAGCTCCGCAATTTCGGCAAGATTCAAATCTATGGAAACAACCCCGGATTTGTCACGCAATCCTGCCGCTACAGTTAAAGTTAAATCGCCTGAGATATTTGATTTATATGGGTCCATCACAACCCCATTACCTGGCGACTCTATAGCCTTCAAATACCAAGGGCGCAAAAACGGATTATAATCAGACGGCATTTCATGATATGGATTACGTAAAAAACCATGGCCCTCTAGTGTTAAGGCGACTACCGAAACACTATTATGCAAAGCATTGTATTTATCTAATTCCTTTAATGCATCTGCATCTTGCCAATTCTTATTAAAATAAGCTGCCAAATATTCTGCATCACTTATGATTGGGGAAATTTCTTTTGTCACTAAAGTATTTATTAAATCAACATTCTCACGTGATTTATCACTTAATTCGTTATAATATAAATTATCTGATTTTATGTATGAAAATGTACCAATTGCAATACTTGGAATTAAGAGTGTCATTGTAAACGCCCAGATTAACCGAGCACGCACAGATAAGCTTTTTCGTTTTCGATACTCTTTCAAAATCATTACTCCTCTTACTATTTTTTTCTATCCAGTTTCTACTATACACATAATAAATACTCAAGATTTATTTTTTGTTATTTCAAAATATTATTAATAACGCAAAATATCCAAAAAGCATGTACTGACCTTAATCATAAAATATTAATACGTTCGTTTGACGGTCTTCCAACTAAAAAAAGCTGCCTCATTACGAGACAGCTCACAAAAAAATTATTAATTTAGCGTACTTCTGTGCCTTCAATTGTTGCAATAGCTTTTAACACTTTATTATGTGCTGCAACAACCTCTTCATCCGTTAATGTACGTTCTGGATCGAAGTATGTTAGGGAGAATGCCACTGATTTTTTACCAGCCTCCATTTTTTCACCTTCATATACATCGAATACACGAACGTCTTTCAGTAATTTTACACCTGCTGAACGAATCGCAGAAATAACCTCTCCAGCTGTTGTCGCACGGTCCATGATAAGCGCAATATCACGAGACATCGCTGGGAAACGAGGCACTGGTGTATAGGCAAGAGGTGCTTCTTTTGCATTAGCATTTAATAATGTTACGAGATTCATTTCCATTACATATGTGTCTTTTACACCCCATGCTTTTTGTTCTGCTGGATGTAATCCACCGATAATGCCGACTTGTTCACCGTCAAAAAGAATGCTAGCAGTACGTCCTGGGTGTAATCCATCTACTTCAGCTTTCACAAATGAAATACGGTCTTCTAAACCAAGCTTACCGATAACACCTTCTACAATGCCTTTTAAGACGAAGAAATCTACTGCTTTTTTCTCACCCTGCCAAGCATGGTCAAGCCATTTTCCTGTTACTACTGCCGCCACATGCTCTTCCTCATATGGTAGCCCCTCTTCTGTTTGACCAAGGAATACTGAACCAATTTCATACAATGCCACATTGTCAGCCTTACGAGCAACATTATAAGCAGCCGCTTCAATTAAATGCGGGATAAGACTTTGACGTAGTGTTGAACGGTCCTCACTCATCGGCATTAGTAAACGTGTTACTGGCTCAGCTTTCAATGCAAAGCGTTGTGACAATGCTTCTGAAGTTAATGAGTATGTTACAGCTTGGTAAAGACCTGCACCTTCCATGTAATTACGAACTACACGACGATTTGCTTGATATGGTGTTAGACGGCCTACTTGGTTTGCTCCCTCTGGTAAAGTCACTGGAATTTCATCATAGCCGTATAGACGAGCAATTTCCTCTACTATATCTTCTTCAATTTTAATATCTTGGCGACGTGTTGGTGCATCAACGATTAGTAAACCATTGGCTGCTTCAACGCCAAATTTAAGACGCTCTAAAATAGAGATCATATCTTCTAATGAAATTTTCATACCTAAACGTTCATTAATGAAATCTGGAGAAACGACAACACGTGCTGGTGATTTATCTAATTCATCCACGATGCACGTTCCTTCTAACACTTCACCACCAGCTAATTCAGCTAGTAGTGCTGCAGCACGCTCTGCAGCAGGTAGCACACGATTAGGGTCTACACCCTTTTCAAAGCGAGCAGAAGCATCTGAACGAAGTCCAAGATGACGCGATGTTTGACGTACAGATAAGCCGTCGAAGTAAGCAGATTCGATTACAACCGTTGTTGTAGAATCATTTACTTCAGAGTTTGCACCGCCCATTACACCTGCGATAGCTACTGGCTCCTTGCCATTTGTAATGACTAAATCTGTTGCTTTTAATGTACGCTCTTGCTCATCTAAAGTTGTAATTTTTTCGCCCTCAGTTGCTTTACGCACTACGATTTCACCTGTTGCTAAGCTATCGTAGTCAAAGGCATGAAGCGGTTGACCGTATTCCATTAAAATGTAGTTCGTTACATCGACAACATTATTGTGTGGGCGTACACCTGCTGCCATTAAGCGATTTTGTAGCCACATCGGTGATTCTGCAATTTTTACGTTTTTCACAACTTTTGCTACATACATTGGGTTCGCTTGTAAATCTTCTACTCGAAGCTTTAACATGTCTTCAGCTTTTTCAGAAGATGTGTTGTAGGCGATTTCTGGATACTTCACTTCTTCAGATAGAATAGCGCCAACTTCGTACGCCACGCCTAGCATTGACAGTGCATCTGAGCGGTTTGGTGTTAGACCAAGCTCTAATACTGTGTCACGTAGACCTAAAATAGCAAGGGCATCTGAACCTACCTCAGCATCAGCAGGAAGCACATAAATACCTTCAGAATATGCTTTAGGCACAAGTTTACCTTCGATTCCTACTTCTTGTAATGAACAAATCATACCGTTTGATTCATGTCCACGAAGTTTTGCTTTTTTTATTTTAATGCCGCCAGGTAAATGTGCGCCTGGACGAGCGACAATTACTTTTTGACCAACATCAACGTTTGGAGCACCACAAATAATTTGTTGTGGTTCAGCTTCACCAACATCCACTTGGCAAATATTTAATTTATCTGCTTCAGGATGTTTCTCTTTTGATACGACATAGCCGACAACAATTTTATCCATTCCGTTAGCACGGTCAATTACTGCATCTACTTCAATTCCAGAGCGCGTAATTTTTTCAGCTAACTGTTCAGACGTTAAATCCTGTGTACTTACATAATCTTTTAACCATTCTAATGATACTAACATTTTATATCCCCCTTACGCCTCTGTTCGCTCAAATTGTGATAAGAAACGTGTGTCACTTGTATAGAAATGACGAATATCGTCGACACCATATTTCAACATTGCGATACGTTCAGCACCAATACCGAATGCAAAGCCTGACACTTTCTTCGGATCATAGCCAGCCATTTCAAGTACATTCGGATGCACCATACCAGCTCCTAAAATTTCAATCCAGCCTGTACCTTTACATACGTTACAGCCAGAACCACCGCATTTGAAGCAAGAAATATCCATTTCAACAGACGGCTCTGTGAACGGGAAGAAACTTGGTCGAAGTCGAATTTCACGGTCTGCACCGAACATTTTTTTCGCTAATGTATCAAGCGTACCTTTAAGGTCGCTCATGCGAATATTTTCACCAATCACTAGGCCTTCAATTTGCATGAATTGATGAGAGTGTGTAGCATCATCGTTGTCACGACGGAATACTTTCCCTGGGCAAATAATGCGAATCGATTCACCTTTCTTCTCTTCCATAGTGCGAGCTTGCACAGGAGATGTATGCGTACGTAATAATATTTCCTCGGAAATATAGAACGAATCTTGCATATCACGAGCAGGGTGTCCCTTCGGTAAGTTCAGTGCCTCGAAGTTATAATAATCCTTCTCCACTTCCGGGCCTTCTGCAATTTCATAGCCCATACCGATAAATAAATCTTCAATTTCTTCAATAACGCGAGTTAATGGATGACGATTCCCAATTTTAATTTCACGTCCAGGTAAAGTGACATCAATCGACTCACTTGCTAATTTTTCAGCAATGGCCGCTTCCTCTAATACAGTTACCTTTTCCTCTAACACAGCAGTTACATTTTCACGTACCGTATTGACTAAGGCACCCATTTTTGGGCGCTCCTCAGCTGATAATTTCCCCATCCCCTTTAATAAATCAGTGATAGGTCCTTTTTTCCCTAGATACGCTACTCGCACATCATTTAATTCCTTTAAATTTGCTGCCGCTTCAATTTTAGCAAGTGCTTCTTGCTCTAATTGCTTTAATTGCTCTTCCATGTATAAACCCTCCTTGATAAAATCAATTTCGCCTTGGCGTAATTGTTGCTGTCGCTTTGCTTTCGCTACAGATAAACAAAGCGTCCGGATTTTGAATTGTGCCCGGGCCTGAACGAGGGCCGACACGATGTCGGTCATTTCGGTAATGCCACAGGACGTGGCGTTTTTACCGATGCAGGTCAGTTAGCCGTTTTCGCAGGATGCGAAGGTTTTAGGCTAACATCCTTTTTTCATTCCTGTCAAAATCCGTGACATCCGCCTGAGGCTTTATCTTCATTCAGCATGTGGGATATTTTGCAAACGATATTTAAAGCATCTGTAACAGATGTTTCACTTTCGCTACAAAAACACATTTACTGAATGAAGATAAATGCCAAATGATGGCACAAAAAAACTCGCCCCTAAAAAAGGGACGAGGACATATTCGCGGTACCACCCTAGTTATTGCAAGGCAAACTCCTAGCAATCACTTCATTGACATAACGACTAGATTAAAGCCGGCATACCTTTACAGCATTTCGCTGGTCCCGGTAGCTGCTCGCAGGATGAATTCAAAACTGCATTGGTACGGCGCTGGCTCTCAATCTCCGGCCTGCGCTCCCTGTTGTCCATTCACAATCTTTACTACTTCCCGGTCAAAGCATTTTAGTATTCATGTTTACATTTTACATGTGATTATACAATACTATACCAATTCAAATCAAGAGTCATGTGCCTATTACCACGATAATGATGGTTCTATCGGCAATTTTTAGGCTCATCATCAAAAGTAGCAGATGACATTCGCAAAACACATTCCATATATTGGTTGATTGGAGTGGAGGCTGGGCGACTCCTTAGGGATCAGCGTCACAGATGATACCCTGCAGCGAAGCGGCTCATCGGACGCCCCTAGGAGGCTTTGCTCTGTGCGAAAGCGTAGCGGCAGCGACAAAGCGCCCAATCGGAACGGAAATCAACCACACGTTATGGTGAAAGCCGCAATTTTAACGATTTCACCATATTCTTGCAATTACAGTTGTGATTACTTTTATTAACTACTTAACAAATCCATATAAAACGATTCCTGTTGCCACTGCTACATTTAAAGACTCCGCTTGTCCCAAAATTGGAATAATAATATTTTGATCTGTCATTGAAAGTAGTTGTGGTTGAATACCACTACCTTCATTCCCCATCATTATCGCGAATGCACCAGTATGTTCAATATCACTATAGACAACTGCATCCTCATCTAAAGCAGTTCCAAATACTGGCACATCATTGTCTTGCAGCTGCTCAATCCATTCCTCTAAATCGCCACGAAGGACAGGAATGTGGAAATGTGAACCTTGCGCAGAGCGAAGCGTTTTAGGATTATATATATCAGCACAGCCCTTGCCGAGAATTACTGCATCCAAACCAGCTGCATCCGCAGTACGAATCATCGTCCCAATATTCCCTGGATCTTGGACAGCATCAATTAGTAGCACCTTGCGCCATGAAGCCATTACATCATCTTCTAACAAAGGCTGCTTACAAACTGCAAATACACCTTGAGATGTCTCCGTTTCAGCAAACTCTTTGACAACAGCCGCTGTTACTTCTATGGTCGCTACATTATCGATCGGCCAAAGCATTGGTAAATCTACACCTTCACGTACAATTAGCTGCAGTACCTGCTCCTTATTTTTTAATGCTTCCTCCACCAAATGGAATCCCTCTACTATGAATTCTCCAGATCTTTCACGCTCTTTCCGTGTTGTCGCTAACTTCTTCCAATATTTCACTAACGCATTTTGCGTAGATTCAATTTTTTTCATCGTTCCTCGTACCGCCTTTTTCCTATATAATGTTCATTATTATACAGTAGAAAACGACAATTACATAGTCATGCAAAAAACAGTTTAATTGTTATCTCTCCGTTTACCAATTATCGGAAAGAAAGCCCCCTAGCCGGAACGGAAATCAACCCCACGCTATGGCGATGAGCCATACATGCTAATAAATTTTGCCATCATCTGAATTTTGGGATGACATTTTGTTAAAACGTATACCATGTGAATAAGTTGATTGGAGTGGAGGCTGGGCGACTCCTCGGGGATTAGCGATAGAGGAACGAAGACTAAAACCATCACATCCTGTGATAACGCCTTCGTGACCAACATCCTGTTGCCCTAAGCTGCTCATCGGACGCCCCCAGGAAGCTTTGCTCTGTGCGAAAGCGAAGCGGCAGCAATTGTTTTATCTGTGCGAAAGCGTAGCGACAGCAACAACAAATGTTTTATCTGCGCGAAAGCGTAGCGGCAGCGACAAAGCGCCCAGCCGGAACGGAAATCAACCCCACGCTACGGAAATGAGCAAAGTTATTCCCTACTAGATAATGGGGGAATTCAGTGATATATGTTATAATTTTCAATATTTTAAGAATGCACAACGGGGATGAAAATAAATGAAAAAAAATGTACATGTAGTAGGTGCCATTATTGAAAATGAAAAGCATGAAATTTTTTGTGCGTTAAGAAATCCTAATATGGTACTAGCAAATTATTGGGAATTTCCTGGTGGTAAAATCGAAGAAGGCGAATCGCCTGAGCAAGCTTTATCTCGTGAAATATTAGAGGAATTTAATTGCTCTATACAAGTTGGGGAAAAGGTTGAGGATACCATTTATGAATATGAAAAATTTATAGTACGCCTAGAAACATTTAAAGCGTCGATTATAAAAGGTGAGCCGGTTCTACTTGAACATACTGCAATTAGGTGGGTTCCTCGACATGAACTTCTAAATCTTAATTTTGCTCCTGCTGATATTCCAGCGTTAAATAAAATACTTGCAGAAAAAAAACTTTAATCAACGGCATCACCAATCAGGCTTTTACAGGCAGTTAATGCGGGAGAAAAGAGCAGAATCCCCTCTACATTCTGCTCTTTCTATTTTCTATCCCCTCATTTAAAGCCATTTTTTATTTGGCGGAATACTTTGAGGAAAATTAAATACATTAAACGGATCGTATTTTCCCTTCACTTCTCTAAGCATTCTAAGATTACGACCATAATAGGCAGTTGGCCAATCTTTTATAAAACGATCTGGGAAATTTACATAATCACCAGTAGTGAAAGGTGATAAAGCCCGTCTTAAATTCTCCACCCACTGAATGTTTTTTTCTTCCTCTTTAGGCTTTTTCCACGAAGTAATATACTCCTGGGCAATTAAAGCATTTCTATAAAAATAAGCTGTTCGGCTTGGCGCAATTTGACTTACCGCTCCTCTAAGCGATTGCTGCCAAATAGACGCATTTCTATTGGGTGCGTTAGATAAAAATTCTTTCATTTGTACAATGGCAGCATGAGGGAATGGCCTTTCAATAAAGGATCCTGACCTTTTACGAAGGGCTGGTTTATTGCCGCTCGGTAAGTCAAAAAATTCTACAGCTTTACTATACGGTACTTCCTTTATCCATATATTCGTTGGTGAACCTGTTTTCCTTATAGGTCGGAGTAGTTTCTTTAGCGCAGATGCTGTACCTATAAACTCACCTTGAGCTACAATTTCTCCAACTTCCTTAGATTTAAGCTCAATTTGTGAGGTTAGGCGTTCATCTGTGTATGGTGCCCATTTTTGCCATGCGTCAAAGGCTCGTTCAAAATCTTCCCATCCCCATGTAATGGAGAAAATCGATACGTTAGAAATAGGATGCAGTTTAAATGTAAGAGCTGTAACGATGCCAAAATTCCCCCCGCCCCCGCCACAACTTGCCCAAAATAAATCACTATTTCTCTGCTTGTCAGCTTGGATTACTTCACCCCCTTCATGACCACTTGCAACAACCATTTCAAGTTCTAGTAGATTGTCACATGTTAGCCCAAATGGACGAGATAGCATGCCAATTCCTCCACCAAGCGTCAAACCAACAACCCCTACACTACCTTCAGTTCCGGCTGGGATTGTAAAACCATTTTCCGATAATACCCGATACACTTTTCCTAAATTAGCACCTGCTTCAATTCTCGCTGTCATTTCTTTCAGGTTAATTGTTATGTCATTCATTTCACTAACATCTATAACAAGACCTTCATTTAATAATGAATAATTTTCATAATTATGTCTCCCACTTCTAATTCGAAATAGTTCATTATTTTCTCTCGCCCATCTTAATGCGTTAACAACGTCTTTCCTATTTTGACAAAATACGATGATACTCGGAAATTTGGGATCATTTAAATTATTATTCGTTCTTGCTTGCTCATAATCCGGATCTTTAGGGGTAACAATTCTTCCTGTGAGCTTAACTTTCTTCAATATACAGCTCCTCTCTCAAGTGATGCATTGCATATGTTTTATCCTATGCATATCACTTGGAAAGAATATGAAGATTGAAATTTTTATCACGTAAATATGAAAGATAAATGCTCATTCTCTTTATTCATACATATGATGCTATATTGAAACCACTAAGGAGGTGTCCTAATGATTATTCATGTGGTGAGCGCTGGTGAAACACTTTGGCAAATTGCGCACAGCTATTTCGTACCTATCAATTCCATTATCCAATTAAACGCATTATCGAATCCAGATCAGTTAGCAATCGGACAATCACTCGTTATCCCCTCTCCATATACAACCCATATTGTAAAAAATGGAGACACTTTATGGTCGATTGCCAAACATTATGGAGTGACTATGCAATCAATTATCACAGAAAATCATTTAACGAATCCAGATGTTTTAACACCTGGAACTAGACTAGTTATTCCACCTACTACACACATTGTGCTACCAGGAGAGACTTTATCGCAAATTGCCACGCAATTTGGAACAACTGTGCAAGCAATTGTTTTAGAAAATGAAATTCCAAACCCAAACATGATTTATGCTGGTACGCATTTGATTATTCCAAGAGCAAAGCCCTCTATTGAAGTAAATGCTTATACGTATCAAGAGCCTAAAGAAGCTGTGCAGTCCATTAACGCGATTGGACATCTACTTACTTATTTTAGCCCCTTTGCTTATATGGTGAAGGAGGATGGAACACTACAGCCTATTAATGATAAAGAAATGATTGATGCAGCTATTAGCAAAAACATTACACCTATGCTGACACTTACGAATTTCTCTTCTACAGAAGCCGGTTCCAACTTATCACATGTCATTTTATCTAGTGCAGAATTAAGGAAAAAGGTTATCGACAACACTTTACAAGTGATGCAGGAAAAGGGTTATAAAGTTCTAAACGTCGATTTTGAAAACGTTCTTCCAGCAGATCGGGAAAATTATAACACTTTCCTCCAATTAGCTGTTGATACTCTTCATCCAAAAGGATTCCTAGTATCAACGGCACTTGCGCCAAAAACGAGCGCAACGCAGGCAGGCACTTTATATGAGGCACATGATTATAAGGCACACGGAAGAATTGCAGACTTTGTTATTTTGATGACATATGAATGGGGATATCGACTTGGTCCACCACAAGCAATTTCACCTATTAACGAAATGAGAAAAGTTGTGGAATATGCATTATCAGTTATGCCTGCTGACAAAATATTTTTAGGCTTTCAAATTTATGCTCGCGATTGGCTTCTACCGCATGTTAAAGGTCAAGAGGCAGAAACATTCAGCTCTCAAGAAGCCATTAACAGAGCAATAAAACATGGCGCAACCATTCAATATGATAGGACGGCACAGTCGCCTTATTTCCGATATGTCGATGAACAAGGTAGAAATCATGAGGTATGGTTTGAAGATGCTAGAAGTGCACAAGCTAAGTTTGACATGACGAAGCAATATAATCTTCGAGGTATTAGTTATTGGGCATTAGGTTTTCCTTTCCCTCAAAACTGGGCGCTATTAAATAATGATTTTTCGATTAAAAAGGTTTCATTATAAAACGTTTAGGTTGATTTCGGTAGACCAGACGCTTTCTAGGATGTCCGATGAGCTTTTTTAGTCAAAAAGTTGTTGATTACGAAGGCGTTATCATGGCATAGTTTACTCATTTTAAGCTGTACTATTAACCCAAAAAAGTTCTAAACATTTCTACAATATATTCTTACCTTTCCCCAGTTTTTCCCATGATAAAAAATCGAATTCAAAGCCATATTAAGAAATATCAAAACGAAAGGAGCAACTAAACATGGGAAGAGACAATAAGCAAGGGCAAAGCGCTAACAAAGGATCATTGCCTCAAACGCCAAAAAACCAAAAAATAGCGCCTAACAAAGTTAGTGAAGCAGCCAATGAAGAATTTTCTCAAGAGTTTATGAACCTTATTAATTCGGTCACTAAAGAAGGCAAGACAAAAAAATAAGGGGGGCTTCAAGTGGTTTTTGAACGTGCACAAGAAATTGTCGCCTCACCAAAAGAATATGAAGTAAGCTATAATGGCGTATCTATTTGGATTGACAAGCTTCACGATGATGGTAAAACTGCAACTGTTCATTTACGGCGTTCTTTAGAGGAACGATCCGAAGTGGACATAGGAGAATTAAAGGAAGAGTACCTCGTACATTAGACTTTATAAAAAACTGCTTACTTCCTGTGATGAAGTAAGCAGTTTTCATTTTGTTGAAAAACTATTAAGTCAATAAATTAAGGTAGGTATCCTATTTAAATAAAGTACTGCACTTCGGCAAAACGAGTGTTTGATTTCCGTTCCGACTAGGCGCTTTGTAGCTGACGCTTTGCTTTCGCTACAGAAAACATTTGCCGTTGACGCTTCGCTTTCGCGCAGAGCAGAGCTTCCTGGGGGCGTCGGGCAACAGGATGTTGGTCACGAAGGCGTTATCACAGGATGTGATGGTCTTAGCCTTCGTTCCTCTATCGCTGATCCCCGAGGAGTCGCCTAGTCTCCACTCCAATCAAACACTCCACATAGTGTGTATATTCTGGCATGTCATTCTAATTTCTATCCATCACTTTGACGGTTCTATCCACGACTTTGGCTGTTCTATCCACGATTTTGATGGTTCTATCCACGACTTTGGCTGCTCTATCCACGATTTTGACGGTTCTATCCACGATTTTGACGGTTCTATCCACGACTTTGGCTGCTCTATCCGTCGCTTTGACGATACTTTCCGTCGCTTCGGATCTTCTTTCCGTCGCTTTTGCCTTTCTATCCATCGCTTAACTTTTCACCTCTGATAATCCCAAGTTTAAATTACGAAATCCTCTTCATATCTAAACTCTTTTAAAACATTTCTTGCTCGACGATGTAACTCGTTAAAGTTATTGGAAATCTCTTCAGCGGAAATAGGCTTACTAAATAAATAGCCCTGAATATAATCGCAACCACCGTCTATAAGGAAAGCAAGCTGCTCCACTTCTTCAATTCCTTCGGCAACAACCTTTAATCTTAAATGCTTCGCCATTGATAAAATCATCGAAACGAGCGCTTCATCATTTGGATTATGTTGAATATTTCGTACGAACGCCCGGTCAATTTTTACGCAATCTATCGGAAAATCTTTTAAATATGAAAGCGACGAATACCCTGTCCCAAAGTCATCAACAGCGATTTGGATACCAATTGCCTTTAATTCATGAAGTAGCTGTGTTATTTGATCGATGTTCATCGTCATACTTTCCGTAATTTCTAATTGTAAGTATTTTGGTTCTAATTTTGTACATTGTAAAATTTCTTGTACCATATGTACTAAATCTTGCTGGAATAATTGACCGATAGATAAATTCACGGCAACTTTCATCGGTGGCAAACCTTGCTCATTCCATATTTTCGCTTGAGAGCATGCCGTCTCTAAAATCCATTTCCCTAAAGGAATAATAAGGCCAGATTCTTCGGCAATTGGGATAAACAACTCAGGTGAAACAAAACCACGAGTTGGATGACGCCAACGTACTAGCGCTTCCACCGATTCAATTTTACCCGTTTTTAAATTTACTTGCGGCTGAAAATCTAAGTAAAATTCTTCATTAGCTAATGCTTTATGGAGCTCTTGTTCAAGCAATAGACGATCAGCAAGACCATTTGACATATACGGCTTATAAAAAAGAACTCTTTGAGGTATTTGGCTCGCTTCCCTCATCGCTAACTGAGCATGCATTAAAAGCTCTTCACCTGAGCAATTTTCTTCATGCGGGGCAATTCCAATATTAAGATTCCCGTTGAGTGTGAATAGTTGTACTTGTAATGGTCTTTGCATAGCGCTCTTCAAATTCAAGCAAAATTGTACTAACTCTTCTCTCGTCTTCACATGATTAATATAAATAATAAACTGCCCCTCAAGAAGCTTTGTAGCAAAATAATGAGGCGGTAATATAGCTTGAATTCTCTCTGCTACGAGCTTCATCATTGTATTAGAATAATTAATACCTATAGATGAGCGGATAGCAGCAAGGCGATCAATCTCAATTGCAATGATTGCTCTTTGACGACCATTGTCATGTGAATCCTCTTTTAAGGTTTTCAATAATAAATGTTCATTTGGAAACTTTGTAATATCATCGTGAAAAGCTTGAAAATGAAGCTCCTGCTGCGATTGCTCAAGGTCTTGCTTTATTTTTAAAAGTTGTTGATATGGTTTTTCAACAGTTGTATAGTAAATGGCTTTTAGGAAAAAGAAGAATGCAAAAAATTGATAAATTAATGCTGAAAAGCCCCAAATTGATTGCAAATCTTGGATGAACGCAAAGAAAATATCACTAATAATTAAGTAAATTGAAGCGCTAATAAGCCAGATAACTCGTTTGGGTAACTGTTTTATATACTTACTTAAAATCACTATCGTTATAACTTGTAAGACAGCAGACATGGAATGAACAATAGTGCCAGCTTTTAACAACAATTGTGCTTCAAGTAAAAAATATGTAGAAGAGAAATACACTAATAAATAGCACAGTAGTACAAATAATAAGGAACTGCCATATGTATAAATTCGATCATTCATCGTTAAGCGTTTTTTGGGCATTAAAATAATAAATAGAAAACCGATTGATAAACATACACGCATTAATAAATGTAACAATGTTTCCATATAGTTTGTTTCAGCCGTTGGAAATTGAGCAATAACCAAGCTCACCATTTCCAACAAGGCGATAATAAAAAATAAATTACCTATGTATAATGTTTGATTTGATAATAAGTGAGAAAAAATGAGCCAAGATTGAATAGCGATTGCCATTGTAAAAACAATTATTAGTATTTGTATAATCAAGTTCAAACAAATGTAACTTTCTTCCTTAAAAAAACCAAATACCTGATTGCTTAAACCTAATAGTGGCATGACTAGGAATAATGGCAATACTATATACCAAATTTCTTTCTTTTCTATCTCTAATCGATTCAATCCTTGTTCCAACAGAAACCCTCCATACCAATATTCATCAAATTATACGGGTAATATCACCTATATAAAGGGAAAATAAAACTAAAAATTGTACTTTTTTTTGACTTATTACGAATCATAGCATTTTTATTGGATGTTGTATGCAAATTTAATAAGTATGCCAATATTCATTTTTCTCTGAAATCAGCATACTTATAATGCTTTATGGCACTATTCGTCTATAGAATATAACAACTCGCGAAGCTTAATCATTATTCTTGTACGTCTTTTTTTAACTGCCTCTACAGATAAACCTAGTTCTTTAGCAATTTCCAAGTAACTATAACCTTCTACATAAAAAAGTAGTAATATTTTTCTTTCCTCAAATTTCAAATGAGACATAATACATTCTATAAGAACTGGATTTCTTTCACTTATTGCATGATCCCGAATATAATTTATCGTTTCATGATCCATAGGTGTATTCATATTTTCAAAACTCTTTTCTTTTGAAAGTTCTTTTAAGATTTCTCCTTTAACAGTTGTATAAATATAAGCAGAAAACAGTCCTTTTGTTTGATCCACTTTACGCCAAGCATTCCACACGGCTATGGATGCTATATGACGATAATACTCAAAATCCTTATAAATTTGGCACTTTAACAAAATCGACGTAATCATCGGCTGGACTAATTCTAAAACTTCATCAAATGGTAGTTCAGGTGATATCTTTTGTTTATTTTGCTGTGTTGTCATCTTATTGTCCTGTCGACTGTGCACAGTCCATTATTCCTAGGTACCTCTATCTTAGGTATTATGCTACGAGGATGTCGAACAGCCCTTTTACCAATATGAACAACAAGTTTTCATAAGCACTTTTTAATATTTATACACAATAATAGTGTGATATTTCAAAAATCATATGTTTTAACTTCTTTCAGCAGATGTCTTTTGTAGTGAAAGCGAAGCGTCAGCTACAGAAGTTAAAGCCTCCGGCGGATGTCACGGAAATCGGGAAGGAGTTCTTTGTGCATGCACAAAGCCGATTCCGGACGCAATTATGCCGAGGCATAATTGATCTGTAACTCTATACATATTTCTTAAAAGGTTGGACAAATTACTACTAAGGAGGCGAAATAGATGAATTTTCAAATAAGAGATGCGATTACGACAAACGTACATGGTCAATCAGCGGCTGAATTTAAGGATATTGTCGAGGATGCAATTAATCGTGGTGAAGAGCATTTACTACCAGGGCTTGGTGTGTTTTTCGAAAAATGGTGGCAGCAATCTAGTCCTACTGAGCAGGATGCATTTGTTCAAAAACTTGAAAAAGTTTTTGCTCACTAATTTTTTAT
Organism: Lysinibacillus sp. NPDC097214; assembly: GCF_050277945.1. Lineage (NCBI taxonomy): Bacteria > Bacillati > Bacillota > Bacilli > Caryophanales > Bacillaceae > Lysinibacillus > Lysinibacillus sp. NPDC097214. The sequence goes on from NZ_JBNNSS010000001.1 coordinate 616,375, forward strand.
AGGCGGTTCATTCCATTTCCAATTAATGCATGGTAAAGTTTAATTTATCAGAAAATTAGGAGGGATTGGAATGACTGTTGCTGTAGAATTAATAGTAAATCAACTAAAAAAGGTTTTATCCGAAGAACAGGTGTCAACAAACGAAACAGTGCGACAGCTACACGGAAAGGATGAATCTCATCATAAAATGAGTTTACCAGATGTCGTTGCCTTTCCTCGTTCCACGGCCGATGTCAGTGCCATCTTAAAAATTGCGCATGCAGAACGTGTACCAGTCGTACCTTTTGGTGTTGGCTCAAGCTTAGAAGGTAATGCAATTCCCATTGCAAATGGCATTTCTATCGATTTCTCTGAAATGAATGCTATTTTAGAAATTCGACCAGATGACCTGCTAGTAAAAGTACAACCGGGTGTAACACGTGCCCAATTGAATAAAGAATTAAAAAAACATGGACTTCAATTCACAGTTGACCCGGGTGCTGATGCTACACTTGGTGGAATGGCAGCAACGAATGCCAGCGGGACAACCGCAGTACGCTACGGTGTTATGCGTGATCAAGTACGAGACTTAGAGGTTGTACTCGCAGATGGTTCAGTTATTCATACCGGTAGCTTAGCTGCAAAGTCTTCTTCTGGTTATCACTTGAATGGCCTTTTCATTGGCTCTGAGGGTACGCTAGGTTGCTTTACAGAGTTAACTTTACAAGTCTATGGTATACCCGAATTTGTAGCGGCGGGACGTGCAGTTTTTGCGACAGTTGGCGATGCTGTCAGTGCAGTAACCGCATTGCTGCAAGTGGGCATTTCAATTGGCCGTGTTGAACTGGTCGATGAAGCCTCTATTAAACAAGCAAATGTTTATAATGAAACATCCTATGATGAAAAACCAACATTATTTTTAGAATTTCACGGAAATGAAGCTGGTATGCATGCAGATATAGAATTTGCTAAAGAAATTTTTGAGGACTTTGACTGTCTTTCTGTTGAATTTGAACATGACAATGCAGCTCGTAATAAGCTATGGGAGGCGCGCCATTCATTGGCCTATGCATATATCCATGCCTATCCGGGGAAAAAGCTTATGTCAACTGATGTTTGTGTGCCGATATCTATGCTTGCTGAGTCCGTTTTGTATGCTCGTGAACAGCTTGAGGATGTTGGTCTTGCAGGCGGAATTGTAGGTCACGTAGGAGACGGTAACTTCCACGCCTTGTTAATGTTAGATCCAAACGATGCTGAGGAGCAAGCAAAAGCCAACCGCTTCAATGAACATATCGTCCAATTTGCTTTACTGCGTGGTGGCACTTGTACTGGTGAACATGGTGTTGGTATTGGAAAAATGAAATATCAGTCTACAGAGCATGGAACATCTTTATTAGTGATGAAGAGCATAAAGGCAGCACTTGATCCACATAACATTATGAATCCAGGGAAAATTTTCAACTTATAAGGTAGATACTTAAAACACGATCTCGCCATGAAAGGAGAGACCGTGTTTATTTTTGGAGATTATCGACTGTTACGCTCCGTCCCTAATGCGCTTGGTATCATCGTTTCAACCAGGTAATCTCCTTCTTCAAATATTATTTTTTTCAACTCAATACCGAAAAATTCCTTCATCCTTACTTCTGTCATTACCTCTTGTACTTTACCGTAGTTGACGCCTTTTTCTTTTGCAGTCATCAAGACTCGGTCTGCTAGATAAAATGCATGATTTGGGTAATGGGTATTAATTATACATGAAATTCCACGTTCCTTTGATAAACGCTTAATCGTTTGTAAAATAACTATTTGTTTTTGAATATCCAAATGTGACTCCGGTTCATCTAAAATCAAAACTTCTGGTTCTGAAACAAGTGTTCTTGCAATTAAAGCTAACTGCAATTCACCACCACTAATTTCATTGCATGATTTTTTAGCAAGATGTAAAATATCAACCATCTCAAGTGCTTGATGAGCCGCTTCCAAATCCTTCGCGGATGGCTGAGCAAGGGTACTAATATACGGAGCTCTCCCCATAACGACAAGCTCTTCTACAGAAAATCCAAATACCATTTTATGCGCTTGGGGCACATATCCAACACGTTTCCATAGTTCTTTACGATTTAATGTTGCAAGTGATTTGCCGTCTATGAAAGTTTCTCCTTTTTTCCATTCAAGTAACCCAGTTATACATTTTAACATCGTCGTTTTCCCTGCTCCGTTCGGACCTAGAATCGCCATTATTTCACCAGGCTCCAATGAGAAATTGATGTCTTGTGCATATAAATCAGGTAATTTTTTTCGTCTTTTTTCATAATGATAATTACCGTTTATCACTTCAATTTTCATGCCCAGCCTCCTCCTGAACGGCGTAATAAATAAGCGAAGAACGGCGCTCCTATAATTGCTGTTAAAATAGATAAAGGTATTTCTGTTGCTGTTAATGAACGGGCTAAATCATCAATTATTAATAAATAAATACTACCAATAGCTACAGATACAGGTAATACAAATTGATTGTTATTCCCGACTAGCATACGTGCAACATGTGGAATAATTAAACCGACCCAACCAACAATACCAGCAACGGCTACGGATGCGGCTGTAATTAAAGTCGCTCCTAAAATGACGAACCATTTTAAACGAGTAACGGGAATTCCCATTGATGCTGCCTCGTCCTCCGGCAATGTTAAAATATTCAATCGCCAGCGAAGCAAGTATAATAGTAAAATTCCAATTAATATAAGTGGTCCGCCAATATATAAATCCTTATAGGTCGCGGTACCAAGGCTCCCCATCAACCAGTAAGTAATGGCTGGAAGTTTTTCCTCTGGATCGGCCAAAAATTTTGTTAAGGAAATTAATGCATTAAAGAGTGCAGATGTAACAACACCAGCTAAGACAAACATAAAAATCGGTGCGTTTTTCTTTGCCCCTGCAATTAAATACGTAAAGCCAATTGCACCTAGTCCAAAAATCAGTGCCATCATTTGTGCAATAAAGTTTTGTCCAAATAACAATATACCAAGCGATGCTCCAAACCCTGCACCCGCTGAAACACCTAATATATCAGGAGATACTAGTGGATTTCCAAACATACCTTGAAAGCCTGCACCCGCAATCGATAAACCACCGCCAATTAATAAAGCAAGTAAGATTCGAGGTAACCGAATATTCATCACTACAGTTTCTTCCATACTTGTCCACGTTTGTTCAATAGGAAATACTTGAGCAGCTAAGATTTTAATAATATGCTCCAAGCTTACCTCAAATCGTCCAACACCGAGAGAAACGATTGCTACCAAAATCGGTAGCAGCCATAAAAGTAACATTTTCCATTTCTTCATTTAGCAATCCGTCCTTAATATTTCGCTGCATCTGAAGAAGGATTTAAAATAGAGTGGACTTCCTCATCTGAAACATCAAATTCATAGAAATCCTTATAGTAAGCTTTAATCTCATCTTCTATTTTATAGTTAAATAATGTTGGGTGATTTTTTTGCGCCAGCCATTTTAGCATTAATGGCGCATCGCCACTTGGTGGGAACCAACGATAAATACCTAATGGAATTTTATAAACTTTCCCCTCTTGAACAGCTTTCACCTGACTCCAATCCTGTCCATCTACCTTGTTTTTAAGTAAGTCCTCTGGCTGCGTTTCAGTGAAGTTAGTGATATAAATGATATCTGGATTCCAAGCGTAGATTTGCTCCATATTTACTTCTTTCTTTCCTTGTACATCATTTTCAGCAACGTCTACAGCTCCTGTTGCGTTAAGCCATTGATTACCGAAAAAATTTTTACCACCAACAGTAATCGATTTATCATTATGCATATGTAAAATCATTGCTCGTGGCTTGTCCTGTGTGGCAACATCTTTCAATTTAGTATTAAGTTCGGACTGTACTTTTTTACCTTCATCTAAGAAACGGTCAGCCCGGTCAGTAGTTCCTGTAATTTGGCTCGTTAACGTCAACCAGCTATTGAATGTTGCTAAAGGCTCCGCAGCAGCAGCATCAATTGCTTTTACAGCAACAACAGGGATTCCGGCCTCTGAAATTTTATTAATAGAATCCTCATTTGTTGAAATCTCAACATATAGTTGAGGATTCACTTTCATTAATTCTTCCATATTCACTTCACCATTTTGAATAAACGATGTTTCTGCTTTTAAAACATCTGGTGAGATTTTGGCTAAAATTGAATTTTTCGCGGCATTATACGAATTTGGATGCATACCAACAATTTCTTTCGTTGAGTTTGTAGCGACATACCATGTAGAGAAATAAGGTAATATTCCTCCTGTCACGACACGATCAATTTTGCCTGGTACTGTTACTTCACGCCCAAGCTGATCCGTCACAATTTTTTCCTCTACTGTTGACTGAACTTCCGCTTTTGAAGATTCAGCAGATTGATTTGAAGATGATCCTCCATCTTGACTGCCACATGCTGCAAGCATTGCAGTTAATGCTAGCGTAGCTAAATAACCATATTTTTTCATTAATTCTCTTCCTCTCTTAACCATTTTGCCATTCCGTGTAAAAAGGGCTTCGACTGATCGATAAAACCAAGCCCAATATGGAACATTGGATCTAGTGTTGTGACAACTAATTCACCTTTAAAACTTACGTTGTCGATATAAAATAGTGAACGACCACCTGGTATATCTAGTAATGATTGCGCACCAACTGGTGGTAAAAACGAACCATGATAATGCCACTTCATATCATGAAGCGTTATATAGTTAAATAATGGATGTGTTGTATTTTGCTCGCTCATTGGTAAATCGCCGCCTTCGCGTACCCACCAGCTGAAATTCACTTCCGAATCCTCCCAATCAATTGTAGGAAACCAATTATCTAATATCTCACCAAAAATAATGAGTCGCTTACCCGATTCAATAAATGAGATAAGCTGCGATTGATAACGTCTCAAATGGGGAATATCAAGGCGACATGATAAAATCAATGTGTCATAATCTGCTAAATCATATCGATGTAATTCACGAATATGTAAAATATCATCATATAAATAATGAAATTCTTGGTCTTCAAAAAATCGGTTTTGAAAGGGTAATCCATTTGTTACGATACCAATCATTGTGTCTCCACTCCCTTCAATTGATTGCGCTCATACTCTTCTCGGATGCATGTAAGCATTTGCAAACTTAAATATCGCGAGGAATTATCTTCATCGATAAATACCCGATAAATATCCGTCCCTGCACCTGCAAAAATTGTGCCATTTGTCGAATCACGATCCATATAAATGATAGTTGCACCACTTTGATCCGTCACAAGTACTTCTGCATGTAATGGAATCTTTTCGAAATAACCACGAGAAAAAAATCCTCGAACTCCTTTACGGTAGTTAATGTCATAAGCATCAATACCTGCGAATAATGGATGTATTGGCTCTTTTATAATTATTTCACGATCCTTTAACGGAATCGGAGAACGCTTCCAGTTAGGAACTCCTACTAGCCAAGGTAATGATGTCTCTGTGAGTGAAAAAATAACGCCGCCCTGAGATAAATATTGATTCAAAACATTTTTATGCTCTAATAAAAATTGCTCCTCTACTAAATTAGTAATAATTAAGCCTGCGTAGGCACGTAAATCGGTATACGGTAAATCGTATAAATATAAAAATGTTAATCCTCGCTTTCGATCCTCATCTGTCAGTCTCGAAAACTGTATATCAATACCAACATAAGCAATTGGTTGCAAAACGAACCCTTCTTTCTATTCAGATTTCATTGAAAATGATTATCATTTGCATCTAAATACATATTACAGTATAGTGATAATGATTATCATTGTCAAATTAGTTTTATGCACTCCCTTTTGTTTCCATAACATTAGAAGAGGATTCTTTCCATGAACAATATTCAAAGAGCATAAAATATTTTTTCAATATAATTTACTACTTAACACTTTATTTTTGGAGGAATAAATATGAGTGACCCAATTTCGATACTAAAACTAGACCCTGGACATGCTTTCGGTGTGAATGGTCGTATGCAAAAAGATACAGGTAATGAATCAAAAATAATTGATCAATATGATTTTGCATATGCAAATTTGGAGAATGTGGATGTTATCCTAATACCAAACTTTATTGATCAAGAATTTTTGTATAGTCAACGTGAGAAGATTGCTACCTTTTTAGAAGAGAAAAAAATCGTAGTGTATTGTGGCCATCTATTCCGTGAATGGCTACCAGGCTGCGGTCCATTTATGCCACAGCTTATTCGTAATTATAAAGATTATGAGGTTTTTCCGACTGCAGATTCATCTATTTTCCAAGGTGTAACTACTGAAGATATGACATTTAAAAAAGGAGTTGCTGGCTTTTTTGCACGTGGTTATCATCACGCACCAGAAGATGCAGAAATATTACTTACTTTCTCAAATGGTAAAGCGGTTACATATGTAGATCGTTCTACAACAAATGGTACCATTTTAGTCCATGCAGGACGGGATTTACTAGGCTATGCTAATGAAAACAAATCAACTGACCTTATTCGTCCCCAATTTTTAGCATGGCTTGAAGCAGAAGTACAATCATTAAAGGAGAGCACAGTACAATGAGAAAAATCGGTGTTATATATAGTGGTAATGAGTCACATTATCGGACGTTCCATGAACCAAAATTCAATCAATATATAAAAAAATTAATTTATCATCCTAATTTCCTAGAAACGGACATCGACGACTTAGACGTACTGATTGTTCCCTCTCAATTAAATTACAAACTGTTACTTGCTAGCGTGACAAAAATACAATCATTTGCTGATAAAGGTGGAATAGTAGTTGCATTTGGACCGCAGCCATGGAGTTGGTTGCCAGCACAACAATGGGAAGAGCGACCAACAAATTTTTGGTGGTGGCTTGAAAAAGATGCTTCAAGTGGTCTAGTATTACAACAACCAAAACATCCTCTATTTAACGGTTATTTAACACTCGCTGACTGCACATGGCATCAACATGGCGTTTTCTGGCCTCCTGAGAATGCAGATATTTTAATATCGACGGAAGATGGTGGTGCTGTTTTATATATTGATACTACCTCTACTGGCGGAACATGGATTATTACGACATTAGATCCTGATTTCCATTTCGGATCTTACTTTATGCCAGCAACCGAGCGTTTCTTTGAAGGCTTTTTCCCATACTTAGCCTATGGGAAAATTTCATAAGCGCTGATTTAAAAGTAAATGCCATAGAAAAGGGTGAATCAACCCTTTCCTATGGCATAAAAAATTATACAGGAATTTATAAATCATAGCGGAAACTTTTTACAAGCTTATCTCCCTTATTAAACTCTTTAGATTCATCTCTTACAAAGCCCAGCGATAAATAAAGATTAATAGCAGCCTGCATAATATCACCTGAGTGTAAATATAATGCTTGATCCTGACGATTGCGTGCAAAGTCGAAGCTTTCATGCAATAATTTTTTAGCAACACCTAGCCCTCTACCTTTAGGATGGACGCCCAGTAAGCGTACAATAGTAGACTTTATATCAAGCTCCGGCAAACCATATGCTTTTTCAGAATCTGTAAATAATTGCAGACCTCCAACAATCTCATCGCCACGCTTTGCTACTAAAATGGTTTCTGCATTAGGATTACCAACAGATGCGCGAATATCACTTAAGTACGATGCCCAGTCCTCTGGGTTTTCATATTCTTTTTCATATTGTGCATAACTCTCTACTAGAACCTCTAAATACCGTGCATAGTCTTCCTCTTTCAAATGCTCAATCACTATTTCAGCTACTGTCATCGTTCATTCCCCTTTTCTATTTAATCGACTATATACCAATTATGCCTCAGCATAATTGCGTCACTTAGCTTGAGTTCCTCTGTTGAGCGGATGTTTAGATACCTGTACCTGTCGCTACGCTTTTGGTACAAAAGACATTCGCCAAAAAGAAGTTAAATGCCGCCCTTACTATAGGCAGTTACTCTTTTCTCAATACGATGTGCAAGCCATTCAACGATCGCTGAAACACCCCAATAAATTAGCCCGACAGCGATAAATGCCTCCAAAAACTTTAAATTAATAGAAGCAACTATATTCGCAACCCCAGTTAACTCTTTGACCGAAAGGAAAAATGCTAGTGACGTGGCATGTAAGAAACCAATAAAGACATTTGTGAAGTTAGGAATGGATTTACTAAATGCTTGGGGTAATATATAGCGTCGCATCGCCTGTGAAAATGTTAAACCGACTGCATAAGCTGCCTCTAGCTGTCCCTTTGGTACACTTAAAATACCGGACCGAATTATTTCGGAAGCATAAGCTCCTGCACTTAGCGTCAATGCCAAAATAACAAAAACTAAAATAGGGATAGAGCTTGATTGGAACTCAATTTTTAAAGCCCTTGCAATGATATCAACAACAATTGGTATCCCAAAATAAACAAGCATAATGTGCATAATGATAGGTGTGCCTCTAAAAAAAGATACATAAAAATTCAACAATGGTGCGAGAATTTTTGTTTGTTGTATCCGAACAAAAGCAACGATTATGCCGATTAAAGTGCCTAATAAGACAGGTGTAACTGCCATGAACAAAGTTAATGGTAATACTTTACTAATTTCTTTTAAGGCTTCAAAAATAAAAGCAATATCTATAGTCATAGCTTCTCCCCCTAGCTAGATGCAGCTTCCTTTGGCATATATCGATTAAGATACCGTTCGTTGCGTTTTAATATTTTTTCTAGCAGTATAACAATGACAAAATAAACGATGGACAGCGCCAAATAGATCTCTAACGCCCTTGTTGTGGAAGCAATAAGTGTTTCTCCACGTCCCACCATATCCATGACACCAATTGAAAATGCTAAAGAAGTATCCTTTAATGAACTAATCATCGTATTAGCCATATTGGGAAAGGCAACACGAATCGCCTGAGGGAGAACAATACGTTGAAAAGCCTGTATTCCACTTAATCCAACTGAATAAGCTGCCTCCATTTGTCCACGATCAACTGTTAAAATAGCCGCTCTAAAAATCTCAGAAAACGATGCAGCATTGCTCAACGTATAAGTAATAATTACAAAATACATAGCATCCATTCTTGTTACATCAATATGCACAAGCTTTAATAATGCTGGTATACCATAAAACACTAAAAACAATTGCACTAATATCGGCGTACCTCGAATAAACGAAATATAAATCGTTATGATTTGCTTCAAAACTGGTATGTGTAGCAGCTTTGGTATAGCGATTACTATACCAAGCAGCATGCCAAAAAGAATGGCGAACACTAAAATTTCGAGTGTAACTGGCAAATACTGAAGCAATATTGGAAGTACTTTTGCGATTAGCGTGAAGTCAAAGTCATTAGCCATACTTCCTTCTCCCTCTCCTATTTCGTTTAGAAGTCTACCGTATAATCGTCACCAAGCCATTTCTTACTTAGCTTACTAATGACGCCTTCTGCCCTTAATTCTCGAATAGCATCATCAAGTCGCTCTTGTAAGACAGCCTCGTCTTTATTTAATAAGAAGTAAACTTTTGAATTTAATAAAGCATCTCCGACTACCTTCTCCTGTGCCTTATTGCTTTCGTTATAGTACTTTACTGCAAATGGTGTTGTAATGATTGCATCAATTCGACCTGTTGCAAGTTGATTGTGGACATCAACCGAGCTGGACGAATAGACAATATTAGCACCTAAATTATGTTCCTTATTATATTTCTCTAAATAGACAGCAGAGTTACTAGTTGGTGAAACACTAACGTTTTTCCCCTTCAAATCATCAATGGATTGAATAGACTTGTTTTTTGCATTGACTGTTACTTGTAATGGAAATACATTATAAAGTTCTTTATTAAAGAGGAATTTCTCCTCTCGTTCACTATTGACTTCCATTTGATGGGCAATAAAGTCAATTTTCCTTGTCTCTAAACTTAGTAATAAACTTGAAAATTCCATTGTTTTAAATTCAAACTCATATTCTGGTAGCTTCTCATCAATGGCGCGAACAAGCTCCACATCATAACCGGTTAAATTCCCCTTGTCATCAATGAAGCAGATATTTGGAAATTGGGTTCCTGTACCAACAATAATTTTTTGAACGCCCTTTCCACCTTGTGCTGCATTATTTTCACTAGTATCCCCTTCGGACTTTTCCGTACTTGAACAAGCTGTTAAAAGTAAAACTAGCAACGCTAATAAATAAAATGATATTTTTTTCATAAAATCCCTCTCTTCTTATGCATGCGATGGTAGATCAACAGCAAGTACTGCTTTTAAATGCTCCAGTCCAATTTCTGTTACTGCTTTAAAGACGCCATTTGCTCCAATTTCGACAACCGGAACATAACGGACACCATATTTTGCTTCTAAGATGTCACGGAATGCGTCATTATGTGTTACATCCACTGTTTTGTAAGAAATACCTTGTTGTTGTAAATATGTTTTCACTTCATCACAATAACTACAGCCTTGCTTTGACCAAACAATTACATCTATATTTTTTGCCATGTTCATTTCCTCCTTAGCTTACCGCTTCTTTTTGCTGTAAATTTACTGGACTTAAAAGCTCAAATGATCGTTCACGTTCTAATTCCTTCAACACAGGCGTATGCAAAATAAACTCATCAATTTGATAGCGCTCATGAAAATCATCTAATATCGTTTTAATCTCTTCTGGAGTACCGTATACAATATCTGCATCATATTGCTTCACCGTAAATGTCTCACCAGATTCCTGACCAAATTTCTCTGCTAGCTCTATCGATTGTAATGTTAGGCTTCTGCCACTCGCTAAATGCACCTTCGTAATTTTTTGATCACCAATTAACTCTTTCGCTTCTTCTTTTGTAGGGGCTGCAATGGCCGCAATAGAGATGGCAAAATGACCGTTTGGATAATGCGCGCGATAAGCTGTAGCTGCTTGTGCTAACACATCATTGTCACTATTAATAAACCGAGCAAAGACAAACGCAATGCCTAGTGTGCCTGCAAGTGCGGCACTTTGTGGACTTGCTCCAAGTAAAAATAACGTTGGCTTTACCTTTGGAATCGGTGTTGCCTGTAAGCCAGATAACTCGTGTTCCGACGGTATTGTTTGATCAATTAATTGCTGTAAAAATGTTAATCTTTCCTCGAAATCTTCGCCTTTATTGAACGTACCATATTGCAACGCCTTCGTAGATAGGGGTAAACCACCCGGTGCTTTCCCTAAGCCTAAATCAACTCGGCCTGGCTCCAATGATGCGAGAACGTGAAAATTTTCCGCTACTTTGTATGGGCTGTAGTGCTGTAGCATCACTCCGCCCGACCCAATATTGATAGACTTTGTTTTAGCAAGGAGATAAGATACTAATACTTCTGGAGATGACCCCGCTAATGTATCTGTATTATGGTGCTCTGACACCCAAAAGCGTGAGTAGCCCCATTGCTCCGCTTTTTGTGCTAGAGCCACTGTTTTTTGTAAAGTCTGTTCGTTTGTTGCATCCTCAATAATAGGGCTTTGATCTAATATGCCTAATGAATAGCTCATACATTGCCTCCTTAATCACTTTTATTCATATACATTTACTATGTTTTTAGACAGACTGTTTGACATAACGGCTTTCTTTAAATGGTAAACCTAAGTTACCGCGTAATGTGTCTGCCTCATATTCTTTACGATACAGCCCTCTTGTTTGTAAAATCGGCACAACCTTATCTACAAAATCATCCAGTGCTCCAGGTACAGTAACCCCTATAATAAAGCCATCAGCCGCCTCATGTTCAAACCATTCCTGCACGAGGTCAGCAACATGCTCTGGCGTACCAAAGAATGCTGTTTTTGGAGTTGCTTCACGTAAAGCAACTTGTCGCAATGTTAGCTCTTCTTGTTTGGCATATTTTTTAATATAATCAGTCGTACTTCTAAAGCTATTTGCTCCTATATCACCAAGCTCTGGGAACGGAGCATCTACATCATATTGTGTAAAATCATGATGATCAAAATATCGACCAAGATAAGCAAGTGCACGCTCTATCGAGACGAGCTCAACGATTTCCTGATACTTCGCTTCTGCTTCCTCAAGCGTATCGCCAATAATTGGAGAGATTCCTGGGAAAATTTTCACTTCATCTGGATTGCGTCCAAATGCTGCAACCTCAGTCTTTACCCTTTTATAAAATTTCTGTGACTCTTCTAATGACGTACCATGTGTAAAAATTGCGTCTGCATCCTTTGCCGCTAATCGAATACCCGCATCTGAAGAACCCGCTTGGAAAATAACAGGCTGCCCCTGCTTAGAGCGCGCAATATTTAGCGGACCTTGTACTGAAAAATAGTTGCCCTGATGATTCAATGTGTGTAGCTTAGTTGCATCAAAAAATACATCATTTTCAACATCTGCAATGAAAGCATCGTCTTCCCACGAATCCCACAATCCCCTTGCTACTTCTAAATATTCCTCAGCAATTTGATAACGCTCTGCGTGACTAGGATGCTGCTCAATTGTTTTATTGTAGTTTAAGGCAGTACTTTCTAATGGTGTCGTTACGACGTTCCATCCTGCACGGCCCCCGCTAATATGATCTAAAGAGGCAAATTGTCGTGCCACTGTAAATGGTTCACTATAGGAGGTAGATACAGTACCTACTAACCCGATGTTTTTAGTGGCTACTGCTAGCGCCGAAAGAATTGTTATTGGCTCGAAACGATTTAAAAAATGAGGAATCGATTTTTCATTGATGAACAAACCATCCGCAATAAAAGCAACATCAAATTTCCCCTGCTCTGCCTTTTGTGCCTGCTGAATATAAAACGGCAAGCTTACACTTTGATTGCTAGCCACTTTAGGATGACGCCAACTTGAAATATTACCACCTACACCATGAATAATAGCCCCGAATCGAATGTTGTCCTGTCTTACCATATTTGTTCCTCCTCAAATTTTATTTTTACTAAACATAGTGGTTAAGTATGTTTTATATTTAAAAAAATATTTCATTTATGGGTACTCATAAATAAAATAGGATTGAGGAAGATAATACAGTTCATTTATACAGTTTGCAATAGGCTACATAATAGAAAAAAATTTACTGACTTATAAAAAATTCTATCAATTCAGATTTTCTTGAATGCTTTCAAATTGCACAGCTGTTTCTACTATTGTTTTCCAAAAGGCTGGTGCCAGCGTCTGTTTATTTTTATACGTTAAAAAAATGTGTTGATTCATATCAAGTAAATGTTTGACATCAATCTCAACAAACTCACCGCTTTCAAGTTCTTTTTTTACACAAAGATACGGCAAGAAGCTCATATACTCCCTTGTACGGATAAATTCTTTCGCTACTTCTAAATGATCCGTTCGCACTTCAATAGTTGCTGATACACCCTCTACCTCAAACATTTTATGCACATAATTCCAATCAAAAGCCCCACATTCAAAAAACACCATTTTCTGTTGTGCCAGTTCCTTTGCTTTCATTGGATGTTGTTGTTTAAAGGAATGCTCCCGATGCATCACAAGTTTAACTGCATTGCTTAGCAATAACTCATTAGCAATCCCCTCTCTATGCATGTATTGAATAAGAGCAAGATGGATTTGATGACTTTGCAGTTTCTCTAAAATCACTGTAGTTGAACCTGTGATAATCTGAAAACGCAAATGCGGAAAGTCTTTCTTCCATTTCGGCAATGCATAAGCTAAAAAATATTGTGCTGTAACACCATTCGTACCAATGCACACTTCATCAGACTCCTGCGTTTCCTCTAATTGTTTCTTTCCTTGCTGAAATGTTTGCACAATCTGTGTTGCAAACGGTACGAAGTCCTTGCCCTTATCCGATAATATTACACTTCGTCCATCACGATGAAATAACTCTACATTCAACTCTCGCTCCAATGATTTAATACGGGCCGTCACAGTCGGTTGAGACAAAAACAATGCATTTGCGGCCTTATGAATACTTTTATAATGCACGACATATAAAAATGCCTCGATATGGTCAATGTTCATCTAAAGCCCTCCTCAAATTACTTATTTATCCTATTATATAGATAATCGTTTTTATTCTCTATAAAAGATTGGAAAACTAGGGTTTATATTTTAATAAAATATCCGTTACTCCGAGGAATACCCGCGAGAAAGGCAGTGAACAAAGAAAAAAAGTAACCTAGCGTCTCCCAGGTTACTTTATTATGTAGCGACGTGGTCATCCATCTTGATAACATACATCGCACGTGGCTTACATCCCTCTGTCTGCGCACCACTTTTATATTATTCACATTGACACCCCCTGTTGCCAATATGAACTCTGTCTATATAGTACTTCTCAAACTGAGAAGCTTAATGCTTGGCGTTTGTTTTCGAGCGCCTAGCTTACTCAAAAGTTCATTCATTACATTAAGCTAGAATTGATGCTAGCACTGCTTTTTGTGCATGAAGTCTGTTTTCTGCTTGCTCAAAGATATAGGAATTTGGGCCATCAATAACAGATGACGCTACTTCTTCTTCACGATGGGCTGGTAAACAGTGCAGGAACATATAATTCGGCTTTGCGTATGCGACAAGCTCATCATTAATTTGATAACCTGCAAAGTCTTGTAGACGTTTTGCCGTTTCCTCTTCTTGCCCCATTGACGTCCATACATCAGCGTATACTACGTCCGCGTTTAAAACTGCTTCTACAGGATCATTTGTAATGGTAATTATGCTACCATTTGCTGCTGCGATAGCCTGTGCTTTCGCGATCACCTCTGCGTCACATTCATAGCCAACCGGTGTTGCCACTGCCACATTCATTCCTACATGCGCAGAAGCGACTACTAATGAGTGCGCCACGTTGTTACCATCTCCAACATAAGCAATTTTTAGTCCTTTTAGTTCACCTTTATTTTCAAAGATTGTTTCTAAATCCGCTAAAGCTTGGCATGGGTGATAAATATCCGTTAGTCCATTTATAACTGGTATAGATGCATGCTCTGCAAGTTCCGTCACCATTGCATGAGAATTCGCTCGAATCATAATGCCATCTAAATAGCCTGATAACACATGTGCCGTATCATAAACAGATTCACCGCGACCAATCTGTAAATCACGCGCATGCATAAACATACCTTTTCCGCCTAATTGGTTCATACCTACTTCAAATGAAATACGAGTACGAGTTGAATGTTTTTCAAAAATCATGCCAAGTGTCTTACCTTCTAGTAGCTTCGGACATTTTCCTTCTTTAGTAATCATTTTCAGCTGTGCCGATAACTCAACTAACTGCTGAACCTCTTCACTTGTATAGTCTAGTAAGGTTAATAAGTCCTTATCTTTTAAGCTAGTTACTAACTTTAACTGTACTTCCTCAAGCAATTTCATAGCCTTCACTCCTTGTTTCGTTGCTGATGGGATTAGTATAACAAATGCATAAATATAAAATCAACTGAATTTTTATGTTTATTTTAAAAAATTAGAATTTTATCTTCCGATGTGTCTAAAATGCGAACATTTGAATATTTATGCATATTTTAACTACAATCGCATATTTAAGAAAATTGCATTATTGTTAATGCATATTTATAATTAATATATATTAATTATTTAGGTGGTAAAACGTATGGATAAGGAATTGGTACATCTTATTAAGGAGATTAATCAAGTTCATTATGAAACCAATTTAATGTTAACCGAAGAATTTTCCTCTTTGTTGGATGAAACGTTAACTACGAAACAAGCATTATTTATAAATCTTCTGCAGACGAAAGGTCCCCTTCAAACTTTTGAATTAGCAAAGTTAATGGGGACATCTGCGAGTGCTGTTAGCCAATTAGTAAATAGGCTGGAGCAAGAAAATTATATAAAAAGAACAATGAGTAAAAAGGATCGTAGAGAAGTTATTATAGAGCTAGATGAACGAGGGCTTCTTTATTTTAAAAAGCTGGAGGAAATTGAGCTTGCTATTATTTATAAATATTATACAAAGCTCAATCGAGAGGATTTATTACAATTAAAGGATATACTTTCGAAATTAAATTCTATTATTTCAGAGGAGCAGGAAAAAAATAAGCGATCATAATGGAGGTATTCTTGTGGATTTACATGATTTAAAAAAGGACATTTTTAAAATTGCTTATCCTTATATAAAAACTCGCCCAAATGTTGCTTTATCCATTGGTATCATTTCTCAAAATCAAGAAGCAACTTTTACTTTCGGTGGCTCGAATTTTATGTTGGAAGAAAAGCCTTACATATATGAAGTTGGATCGATTTCTAAAGTTTTTACTACGTCCATATTGGGGGAAATGATTCAGGAAGGAAAAGTCCATGCCGAAGATTCTATTGGCAAATACTTTTCCGCAATTCCCGATACTCATCCTGTTACGCTCAAACGTTTAGCCAATCATACTTCTGGACTCCCAGGAATAGGTGTGCTGAAGAACATTTACAATGTTTTTGACGCGCAAACACCTCGTGATCCTTTTTGTCAATACTCACTAAACGAGACTATACATTATTTTAAAACGCACACAGACGAGCCCAAAGTTAAATTTAGATATTCTAATGTAGGAATGGGACTTTTAGGATATATTTTAGCTAATACACTTCACACTGATTATGAAACGGCTATCAAACAAAGATTAACAGATCCTTTAAATATGCCAAATACATTTATCTCTATCCCTTCTGATCAAGCAGAGGCAGTATTGCAAGGATACACGATCCTTGGACATAAAAAGCCACCGCTCCAAATGAATGAATTTATGGCTGCAGGGGCAGCCCGTTCAACTGTCAATGATCTTTTAACATTTACGAAAGTACACTTAAGTGATGAAAATTTAGGGTATGCATTAACCCATCAAGCGACTGAAACTTTTTCAGAAAATATAGGTATTGGTCTAGGATGGCAACTCGCTGACAATATCATTTGGCATAATGGTTCGACGAAAGCTTTCTCTAGTTATTTAGGGTTTGATAAAACGCAACAAACAGGCGTCGTTGTGTTATCAAATTATCGATCGCCTATATTGGCTGCAAACCCTAGTCAAATTGGTAAGGATATATTGCAGCTTTTACAGGTTCAATAGTTTTGAATTTATCGCCTAACTTTTTAAATTTATCAACCAACTTTATATCGACATAAAAAAACAGCCCTCAAACAATTAAGTTTGAGGGCTGTTTCCATTGAAGTAAAGCACTTGTTCGAAGTATACTTATTCGCATTTTTAACATTAAAGGCTACCAAAATATTGTATTTTTATTCGATTGGAACATAAATATCTGTCTTACTCTTGGCTTTGAAGCTTTTTGGTGGCTCAGTAACATATAATTCAAATGGGAATGAATCTCTCGGTATGTATTCACCTTTATTCAGTAACCAATCAGAATAAGCATATTTCCAAGCTTCTACATACTCACCCAGCGTTAATTCATAATGTAATACTGCATATTTTCCGCAAAAAGTCATCGTACCTATTTGTCCTTCTTCTTCAATTGCAGTATCTAATGGAACCGTCATTGCTACGCTAGTTCGTAAACTTTCTGAATCAGTTACAAAAGGATTGTCATGGTATATAGTCATTACCTTTGTGACATTATCCTTGATAAGATCATATTTTTTTGCGAAATTGAATAGTTCATTAAACATCTTACGACTATTTTTCCTATACTCAACATAATTTCCTTTGAAGCGTACATAGATTACTTTCATTTCAATATTTTCTACTGTGATCGTTGGTTTTTCCATCAATATCATCTCCCTTAACTTAAGTATAGGGGAGACTATCTGCTGTTTCTTGTCGTTTCTTGCTTTCCTGTATTCTAATGGAGACATTCCAAAATACTTCTTAAAAACTTTGTTGAAGGTACTCGCGTCATTGTAGCCATATTGGAGAGCAATATTTGTGATGCTAAAATCATTGCGGACTGTGAGGAATATCCCTGCTCGCTCCACTTTTATTCTGGTAACAAACTGTTTCACCGTCTCATCACTGTATTTGCTAAAAATACGATGGAAATGATATTTGGACATATTCACATTATTTGCTAAGTCATCTAGTGAGATTTTTTCGCTCAGATGGCTTTCAATATAATCTTCGGATTTGTTCACCAATCGAATGTATTCATCCATGTCTTCACTCCAATCAAGTCTTTTATTCATTATAACACTGGAACATCTATTCAAAATCTTACGATACAAGTACGAACATTATTTTCTATGCGTTCCCATTACAGAAGAAGCCAATGAGAACAACATTAAAAGTGTATCTTTCTTCTAAGCTGTTTGTGTGAATTCTTCCTCTTTCTTTTGAGCTTGAATCGCCAAAATTTTCTTATCAACGTCAATATTTATACCTTTCTTCGGTCTAACCAACGCAAAAAGCCTCCTAACATTTTTGTTAGAAGGCAAAATTATTGTATATCTATTTAATTCTTTCCATGCTTAGTCAAAAATAATTTTATTCACTGCATCACGGTCTAATTTTTTAATAACTTCCACCATTAATTTTACAGCATTATCGTAATCATCACGATGTAAAATGCCTGCATGTGAGTGGATGTAGCGTGTTGCAATACCAATTGATAGTGCAGGTATACCATTTGCAGTTACGTGGATAGAACCGGCGTCTGTACCGCCACCAGCCATTGCCTCGAATTGATATGGAATATTGTGCTCATCAGCCACATCTAATACGAATTCACGTAAGCCACGGTGTGAAACCATTGATGCATCGTAGACAACAATTTGTGGACCAGCACCCATTTTACTAGTTGACTCTTTTGGAGTTACCCCTGGTGTGTCTCCTGCTACACCTACATCGACAGCAAATCCGATATCTGGTTGGATTTTATGCGTAGCTGTTTTCGCACCACGAAGTCCTACTTCCTCTTGAACATTCCCTACAGAATAAAGGATGTTCGGATGTTTTTCATTTTGCAATGCTTTCATAACATCAATGGCAATTGCACAACCAATGCGGTTATCCCATGCTTTTGCTAATAAGTATTTTTCGTTTTTCATCACATTAAATTCGAAATATGGTGTTACCATATCGCCAGGACGTACGCCCCATTCAAGGACTTCATCTTTTGAAGCTGCACCAACATCGATAAACATATCTTTAATATCTACCACTTTATTACGCACATCTGCTGGTAAAATATGAGGTGGCTTTGAACCAATTACCCCAATGATTTCTTCGCCTTTACGTGTTGTAATTGTTACACGCTGCGCAAGCATAACTTGGCTCCACCAGCCACCTACAGTTTGGAATTTGATGAATCCTTTGTCATCGATTTGAGTAACCATGAAGCCTACTTCATCTAAATGACCTGCAACCATAATTTTAGGGCCATTTTCATCGCCAACTTTTTTAGCAATGACGCTGCCTAAATTATCTGTTTCAACTAAGTCTGCATATGGTCCAATGTATTTTTTCATGACCTCACGCGGTGCACGTTCATTACCTGCAATACCATTCGCATCTGTTAAATCTTTAAACATTTGTAGTGTTGAATCTAGCTGTGTCATCCTTTTACCTCCCGACTCTTGTATCTTCTCTATTATACTTCGTTTACCGAAATATTCCTAGCTAAATCGTCAGAAAATTGGTGTATTTCTTACACTTTAATATCCTGAGCGCTGGCGATTATAATTTTCTTCATTTTTCTCTATATATGCCGCAACAACATCCTCAAACGAAAAGCCTAGATTAAACGCAAGCAATCCATAGCATTGCCAGATCGCTAAGTATCTATCCTCTGTTGGTTGACTAATAAAGCTTAAAATATAGTCTTGTGTCATTAAAAATGTCTCTGTTAAATCTCTCTTCTCTTCAATCACAGGCCATTTTTCTATCGCTGTATAACCTTTTAATAGGCCAAGCGATAATATAAAATGAATAGAATCTACATATTCCTCTAAAATCACATCTCGCTCTGAAGCTCCCTTTGTGCTCCAAAACTTAAAGCAACGTGTCTCATTTGCAAGTTCGGCTAGCTCTACCATTAAGGCTAAACCTTTTTCTTTAAATACATCACGTTCAATATTTTGTGTTTTTTCGATGAAATCATCAAGCTCTTTTTGCATTTTAAACAATTTTTGTAAATTCATTTTTTTCTCCTAAATTTCTTAAAAATATTTCTATAAAGTGAAACTAATTGTCCCTTACAATCGTATAGGAAGGAATAACCTTTCTTCAAGGGGGAAATTAAAAATGTTGCCGTTACTTATTCGTCTTGCTGTTATTACGCTTATTATCTATGTATTTTATAAAGCGATTCGTTATATAACCGATCCTAAGCGAAAACTTGATGAAGCCTATGAAAAAGGCCAATATTATTTTTATGATGACGTCAAAAATGTTCGAAAGAATTTCTTTATCTCTTATAAGGGTGCTCTTTTCGAAGGTGAAAAATACCTCGGCACGACTAAAGATGCCTTCGAGGTTGTGACGATTTTTGTTGGCGCCCGTGACGCCGCTACACTGCAGGGTTTTACGAAAAGAGACTTTGAATACCTACAGCAAGAAATTCTATTGAACTATCCGAACGCAAAAATAAATTGGAAGCAACCCATTGAAAAGCTTATGCACAACACATCCTCAGAATGAGGATGTGTTTTTATTTATCGGAATGTTTTCGAGTTTTATCGGAACATTTTCCGGTTTTATCGGAATATTTTCGAGTTTTATCACCATATTTGTACTATGATAAAAATTTGAACAGCTGCTAGCAGTGGGAAACCAAATGCAAAGCTGTTATGACGTGTTTTATGACGGAATAAATACATTCCTAGCACGCCACCTACTGCACCCCCAGCAATTGCTAATGTAAATAACGTACGTTCTGCGATACGCCATTCATGTTTTTTTGCTTTTGATTTATCTATGCCCATCATAACGAGCAGGACTACAGAAACGATCGCCATATAAGCTAATAATGCTTGCCCCATTGAAGTACTCCTTTTTATTTTCTATTTACTACTACTCTAACACAAAAAAAGACTGACGGATAAATCCGTCAGTCTTTGTCAAAAATTATTTAGCTACTGCTTTTTTCGCAGTGTCTGCTAATTGAGTGAATGCTGCTGCATCAGTTACAGCTAGATCAGCTAACATTTTACGGTTAACTTCGATACCAGCAACTTTTAAACCGTGCATTAAACGGCTGTATGAAAGACCGTTCATGCGAGCTGCTGCGTTGATACGAGTGATCCATAATTTACGGAAATCACGTTTTTTCTGACGACGGTCACGGTATGCATATTGACCTGACTTCATTACTGCTTGGTTAGCAACTTTATATAATGTATGTTTAGAACCGTAGTAACCTTTAGCTAATTTCAATACTTTTTTACGACGTTTGCGCGTCACTGTTCCGCCTTTTACGCGTGGCATATGAATTACCTCCTGCTTTTCATTAAAAAATGAATATTAGTTATTTTGTGTAGTCAAATTATTTCATGTAAACAAGTAATGATTTGATGCGTTTGAAGTCACCAGATGAAACGATGTTTGCTTTACGTAGGTGACGTTTTTGTTTTGTAGATTTGTTTGCGAATAAGTGGCTTCCATAAGCACGGTCGTATTTTAATTTACCTGAACCCGTTTTTTTGAAACGTTTCGCAGCTCCACGGTGAGTTTTCATTTTTGGCATGTCGAATTCCTCCTAAACTGTTCGTCTAATATTATTTCTCGTTCTTTGGTTGAAGAACTAAGAACATGCTTCGGCCTTCCATCTTCGGTTTTTGTTCAACCGTAGATACTTCAGCACAAGCTTCAGCAAAACGATCTAACACACGTTGACCAATGTCTTTATGTGTAATCGCACGACCTTTGAAACGTAAGCTACATTTAACTTTATCACCTTTTTCAAGGAATTTAATCGCATTACGTAGCTTCGTTTGGAAATCATGCTCATCGATTGTTGGGCTCAGACGAACCTCTTTCATTACGATGACCTTTTGATTTTTACGAATTTCACGGTCTTTCTTTTGCTGTTCAAACTTAAATTTACCATAGTCCATGATACGAGCGACTGGCGGCTTGGCTTGAGGGGCCACAAGGACAAGATCCAAGTTTACACGAGTGGCGATTTCTAGCGCTTCGTTACGTGTCTTTACACCAAGCTGGTCACCATTGTGATCGATTAATCGAAGTTCACGTGCGCGAATGCCTTCGTTTACATACATGTCTTTGCTAATAGTAATCCACCTCCAAGTAGTTGTCGCGAATACATGGTTTGGGCAAAGCCTTGCCCGGTTGAACGGTACATCATCTTGTCATGTCCATAAAAAAAGGACGGACATTTTTGAAGATGTCCGCCCGCTATATGTGCATGCGCAAGTCTGCGCAAAACAATTCAACGTGTCATACCTGTTCACAGCCCAAGAGCGTTGTATCAGGTGAGAAGCGGGCAGCCTCTACTTCAACCACAAACTTTGTATTCATTAACCTTAATTATATTAACATGTACTTTTATAAGCTGTCAAATGTTTTTTAGTTTATTTCTAAAACAATTTCGCCTTGGCGTAATTGCGTCCGGATTTTGAATTGTGCTAGCACAATTCAAAATCCGTGACATCCGCCGGAGGCTTTATCTTCATTCAGTCTGAGTTTGGATACACACTAAAAAGGAACCACATACCCATTTATCTCTACACCTTTAGAGGTGGGAATCTTCTTCTGAATGAAGATAAAGTAACCTAAAAACTTTTAATCTAAACTATTGTAATGTTTTTCATCATAACGTGAGGTTGATTTCCGTTCCGGCCGGGCGCTTTGTTGCTGACGCTTCGCTTTCGCACAGAGCAAAGCTTCCTGGGGGCGTCCGATGAGCCGCTTAGGGCAACAGGATGTTGGTCACGAAGGCGTTTTCACAGGACGTGATGCTCTTAGCCTTCGTTCCCCTATTTGCTCGCTCCAGGGTCTCGGGCCAACACGATGTTGGTCACGAAGGCGTTATCACAGGATGTGATGGTTTTAGCCTTCGTTCCTCTATTGCTAATCCCCAAGGAGTCGCCCAGCCTTAACGAAGATCAACTTATATAAATGGCATACGATTTAACAAATGTCATCCAAAACTTTTGGTGATTTTGCTCGGCGAATCGAAGTCTAATCATTTTTGAATCTGATCGAATATTCGCCGGCAAAATTACGAATATTATTTTGTGATTTCTGCTTTAATGTTGGCTAAGAAGTCTTGGAAGCTAATTGTTTCTGAATCTTTTGAGCCATAACGACGTACGTTTACGCCACCAGCCTCTACTTCTTTGTCTCCGATAACAAGCATATACGGGATTTTTTTCATTTGTGCTTCACGGATTTTGTAGCCTAGTTTTTCTTCACGGTCATCCATTTCAACACGTAAGCCTGCTGCAGTTAATTGCTCTTCAATTTGTTTTGCATAATCAAAGTGTGCTTCGTTTGAAACTGGGATAACTTCAACTTGTACTGGAGCTAACCATGTTGGGAATGCACCTTTGTACTCTTCGATTAAGAAGGCAACGAAGCGTTCCATTGTTGATACTACACCACGGTGAATAACAACTGGACGATGTGGTTTACCGTCTTCTCCTACATAAGTTAAGTCAAAGCGTTCTGGTAATAAGAAGTCAAGCTGAACTGTTGATAAAGTTTCTTCTTTACCAATTGCAGTTTTTACTTGTACGTCAAGTTTAGGACCGTAGAATGCCGCTTCACCTTCTGCTTCAAAGTAATCTAAGCCAAGCTCATCCATTGCCTCTTTTAACATGCTTTGTGCTTTTTCCCACATTGCATCGTCGTCGAAGTATTTTTCTGTATCTGCTGGGTCACGGTAAGATAAACGGAATGAGTAATCCTTTAAATCGAAGTCTTTGTAAACTTCTAAAATTAATTGTACTACCTTTTGGAATTCGACTTTAATTTGGTCTGGACGAACGAAAATATGTGCATCATTTAAAGTCATCCCACGTACACGTTGTAAACCTGAAACAGCACCTGACATTTCATAACGGTGCATTGTACCAAGCTCTGCAATACGTAATGGTAGGTTACGATAAGAATGCATGCTGTTTTTGTACACCATCATATGATGCGGGCAGTTCATCGGACGCATAATTAATGTTTCATTGTCCATTTCCATTGGTGGGAAAATAGAATCTTGGTAATGATCCCAGTGACCAGAAGTTTGGTACAGCTCTTTAGAACCAAGTACTGGTGTATAAACATGCTTATAACCAAGCGATAATTCTTTATCTACAATATAGCGCTCAATTACACGACGGATTGTCGCACCGTTTGGTAGCCATAGCGGTAAACCTTGACCAACTTTTTGAGAAGTTGTAAATAACTCTAATTCTTTACCGATTTTACGGTGATCACGTTCTTTTGCTTCTTCAAGCATTTGTAGGTGATGTTTTAATTCTTCTTTTTTAAAGAATGCAGTACCATAAATACGTTGTAGCATTTTGTTATCTGAGTTACCTCTCCAGTAAGCACCCGCTAATGAAAGAAGTTTGAACTCACGAAGCTTGCCAGTCGATGGTGCGTGGATACCACGGCAAAGGTCGAAAAATTCACCTTGATGGTAAATAGAAACTTGTTCATCGGCCGGAATCGCTTCAAGTAATTCTAATTTATATTCATCGCCGATTTCTTCATAGATCGCTTGTGCTTCTGCACGGCTAACATTTTTGCGCTCTATCTCTAGGTTTTCAGCGATAATTTTTTTCATTTCTTTTTCAATTGCAGGTAAGTCTTCAGCAGTGATTGGTGTTGGTGAATCGATATCGTAGTAGAAGCCACCTTCAATAACTGGACCGATACCAAGTTTAACATCTGGGAATAAACGTTTAATCGCTTGTGCTGTTAAGTGTGCAGTAGAGTGACGTAAGATTTCCAGTGCTTCCTCATCATCCTGTGTAATAATTGAGATTGTTGAATCCTCTTCAATTGGTGTTTTTAAATCGACTAAGACACCATTTACTTTACCCGCATATGCCTTTTTACGAAGTCCTGGGCTAATTGATAATGCTACGTCATCAGTAGATGTACCTTTTGCAAATTCCTTTACAGCGCCATCTGGGAAAGTTAATTTAATCATATCTGACATTTTTTACACTCCTTATAGTTTTGTTGTGATGCTTGATTGAAGTTCAAGAATCCCGGAATTGATCCTCATTCAATAGGTGTTTGGACATCCACTGAAAAGGAACTACATCCGCATTCACTTCACCACTATTTTCCACTGAACAAACATAAAAAAGCTCCGTCCCTATGAAAGGGACGAAGCGTATGCTCGTGGTTCCACCCTTCTTCCTTCCGACTTTTTATAGTCAGACGAAGCTCAAGGCTAGCTAACGGGCTAGGGACCGGCGAAAGATTATCCCTTTCGCTGCTCAGTAGGTAGTAAATAGTGTGCTCAAACTAGGAAGCTTACAGCCAATGACTTCCCTCTCTAAAAGCCTTACACAAAATTCATGTCCTCATCAATGCATTTAATCAATTATGCCTCGGCATAATCCGGAGGCTTTTACTTTTTCAGCAAGTGTTTTTTGTAGCGAAAGCGAAGCATCAGCTACAAGTGTTTGAACACCGATTGAAAGAAGTTAATTATTATATGTGACAGTATACGCTCGATTGTCATAAAATGCAACTGCCAATCTTACATACGTCTATTTTTCCCACTCATTTTAATCGGCTCTGTCAAGGCTTTGATACGTTCCATAACACGTCCAGCCTTCACGACCTCAATGTCACCTTTTTGTGACTGTGCTAAATGATGCTCCAACTCATCGTAATTAAAATTAGATGTAATGAATGTTGGCAATTGCTCTGCCATGCGGTAATGGAAAATAGTCCCCAAAATTTCATCTCGCGTCCAAGCAGTCATTGTTTCGGCTCCTAAATCATCAAGCATTAGTACTGGTGCCTTTTTCACATAGTCTATTTTTTCATGCAATGTGTTGTCGCCAATTGCATTTTTCATTTCTCGTAAAAATTCAGGCACGAAAACTACAACTGACTTTACTTTAGCCTTCGCAAGTTCATTAGCTAATGCGCCTAGCACAAAAGATTTCCCCACGCCAAATTGACCATATAAATAAAAGCCCTTAGCAGGCAAATTCCCTGTATCTAGTACATTTTGAACAAAATCAGCCGCACGGTTTGCAATGTCAATACGTGTATGATCATCAATAAATAAATCACTTATAGTAGCTTGTAGCACATCCTTTGGCATATGCATACTTGCTATCATATTAGCAACATCTCGGCGCTCATCTTCACGTATCTTTTGCTCGCATCGTACATAATCAATTTCAACAGTACTCCTTACTACACGTAAAGTAGGTAAAAAACCTTTTAAGTAATTTGTACAACTTTCTGTATTGTCACAGCCACAGCAGACTGTAGATTGGCTAATAAATTCATGGAGCTTCGGTAAATTACGTTCAACCGCATCATAGCTTAACTCATCCATATGCTCAGCTAAAAACTCTTGCACACGAGGGTTTTCTAAAATCTCTCGACGCATCGCTTCATATCGTTCTTGAAATGATGGTACAGAAATTGCTCTTTTTAATGGTCCATTAATCGGTTCGATTGTCATTCACCTACCTTATTTTGAATATTACCTAATTTTTCTAATATCTTTTGTCTTTCCTTTTCAAAATCAGTAGTGTCAGTATTCGTTGTATCTTTTAATACTTCCTCTGATTTTTCATTACGCTTATAAAACCAATCTGGCACTTTTTCCTCTCGGCGATTTTTTGTATAAGAGTTCTTTTTTGCCGAAGACTGGGGTTTATTTTTCCACGTAGTGTACTTATCATGCTCTTTACGTGCTAGCTCCATTGCTTCTTTTGCTGTTTGAATATTTTTACGTACCCAATGATCCGCAATCGTTTCCACATATTTCTTAGGTAGCTTCATATCAGTTGTTAGCATTACATATTCCAGAAGAGCATTAACAACCCCTACTGGCATTCCATGCTGGACAATTAAACTCTCAGCAAGCTGTACGGAGGTCTGTAGAGGTTCTTTGCCATTATTGATATCTCGCAGCACTTGCACTGGGGGAGTCGTCTCTAAATATTGCTGAAGCTCCTGATCCTTCGTTTTTTGGCCTGATTCTTCTATGGCTGACGGCTCACTCACTCTAGCGAGCTTTGGTGGTTCTTTTGATACCGTTAGCTTATAAAAATCCGCAGCAGCCTTACGTAAACGTTCCAGTGAAATACCTAGATCATCATCTAATGCCAGAATCACTACTTTTTGCATATCAAGTGCCGTTAAGCGGTATAAAAATGCTAATTTCGCTATTGTTTCACGCACCTCAAATGTTAGTAAGCTAGCCGGTACTAGTTGCTCCGATAAGCCCGCTTGCAGCAATTCAAAGTCAAACTGGTCAAAATAAAACGGATATATCTTTTGCTGTGTATCCTTACGACTAGTATCAACTTGTAAATCATCTGGAATCCTTGTACTTACAGGCTTGAAAACATCAATGAAGGCACGCGATACATCTTTAAATTCTGCATCTCTCGCAGAAGGAATAAAACGCTGACGTAACTTCCGATAAGCTTGCTCCCCAATTTTACTAAACAAAAACATCGACAGCAGTGGGTCTTTCATAAAACTATCCGCATCAAGTGGACGTATCAGCTCATATAAAAAGCTTCGCTCGTCATCATCCTCTTTTTTCCATGTGCGTAACAAGCCAATTGCTTCAAGCGCAATTCGTGCTTCAAATACTTTTCCAATTGGAAGCCCTAGCACATTCATTAAATAATAATGTGTCATTTGCTGCTTTGGCATTTGCTCAGCCTCTGCCCATAATGTTAAATAAAGGCTGATTGGTTCCGCTCCAATTAAAGGCTGATAAAAAAGCGTTACTAATTGACGCTCCTGCGTAGAAAGTGCATGAGGTAGACGAATGTCAAAAGAATCAGCAGGCTGTAATTCCTTATACAAATGGATCAACGTCATTCCCCTCTCTGTTTCCTATAATTTCTGCTCTGTCTGGCGTTGGATAATTTCTTTAATTTCTTCAATAAAGACATTGATATCCTTAAATTGACGATAAACCGATGCAAAGCGCACATACGCAACCTCATCGATTTTCGCTAAGCGATCCATTACCATTTCTCCTACATCCTCAGATCGGACTTCAGAATTCCCAATACGGCGAAGATCTTTTTCAATAGACATTACTAGTCCTTCAAGTACTTCAAGAGAAACAGGTCGTTTTTCGCAAGCACGAATAAGTCCACGAAGTACCTTTTCACGGCTAAATTCTTCTCGTGAACCTTCTTTTTTCACTACAACTAACGGTGTCTCTTCAATTTTTTCAAACGTTGTAAAGCGGAAGCCACATGACTCACATTCACGACGTCTACGAATTTCTTTATTATCATCAACCGGCCTCGAATCCACAACACGCGTTCCGTTAAATTGGCAAGATGGACATCTCATATATTTACTCTCCTGATTTCACAACAATTTAATATTTCTATTATAACAAATTTCCTATGTATAAGAAAAGCGCATTGACGCTAGTGTGCTCATGATAAACCTTGAAAGTAGAAAGTACAAGCGTAGATTCTGCAATCTAATAAAAAAAGCACATTGAAATCACTTGGATTTCAATGTGCTTAGTTTAATGATTATGATTATAATTAAGCATTAACCGTTTCTAATGCTTTTGCCACTTTTTTCACAAGATCTACAACGCGTGCTGAATAACCCCACTCATTGTCGTACCAAGCAAGTACTTTCACTTTACGGTCACCCATTACCATTGTAGAAAGTCCATCTACTGTAGAAGAGTAAGTTGTTGTATTGTAATCAGAAGATACTAGAGGCTCAACTGAGAAGTTTAAGATACCTTTCATTGGACCTTCAGTAGCTGCCTTAACGAATGCAGCGTTGATAGAATCTACAGTTACGTCTGTGTTTAAATCAACTACTAGGTCAACTAATGATACGTTTGGTGTTGGAACACGAAGTGCCATACCATGAATTTTGCCTTCTAATTCAGGTAACACTAACTTTAATGCTTTGGCAGCACCTGTAGATGTTGGAATGATTGATTGTGCGCAACCACGTGCACGACGTAAATCTTTATGTGGATTGTCTAAATTCTTTTGGTCATTTGTATAAGCGTGAACTGTTGTCATTAATCCGTTTTCGATACCAAATGTGTCATTTAACACTTTAGCAACTGGTGCTAAGCAGTTTGTTGTACAAGAAGCATTTGAAATAACATCATGTTTTGCGATATCAAGTTTCTCATCATTTACACCTAAAACAATTGTTACGTCCTCGTTTTTACCAGGTGCTGTTAAGATAACTTTCTTTGCGCCTGCTTCTAAGTGCATTGCTGCTTTTTCACGATCATTAAATTTACCAGTTGCTTCAATAACGATATCCACACCCATTGTTGCCCATGGTAATTTTAATGGGTCGCGTTCGCTAATAATTTGAACACGTTTACCATTTACAATTAAAGCATCGCCTGCAGGCTCCACTGAACCTTCGAATGTTCCGTGATTTGTGTCATACTTAATCAAATGTGCTAACGTTTCAGCTGGATAGCTAGCGTTAATTGCAACGATATTTAAACCTTCTTGCACGATCGCTTGGCGGAAAACCATACGTCCAATACGTCCGAAACCATTAATAGCAACTGATACTGTCATTTATAAAATCCTCCTGTGAGTCATACTCAAATTAATTATATACTTTATGGTGATTAGTATAACACAATTTCAAAAAAGATGAACATTATATATTCATAATATTAAAGTTCTTATTTTCTGAAAAATAAGAACGCCTAAATTAGTCCTTATTATGGTATAAATCCATAAAAAGATGCATAACAAAGTGTTCTTGCTTCGCATTTAATAGTGAATGTTGTGGCACATTAAATAAGGTGATTTCCGTTCCAGGCTACTCGCTTTCCTGTGGGCGAGCGTCGAGCCGCTTCCTCCGCTAAAGGAACGAAGGCTAAATGCGTCACGTCCTGTGACAATGCCTTCGTGACCAACATCATGTTGGCCTCAGGGTCTCGCCTGTCTCGCTTTCCCACGGGAGTCGAGTAGCCTTCCACTCCAATCAGCAATAGCGTAGAATTTTTATAAATTTTATTCATTTCAAAAGTAAACACTATCGCTACTCACCTTAATCGAACAGAAAAGACTTATAACAATAAAGCAATTGCAACCTGCTATTGCCAACGCAATGTTTCGTTTTTTCCAAAACCGCTGTAGTTTCGTTTTATAATTATAAATTAAAGTACCATGTCAGAAGATACACGCTATGTGAAATGGTTGATTGAAGTGGAGGCTGGGCGACTCCTTGGGGATCAGCGATATAGAGGAACGAAGGCTAAAAGCATCACGTCCTGTGATAACACCTTCGTGACCAACATCGTGTTGGCCCGAGACCCTGGAGCGAGCAACGCGAGTGAAGCGGCTCATCGGACGCCCCCAGGAAGCTTTGCTCTGTGCGAAAGCGTAGTGTTAACGTAGCGGCAGCAACAAAGCGCCCAGCCGGAACGGAAATCAACCTCTCGTTTTGCCGAAAAGTCATACTATTTTTAATGTGACACCTTAATTTCATTGATTCAATAGTTTTCCAAGAATATAAAATGCGTAGCAATATGTCATTGCTACGCATCGAATGATTTTATAGATTTTTAATTAATTATAATATGTCCCAGTATGTCAGGATTTTTTTCAGTTGTTGCTCTGTTTGTTCTAAATTTTCATTGTTGTAAATAACCGCATGAGCACCTTTTTCTTTGACTGACATAGGTAACTGAGAATGCATTCGAGCTAGTGCATCTTCCTTCGATAAGTTGTTACGCTCCATTAATCGACGGAGCTGCACCTCTTCACTAACCGATACCACGATAATACGCTCGACAAAATGCTGTAACTTACTTTCAAATAAAAGCGGAATATCCATCACAACATGCTTTTCTCCGGCCTCTATATACGCATCGCGCTGGCGTAACATTTCCTTGCGAATAGCAGGATGCATAATATCATTTAACATTTTACGCTTTACAGGTTCGTGAAAAATAATATCGCCAAGCTTAACACGATTTAAACTCCCGTCTTCTAGCAATATATCTTGTCCAAAATTTTCAGCTATTAGCTTTAAAGTCTCCGTTCCTGGTTCAACAACATCACGCGCTACTATATCTGCATCGACAATCGGTAAACCAAGTGCTGTCATCATTTTTACTACTGTACTTTTTCCGCTCGCTATACTTCCTGTTAGTCCGATAATCATAGTTAAATCCCCTTTAATGTTGACAATTTGGGCAAAAGACTGATGTGCGCCCACCTATCGTCATTTGGCTCGTTGCAGTTCCACACGTTGGACACATCTTCTTTCCATACATCTGCAGTCGATTCTGCATACTTCCAGCCTCACCATTTATATTACGGTAATCTGAAATTGTTGAACCTCCTGCTTCAATGCTTTGGCGTAAAATAGCGACAATCGCCTCGAATAATGCACGCTTACGCTTTTCACTGATACGGTTCATTGTGCGGGCCGGATGAATTTTTTGCGCAAATAATGCTTCTGTTGCATAAATATTGCCGCAGCCCGAAATGACCTGCCCATCCATAATTACATCCTTAACGGCCTTTTTCTCATATTTCGGCAACTTTGATTTCGCAATAAAATAATCACATGCTATTTCATCGAATGGCTCTGGTGCCATTTTTGTTAATGGTGCATGATCCTCAATTTTAGTTAAAAAACGTAGTTCACCAAAGCGGCGTATATCTGAATAAATTAAATAGCCACCATCTACCATTTGAAATGTAGCATGAATATGCTTTTTAAATTTCGCCTCTTGGATTTCCTCAGGTGAATTTACCACAAACCAAGCACCCGTCATCCCTAAATGACTAACAAGCACATAAGGGACATCTTCCTTCAGTAAATGAAAAAAGATGTATTTCGCACGTCGTTCGATGGTTGTAATCGTCATTTGAGACAACGATATTTCAAATGCATCAGGCTCAGCTTGCTTCACGATACATTGCTTTCCCTCCCCAAAGGAAAAACGAATAATTTCTGATAGTTGAACTTGTTGAATTGTCCGCCCTTCAATTTTAGGTTTTAATGCCTGGACGACACCTTCAACCTCTGGTAATTCAGGCATTTTAACCTCTCCTTACTTTGCTTCGTACCAAGTTGCACCGTAATTAAAATCTACTTTTAATGGTACTGAAAGCTCGATTGCAGTCTCCATAACTTCTGGTACTATTTTTTCAAGCAATGCAATCTCCTCTTTAGGTGCTTCAAATATTAATTCATCATGCACTTGTAAAAGAATTTTTGCCTGCATATTTTCTTTTTTCAAACGAGCATCCATATCAATCATTGCTTTTTTAATAATATCAGCTGCACTTCCCTGAATTGGCGTATTCATAGCAGTACGCTCTGCAAAGCTTCGTAGATTGAAGTTCGAGCTCGTAATGTCAGGTAAATATCGACGTCTATTTAAAATCGTTGTCACATAACCATTAAACTTCGCATCTTGGACGATATCATCCATATATTGTTTCACACCTGGGAAACTTGCAAAATACTTCTCGATAAATGTAGCCGCTTCCTTACGAGTAATATCCAAGTTTTGTGATAAGCCATAATCACTAATCCCATAGACAATACCAAAGTTCACCGCTTTTGCAGCGCGACGCATATTACTATCGACCTCTTCTGCTGAAACATGGAAGACATCCATTGCTGTACGTGTATGAACATCCATACCTTCACGGAAAGCTTCAACTAAATTTTCATCGTTCGACATATGGGCTAATACACGCAATTCGATTTGCGAATAATCGGCAGAAAATAATATCCAATCTTCATTCGATGGCACAAATGCCTGACGAATTTTTCGTCCTTCTTCTAAACGAATCGGGATGTTCTGCAAATTCGGATCCGTTGAGCTTAAACGTCCAGTAGCTGTTAATGCTTGCTGGAATCGAGTATGCACTTTTCCATCCTCTGTATGGATTTCCTTTAGCAAGCCCTCGATATAAGTTGACTGTAATTTTCCAAGCTGACGATACAAAAGAATATGCTCAATAATAGCATGCTCTGGTTTTAATTTTTCCAAGACATCTGCTGCAGTGGAATAGCCTGTTTTCGTCTTTTTAATAACAGGAAGGCCAAGTTTATCAAAGAGAATAACACCTAATTGCTTTGGTGAATTAATATTGAAGGTTTCTCCTGCTTCAGCATAAATTGCTTGTTCGATAACAATTAGCTTGTCATTTAATTCCTGACCCATTTTCTCTAATGTGGCACGATTGACCGTGATACCCTCACTTTCCATTTCCCCTAAAATAGAGGCAAGCGGAAGTTCTAAGTTTTTATAGAGTTCGAACTGTTCATTTTCCTTTAACAATGCCTCAAGCTTTGGCTGTAAAGACCACACAGCAAAGGCTTTGCGGCTGGCATGCTCAGCGAGTGCATCAATGGCTGGTATAGCTCGTTTCGCCCCTTTACCATAAACGGTCTCATTTGCCTGCACATTACGATAGCCCAGTTCTTTCGCAAGAGTTGCCACATCATCTCCACTTAGCGCAGGATTATTAATATAAGACGCAAGTAATAAGTCAAATTCCACACCAGCTAAATGTATTCCCGCACGTTTTAACGCAGCCTGAGATGCTTTTGAATCAGACATGTACTTTATTTTTGTAGCATCTTCTAACCAGAGGCGAAGGACATCGGATTTAGCCGCAAGATCAAACGGCACGTACATTGTTTTCGCTCCATCTGTTAGTGCAAAACCTAGTTGCTGACATGTATGATAATGCTCGTCCTCTAACTCTAAGTGCACTGCCATTACATCTTTTAAATGCTCTTGCTTTACTTCTTGCACAATTTCATAGTCAAAAGGCGCTTGTTCCTCTTCTTGGACAGTAAAATCACTTTTATCTAGTAATGATTTAAAACCAAGCTCTTGCCATACACTAATTAATTCTTCCTCATTCGGACCATTATAAACAAGATCAGAAAGCGTTATATCAATCGGTGCTTTTGTAAAAATAGTAGCTAGCTTTTTACTCATTAATGCCTGTTCTTCATTGGCAACTAATTTTTCTTTCATTTTAGAAGCCTTCACCGTATCCATTGCCGCATAAAGTGACTCCACCGAACCATGTTCTTTCAGTAATTTAACAGCCGTTTTTTCACCGACACCTGGTACACCAGGGATATTATCTGAAGAATCCCCCATTAAACCTTTCATATCAATAATTTGCCCGGGCGTTAAGCCGTATTTTTCTGCAATAAAGGCTGGTGTATTTTTTTCAATTTCAGTAATACCTTTTTTCGTAATGTATACTGTTACTTGCTCAGTCGCGAGCTGTGTTAAGTCACGATCTCCCGATACAACGACGACATCCATATCGTGTGACGAAGCATCTTCGGCAAGTGTCCCTATAATATCGTCCGCTTCGTACAATTCAAGCTCATATCGCTTAATACCATAAGCATCGATAAGCTTACGTATATACGGGAACTGCTCAGATAATTCTGGTGGAGTCTTTTGTCGACCACCCTTATATTCCGTAAATGTCTCATGACGGAAGGTTGTCTTACCCGCATCAAAGGCAACCAAAATTTTCGTTGGTTGCTCTTCCTCTAATATTCTTTGTAACATTGTTGTAAAGCCGTACACTGCATTCGTATGAATTCCACTATCATTCGTCAATAATGGCAACGCAAAAAAAGCGCGATATGCTAAACTATTGCCGTCCAATAATAGCAATTTTTCCTTTGTCATGATTTTATCCTCCTGCGTTTTCGTCTTCTTAATTGTAAAACGAAAACGTATGTTTGAAAATGCCTCTTCCATTTACTTTATCGAGAAAACGGTTATTTTACCAATCATAACATTGAAAATCACCAAATTTCCTACATCAATAACTTAACTCAGGATTGACTACAAAAAAAAAGCCAATCACTCATTGTAATTGACTTTTCCGATATTATTCACTAGCTTTACTTGTTTTTTCTTTACGATAGAAAATCTCTTCATATATGACTGTCAAAATAAAGGCATTCATAAACGCAAATACTAAAAATAATGGCATACCACCAAGCTGTGGATGTGTAAGCTCTGTATCGAACACCATTACAGTGCTGATTTGCGCTAAGAAGATAATAAAGCCAATCCCTACTTGCCATATAGGACGTTTAACCTTGCGTTTCTCGTACAAAAATATTCTTTTAAATATCTTGCGTATATCCTCAGCAATGACTAAACCTAATAAAAACAAAATGACAAAAAATACTGGTATATGATAAACACTTTTTGTGATCCATGCAAAATCTGATAGACGGAAGAAAAGTGTAAATAACGATGCAATACTACAGGCTATCCCTAAATTTTGGAGCCACTTGCTAATTTGCAACTTCACAACTATTACCCCCATTTTTTATTTTTCAACATTATCATTCTATCAGATTATTGTCATATACGAAACACAAAATTATAAATTTCTATCATTTTTATAAAATATCATTGATAACTGAAAGGTTTTTTAAAAAATATGATTAAAAATACCTAAAATCATACTATAAAGGCTCCTCACCATAACGTAGAGTTGATTTCCGTTCCGACTGGGCGCTTTCCTGGGGGCGTCCGATGAGCCGCTTCGCTTCGCTGCAGGGTCTCATCTGTGACGCTGATCCCCAAGGAGTCGCCCAGTCTCCACTCCAATCAACTTATATAAATATTGCTATTCATTAAACAACCCTTCCACAAAATAGTAATAATTATATAAAAACACCACACAAAACTTCTTGTCAGTTTCATGAATAGTGTAAAAAAGCCGTCTCAAAAAAATTGAGACGACTTCATATACTTATCCCTGCAAGAATAATAGTATTATTTTATATAGCCAGATAATATTTTTGCATATGGTGAAGTAGATGGCAAAATAATGACCGTATCTTCACCTACAGTTTTCTTATATGATTCTAATGTACGGTACAATGAATAGAATTCAGGATCTTGTGAGAACGATTTATTGTAAATCTTAGCTGCTTCTGCTTCACCTTCCGCTTGAATCAATGCTGCATCCTTTTTCGCTGTTGCGAGCATTTCTTGAACTTGTTTATCTGTTTGTGCTTCAACACGACGTTTCTCAGCATCACCTTCAGATAGGTATTTCTGTGCGATTGATTCACGATTTGAAATCATATTCGTAAACACGGATTGCTCATTCTCAGTTGGCAAGTCGATACGACGCAGACGAACATCCACTACTTCAATTCCATATTTATCGTTTGAGAGCAATTCATTAACACGTTTTGTGACTTGGTCATTGATACTACCACGCGAAGAGTTTTCGTCGTTTATAATCTCCTTATATTCTATTCGACCAAGCTCTGAGCGAATAACTGAATAGATAAACTCTTCCATACGTGTTTCAACTTTTTCTATTGTTCCTGCATTGGAAATTAATTGCTTTGGATCTGTGATACGCCAAACTGCATAATTATCAATGATTATTCGTTTTTTATCCTTTGTATTAATTTCCTCTTCAGAAATTTCATAAGTCATTTGGTTTTTTGGAAGCTTTGTGACGCTTTGAATAAATGGAACCTTTATTTTCAGGCCAGGCTCACTCTGAAACTTCACTACTTCCCCAAACTGTCTAACAACTGCGTATTCGGATTCTTTAACAATATAAACATTCACAAATACTATAATAGCCATGGCGAAAACGGCAGTTAAAGTGACAGCAAGAGAAATATATTTTTTGGGATTCATCGGGCTTTTTTTCGACATTTTAATTACATTATCCTCTGTATTCCCTTCTTTCGAAGCAGTATTTTTGGATTTACCCGATAAAAAATTCAGGAATTTTTCAAGATCCTTATTTTTTTGATCCATTAGTTACCGCTCCCTTCTTTTTTCTCTTTTGGTGTTTCCTGTGTCGTAGTTGTTTCCTGTGTTGTAGGTGTCTCCTGTTTTGCAGGTTGCAATGCTTGAAGAGGCAAGTATTTCATTGTATTCCCATCATCATTCATAATATAAATTTGTGCTTTAGGTAATACATTTTCAAGTGTTTCCAAAATTAAACGCTCGCGTGTAATCTGTTGATTGCCCTTATATTGCTCATACATTTTATTAAAGACAGCTACATCCCCTTGAGCCTGTTCAATACGCGCTGTTTTTTCACCTTCCGCCTTCGAGATAATTGCATCCTTTTCACCTTGTGCTTCACTAATTCGCTGATTCTCATATTTTTCTGCTTGATTTATTTTTGTATTCTTCATTTCTCGTGCGTCTGTAACAGCTGTAAAGGCTGCTCGCACATCTGCATTCGGTAATTCAACATCCTGTAGTTTTACCCCTAAAACACTTATACCTATATCGTATTTTTCAATAAGAGAAACGAGTAAATCTCGTGATTTTGCTTCTATGTCTGCTTTTCCTTCAGTTAACGCAGCATCGATTTTGGAACTTCCGATAATGGAGCGAATCGCACTCGACGTAGCGCTATGTAATATTTTTTCTGGATCTTGTGAGCTGAATAAAAACTTGTTCGGTTCTGTAATCTTCCATTGAACTACAAGGTCTGTTAAAACAATATGCTCATCCCCTGTAATCATTTTTGTTTCGGCATCATAAGCTTCCAATTCCCCATCTTTATTTTGCTTATAGCCGAACTGCAAACTAAATGTTTCCTTCGATAAAACCTCAACCGATTGTACAGGCCAAGGTAACTTAAAATGTAAACCCGGTTCTGTTACTGTATCATCAGCACGACCGAACGTAATGACAACTGCTTGTTCTGATTCATCTACCGTGTACCACGATGTAAATACAGCAACAAGTGCAACAATAGCAAAAATCCCAAGTCCCACCATCATTAGTGACCTTTTCACACTCATGTCTAATCCTCCCTTAAGCTTAGTACTATTGTATACGGGACACTTACCGAAAAGTTTCAAAATATTTTAATAAACTAACACTTTATTTTAGGCAGTTTGACATAAGGAACAATATGGAGCTCACCAAACGTTTATGAACTGGTCCTCCGTCTAAATCCAAAAAAAATATCCTGTTACCAATTAAGGCAACAGGATATTGACAACTAGATGTTCAAATGCTGGGAAAAAGGTTGTTGATAAAACAATGCTAATTAATGCCGCTACAATCATAGCAAGACTCGCAAAAGTACCTTCAAGCTCACCAAGTTCAAATGCTTTAGAGGTACCTGTGCCATGTGCTCCCATTCCTAACATTAACCCTCTAGAGGATGGTCGATGGAAACGACATACTTTAATCACTAACGGTGCTATGAGACTCCCTAAAATACCAGTTACCATAACGAAAACAGCAGTAAGCGTAGGAGAGCCACCAATCATATTGGAAATGTCCATTGCTATTGGTGTAGTAACTGAACGTGGAACTAAGCTATGCACAAGCTCATTATTTAATCCAATTACTACGGCAATGATAAATGAAGATGTAATGGCAACGGCTGAGCCAACTGCAATACTTAGAAAAATTTCAAAAGCATGTTTCTTTAATAGATTAAAATTTTTATAAATTGGTACCGCAAACGCAACTGTTGCTGGTCCAAGTAAATTTGATAAAATACCGGCTCCTGCAGTATAGGATTTATAAGATGTACCCGTTAGTAACAAAATAATAATGACCACTAACGGTGTGATCAGTATAGGTGTTAACCATTCCTTCTGATACTTTTTATAAAACATTTTACTACTATAAAAAACTGCCATAGTACCTAGTAAACTTACTATAGCTATTAAAAAGCTCATGCAGTATCACCTTTCTTTCGTTGCCCTAGCAATTGTGCTGTGAAACCTGTTGCAAACATGACAACTATGGCACTCAATACAATAACAAGAACAGCTTTCACACCTTGCACACCGAATAATGCAGTATAATCGATTACTCCGATTGCAGATGGAATGAAAAATAGTAATAGTTCACTAAGTAATAAACCTGCACCTAGCTCAATCCATTCAAGCTTAATAATATGAAACTGCAAAAGTAAAAACAATAAGACTAGTCCAATTATGCTCCCTGGAATCGGCAAGTGAAGTAGGCGTGCAATGCTATTTCCAACAAATAAAATTACATAAAGATAGCCGATTTGCACGATACTATTGACGATTTTCATGGTCATCCTTCTCTCTTTTTTATCCAGCTTTATCGGTCAGAATATAGATCTCTTCTAAATAAGTACTGACCATATAAGCCTGATTTGTTCATCTAACTAGTATCGCTACTTATTAGTTGAACATTATGCTACTATACTTTACACCTATTTGCGTTACGTGTAAAACAGAAAAAGAATCTATTACCAAAAAGTTTGGTAATAGATTCTTCCTATTGGCGATAACTAATCAACACAATTAAAAAATCTTCTTATTATATATAAAGATTTTTTAGGCTATTTTAAAGTCTTAACAATTATATAGGGGGTTTCTACTGACAAGTATACGACCCCATTGTGAATTTAAAATTGTGCTATTGTAAAGAATTCGTTAATTTTTCGGAATCATGACAATCATTTTTGTCCCTACACCAACTTCACTTTCTACCTGAATGCGACCATGATGCGCCTCTACTAGGTGCTTCACAATAGCAAGCCCTAAACCTGTCCCCCCAGAATTCCTACTTCGCGCACGATCCACACGGTAAAAACGCTCAAAGACACGAGCAATTTCATGCTTTTCAATCCCTATACCTTGGTCTTCTATTTCAAGAATGCCGTGCGTTTCATTTTCCTTTAATCGAATCGTAACGGTTGTATTTTCTGGAGAGTACGTAATGGCATTGGTAATTAAATTAGTGACAATTTGAATAATACGATTAGCGTCACCCATAACTTGAACATCACGTTCTATATCAACATAAAAGCTCATATTTTTCTCATCTAGACGAGGTCCTGTCAGCTCTGCCCCACGTATAAGGACATCTTGCAAGCCCATCGGCATAATATTAACGGTAAAACCATGCTGTTCAATTTTCGATAACTCTAATAAATCCTGGATAAGCATCTGCAGACGGTTACTTTCTTTATAAATGATCTCTAAAAAAGATAGGAGCATTTTTTCATCCTTATACGCACCATCCAGTAATGTTTCAGAAAAGCCTTTAATAGATGTAATAGGTGTACGCAATTCATGGGATACGTTTGCTACAAAGTCCTTACGAATTTGCTCTAAACGAACAAGCTCCGTAATATCATGCATAACGATAACGACACCAAGCCATCGACCATGATCTCCTATAACAGGTGCTCCGTACACTTCCTTATTATATAGCTCCTGTTGGACCTCCATTTTAATTTGTTGTCGATAAGGCATTTCTGTTAGAAACACATGGTCGATAAATTGCTCTAATG
Source organism: Lysinibacillus sp. NPDC097214 (assembly GCF_050277945.1). Taxonomy (NCBI): domain Bacteria; kingdom Bacillati; phylum Bacillota; class Bacilli; order Caryophanales; family Bacillaceae; genus Lysinibacillus; species Lysinibacillus sp. NPDC097214. The sequence goes on from NZ_JBNNSS010000001.1 coordinate 656,739, forward strand.
ATTTAGGTAAGCCTATTGTACGAAAAACTTTCCCTTGTACATCGTCAATTTGCATACCGAAACGCTCTAAAAATACACGGTTCACGATAGATATATTTCCCTCACGTCCAATCATCATGAGGGAGCTTCCCATGTTTTCAATTAACGTTTTAAGCCTTTCCTCTTCTACCTCGCGAATCGTCGTTATATCCTGTAAATTACGCGCTAAAATATTGATGGAGTGACTAAGCGGCATCATGCGTGCATGCTCATTTTCATGGGCACGAGCACGATAATTTCCCTTCGCCAACTCAAGTGCTGTATCTGTCACGTTATCAATAGGTGCAGTGAAATTTCGAATCATATAGCGACTTACAATAGCCATCAACATAAGCGCTATGATAAATAGAATCGCTAGCACTACATAAAGTCGTGCATGAACAGTCGATAATAGAGAATCTTTAGTCTCAATGTTTTGCGCAGCATATAGCGCCTCTTTATCTTCCTTAGATAGTTCAATCTTTCGTTCATCTAATATTTGGTTAGTAGATTCTTGCATCTCTACACTAGCCTGCTCGTTGTACTGTTCTATATAAACAGGAAAAAGCTGACCTATTACAATCATTAGGACAGCTAATATCGTTCCAAGCAATAGCATGAATGTCAAGAATAAGCGGTTGCTCATTGATTTCATGTCGTTTTCGGCTCCTCGAATTTATAGCCAAGGCCGCGAATTGTTTTGATGAATATCGGCTTACGGCTATTTTCCTCGATTTTATCGCGAAGGTGGCTTATATGCACATCCACAATTCGAGTATCGCCAGCAAAATCATACTTCCATACAGCACTTAATAGCTGATCACGCGTTAAAACACGGTTTTTATTTTCAAGTAAATAAATGAGTAGCTCAAATTCCTTTGGTGTAAATTCCAGTGCTTCATCTTGTAAAAACACTTCAAAACGCTCTGGAAAGACACGTAATTGTCCAAATTCATACATTTTCTCTTGTGGCCCATTCCTATCTTCAGCCACTACGTTTTGTGTAAAACGTCTTAAAACAGCCTTTACCCGCGCTAACACTTCGCGTGGACTAAAGGGTTTCGTCATATAATCATCTGCCCCTAGCTCTAGACCAAGTACTTTATCGAACTCGTCATCCTTTGCTGTTAGCATAATAATAGGTGTATTCATACGTTGTTGACGAATTTGCTTACAAACCTCCATACCATCAAGTCTTGGAAGCATCAAATCTAATAAAATTAAATCTGGCTGTAAGTCAATTGCCTTATCAAGACCCTCTTGACCATCTGCAGCTGTTTCTACAACATATCCAGCCTGCTCTAAATTATATTTCAATAATGTCGCAATAGAAAATTCATCTTCAACTACTAAAATCGTTTTTGTCATGTGTAATGCCTCCGTTAGTGATTTGAAACCCCCATTTCAAATCTCAAGACGTCTATAAAGTAAGTGGTGGTGTCACCAGTAAAGTACCTTCAATGACAAGCTGCTTTTGCTCATTATATGAGTGTACAGATACAGTAATCGTATTTTGTAATTTATTTACTTCTGTTACCTCTAAAAGAGTATCAAATAATTCATAATGATAGAGCGGTCCTAAATATTTTATATGTTGCTCAATAATTCGTGCACCTGGTCCAGGAATATACTTTGACACAGCTGAAGTAATAATGCCATTTAACATGATTGTTGGTACGATTGGCTTTTGAAAAGGTGTCATTGCAGCATAATCATGTTGAATATAAAGTGGATTATTATCATTCGTAAGACCTAAATAAAGCAATAAATCCTTATCTTCTATCTTTTCGGTTATATGAATCTTCTCGCCAACTGTAATTTCATCAATAGTGAGACCAAGCTTACTGTTTTTTTGAAGCAATAATACGCCAACCCCTTTTCTATCATATACCTTCATAGTATCAATTTTATTCCAAAAGTACAACGAAAAGCAGAATAACCATTTTATCTTTAGCAAATGTTTTCTGTGCGAAAGCGTAGTGCAACGTAGCGGCAGCAATAAATGTTTTCTACAATGAAAACAAAGGGCAGCTACCTTTACGCCAAGGCGAAATTAATTACAGTTTTTTACCGTAACTTGGGTTGATTCCTGTTCCAACTTGGCGATATCCTGGGGGCGTTCAGCAGAAATGAAGATCAACTTATTTACTTAGCAAACGTTTTAACAAATTGTCTCCTCAACTCTTAAGCAATGGCACCATCCAAAATAAAAGAAACCACCTCATATGAGATGGCTACCTCGTAATTGTTATTTAAAGCACTTGTTTGTTGAATAAGATTTGTAAGGACTTATTCCTCTTCAACTTTAAGATTTTTATAGAAGTCATCAATAATTGAATGAATATCTGGCTCTGTATAATAGTAATGACCATTTACTTCATTTAAAGAAAATGAAAAAGTAATTTCTTCATCTCGGTAAAATGCAATAGAATATGTGAACCCACTCTTATCGTCTTGGTTTTCTTCTGGTATAAACTGAATGTCCTTTATTTCGCTTAAAAAATGATCAATAATATTTTTATCATTGATGACTTTTTTATATCCTGTACTTCCATCAATTATTTTAATTTTAGTTACATCTTCAAGCTCGTCCTCATAAAATTCAGGAAGTGTTTTTGTTTCTAAACCGCAACCAGCTAAAAGAAAAAATAAAAACAAAGGTATCAATAGCTTTTGAGCATTCATTACACCCCCCCTCGTATTTAAAGCATGTATTTTATTTAAATTTCGCTATTGAAGTAAACTACTCCTTCTGTTTATGTAATAAAAGGCTCTACTCAGTAAAGCCCCGTTTCACTCAATTGTTGAATGTCTTTTTTATAGGAAAGCTACCTTATGGCCTTTCAAGTCCCCTATTTTCGATTAGATATTACCCCAAATGTAGATGCTTTAATGTATGTTTGTCCTTGTAATGACTCCAATTGCTTTGGCGTGCCAGATACTACGGCCCCAATAATTTTCACATCACTACTATCCAGGGTTCCATTTTTCCCGATTAAAGATTGATAAACTTGGTTTATTTCCCACTGAAAGTTCTTCCTTCCTCGAAGATACTCAATGTTTGAAATAAAGGTGTCAACCCCGCTTGGAGAACGTCGTACTTTTGGTTTTGATTGCTCTGATTGAAATCCATAAATGAACGGAGATTTAGCTCCAATAGTACCTTGGCTTTGCTTCATAAAATTCAATCCTTCCCCTGTAAAGGTATCTACCCACCACCAATCTACTTGCACATTAGAAGGTAACTTGCTTTTAATGTCGTCAAAGCTATATGCATTATCAAAAGATATTGCTAGTTCTACTAAAGTATTTTCTTCCAATTGATTGAGTTCACTGATACTGTCTTTATAAACATCGTATGAAATCTTAGGATGATAAAAAAACATTTCTCTATCGCCAGTGTATTCATTAAAATGTTCAATTTGATTTGATTCTGCTAGTGATTCTGAACATTCTATTTGGATTGTGTCCGAAATGTAATCATGTGAAATAGTTCCGAATAGATTGTAATCACTTTCGAGAGGTTCCCAAATATAAGGTCTATTCTTATCTCCAAGTACCTTATATGTTGTTGCTTTTATTTTCCCTCCGAACAAATTATCATCAAACATCTGTTTGCTAATTTGAACATTTGGGGAACTAATTTGGTTATAGAACCAAATATCATCCATTACTTCCACGGCACTATTTAATGATAAATTCCTGAGATTGTACCATACTGCTACTAGAACAATTGGCGTAACGATAATCGATATTCCGATAATTTTTATCGTTGACCAAAACTTCGCCTTTCTCATTATTTTTTTCGTCTGTTTTTCATCAAATAAAAAATTATTTTGTTCTTTATTCATAATCAGTGTCCTCCTTAAATCGTTCAGTAAATTCTTCCCTAGCACGTCTGACATGCGTTTTTAGTGTGTTTTCATTCTTATTCATGAGGGCTGAAATTTCTTTGTACGATAATCCCAGCTCATATTTCAGGACTAATAATTCCTGATGCAAGGTGGATAGCGTTTCAAGCGTGTCTCGGATGTCCTGTAATTTTTCTTTTTTTAGGACCTGAATCTCAGGCATGTTAATCAATACTGTCAATTGAACTTCATCAAATTCGGTTGTTGGATGGCGCTTTTCTTTTCTCTTGAGATCATAAAACTGATTGGTGGCCACACGATATAACCAACTCATTACTTTGTCTGATTGAATTCCATTTTTATGTAATAAAAATTTATAACATGTATCTTGTACGATATCCTCTGCATCCTCATGGGCTAATCCACGTTTTCTCAAATAACGGTATAATATGGTCCCTGCTTGCTGCAAAAATTCATTCATTGATTGCTTGGCCATGACTACCTCCCTTCTGCCTATACAACGCAGAACTCTAAGAAAAGTTTACATATTATAAAAAATCCCTCATAAATTATTTTGTTTACCAAAAAAATACAAAAAAGAAGGGAACTTATGCTACTCATCTCTATTTTCCGGTATCCCGTATTTTGTAAGAACATCTTATTTTGTCGCATTATTTGCCCTACTTTTTGATACTTAAATACTCAAAAAAAAAAATCGAGTAGGAATGAATCCTACTCGATTTCATAAACTTTTATTAAGCTAAAACTTTCATAACATCGCGGACTGCTTCTGCCGATTTATCTAAAGCTGCTTTTTCATTGTCTGTTAATTCAAGTTCAAAGATTTTTTCTACACCATTTGCACCTAATAATGTCGGAACACCTAGGTATAAATCATTGTAGCCATATTCGCCTTCTAAGTATGCAATAGATGGAAGTATACGTTTTTGGTCTTTAATGATAGCTTCCGCCATCTCAATAAGCGCCGCTGAAGGAGCATAATATGCAGAACCATTACCAAGAAGGTTAACGATTTCAGCGCCACCTTTACGTGTTCGGTCAACAATCTCTTCAAGACGATCTGCTGGGATTAATGATTCTAATGGAATACCACCAGCGAATGAGTAGCGAGTTAGTGGCACCATTGTATCACCATGTCCACCTAAAACAAAACCTGTGATGTCTTTTACTGAGATATTAAGTTCTTCAGCTACAAACGCACAGAAACGAGCCGTATCGAGTACACCTGATTGACCTATTACACGATTTTTTGGGAAACCAGTTTCTTTGAACACTGTGTAAGTCATTGCATCAACTGGGTTTGTAAGTACGAGGATTGTTGCATTTGGTGAGTATCTAGCAATTTCCTTGGAAACAGCTTTCATCACATCTTGGTTAATTTGAACAAGATCGTCACGGCTCATACCTGGCTTACGAGCAACACCAGCAGTGATAATTACTACATCAGAATCTGCAGTATCCGCATAATTAGAAGTTCCTTTAACATAAGAATCATAACCTTGCACTGGTGCAGCTTCCCACATATCAAGAGCTTTACCTTTTGTTGGGTTTTCAGCTTGAGGGATATCCACTAACACTACATCACCAAGTTCTTTTTGAGCTGCTAAAAATGCTGCAGTAGCGCCTGTAAAACCGCTACCGATTACTGAGATTTTTTTTCGTTTCAGAGACATTCGAATACGCTCCTTTAAAATTAGGTTTTATATTTTAAAAAAAGGAGGAGAATAAATTCTCCTCCCTCGATTAAACAAGTTCATCGTAAATATTTTATTAAATTTACATTTCACCCTAATTATATCGGCAGAATATACTTCCGCTTTAACTAAAATTTCTATTTAAAATAGAAATTATAGGTTTTTGATTAATTCAGTAGCGAATTCTGAACATTTTACTTCTGTAGCGCCGTCCATTAAACGAGCGAAGTCGTAAGTTACAACTTTAGAAGAGATTGTTTTCTCTACAGATTTAGTAACCATGTCAGCTGCTTCTTGCCATCCTAAGTGCTCAAGCATTAATACGCCTGAAAGTAATACTGAAGATGGGTTTACTTTATCTTGACCAGCATATTTTGGAGCTGTACCGTGAGTAGCTTCGAAGATCGCGTGTCCAGTTACATAGTTAATGTTTGCGCCTGGAGCGATACCGATACCACCAACTTGAGCAGCTAATGCGTCAGAGATATAGTCACCGTTTAAGTTCATTGTAGCAACTACGTCGAACTCATTTGGACGAGTTAAGATTTGTTGTAAGAAGATGTCAGCGATAGAATCTTTAACTAAGATTTTACCAGCTGCTAAAGCGTCAGCTTGTGCTTTGTTCGCTGCTTCTTCACCTTGTTCAGCTTTAATAGCATCATATTGGTTCCAAGTGAATGTTTGATCAGCAAATTCTTTTTCAGCTAATTCATAACCCCATTTTTTGAATCCACCTTCAGTGAATTTCATGATGTTACCTTTGTGTACTAAAGTAACAGATGGGCGTTTATGAGTAATAGCATATTCGATAGCAGAACGTACTAAACGCTCAGTACCTTCTTTAGATACAGGTTTTACACCGATACCAGAAGTTTCTGGGAAGCGGATTTGGTTAACACCAAATTCAGTTTGTAAGAAGTTGATGATTTTTTTTGCTTGTTCAGAGCCAGATTCGAATTCGATACCAGCGTAGATGTCTTCTGTGTTTTCGCGGAAGATAACCATATCAACGTCTTCTGGACGTTTAACTGGAGAAGGTACTCCATCAAAGTGACGTACTGGACGTAAGCATACATATAGGTCAAGCTGTTGACGTAATGCTACGTTTAGAGAGCGGATACCACCACCGATTGGAGTAGTAAGAGGACCTTTGATTGCGATTAGGTATTCGTTAATTTTGTCTAAAGTTTCTTGTGGTAACCATTCACCAGTTTGGTTGAATGCTTTTTCACCAGCTAAAACTTCTAACCATTCGATTTTCTTTTCACCGTTGTAAGCTTTTTCTACTGCTGCGTCGATTACTCGTGATGCTGCAGCCCAAATATCAGGACCGATTCCGTCACCTTCGATGAAAGGAATCACTGGATTGTTTGGTACATTAAGTACGCCATTTTCAACTACAATTTTGTTTGACATGGATGTTGCCTCCTAAATTCATAATCATAGGACTGTGTTATAGGTAACACAGTCCCAAATATTCTAGCATATTTTCCAAATTAGCGCTCGCTGATTGGAACATATTTTTGCATACCTGGTCCAACATACTCTGCACGTGGACGGATTAGGCGGTTGTTAGCATATTGCTCTAGAATATGAGCTACCCAACCAGAAGTACGTGATACTGCGAAAATTGGTGTAAATAGGTCATGATCAATACCTAAAGAATCATACACTGACGCAGAGAAGAAGTCTACGTTTGCAGGTAATTTCTTTTGTTCTACGATCATGTCATGGATTTTAACTGACATTTCATAAAGCTCTGGTTTACCAGTAAGCTCAGTTAATTTTTGTGACATTACACGTAAGTGTGGTGCACGTGGGTCGCCTTTACGGTATACGCGGTGACCGAAGCCCATGATTTTTTCTTTGTTATCTAATTTATTTTGAATATAAGATTCAACGTTTTCAAGTGAGCCGATTTCAGTTAACATTTTCATAACTTGCTCATTTGCACCACCATGAAGTGGTCCTTTTAATGCACCGATAGCTGAAGTTACACCAGAATAAACATCTGATAATGTAGCTACACATACACGTGCAGTGAATGTAGATGCATTTAATTCGTGGTCAGCATGTAATACTAACGCTTTGTCGAATGCTTCAACTTCGATTGCCGCTGGCTCTTCACCTTTAAGCATGTATAAGAAGTTTGCAGCATATCCTAATTCTGGTTTTGGAGCAATTGGCTCTAAACCTTTACGAACACGTGCAAATGCAGTTACTACTGTAGCAATTTTAGCTTGTAAACGGATAGCTTTACGATAGTTAGCTTCTGTATCCATAACATCCGCTTCTTCATCGAATACACCAAGTAAAGATACTGCAGTACGTAGTGCAGCCATTGGATGTACAGTTGAAAGTGGGTATGTTTTGAATTGGTCTACAATTGCTTGCGGAATAGACATGTTGTCTGCCAATTGTTGTTTTAATTCAGCTAGCTCGTCTGCTTTTGGTAAACGAGTATGCCATAATAAATAAATTACCTCTTCGAATGACGCATTCTCTGCTAAATCATCAATGTTGTAACCAACATATGTAAGTGTGTCATCGATAATTGAACTGATTTTAGATTCCGCTGCTACGATACCTTCTAAACCTTTAGTTGCTGACATAAATTATCGCTCCCTCATATTTATATTTTTTAGTTGTAAATGCATTTATTAGGTCGCATTTACGTTTTTTGCTCATATGAACCATTAAGTAAATCGCTTACAATTGCTATTATAATCATTTTTGACAGCTTTGTGAATGAAAAACCTCCGAATAAAGAAAAAGGTGCACGAGCGATTATATATACGCCTGAAAGAGATTCTTTTTCACGTTTTGACATTCATTTATCAATTGAAACGGGGTGAATTTGTAAAAATGAGGAATATTAAATATTTTTCATACGAAAGAACTATGAGTGTTTTGTTTTTTATATTTTACTTAGTAATATTATGGTTCGTATTACCCGTATCTCTCGCGATTTTTTTGTCTTTTTCTACGTATCCTATCATAAAATTTCTTAATTCTTATTGCAGGATTGCCTATTGGCTTGCAGCAATTATCGTGGAAGCACTTATTCTAACTTGCATTTTCCTTCTCGTTATCATTTCTATAAACAGCATTATTCTTGTCTTCCCTGAAATCCGAGAAACACTACAAAATTTCCCACTTTTCAACGAATATGAATCAATGTTTATCCAAGTTTTAAAGGAAAAATCGCTTTCTATTTTCGATTCAATCTTTTTATACATGGCTAATATTTTCCAACTATTCATGAAACATGTAATTGAAGTATTTATATTCCTTGTCGCTTACTATTTCGCCCTATTGGAAACTCGCAAATCCCGGTATTGGTTTTTTCAATATGTGCCCAAAAAATTTCGCAATGAGTGGCAATCGCATTTTTCTAAAATTATGCAGCTATTTCATTACTTTTTGTATGTGGAGTTTCAGCTGTTCACGATTACACTGCTCATTCTTTGTGCTGGATTCATGATTCTCCAATTTGAACAAGCCATCATCAAAGCTTTTATAGTAGCATTTGCAGATGTACTTCCATTCTTTGGGATTGGAGTATTCCTTGTACCCATGAGCATTTATTTTTACTTAAAAGGCAATACCTTTTTATGTGTAGCTATTTTACTTTTGTATCTCTTCGTTCAATTAACAAGGCAGCTAGCTGATTCCATGCTTTGGTCAAACACATTACAATTACGGACTTTCCACACCTTTTTCATCAGTGCTGCCTCTATTTTATTATTTGGTTTTTACGGAATTTTACTTAGCCCCATCTTTTTATTTTTGGCTGTTAAACTAAAGGAAAATTCTATTTTTGAACGATGATAAATTGACCTTTTTTCATTTTTTTTCGCATCCAATAATAAAAGATTGGTTGAAACATTTTACGAGAAAAAGGCAGCAGCAATAATAAACCAACAAGATCTGTTATAAAACCTGGTAATACTAGAAGTACACCACCACTGAAATTTAAAACTGTGTTAACTAATGCTGGCCCTGGAGCCTCTCCTCGTGCTATCGTATTTTTAACCTTTTGCACAGAATTCATACCTTTATTTTTCACTACATAAATACCTATAATACTCGTAGCGACTATAAGAAGTAATGTATTTAAAATACCAATATTTTGACCAATTACTATTAATAACGCCAACTCGGCTAATGCATAGACAATGAAACCAAGAAAAATTTTTCTCATATTTTTCTCCTTTCTAGCTAAAAACGCTATACCTTATATACGTTATTATAACCCATTAAGTTTCATTAAAAAATTAATGAACCCTATTAAAGAGAAAACGACATTATTCTTTTTATAGTAAATTCTCATTCCATGAGGTAACGATTAACTAGGCAAAATTAGCCATAACGTGTGGTTGATTTCCGTTCCGGCTGGGTGCTTTCCTGGGGGCGTCCGATGAGCCGCTTCGCTTCGCTGCAGGGTCTCGGGCCAACAAGATGTTGGTCACGAAGGCGTTATCACAGGACGTGATGCTTTTAGCCTTCGTTCCTCTATATCGCTGATCCCCGAGGAGTCACCCAGCCTCAACTTATACACATGACATATGTTTTAACAAAATGTCATCTCTATATTTCGATGATAAGCCGAAAAATACTATTTACTTCATCTTTATAAGAAAAGCTCTAGTACAATAATTTGCACTAGAGCTTTTTTATTATAGATTAAAGAACACTTGCATGCCCTTTGTAAATAACTCCCGTTTCGGCATCCATTGTAATTTCTTGACCGTGGCGAATCAAAGTAGTGGCTTCTTTTACTCCGACGATAACAGGGATACCAAGGCTTAGTCCTACAACTGCTGCATGACTTGTAAGCCCGCCCTCTTCTGTAATAAGACCAATACAATTTTCAAGTGCTGGCATCATATCACGATCTGAACCAACCGTTACTATAATACATCCTTCTGTATCATAAGCCAGTGCCTCTGCTGCATTTTTAGCAACAACTGTTTTACCTACTACCGAAGCTTTACCGATACCTTGACCACGAGCTAATAAATCTCCGATGATGTGTACCTTCATTAAGTTAGTAGTACCTGCTTCACCTACTGGTACACCTGCAGTAATGACAACTGCATCACCATGCGTTACAAAGCCATGTTTCAAGCTTTCATCAACAGCTAGCTCTAAAATTTCATCTGTTGTCGTAACACGTTGACAAACAACTGGGAATACACCCCAAACTAGTGTTAATGCGTGAGCTGTATTGGCCGAACCCGTTACAGCGACAATTTGTACACCAGGGCGATATTTCGCAATCATTCTAGCTGTATTACCACTTTCTGTTGGCGCAAGTACTGCCTTTACACCTAAGTTAATCGAAGTGTATGCTACTGCCTGAGAAATCGCCTCCGTCATGTTTGCCTCTTTTTCACGACTACGTGTAGAGACGATGGCCTTATAGTCTAATGAATTTTCTGTACGCTCTGCGATTTTATTCATTGTTTGTACGGACTCTACTGGATAAAGCCCTGCTGCAGTTTCACCAGAAAGCATAATTGCATCTGTACCATCGATAATTGCGTTTGCTACGTCACTAGCCTCTGCTCGTGTCGGACGTGGATTACGCTGCATCGAATCTAGCATTTGTGTAGCCGTAATAACCGGTTTACCTACTTGATTACATTTTAAAATTAATTTCTTTTGTACAAGTGGTACTTCTTCCGCTGGGATTTCTACACCAAGGTCACCACGTGCTACCATTAATCCATCTGAAACTAAGATGATTTCATCGATATTATCGACACCCTCTTGATTCTCGATTTTCGGGATAATTTGAATGTGGTTACCACCATTTTGTTCAAGTAATTCACGAATTTCGAGTACATCCTTTGCTCGACGAACGAACGAGGCTGCAATAAAATCAACACCTTGCTTAATACCGAATAGAATGTCCTGTGCATCTTTTTCTGTAATTCCAGGAAGTTGTACAGAAACGCCCGGCACGTTAACACCCTTTTTATTTTTTAAAACACCTGCATTTTCAACAATCGTATGAATAAGACCTTTTTCCATATCTTTTGCTAATACACGTAGTTGAATAAGTCCATCATCTAATAAAATAATGGAGTTTTGCTCAACATCCTCGATTAAACGATCGTACGTTACAGAGAAGCTAGTTTCTGTTCCTTCAACTTCTGTCATTGAAATATCAATGACTTGCCCTGCTGCTAAATGCAATTCTCCGTTTTTCATATTGTGTGTACGAATTTCAGGACCTTTTGTGTCCAGCAAAATCCCAACTGGTTTACCTAATTTCTGTGCTACTTCGCGAATTAAATTAATACGTACTTCATGCTCCTCATGGGAACCATGCGAAAAGTTTAAGCGGGCAACATTCATACCTGCTTCAATTAGTTTTTCTAAAATTTCTGGTGTCTCACTTGCTGGACCAATTGTACATACGATTTTTGTTTTTCTCATTTTCTGCCCACTCCGTTTTTATTCCAATTTATATTGATAGTTCTTTCATTAAAGTATATAAGCTTACATCTGCCTCATGATTTTTTTCGAAAGCCTCAGGCATATCATAGTCAATCACTTGATGATTACGGATACCTACCGCCCTGCCAGACTTTCCTTCCATTAGCAATTCAACTGCATGTGCACCGAATTGACTTGCTAGAACACGATCACGCGCAGTAGGTGAACCACCACGTTGGATATGTCCAAGAACAGAAACACGCGTCTCTTTTCCTGTTTTTTCATACAATAGTTTTGCCAATTCATTACCAGACATGACACCTTCAGCGACAATAATAATGTTATGTTTTTTGCCACGCGCTGCACCACGATCTAAGCGTGCCACAATATCATCCAAATTATAATCTTCTTCTGGAATTAAAACTGTTTCAGCACCGGCTGCAAGACCCGCCCATAAAGCAATGTCTCCTGCATCTCGCCCCATTACCTCAACGATAAAGGAATTTTCATGGGAAGTTGCTGTATCGCGGATTTTATCAATGGATTCCACGACCGTATTTAGCGCAGTATCAAATCCTATCGTATACTCGGTTCCTGGTACGTCATTATCAATGGTTCCTGGTACGCCAACAACAGGAAAGCCTTTTTTCACTAAATCCATAGCTCCACGGTACGAACCATCTCCGCCGATAACGACTAGTCCTTCAATGCCAGCTTCACGCATATTGTCAATGCCTCGCTGCTGAACAGCGTCTTCTTTAAATTCAGGACATCTTGCAGAATTTAAATGTGTACCACCACGTTGAATAATGCCACCTACTGAACCTAAATCAAGATTTTCCATACTTCCTTTTATTAAGCCATCATAGCCGTGCTTAATTCCGACAACATCAATTCCATGATATGCTGCCTTTCGAACGACTGCACGAATAGCTGCATTCATACCTGGCGCATCTCCACCACTTGTTAATACGGCAATTTTTTTCATTGTCGAACCTCCTGCAGATACTATTATTATTCACATTAACATGAAAAAACAAACTATGTAAGGGTTCTGGTACTACAAAAACATAACTTTTACATAAAAAATAAAAAGAATGCGCTTTCACACACTCTTTCTATTTAAAAATATCCTAAATCTAACACTTTAATGAAATGTTTGGTAATATTTTTCTCATTATTTATTCTTCCATCATTAGGTTATTTATTTATTGACGAAACAATTTTTATCTCTTTACGAGCAAATTCACATGCCCAAAAACCTAAAAATGAATTTAAGCTTCTGTATATTGTCCAATCTTTCTGAATTTCTCATAACGGTCTTCAATTAATTGTTCGCCATTTAAAGCATTCAATACTTTTAGTGTGTCGCTTATACACTCTTTTAAATAAAGTGCTTGCTTCGCTACATTGCGATGAGCTCCACCTGTTATTTCAGGGATAATTCCATCAATAACGCCAAGCTCTTTTAAGTCAGGTGCTGTTATACGCATTGCTTCTGCCGCTTGCTTCGCAAGGCTACCATCACGCCATAAAATCGACGCTGCCCCTTCCGGCGAGATAACAGAGTACGTCGAGTTCTCTAACATAAAGACACGATTTGCTACACCTAGTGCAAGTGCACCGCCACTTCCACCTTCCCCAATAACGATTGATATAACCGGTACTGTTAAGCCCGCCATTTCGACGAGGTTTCTAGCAATCGCTTCACTTTGACCGCGCTCCTCGGCTGCCTTACCTGGATAGGCACCTTTCGTATCAATAAAACAAATAATTGGGCGCTTAAACTTTTCAGCCTGTTTCATTAAGCGTAAAGCCTTACGATATCCTTCAGGGTGTGGCATACCAAAATTCCGACGAATGTTTTCCTTTGTAGATTTTCCGCGTTGGTGTCCAATAATTGTTATCGGCTGTCCCTCAAAAAAAGCAATTCCTCCAAGAATAGCCGCATCATCACCAAACGTACGATCTCCATGTAACTCAATAAAGTTTTCACACATAGCTTCTATATATTGTAAAGTTGTTGGTCGTTCTGGGTGTCTAGCAACCTGTACACGATCCCATGGCTTCATATTTGCATATATAGATTGTTCTAGCTGTGTTAGACGTGTTTCAAGCTTTTCAATTTCGCCTGTCATATCTACATCTGCCTCGGTAGCAATCGTTTTTAATTCATCAATTTTTTCACGTAATTGTACTACTGGTTCTTCAAAAGCTAAATTTTTAGACATGTTGCACGCCTCCTTTTGTATGCATTTTTACAAGCACTGCTACTTGGTTTCGTAAATCTTTTCGATGGAAGATTGCATCAAGCTGACCATGCGCTAATAAAAATTCTGCTGTTTGGAAATCATTTGGTAGTTTTTCTCTAACTGTTTCTTCGATTACACGACGACCAGCAAAGCCAATTAATGCTTGTGGTTCCGCAATATTAATATCTCCAACAGAGGCAAAGCTTGCAGAAACACCACCTGTTGTAGGATGCGTTAGTATTGAAATAAATAATAGCCCGTGATCACTATGACGTTTTAAAGCCACACTCGTTTTCGCCATTTGCATTAATGATAGTACGCCTTCTTGCATGCGCGCCCCACCACTTGCAGTAAAGATAATAAACGGTACTCCTAATTCCGTAGCTTTTTCTACGGCGCTTGTGATTTTTTCTCCGACAACGGAGCCCATTGACCCCATACGGAAATGAGAATCCATAATTGCTACAACAATTTCTTCTCCATCAAGGGTTCCCAATCCTGTCAGTACAGCTTCGTTTAATCCCGTTTTTTGTTGGTCCGCTGAAATTTTTTCAACATAAGCAGGGAAATTAAGTGGATTACTTGTTTGTAAATGATCGTCCATTGAAACAAAAGAACCTTCATCTAAAAAACATACTACGCGCTCCTGTGCAGTCATTTTGAAATGATGGTCACATTTTGTACAGACTTTATGATTTTTTTCTAATTCCTTCGTTAATTGTATATGACGGCATTCTGGACATTTTGTCATAAGTCCTTCTGGAAATCCCTTTTCTTGTCCATCCTCTTTCTTTTTGCTAAATATGCTGCGTATTGCCATGTTCGTCTCCCCCTTTGTTGTCTACATGCTTTGTACAGTCTTCATCCACTGCTCGTAAGCTTGTAATGCTTCTTTTTCATAGCCAAGCTGCATCGATTTCAACATAGTTTGAATGATTAATTTTTCTTCTTCTGTTGAGTTTCGATTTAAACGGTCACCATCATAAGCTGCTAACTGAAACCAGACTTTTAGTGAAAGACGATTTCCCGCCGTGATGATTATTTCTCGTAATACATCTCGACAATTAATCGTACCTTCTATCTCTAGCTTTACAAAAAAACTGTCCCACACAGGTAGTGTTCGCAGAGTCTCTGTACAACTTATTACGCGAATGGCTTCCTTTTCATGAATTTGTCGCGTTAATTCGACATCCTTTTTTGATTTTTCATCTTCTAATATAAACATCGACAGTATTTCTACGAGCTGATGCTTATGTGTGGAAGCTAGGAACGTACCTCCCCCATGTTTCGTTTCAATAAGACCTAACAATTCTAAGCTTCGCAATGCCTCTCTCACAGAGGATCGCCCGACACCTAGACGCTCTGAAAGGACTCGTTCAGAAGGTAGTTTTTCTCCAGCTTGTATTTCTTCCATTTTAATAAGTTGTCGTAATTGTTGGACGATATCTAAAAACACTTTCTTTTGCTCCGTTTTTTTATCCATACGATCAACTCTCCTTACTATCAATTTCGCCTTGGCGTAATTACGTCCGGATTTTGAATTGTGCCCGGGCCTGCTCGAGGACCGACACGATGTCGGTCATTTCGGTAATGCCACAGGACGTGGCGTTTTTACCGATGCAGGTCAGTTAGCCGTTTTCGCAGGATGCGAAGGTTTTAGGCTAACATCCTTTTTTCATTCCTTTGAAAATCCGTGACATCCGCCGGAGGCTTTGGGCCAACAGATGACTTTTGCGCGAAAGCGTAGTGCTAACGCAGCGGCAGCAACTTGTTTTGTCTGTGCGAAAGCGAAGCGTCAGCAACACGGTTTTAACTGTGCGAAAGCGAAGCGTCAGCAACAACAGCACAATGTTGGTCACTCAGTCTTTGCCACAGGACGTGGCGTTCTTAGACTGAGTTCTTCTATTTCAGTTCTATTTGGAAAAGGAACTATATCCACTTTCGTTACAACATTAGCAGAAATGGAGTTTTCTACTGAATGAAGATAAAAGTGGTCTGGCCACTTTTGAACATTGATTATAGCTTACAAAATAACTGTTAAAAAGTAAAGAAAAAACTGCATAAAAAATTTATGCAGTTTCTAAAATTTTCTTCAATTTCATATTCTTTTCGTCGCTTGCGCATGTTTTACTTTCACTTGAGGTCTACCAAAGCGCTTTTCAAGTGTCCCCTCAATATAAAGCAATTCATCTTCGAGTAACAGCTCTTGAACAAGATGAAAAACCTGTGGGAATAAAGTTACAGATACCGTTCCAAACTCATCCTGAAGCTGAACAAAGGCCATTTGCTCACCTTTTTTTGTGCGTATTTTTTTTACTTCTTCTATCATGCCAATCATTTTTACATATGTTCCGTCACGCGCTTGTTTTAACTCTCGGCACGTACTATTTACTTCATTCCAAAAAGTTCTTTCCTCTGTGACCGGATGGGCTGATATATAAAAACCAAGACTTTCCTTTTCATGTAGCAATTTTTCCTTTTGTGGCATCGCTTCCACTTCCATATACTTTGGCTTGCCAAAGCTAAAGGTAGTAGTCGATTCAATATCAATATCCTCAGTCGGTCTTAGCAATTCTGCATGCTTCAAAGCTGCCTCCAATGTTGCTATCAGTACAGCACGATCTTTATCTAAATAATCGAGAGCCCCTGCGAAAATTAAAGACTCCATTACTTTTGGTTTAAAATGCTGTGCACTTAATGCAACTGCCAAGTCAAATAAATTATCCAATGCTTCCGGCTTCGCTTGGCGTAAGGCGTATACTTTTTCTATAAATGTATAGGGGACACCCTTTATTCCGGATAAGCTATAGCGAATTCCATCCTTCTCAACAGTAAAATATTTTGTACTTTGTTTTAATGATGGAGGAAAAAATGAAATCCCTTTCTCTTTTGCCTCATTCTCAAGCTGCAGAATTTTTTCCACATTTCCTGTTGCATTTGATAATAACGCAGTATAAAAACTTTGCGGGAAATGTGCCTTTAAATAGGCCATTTGGTAGGAAATAACGCTATATGCGACAGCATGGCTTTTAGGGAAACCATAGTCTGCAAAACGTACAATTAATGCATACACTTCTTCCGCCACATGGACGTCAAAGCCTTGCTTCATTGCTCCATCTACAAATGCAGTACGTTGCTCCTCTAATACTTGACGATTTTTCTTACTTACCGCTCGACGCAATAAATCCGCTTGTCCCATCGTAAATCCAGCCATCACCGAGGCAATTTGCATGATCTGTTCTTGATAAACTATGACACCAAATGTCTCTCGTAAAATGGGCTCTAATGCTGGATGAGGCATAGTAACCGATTCCCTTCCTGCTTTCCGTCTAGCATACATCGGAATAAAATCCATCGGACCAGGGCGATACAACGCATTGACTGCTACTATATCTAAAAAATGGGTTGGTTGAATATCACGTAAAGCTTGCTTCATGCCTTCCGATTCTAATTGAAAAATCCCTAATGTATCTCCTATTTGAAGAAGTTGGAATGTTTTTTCATCTTGCATCGGTATAAGCTCAAACTCTACCCAAGGACCACCGGCTTTATAAATTGACCAACGTACTTGCTCTAAAATTGTCAGGTTGCGCAATCCTAAAAAATCCATTTTGACAAGTCCACAGGCTTCTACATCTCCCATCGGCCATTGCGTACAATATATTCCATCATGCCCTTCTTCAATCGGTATCGTATTAACTAATGGTGAAGGTGACAGCACAATTCCTGCGGCATGAGTGGAAGAATTCCTTGGCACTCCTTCAAGTTTTAACGCCACCTCAAACCAGCGACGATGTTTTTCATCCTCAGCTAACCATCCTTGTAAGCCTTGCGATTCGGCCACTGCTTTTTGCAATGTTATTCCAGGTTTATTTGGAATCATTTTTGAGATTTTCTCCAACGTTTCAGCGTCAAAACCAAAAACACGCGCAACATCTCTGGCAACTGCCTTTGCAGATAAAGTGCCAAACGTAATAATTTGCGCTACATTTGCCTTTCCATATTTCTGAGCGACGTAGTGGATGACTTTTTGTCTTTTACTGTCGACAAAGTCGATATCGATATCTGGCAGTGTAACACGTTCCGGGTTTAAAAATCGTTCAAATAATAAGCCGTAAACTAATGGATCTACTTGCGTAATAGATAAGCTATAAGCTACAAGAGAACTTGCTGATGATCCACGACCAGGACCTGTTAAAATAC
This sequence comes from Lysinibacillus sp. NPDC097214, assembly GCF_050277945.1. Taxonomy (NCBI): domain Bacteria; kingdom Bacillati; phylum Bacillota; class Bacilli; order Caryophanales; family Bacillaceae; genus Lysinibacillus; species Lysinibacillus sp. NPDC097214. Next base: position 675,225 of record NZ_JBNNSS010000001.1, read on the forward strand.
GATTTTCTTTAGCAAAGTGCATAAAATCTGCAACAATTAAAAAATAATCCGCAAAGCCCATTGAACAAATAATCTCAAGCTCGTATTGAAGTCGCTCCTTATAAACTTGAGGAATCTCTACTTGCTTTAATCGTTCTGCCAATCCTGCAAAAGTCTCTTTGACAAGCAAGCTTTCGGCTGTTTCACCTGTAGGCACAGGAAATTTAGGCATTTGTACGTGCATTTCAGGAATTTCTGCCGTACAACTAGCTAGCATCATTGCACTAGACTCCAGCCATTCTGGATGATCCGTAAACCAATTTCGCCATTCCTCTTCTGTTGGGGCGAAATAACCTTGTAAATGAGCTGATAGCATTGTATCTGTAAGCTTTTCACCTGAATCTATTGCTCTTGCAACCTCAAAGGCAAAATGATCTTCTGGGCGTAAAAAATAACAGCTTTGGGAGGCAACCAGCGTGATATTCATAGTTTCACACCATGCAACAAATGGTTCTTCTTTTTCAGCTATCATTCCTGCTGGTCTTGCTATACCCATAAATAAATACTTACCAAATACCCTGTTTAAAGCACTTACTACTTCTGTCCAATCCTCAATTTCTACTAAATCATCCGAAGAAAGTAACGCCACACAGCCGGCCGCATATCCTTCTAGCCATTTCCACGGAAGCGCATCATCCTCTCTAATAGAAACTGCACTACTAATCTTTAAAAGATGCTGGTAACCTTCTTGCGTCTGAGCATATAGCACAAGTGGAACCTTTCTATCTTGCCACTGTACGTTTATCGAGAGCCCTAATACAGCATGAATATTCGCTTGCTGCAATGCTTTACAAAAAGGCAAAAGCCCGTACAATTTTGAATTGACGATTGCACAGGCCTGAGTATTTTGCTCTTGTAAAAAAGGGATCAATTGTTCAAGCCGAATCGTACTTTGCAATAAATCCGCACTCGTATGCATTTTCGTGTATACATGTGTCAAATGAATCCCTCCCTTTCTAGGTATTGAAAAATGTTATTTTCAAGCTTTATGATTATGGCAGAAGCACGTTCTTATTCTCTTAAGTTTACAAGTTGTATCCAAATATTGGATCATACCATAACGTGTAGTTGATTTCCGTTCCGGCCGGGCGCTTTGTTGTTGCTGTCGCTTCGCTTTCGCACAGAGCAAAGCTTCCTGGGGGCGTCGGGGCAACAGGATGTTAGTCACGAAGGCGTTATCACAGGATGTGATGGTTTTAGCCTTCGTTCCTCTATCGCTAATCCTCAAGGAGTCGCCCAGCCGTAACGAAGATCAACTTATATATGAAATACGTTCAACAAATATCATCCACACTTTTAGTGATGAACCCTAATATTCATATTTATTAATATGACTTACAAATTTGCTGTAACCTTGTTATAACACGCTCTGCTTCTTCCCATGAGTAAGCTGTAGCCCCTGAAGCGAGCGGATGTCCACCACCATTAAATTCCTTCGCCAAAGTGTTAATAATAGGGCCTTTTGAGCGTAGACGTACACGAATCTGATCGACCTCTTCAATGAAGACTACCCATGCACAAATACCTTTCACACTTCCAAGACAGCCAACTAACAGGGAAGCCTCTGACGGTACAACATTGAATTCTGCCAGCAATTCCTTTGTCAGCTTGATATGTGCTGCTCCGTACTCATCCATTTTGAAATTTTGATATATATAGCCCTGTAAATTTAACAGCTTTTGATCCATTTCATACATTCCATCAAAAATTTGATTTCGATCAAAATTATATGCAATAAGCTCCCCTGCAATTTTAAACGTTTTTACGGTCGTGCTAGGGAATTGGAAACGTCCTGTATCCCCTACAATACCAGCAAATAATAATCTTGCTGAGGCATCAGGAAGAATCCAGTTTGCTACTTGTTTCCCTTCCTCAAAAAGCTCATAAATCATTTCACTACAAGAGCTCGCATTCGTATTTACCCATAGTAAATCACCATACGCATCATCATTTGGATGATGATCTATTTTAATGATCATTTTACCTTTTATATAGCGTTGATCGTCCACACGTTCTGTATTTGCCGTATCTGTCACAATAACTAAAGCATTATCGTAAATTGCATCTGTAACATCATCTGGATTTGCTAAAAATGATAATGATTCATCATGCTCACCTACAGCAAAAACCTTCTTTTCCGGATAATTTGCTAAAATAAGCTCTTTTAAGCCTTGCTGAGATCCATAAGCATCTGGATCTGGGCGCACATGGCGATGAATAATGATTGTTTCATATGAAGCAATTGTGTCGATGATTTGTCTTTTCAAATTAATTTCCCCCAACTTGATAGTAATAACCGTTAGCATTTTTCTACAATAATCGTTACAATAATGACTAGTTATGCTAGGAGGTTTACTATGATCAATTTAATATTTGTGTTTGCAATAATCATATCATTTGTTTTTTATTTTTATTTTAAAACAAAACAGTTCCGTTCTCCATTACCAATTGCTAAAAATTGGTACAAAAGCAAGGCTAATGTAAGTCTTGGTGTATTTATTCTTTTATTTGGTTTAAACCAGGCATATTTATTCCCTGGGTTATATACATTTATTATTGTAGCAATTCTTGTCGTTTTAGGCATCTTTGTTATTATCGAAAATAGTAAGAAGGTTCGTCACTACGGTCAATTTGTTGAAGAAGAGTACCGTATTAACCAATGAATAATCAATTATGCCTCGGCATAATTGCGTCTGGAATCGGCTGAAAAAAGTGAAAGGGATGGTCTAGCATTTGCCCTAGACCATCCCTTTTTCTGTTTTTTAACGTTCCAGTAGTTGGAACATCATCATTGCCTTCCCAACAAGCATTTGTTGATTAAACACTTCGAAGTCCATTTTCACAAACTTACGACTCATGTCTAATATTCGTGGCTTTACAGTAAGTGTGCTTTCCATTTGCACAGGCTTGATGAAATAAATCGTCATGTTTTCAGCAACTGCATCCCCACGTTTACGACGCTTTAAAGAGAATGAACCAACTTCCGCTAACAAAGTTGTAAATGCTCCATAAGAAATTGCCCCATATTGGTTTGTCATTTGAGGGGTTACTTTGAATTCTACGATTAATTCTTCATCGCCAAGCACCTTCATCTCATTTTTCACTAAATCATCAATCGTTTCACCATGCTGTGGTTGTCTTTGAGCAAGCTGAAGCGCTTTAAGTACATCTTGTCGACTAATTACACCTTGCAAAATATTATCATCATCGACAATTGGTAACAGGTCAATCCCTTCCCAAATCATACGATGTCCTGCAGAAGCAACACTCATTTTCATCGATCCAGCAATCGGATTTTTCGTCATAACCTTTTCGATAAGCTCGTTTTCTTCGCGACCAATAACGTCTTTTACTGTAATCATCCCAACAAGCTTATTGTTTGCTGTCACAACAGGAAATGCACCATGAGTTGTTCGTTCATTTAGCTTGTGGAAATGTTGAATTGTTTCATCATTTCGAAGAACAGAAGTATCAGTCATCGGCACAAAAATATCTTCAATAAATAAAATATCCTTTTTGATTAATTGGTCATAAATTGCACGGTTAATCATTGTCGCCACAGTAAAGGTATCATAGCTTGTTGAAATGATCGGTAAGTCCAGGGAATCTGCAAGTAACTTGTTTTCCTCAGTTGTATCAAAGCCCCCTGTAATTAAAACAGCTGCACCCGCTCGAAGTGCATTTTCATGTGCTTTAATACGGTTACCAACGATGAGCAAGCTTCCTGCATCTGTATAACGCATCATATCTTCTAATTGCATGGCACCAATAACAAACTTCGTTAATGTTTTATGTAGACCTGTTTTCCCACCTAAAACTTGGCCGTCTACAATATTAACGATTTCAGCGAAAGTTAATCGCTCAATATTTTCTTTCTTTTTCTTCTCAATACGAATTGTTCCAACACGTTCAATAGAGCTTACTAAACGGCGATTTTCCGCTTCTTTAATAGCACGGTATGCCGTTCCTTCACTCACCTGCATTTCCTTTGCAATTTGACGTACTGAAATTTTATCACCCACGGGTAATGATTCGATGTATTGTAAAATTCTTTCATGTTTTGTAGACAAAATATCACCTATTTCTCAATCATCAATTCTGCTCTTAGTGTACCATATTTTTTATGAAAATATTTAATATAAAGTGATGAATTTGTTTTACTTTTCCCATCGTTTCAACTACGCACGTGGTGCCAACTCATATAGTACAGCAGTGTCGCTGACTAGGAACAGTTTACTTTTTCACCCGCTTTTAAAATTTGAACCTCTGCATTTTGCACTAAATCTGCAAAAATTTGTGGATCCTGCTCGATAGGAGGGAATGTATTGTAATGAACTGGTACGACAATTTTCGGCTTCAAAAATGACACTGCACAAGCCGCATCTTCTGGACCCATCGTAAAATTATCACCAATTGGTAAAAATGCAATGTCGATAGGATGGCGTTCTCCAATTAATTTCATATCACTAAACAAAGCTGTATCCCCTGCATGATAAATTGTTATTCCTTCGATAAATAATAAAATTCCAGCAGGCATTCCCATATAAATAATTTCGTTATTTTCAGTTACATACGACGAACCGTGGAAAGCTTGCGTAAACTTCACTTTACCAAAATCAAATTCCTTGGCTCCCCCGATATGCATTGGGTGCGTTTTCACTCCTTGCCAAGAAACCCAATTGGCTAGCTCATTTGGCGCAATGACAAGTGCATCTTTTTTCTTTGCAAGCTCCACTGTATCACCGACATGATCATTATGGCCATGTGTAAGTAAGATTATATCCGGCGCTTCCTCAGCAACCTTTAAATCTGTTTGCCCATTCCCATTAATGAATGGGTCTATCAAGATTGTTTTCCCATTTGATTGAATTTTGACAACAGAATGTCCATGATAACTAATTTCCATCTAAGTTTCCTCCCTGCGGTACATATTGTTCTACATCATTTTTATTCGCTATCCATGCGTTTTTTCCCTTTTTTTGATATGCTTGTACAGAGAATAATAGATTCTTCCCGAACAAATCTATACCTTGTGGGGGGACAATTATTCATTCGTACAAAAATGAAGCATCGAATTAGAGTTTATAGATCGCTCAAAAGTCGAAGCCTCATCCCGGTTATGCTATTAGTTTAGCCAAGCACATGGAAATTTTTCAGTGCAATAAGAGGAGGAACTGTTTATGTCAAAGGTTAAAGAAATTCAAAGCTATTTACAACAAAACCAAATTGATGCCGCTTTCGTAACGACACCAGACAATGTTTTTTACGTTTCAGGCTTTAAAAGTGATCCACATGAGAGATTACTAGGCGTGATGATTTTTAAAGAGGCAGAACCTTTTTTAATTTGTCCAAAAATGGAGATCCCAGATGCGAAGGCTGCAGGTTGGTCTTATGAAGTCATCGGTCACCAAGATACTGAAAACTCCATGGAAGTTCTTGCACAAGCGATAAAAGCTCGTAATGTTAACCCACAAACGTTTGCTATTGAAAAAGGTCAACTTATTGTAGAGCGTTTAGAAGCCCTACAACAATCATTTCCGCAGGCAAGTTTTGTCCGTCTCGATGAAAAAATCAATGCTATGCGCGTAATTAAAGAGGAAATTGAATTAGAAAAATTACGTAAAGCTGCATCACTAGCTGACTATGCTATTGAAATCGGCTGTAAAGAAATCGCTGAAGGCAAAACAGAAATGGAAATCTTAACAGCGATAGAAAGTGCTATTCAGGATAAAGGCTGCAAGATGTCCTTTGAGACAATGGTATTGAGCGGTCCAAAAACAGCCTCTCCACATGGTAAACCAGGTGCTCGAAAAATAGAAAAAGGCGATATGATCTTATTCGACCTTGGCGTAATTTACGATGGTTATTGTTCTGACATTACACGTACAGTTGCCTTTGGTGAACCGAGTGAGGCACAAAAGGAAATTTACAACACAGTACTAGCTGCTAACACAAATGCTATTGCAGCGGTGAAACCAGGTGTTCGTGCAATGGATTTAGATAAAATCGCTCGTGATACTATTACTGAAGCAGGCTACGGCGAATATTTCACACACCGACTTGGTCATGGACTCGGCATTTCTGTACATGAATTCCCATCTGTTACAGGCGCAAATGAAATGACTATGGAAGAAGGCATGGTCTTCACAATTGAGCCAGGCATCTATAAATCCGATGTGACAGGTGTCCGTATTGAAGATGATGTAGTAGTAACAAAAGACGGGGTAGAAATACTAACAAAATTCCCAAAAGATTTGATTGTGCTGTAAGTTTATTGAATCATATAGAAAAGGAAGCAACCAAACATGGTGCTTCCTTTTTTAATGTAGCTAATGCTTCGCTTTGGCAAAAAAAACATTGTTGCTGAAGTTTTTTATAACTATAAATTAGAGTACCATGCAAGAAGATACATGCTATGTGAAATAGTTGATTGGAGTGGAAGCTGGGCGACTCCTTGGGGATTAGCGTCACAGATGAGACCCTGGAGCGAGCAGGTAGGGGAACGAAGGCTAAAAGCATCACGTCCTGTGATAACGCCTTCGTGACCAACATCGTGTTGGCCCAAGCGGCTCATCGGACGCCCCCAGGAAAGCGCCCAGCTGGAACGGAAATCAACCCCTCGTTTTGCAGAAGAGCCATACCTTTTTTAATAGGCAGCTTAATTTCATTTGAAGTTTAGTTTTATAACTATAAATTGAAGTGCCATATTTGAATATACACGCTATGTGAATTAGTTGATTGGAGTGGAGACTGAGCGACTCCTCGGGGATCAGCGTCACAGATGAGACCCTGGAGCGAGCAAAGCGAGTGAAGCGGCTCATCGGACGCCCCCAGGAAAACGCTCAGTCGGAACGGAAATCAACTCCTCGCTTTGCAAAGAGCCATACCTTATTTAATAGACACTTTAATAGTTTTCAACAACATAAAAGGAAGCAACCATAAACATGGTGCTTCCTTTTGTTATTTTACTTATTGAATTAATTCATCAACATTTACATATGGCAAACCTTGCGAATCTGCAACAGCCTTGTAAACAAGATGTCCATCTATAGTATTAACGCCTAGTTTCAGTGAAGCGTTTTCAACACATGCTTGTCTGTAACCCTTATTAGCAATTTGAAGTGCATAAGGAATTGTATTATTTGTTAAAGCAATAGTTGATGTACGTGGTACAGCCCCTGGCATATTCGCTACTGCATAATGCACAACTCCATGCTTTACATAAGTTGGATCATCATGTGTCGTCACTCGATCGGATGACTCAAAAATACCGCCTTGGTCAATAGCAATATCGACTACTACTGAGCCTGGTTGCATTGACTGAATCATTTCCTCAGAAACAAGCTTTGGTGCTTTAGCTCCAGGAATTAAAACAGCTCCCACTACTAAATCTGAGTTTTTCACTGATTCTGCAATATTATAAGGATTGGACATTAATGTTTGAACATCACGACCAAATAAATCTTCTAATTGACGTAAACGCTCTGGGCTTAAATCAATAACCGTTACATCAGCACCCATTCCGACAGCTATTTTCGCCGCATTTGTTCCAGCTATACCGCCGCCGATCACTGTAACTTTACCACGTGGTACACCTGATACACCACCTAGTAAAATACCTTTACCTTCATGATTTTTCTCTAAGAATTGTGCACCAATTTGCGTTGCCATTTTACCAGCAACTTCACTCATTGGTGTTAAAAGCGGTAAAGAACCATTTGTTAATTGCACTGTTTCATATGCAATACCTACGACTTTTTTATTTAAAAGTGCCTGCGTTAATTCAAGCTCTGGCGCTAAATGTAAATAAGTAAATAAGATTTGACCTTCATAGAAGTAATCGTATTCTGATGCTACAGGTTCCTTTACTTTCATGATCATTTCTTGCGCCCATGCTTCCTTTGCTGTATCCACAATATGAGCGCCTGCAGCAAGGTAGTCTGCATCTGTAAAGCTTGAGCCTAATCCTGCTCCAGTTTCAATGTACACTTCATGACCTGAATTTGTTAATGTAACAACCCCTGCTGGTGTCATGGCTACACGATTTTCATTGTTTTTAATCTCTTTTGGAATACCAATCTTCATCTTCCCTATCCCCTTCCATTACCTAAAAAATAAGCACATTTTGTTACATACACTTTGATGTATTGATGCACCCCTTGCATTTCCATATTACCAAACATAAACAAAAAATGCTTTAATTAAAATAATAATAGATAAAATTAACAACATTCTTATAATACTAAATATTCTAATTGGTTAGGTAGTAATTTTCCAACATTTATGTTTCTTCGAAAATAAAGCTGAACAGTATTCTAGACGAGACCTTAGAGGAATGTGAATCACCCCATGTTCTGATGAAAAACAAAATCGCTGTAATCGCCTTCATTTTTTCACATTTTTATTCAGGAAAGTATTTCCTTTAGAAAATCATTTGGTATAATCAACATATACAAATCAGGGAGGTAATTCAAATGGCTAATAAATATAAAAGCATTGTAGTTGCAGTAGACGGTTCAAAGGAAGCTGAATACGCTTTCCGTAAATCGATTGACGTAGCAAAACGTAACGATGGTGCTGTATTAAATTTAGTAAATGTTATTGACACACGTTCTTTCGCTGCTATTGAAGCATATGACCGTTCGATTGCAGAGCGTGCTCAAGCATTCTCTGAAGAGCTATTAAATGGTTATAAAAAGCAAGCTGAAGAAGAAGGCTTAACAAATGTTAACCTTGTAATTGAATATGGCTCACCAAAAAATATCATTACAAAAGAGCTTTCTAAAATTGTAGACGCAGACTTAATCATCTGTGGTGCAACTGGTTTAAATGCAGTAGAACGCTTCCTAATCGGTTCAGTTTCTGAAGCTATTGTACGCTCAGCTAAATGTGACGTACTTGTTATCCGTACACCTGAAAATTAATTTTGTATTACATAAAAGGTATCCAATTTTGGATACCTTTTTCTTATTGTTAAAACTATTATGTCAATGATATTAAAGTTCCTATTAAATAAAGTATGACTCTCCGGCAAAAAACGAGGGGGGGTGATTTCCGTTCCGACTGGGCGCTTTGTTGTTGCTGTCGCTACGCTTTCGCACAGATAAAACATTTGCCGCTGCCGCTTCGCTTTCGCGCAGAGCAGAGCTTCCTGGGGGCGTCCGATGAGCCGCTTGGGCCAACACGATGTTGGTCACGAAGGCGTTATCACAGGACGTGATGCTTTTAGCTTTCCTTCGCCTACCCGCTCGCTCCAGGGTCTCAGGCCAACATGATGTTGGTCACGAAGGCGTTATCACAGGATGTGATGATTTTATCCTTCGTTCCTCCATTGCTGATCCCCAAGGAGTCGCCCAGTCGGAACGAAGATCAACCAATCCACATGGCATGTACCTCCTGGCATTTCACTCTAATTTATAATGACAAAGTGAAGCGAATCGAAGGGTAGACAAACACTATATAGACCCTGCTTTTAGCACTTCGGGGCGTAAATTTCCTGTTTTTTCTATAAGGAAGACAATTAATGCAGAAAAAATAATCAAATCTATCCATTTATAATTTAAGCTGGATCTCTTTTTAGTTTTTAATTATAGTCTATTTTGGCTTAAACTTTTCACCTATTCTATGGTGTAGAACCATTGATTTTAGCGCAAAGTGGAGATTCAGGGTAAAAATCAACAGTTGTTCATTGATACATATTTTATTATAGACAAACTAAAAGGTATCCAATATTGGATACCTTTTTACTTATTTCCCTTCTTGCCACATCTTCACTTTTTCAAAGAACATAGCTAGAGCTTGTTTATTTTGCATATTTGGTACTTTTGCTAATAGCACCTCTTTTGGAGCTTTGAAATCGTTACCTTGCTTTTGTAAAATGACAATGCTCTTTTCAAGTGCTTTATTGGCGAACATTGTATCTGGCAATTGAATAATTGCTTGAATCCAGGCATGCTTTTGAATGTATTTATGCAGTTGTTTCGACTGCTCAGATTCGAAAAGATGGGTTGGAGCTAAGAAAAATAAATAGCCTCCATCCTTTGTGTAGTTAATGGACTGCTCAATAAATAAGTGATGTGCATAACTCAATCCTTCTGAAGGACATAGTTCATAATCTAATGCGATATCTTCATTTGGATAATATCCGACTGGTAAATCACAAACAATTGCATCTGCAGGACTTACTAATAAATCTTGTAACGCATCTTGACGGTATAAAGAAACAGGCTGCTCTGTCAAATCAGCTGTAGCAGCAGCTATACGAATAAGTAGTTCATCAACCTCTACACCTGTTGCCTCTATTTTCTCGTCTAATAAATTCATAACTGTTAGGAGTAAATTCCCTGTACCTACTGCAGGATCTAAAATCGAAATCTTTTCGGTTTTTAGACGATCTACATATAGTTGCTCTACAAAATAACCAACTAATAATCCAAGAGTATCCGGTGTCATTTGGTGATTCGGCTGAGAACCTTTTCGCATCCCCTTTAAAACAGTAATTTGAATCGCTTTGCGCACATCTTCCTTAGTAGCACCGTCTTGTGAAAAATCAACTTCCCCATCTAGCCATGCTTCTAAGCCATCTAGAATACCCTCTAGCAATGTAACATTATGTTCTTTTTCTATCTTTTCAGCATGTTCATTTAGCATACCAAACAACTTCTCGATATTTTCCATACACAACTTCCTTTCACACAGAAAAGAGCCGTGACAAAAACTTGTCACAGCCCCTTTGTCTAGTAATATCTTAGCCTAAAATCAATAAATTATGCTAGTGCTTTGACAGCTGCAATTGCCGCTTCATAGTTTGGATGGTCTGTTGCTTCAGGAACATATTCCACATATGTCACTTTGTCATTTGCATCCACAACAAATACTGCACGTGTTAGAAGACGTAACTCTTGAATATAGACACCATATGCTTCGCCAAATGACAGGTCACGGTGATCTGAAACTGTTTGAACAGCATCAATACCCGCTGCTCCACACCAACGTTTTTGAGCAAATGGAAGGTCAACAGATACTGTATAGATTACTACATTATCACCTAAGCCAGCTGCTGCTTCATTAAAACGACGTGTTTGCGCATCACATACACCAGTATCCAATGATGGTACAACGCTAAATAAACGAATTTTTCCCTCTGAATCTTTTAATGTAACAGGTGACAGGTCATTCGCTAATATAGTGAAATCTGGTGCTTGATCTCCAACCTTTACTTCGTTCCCTACAAGTGTTACTGGACCATTTTTAAATGTTACTTGTGCCATATAAACGCCTCCTAATCTTCATATGTACATAATATTACTAAATGGAGGGAATTAATTGCAACTGAGACAGCTTATCAAAAATAGTTTTGAAAAATCTTTTCGCACCTATTCTGCCATGTTTACTTAAAGTTGCATCATTTTCCAAGTTCATCATCATAATGTAGAGTTGATTTTCGTTCCGACTGAGCGCTTTCCTGTGGGCGTCAACCTTCACTCCAATCAACTTTATACACGGATTACGTAAATGTCATCCCAACTTTTGGAGATAATCGATTTCCCAACTAACAAATCATGTATCAAAAATAAAGAGCCGTCTCTGTAATGAGACAGCTCTAGCTATTATTCTTCGTTTTTTCCCTCTAGCTTTTCAGGTTCTGATTTTTGCTCTAGAGATACAGGTTCAGTCTTTTCCTCTTTCATTGGCAAAGAAGGTTCCTCAATATTTTTTTCTATATATATTTTTTCATGAACGACTGTTGTATCCGCGAAAAAATCATGTATACCTTGATTGTTCGGTAAAATGCCTACAAGAATATAAAGTGGCATAAAAATGCTGTTGATGATACGCCCAATCCAATCACGGAATAACACGTCTGACCAAGTCAACTTCTCATGCTTTAATGAAATAACACGTAATCCAAATATCATTTTTCCTAATGTTTGCCCAAAAAACCTCGTCATTACTACGAAATAACTGTAATAGAGAATAGCGGATATAATCGAGATGGGTGCATACCACACTGTGTCAGATAATGACCAATCCATTAAATAAAATATTGGGTTAACGAGAATTCCACCTACTGCTGCAATAATAATTCCGTCTATGAAAAATGCCCAAAAACGTATCCAAAAGCCTGCCGTTTTTAATGCATAATTTTTATTCGTAATTGGCTTATCCATTAGGAGAGTATTCTCCATAGAGGGTGACCCTTGCATAACAATTTCATTGTTTGTCATAGTACTCCCTCCTTAGTATTCGCCATATAAGTACATCATTTTAGGTGCTTTATAGTCCGCCATAATTTTCATCAACATTTTTTCCTCTGCTGATGGACCAAATATAGATCCAATTTTCATCCCAACATATGATTGCCAGCCACCAACATCATATGAATACTCAAATAATTCGGCGCCCTCTAAACCAAAGTCTTTACGCAATGCTGTAATTGCTGCTTCTTCATCACCAATCTCATCAACTAAGCCTGCTTCAAGAGCCTTCTTACCGCTAAGAATTCGACCATCGGCCACTTTTTTCACATCTGGTTCAGACATATTACGTCCTTTTGCAACAATACCAACGAATTCTTGATACGTTTCATTAATCATGTCTTGCATCATAGCACGCTCTTCTGGTGTCACTTCACGCATTGGACTAAGCATATCCTTATGTTCACCAGATTTAAATGTTTCATATTTCACACCAACTTTTTCTGCTAACGCCTGATAATTAATAGATTGCATAATGACACCAATCGAACCTGTAATTGTATCACGTTGCGCAAAAATTTTATCTGCTGGTGCTGAAATGTAATAACCACCTGAAGCTGCCATCGAATCCATAGATACATAGATTGGAATTTGTCGCTCTTCTTTAATTTTCAACAGTTTTTTATATATTTCTGCTGATTCCTTGACACCGCCACCTGGTGTATTAACACTTAAGACGATACCTTCCACAGTATCATCATATAAAATATTATCTAATTGATGTAAGAAAAATTGATGATCATAAGAAACTGGTTGCCATAATGTACTTGAGCCAACATCTTGAATCGTACCATCAACCTTTAAGTATGCTATACGTTTATCCATATTGCCGTCTTCTTTAACCTTTTCCATTACCGTCAAGTCGTTTCCAGCCGCTAATCTATCAAAACTGCTAAAGAAATCTGATTTAAATATTGCAAAAACAGTGTTGATTCCTAATGAAAATACTAATAGCACACCTGCAATTATTAAAGCAGCCCACCTTTTACCATTCATATCTTTCCGCCTCCTCATAACGTTATACGATTGATATCCTAATTTGTTTCATACTTATTGCAATAATATAGCTCATGCCATAACACGGGGTTGATCCCAACACTTTGCAAAAGCTTTAACTTATTCAACCTATAATACATTACCTAATACTATAAAAAAATCAAAGTTCATAAAAAAAGCAGGAACTTTGATTTTCGACATTATTTCCTAGGAAATTAACGATGAGTGATAGAATGGATTTTTTCTTGCTCTCGTAATTCGACACGACGAATTTTGCCTGATGCAGTCTTTGGTAGCTCAGTAACAAACTCGATCACACGAGGATATTTATAAGGGGCTGTTAAAGTTTTTACATGGCTTTGTAGTTTTTTTATAAGTGTTTCATTACCAACTTCTCCTTCACAGAGCACAACAAACGCCTTTACGAGATTTCCACGAATCTCATCTGGACTCGCGACAACGGCAGTTTCTTTCACTGCAGGATGCTTCAATAACGCATCTTCTACTTCAAATGGGCCAATCGTATACCCAGACGATATAATGACATCATCTCCACGTCCTTCAAACCAATAATAGCCATCTTCATCTTTATATGCACGATCACCGGTAATATACCAATCGCCTCTAAATTGTAAATTTGTCCGTTCTGGATCGTTTAAATATTTTTCAAATAACGCGGGCGTTTCACAGTGTACAGCAATATCTCCAACTTCTCCAACCGCAACAGGACTTCCAAAATCATTGATAATTTCAACAGAATTACCCGGGGTAGGTTTACCCATTGAGCCCATTCTAGCCTCCATGCCTACCATTGTACCAACAAGTAATGTATTCTCTGTTTGTCCATAGCCATCTCGTACTTGTAAATTAAAAACCTCGGAAAATACTTTTATCACTTCACTATTTAAAGGTTCGCCCGCTGACACAGCCTGACGTATTGTACTTACATTGAAATCTTGTAAATTTTCAAGACTCGCCATAAATCGATATTCGGTTGGTGTGCAACATAGAATATTAATATTGAATTTTTCAATCAGTGCAAGGTAAGTACCCGCATCAAAGTGACCTTTGTAAACAAATGCTGTTGCACCACTTCCTAAAGTAGCGAGGAACGGACTCCAAATCCATTTTTGCCAGCCAGGAGCTGCGGTAGCCCATACTATGTCACCTTCTTGAACACCTAACCAATTTGGTGCAGTAGTTCGTAAGTGTGCGTAACCCCAGCTATGTGTATGTACTGCTGCCTTTGGATTGCCTGTTGTACCACTTGTATATGCTAAAAATGCAATGTCTGTACTCTTAGTTGGTGTAGAATTAAAGTAGCTTTTTGGTTGGCTTTGCATTTTTTCAAGCAATGGCTGCCAAGGTTCATGTGCATGACCAATGACAAATTGCTGTATTTCTTGTAAATTTTCAACACTATCAAATTGTTCAATATAAGGCTCAAATGCAACAACTCCTTTTGCTTCAGCATGATTGATTCGATATTCAATATCCTTAGATCTCAACATTTCTGAACTAGGTATAATAGTTAAACCTGCCTTTAATGCCGCAATGTACACAATATACGCCTCCACTGATCTCGGTACCATGATTAAAATTACATCACCTTTTTTCAAACCTTGAGAGGTAAATACATGTGCTGCCTGATTCGCCTTTTCAAGTAAGGCTGTATATGTAATGTACTGAATTTCTCCGTTTTCGTTATAAACTAATAATGCATTTTTGGTAGAATCCTGTGCATATTTTTCAATTTCCTCTGAAATGTTATACCATTCTGGTGCGATTAAATCTTCTCTTTTCATGGCAAATGCCCCCTTTTGTTACGCCCAATATAAACTCAATTTTTATCGATTTCAATGGAATACACTCTAATTTATGAAAGTCGTGACAACTATCATGCTCTGCTATATGGCATCAGTCACTTATTGCTTCTATCCATTTTAATTTGGCGTAATGGTCGCTTTTGCACAGAAAATCTGAATGAAGAAAAAACTCCCTATTGAACACAAATGAATAATATGGTACATTTTGGTCAACTAAATGCATGATTGCAGGGGGACTCATTTAGAGTTGAGAAGGTAAAACCTGACCCTTTGAACCTGTTAGTTAATACTGACGTAGGGAGCAATTTACATCGAATTACTGATGAAAGGCTCTTTTACGTGTTTTTTGCACGAAAAAGAGTCTTTTTTGCACGCTTACGTCCATCCAACGAGGAGGACTTAAATTGATATTTCAAACGATTCGTAAACAAAATCCACTTATTCATTGCATAACTAATTACGTTGTGGCTAATTTTCAAGCAAATGGCTTATTAGCAATAGGCGCTTCTCCAGTCATGGCTGATGACGGTCACGAGGTTGAAGAAATGGTGACAATCGCCTCAGGCTTATTGATCAATATCGGTACCCTTAATGAACGAATGAAAGAATCCATGTTACTTGCAGGGAAAAAAGCAAATGCTCTTGGCATTCCCGTTATTTTAGATCCTGTTGCCGCAGGTGCAACATCTTACCGAAAACAAACGGTACAGCAATTACTGGAGGACATTAAATTTGCGGCAATTCGTTGCAATATCGGAGAGCTTGCGGCAATTGCCAATGTAGACTGGCAACAAAAAGGCGTAGATAGTGGTAGTGGGTCAATTTCTGTAGAAGTGGAGGCACAGAAAATAGCTCAACAATACAATTGTATTGTTATTGTGACCGGTGAAAAGGATTTTATTACTGATGGCACACATCAGCAATGGATTACGGGTGGAAATTCTCAAATGACAGAAGTTACTGGAACAGGTTGCTTATTGAGTGCACTGTGTTGTGCCTCTTACGCCGCAGGAGATCAACCGTTTGACCAATTGCTAGAAACATTATCACTTTATAAGAAGTTAGCAGAAAAAGCTGCTTCTTCTACTCGATTCATTGGCGATTTTCAAATTGCTGTATTGAATGAGCTACATCACCTTTCCAAGGATGGTGATGAATAATGGATATTGTAACGACGATTGCTGGTTCAGATAGTGGCGGCGGTGCAGGCATACAGGCTGATTTAAAAACATTTCAGGAATTAAAAGTGTTTGGAACATCTGTTATTACAGCTTTAACTGCCCAGAATACACTGGGTGTATCGGGTGTTTTACCAATTGAAGTTAGCTTTATTGAAAAACAACTTAGAGCGCTAATCGAGGATTTTTCAATTAGTGCTATTAAAACAGGAATGCTGTTTTCCTCCGAGATCATCCAATCAATTGCACATATTTTAGCAGAAGTAAATATTCCGCTTATTGTGGATCCTGTTATGATTGCAAAAGGTGGCGAAAGCTTATTACAGCAAGAAGCAATTGAGGCATTACGAAGTTATTTGCTACCTTTAGCAACAATTGTAACGCCAAACATCCCTGAGGCTGAGACCCTTTCTGGAAGGAAAATCAATTCTTTAGCTGATTTAAAAGAAGTAGCTCAGATCTTATTACAAACAGGCGTTCAATGCGTCGTTATGAAAGGCGGTCATTTAGAGGATACATGCTATGCTACTGATTATGTATTTTTTCAAGATGGTCGATCATTTTCCATGCAGTCTACTCGAATTGCAACAAAAAACACGCATGGTACAGGCTGTACATTTTCCGCAGCATTAACTGCTTTTCTTGGTCTTGGGCTACCTATGGAGGAGGCAATTGAGGAAGCTAAAAAATTTATTCAATTAGCCATAACCCATGATTTATCTATTGGTAACGGCCATGGTCCAACAAATCATTTTGCTTACCAAAACTATAAGGATTCCTGTGAGGTGACCATTCATGAAACGTGACGATCTACAACTATATTTTATTATGGGTACAGGTAATGTTTTCAATCAGGAGCCAATAAACGTTTTAGAGAAAGCTCTCCAATCTGGAATTACAATGTTTCAATTCCGTGAAAAAGGGCCAAATAAACTAACTGGACAAGCCTATGAAAATTTTGCTCGCAAATGTCAAAAGCTCTGTCAACAGTATCATGTTCCGTTTATCGTCAATGATGATGTAGAACTAGCTATAAAACTTAGAGCAAATGGTGTTCATATTGGCCAAGAAGATTTTCCTGTGTCGATGGTACGAAAAAAAATTGGCAATATGATTCTAGGGGTTTCTGTTCATTCACAAGCTGAATTACAAACTGCTCTACAATATGGTGCTGACTATGTAGGAATTGGTCCAATTTTTTCAACCACCTCTAAAAGCGACGCCAAACCGCCTAGTGGAACTGAATTTTTACAACAAGTTCGCAGACAATACCCGGAGCTCCCTATCGTTGCAATTGGAGGCATAAACTGCTCGAATGCACATACTGTATTTAAAGCAGGTGCAGATGGAATAGCAGTTATTTCCGCGATTTGCGAAAGTGAGGATATTTCGAATACAGTCTCTACATTTAAAGCGTTTGTAGGATAAAGTAAAACTTTAATTACCTCCTATTTCTTTGCTCTCATTGAATTGAAATGGGAGGACCTGACGCTTCTCTTTTGATATAGATTAAATTACTGCCCGTTAATACGGGATAAAGTGAAACTTTTATAAGTGGGGGGTCTTTACCCCACTGATTATTAGTCTTCACCAATCGGGTTTTTACGGGCAGTTAGCCCCTCCTATTTCTTTGCTCTCATTTGAATTGAAATGGGAGCACCTGACGCTTCTCTTTTGATATAGATAAATTACTGCCCGTTAAAACGGGATAAAGTGAAACTTTTATCAGTGGGGGGTCTTTACCCCACTGATTATTAGTCTTCACCAATCGGGTTTTTACGGGCAGTTAGCCCCTCCTATTTCTTTGCTCTCATTTGAATTGT